>NZ_JBHSQN010000001.1:0-184867 GCF_042658545.1 Nocardia lasii
CTCGTGTCTCGAACCGCTGGGCGGCTGAGTCGGTGTCCGTGTCGCTCTGACTTGAATAAAGTTACGTGGCGACAAACAGGAAGTCAAATCGCCTGGTCAGGGGCCTAATTCGGCGTACCTACCCGCTCGACCTGTCCGCCGAGGGCCTGCATCTGCTCCACGAACCGGGGGTACCCGCGGTCGATGTGGTAGACGTCGTGCACTTCGGTGACCCCGTCGGCGACCAGGCCGGCCAGCACCAGACCGGCGCCGGCGCGGATGTCGGAGGACCACACCGGCGCGCTCGACAGCCGAGGGATACCGCGCACCACCGCGTGATGACCGTCGGTACGGGCGTCGGAGCCCAGGCGGATCATCTCCTCCACGAAACGGAACCGCGCCTCGAAGACGTTCTCGGTGATCATCGAGGTGCCGTCGGCGATCGCGGCCAGGCCGATGGCCATCGGTTGCAGGTCGGTCGGGAACCCGGGGAAGGGCAGCGTCGCGAAGTTCACCGCGCGCGGACGCTCCGCCTGCACGACACGGAAACCGTTGGGCTCGTAGGAGATTCGCGCACCGGCCGAGCGCAGCTTGTCCAGGACCAGCGCCAGGTGCTTGGGGTTCACGCCGGTGACGCGCACATCGCCGGTGGTCATCGCCGCGGCGATACCCCAGGTCGCGGCGACGATGCGGTCGCCGATCACCCGGTGAGTGGTGGGCACCAGGCTCTTGACGCCCTGCACGGTCAGCACCGAGGAACCCGCGCCGTCGATGCGCGCGCCCATCTGGACGAGCATCGTGCACAGATCGACGATGTCGGGCTCGCGCGCGGCGTTGTCGATGACCGTCTCCCCCTCGGCCAGCACCGCGGCCATCAGGATGTTCTCGGTCGCGCCCACCGACGGGAAGTCGAGGCGGATCCGCGCACCCTGCAGCTGTTCGGCCGACGCGACGACGCACCCGTGCTCGATCGCGCTGGTCGCGCCGAGCAGGCGAAGGCCCGCCTGGTGCATATCCAGCGGACGCGAACCGATCGCGTCGCCGCCGGGTAGCGCCACGACCGCGCGCTTACAGCGCGCCATCAGCGGACCGAGCACACAGACCGAGGCCCGGAACTGGGTCACCGCGGGGAAGTCGGCGTGGTACTTGGGTTCGGCGGGGGTATCGATGGTCACCACCGAGTTGTCGCCGCCGACGTCGTCGGAGATCGTCACATCGCAGCCGAGGCCGCGCAGGACATCGGCCATCAGCGGGACATCGAGGATGTCCGGGCAGTTGGTGATGGTGGTGGTGCCTTCGGCCAGCAACGCCGCGGCCATCAGCTTCAGCACGCTGTTCTTCGCGCCGCCGACCGCGACCTCGCCGACGAGCTGATTACCGCCGGAGACCAGAAACCGTTCGCTCACGTCGCCAGCTTATCGACCGTCGGCCCACGACACGCCCCCCTGTCACGAAACAACAAGAAACCGACCGATTCTCCGCGTCGGCGCGTCGGGTCAGCGCGGCAGTCCCCCACCGGGCTGCCAGAGCACATCGCCGTCGGGATTGGTCGCCCGGCTGAGGATGAACAGCAGGTCCGACAGGCGATTGAGGTATTTCGCCGGCAGCGCGCTGGTGTCGTCGGGGTGGGCGTCCACCGCGGCCCAGGCGGACCGTTCGGCGCGGCGCACCACCGTGCGCGCGGTGTGCAACAGCGCGGCCAACGGCGTGCCGCCGGGCAGGATGAACGAATTCAGCGGGGCCAGACCGTCGTTGAACTCGTCGCACCAGGTCTCGAGCCGGTCGATATAGGGCTCGGTGATGCGCAGCGGCGGGTACTTCGGATCCTCGACCACCGGGGTGGACAGGTCGGCGCCCGCGTCGAACAGGTCGTTCTGGATCTGGCGAAGGACCGCGAGCACCGCCGGTTCGGGCGCGCCGAGCGCGACCGCGACACCGAGCGCGGCATTGGCCTCATCGCAATCGGCGTAGGCGATCAGCCGCGGATCGTTCTTGCCCACCCGCGAGAAATCGCTCAAACCGGTCGTGCCGTCGTCCCCGGTCCGGGTATAGATCCTGGTCAGATGCACGCTCACGCCGGGCCCCCACGAGTTCGGCGGGCGCGATCGGAGGGTCGCGACTCCACCCAGGACAGAAAAGCCGCCATCGATCCGCGGTCGAGCGCTAGCTCGAAACTGCTGTGCGGATCGGTGACGGCTACCACCACGATGTCATCGGTCATGATGTCGAATTCGTCGCCCTGCGGTGCGCGGCGCTCGACGATCTCGAGTCCCTGCCGATGCACCGTGGAATCCGGGCCGAATTTCAGGCTGGTCAGTTTGAAGAAGACGAGGCGATCCTCGTCGTAGCGGATGAGGCCGTGGCGCCAGCCTTGACCCCCGCGCGCGGGCAGGGTGCGTAGGAGCGCGGCCGTGCCCCCTCGGCGCAGCATCACCAGGCGATAGGTGGAAGCACCGGCGACGAACACGAGCGTCAGCACCAGAATGATCAGGAGAACCATCCCGGTCTGCAATGCCGTACGCCCTTTCGCTCTAGCCGGTGTCGAAGACACCCCCGCCCCGCCATTCAATCACGCCCGCGCGAGTGGGTTGTCTCCGGACCGCCTTTCCCACTCTCGGGCCCGCTAAACCACAGATGCCGACGAGGAACCGAAGTTCCTCGCCGGCATCGGCGTAGTACTACTTGCGATCAGTCGGTCACGGTCGCCTCGACGGCGCGCACCTGGCCCTGCGCGGCGCGCAGCTGCTCTTCGGACGCGTTCGTGTCGGACAGCACCTTGCGCGCCGCGTCGACGTCGACCTCGCCCGCGAGATCCGCGGACTCGGCCAGCACCCGCACGGTGTCGGCGGTGACCGAGAAGAAGCCGCCGTGCACCGCCGCGACGATCCGCTCGCCCTCGGTCGGCACGATGGTGACCGTGCCGCCCTCGACGAGCTGACCGAGCAGCGGCTCGTGGCCCGCCATGATGCCGATCTGACCTTCGGTGGTCTGCGCGCTGACGAACGAAGCCTGGCCGGACCAGATCTTGCGTTCGACCGCTACGAGATCAACTGTCATCTCCGCCATTGTGGACTACTTCCCGAGGATCTTCTTCGCGGCTGCCTCGACGTCGTCGAGACCACCGCAGGAGTTGAACGCCTGCTCCGGGTAGTGATCGAACTCGCCCTTGCAGACACGGTCGAAGTCGTCGATGGTCTGCTCCAGCGGCACGACCGAGCCGACCTGGCCGGTGAACTTCTCCGCGACGATGAAGTTCTGACCGAGGAACTTCTCCAGGCGACGGGCGCGACCGACGAGGACCTTGTCCTCTTCGGAGAGCTCGTCCATGCCGAGGATGGCGATGATGTCCTGCAGTTCCTTGTACTTCTGCAGGATCCGCTTGACCTCGTTGGCGACCCGGAAGTGGCGCTCGCCGACGATCGACGCCTCGAGGATACGAGAGGTCGAGGTCAGCGGGTCGACGGCCGGGTAGATGCCCTTCTGCGAGATCGGGCGCGAAAGCTCGGTCGTCGCGTCCAGGTGGGCGAAGGTGGTCGCCGGCGCCGGGTCGGTGTAGTCGTCGGCGGGGACGTAGATCGCCTGCAGCGAGGTGATCGAGCGACCCTTGGTCGAGGTGATGCGCTCCTGGAGCTGACCCATCTCGTCCGCCAGCGTCGGCTGGTAACCCACGGCCGAAGGCATACGACCCAGCAGGGTCGAGACCTCGGAACCGGCCTGGGTGAAACGGAAGATGTTGTCGATGAAGAGCAGCACGTCCTGGTGCTGGACATCGCGGAAGTACTCCGCCATGGTCAGCGCCGACAGGGCCACGCGCATACGCGTGCCCGGCGGCTCGTCCATCTGGCCGAAGACGAGGGCGGTGTCCGGGAGGACGCCCATCTCTTCCATTTCCAGACGGAGGTCGGTGCCCTCACGAGTACGCTCACCGACGCCCGCGAACACCGAGGTGCCCGAGAACTCGCGAGCGATACGGGTGATCATCTCCTGGATCAGCACGGTCTTGCCGACACCGGCACCACCGAACAGACCGATCTTGCCGCCCTTGACGTACGGGGTCAGCAGGTCGATGACCTTGATGCCGGTCTCGAGGATCTCGGTCTTGCCCTCGAGCTGGTCGAAGCTCGGCGGCTGGCGGTGGATGCCCCACTGCTCGCCGTCGCGGCCGAGGCCGGGGGTGTCGAGGCAGTCACCGAGGGCGTTGAACACGTGGCCCTTGACGACGTCACCGACGGGAACCGAGATCGGCTTGCCGGTGTCGGTGACAGTCGCGCCACGGACCAGGCCGTCGGTCGGCTGCATCGAGATGGTGCGCACGATGTTGTCGCCGAGGTGCTGAGCGACCTCGAGGGTGAGCGTCTTGGCTACCGACGGGAGCTCGATGTCGGAGTGCAGAGCGTTGAACAGCTCGGGGATGGCGCCACGCGGGAACTCGACGTCCACGACGGGGCCGATGACACGGACGACGCGACCAGCGGTTTCGCCCGCCTTCTTCGCGTTGTCCTGAGTGACAGCTGCGGTCATTAGATTGGTTCTCTTCCTGCGCTTCTTAGTCGCGGTCCGAGCTCGACGCCAGCGCGTTGACGCCGCCGACGATTTCGCTGATTTCCTGCGTGATCTGGGCCTGACGCACCGAGTTCGCCTCGCGCTGGAGCACATTGGCCAGCTCGTTGGCGTTGTCGGTCGCCGCCTTCATTGCGGTGCGCCGAGCCGCGGACTCGGATGCCGCTGCCTCGAGCAACGCTGCGTAGATACGCGTGTTGACGTACTTGGGCAGCAGAGCTCCCAGCAGCACGTCGGCGTCCGGCTCGAACTCGTACTGCGCCGTGACGGAAACACCCGCCGCGTCCGACATCATGTCGTCACCGAGTTGGAAGTTCTCGTCGACGAAGCTGACCTGGATCGGCGCCAGTCGACGCACCTCCGGGGTCTGGGTCAGCATCGAGACGAACTTCGTGTACACGATGTGCAGCTCGTCGAAGCCCTCGACGGTGCCCGTGCCGTCGAGCGATTCCACCTGGCTGTCGGAGCCGGCCATGAAGGCCTCGACCAGGTGGCTGCTCGCGGCGGAGGCATCGGTGTACTTGGGCTGCTGGGAGAAGCCCGACCACGACGCCTGGAACGGACGGTTGCGGAACTTGTAGTAGGTGATGCCCTTGTTGCCCATCACGTACAGCACAGGTTCTTTACCGTCGCCGAGCAGCGAGGTCATGAGCTCCCCGGCGCGCTTGAGCACGTTCGAGTTGTAGCCACCGCACATACCGCTGTCACTGGTGATCACCAGGATGGCGGCCCGACGAGCGTTGGGACGCTCGGTCAGCAGCGGGTGCGACAGGTTCTTCGAAGCGCTCGCCAGTTCGCCGAGGACCTTGGTGATCTCCTCGGCGTACGGCTTGGCAGCCGCGACCCTGGCCTGGGCCTTGGAAATTCGCGAGGTCGCGATCAGTTCCTGAGCCTTGGTGATCTTCTTGATCGAATTCACACCACGAATGCGGGAGCGCAATTCACGCAAACTTGCCATAACGGTTCACACTCCCCTCATTCGTCAGATCGGAAAATGCCGACATCTCTGTGACCCGGCTTACTTGTTGACGTGCTTGCGGGTGACCGACAGCGACTCGACCTCTTCGTGGTCCAGTTCGCCCGCGGCGGCCTCGTTCACGACCCGGCTACCGTCCGAAGCGAGGAAGCCCTGCTTGAACTTGTCGGTCTCGGACTTGATCGCGTCGGCGGCTTCGCCGGCCAGCGGGGTCTTGCCACCGTTGAGCGCGTCGAAGGAGCTCTGGGTGGCACCGTGCAGGTACTCCAGCAGCTCGGCGGTGAAGCGACGCACGTCGGCGACGGGCACCGAGTCGTAGTAGCCACCGTCGACCAGGTAGATCGAGACGACCTGATCCTCGACCGAGACCGGGGAGTACTGGTCCTGCTTGAGCAGCTCGACCCAGCGGGCGCCACGCTCGAGCTGCGCCAGCGACGCGGCATCGAGGTCGGAGGCGAAGGCGGAGAACGCCTCCAGCTCGCGGTACTGCGCCATTTCCAGACGCAGCGAACCGGCGACCTTCTTCATGGCCTTGGTCTGCGCGGCGCCACCGACGCGGGAGACCGAGGTACCCACGTTGATCGCGGGGCGGACGCCCTTGTTGAACAGGTCGGACTCGAGGAAGACCTGGCCGTCGGTGATGGAGATGACGTTGGTCGGGATGAACGCCGAGACGTCGTTGGCCTTGGTCTCGATGATCGGCAGACCGGTCATCGAGCCGCCGCCCATTTCGTCGGACAGCTTCGCGCAACGCTCCAGCAGACGGGAGTGCAGGTAGAAGACGTCACCGGGGTACGCCTCGCGGCCCGGCGGACGACGCAGCAGCAGCGAGATGGCGCGGTACGCCTCGGCCTGCTTGGTCAGGTCGTCGAACACGATGAGGACGTGCTTGCCCTGGTACATCCAGTGCTGGCCGATGGCCGAACCGGTGTAGGGAGCCAGCCACTTGAAGCCGGCCGAGTCGGACGCGGGGGCCGCCACGATGGTGGTGTACTCCATCGCGCCGTGCTCCTCGAGCGCGGACTTGACGCCCGCGATGGTGGAGCCCTTCTGGCCGATCGCGACGTAGATGCAGCGAACCTGCTTGTCCGGGTCGCCGGTCTCCCAGTTCGCCTTCTGGTTCAGGATCGCGTCGATCGCGACGGCGGTCTTGCCCGTCTTGCGGTCGCCGATGATCAGCTGACGCTGGCCGCGGCCGATGGCGGTCAGCGCGTCGATCGCGGTGATACCGGTGGCCAGCGGCTCCTCGACCGGCTGACGCTCCAGCACGGACGCGGCCTGCAGCTCCAGCACGCGGCGCTCGTCGGACTCGATCTCGCCCAGGCCGTCGATCGGCTGGCCGAGCGGGTTGACGACGCGACCGAGGAACTTGTCACCCACGGGGACGGAGAGCACGTCGCCGGTGCGACGGACCTGCTGGCCCTCTTCCAGCGAGGCGTACTCGCCGAGGATGACGGCACCGATCTCGGTGTCCTCGAGGTTCAGCGCGACGCCGAGAACCCCGCCGGGGAACTCGAGCAGCTCGTTGGCCATCGCCGAAGGCAGACCGCTGATGTGCGCGATGCCGTCGCCGGTGTCGGTCACGAGGCCGACTTCTTCGATGGAGGTTTCCGGGGTGTAGCTCTGGGTGTAGCTCTCGATCGCGCTACGGATCTCGTCGGAGGAGATCGTCAGCTCCGCCATGTTGTTCCTGCTCTCGCTGTGGTCTCGAATGTCGGGGGTTGAAGAACGCTGCGGGTGGTGTCGCTCAGGACAGCGCCCGGCGCAGCTTCTCCAGTCGGCCGGTGGCGCTGCCGTCGATCACGTCGTCTCCGACGCGGACGACGACGCCGCTCAGCAGCGTCGGGTCGACCTGCACGTGCGCGGTGACCGCTTTGCCGTAGATCCGCTGCAGGGAAGCCGACAGCTTCTCCTTCTGCGAATCGCTCAGCGCGATCGCCGAACGCACGTGGGCGACGATCTGGTCACGACGGGCCGCCGCCAGATCGGACAGGGCGTCGAAGGCGACGCCGATGTTGTTGGTCCGCAGTCGGGTGACCGCCTGCTCGGCCAGCGCCAGGGTGACCGGCTCGGCCTTGCCGGTGAG
Organism: Nocardia lasii; assembly: GCF_042658545.1. Classification (NCBI taxonomy): domain Bacteria; kingdom Bacillati; phylum Actinomycetota; class Actinomycetes; order Mycobacteriales; family Nocardiaceae; genus Nocardia; species Nocardia lasii. Next base: position 7,602 of record NZ_JBHSQN010000001.1, read on the forward strand.
CAGCCGCTCGATCAGTTCGCGCCGCGCCGAGGCGGGCTTTCCCTGATCGGACAGCGCCTGCTCGAGCTGCGGGTTGTCGGCCACGATGCGACCGAGCCGGAACAGCTCGTCCTCCACCGCGTCCTGTCGGCCGCCGACGGCAGCGGACTCCAGCAGAGCCTCCTGCCCGAGCAGCACCAGGGTGTCGACCAGATCGCGGGTGCGGGACCAGTTCTGGGCGACCGCGGTGGTCAGCACTGCCTGCGTGGCAGCGCTGACCTTGCCGCCGAAGATCCGCTCACTGAGTTCAGCGCGCGCCGAACCCGGCACCGAGGAGTCCGCGAGCGCCACACGCAGCGAACGCTGGTCGTCCAGCACGGCGACAACGGCGAACAGTTCCGACCCCGTTGTGGCCGCAACAGTTTCGCTTCCGGTCAGGGCGACCCGAAGCGCCTCGCGAGACCGGGTACTGGCCTCACGGCTCGCTGCGTACATGCTTCTCACTTTCGCGTCGCTACCTTCCGACCCCGATGGAGTTGGTGTCGTCGAGTTCGCTGAGGAACTTGTCGATCGACGCCGCCTGCTTGGCTTCGTCCGAAACCGACTGACCGATGATCTTCTCGGCCAGGTCGACGGCCGTACGGCCGACCTCGGCACGCAGCTCCGTCAGGATCTGCTGGCGCTGGGCTTCCAGCTGGGAGTGACCGGCGGCGACGATACGGTCGCTTTCGGCCTGGGCATCCGTGCGCATCTGCGCGAGGATCTGCTGACCCTGGGTGCGCGCATCCTCGCGGATACGTGCGGCCTCGAGCCGGGCGTCGGCCAGCTGCTGCTGGTACTGCTGCAGCGTGTGCTGGGCCTCGGCCTGGGCTGCTTCGGCCCTGGCGATACCGCCTTCGATCTTGTCCGTGCGATCTTCGAGGGTCTGGGTGACACGCGGGATCACGTACTTCCAGAAGAGCAGACCGACGACGATGACGCAGACGATCGACCAGACGATGTCGTACGTTGCGGGGAGGAGAGGATTCACATCCTCTCCGCCCTCAGCTGCGAGCGTGATGATTTCGCGCATCGGAATCAGAAGATGAAGCCGGCGACGAGGCCGATCAGCGCCAGGGCCTCGGTGAACGCGATACCGAGGAACATGGTGGTGCGGATCTGGCCGGACAGCTCGGGCTGACGCGCGATGCCCTCGATGGCCTTACCGACGACGATACCCACGCCGATGCCGGGGCCGATCGCGGCGAGACCGTAGCCGAGTGCGCCGAAGCCCTTGAAGGTGCTCTCGGTGTTCGCGGCTTCCTGGGCCAGGTAAGCGAGGCTCATGAGTCTTCTTTCCCTTTCTATTGCTCACCCGCCGGTCGGCGTGTGTAGCAGGTTTCCGGTAGTTGGTTCAGTCAGGTCAGTGGTCGGCAGCGTGCTCGGACTGGCCGATGTAGACGGCAGCCAGCAGCGCGAAAACGTACGCCTGCAGGAAGATGACCAGCAGTTCGAACAGCGTGAAGCCGATACCGGCCAGCAACGAGAACGGCGAGAACACCTTCATCCACGCGGTGGCGTCGAACAGGAAGAACCACGTCGCGCTGAAGAACAGCACCAGCATGATGTGGCCGGCCAGCATGTTGGCCATGAGACGCACGGTCAGCGTGAAGGGGCGCAGGATGAAGGTCGAGATGAACTCGATGGGGATCAGCAGCACGTGCAGCGCGACCGGCACGTCGGGGACGACGATGCTGTGGCGGATGTAGGAGAAGAACCCGTACTTCCTGATGCCGACGTAGTTGTAGGCGATATACACGATCGCGGCCAGCACCAGCGGCATGCCGATGCGCGCATTCGACGAGATGTTCAACCCGGGAATCACACCGGAGAAGTTCAGGAACAGAACCGTGAAGAAGATCGTCGCGATCAGCGGGAGGAACTTCTTGCCGGTTTCCTTACCGAGTACCTCGTCGGCGATCTGCTCCTTGACGAAAACCACACCGGCTTCCATCACGTTCTGCAGACCGCGCGGCACGATCTTCGGCGAGCGGAATGCCAGCACGAAGACGGCCACCAAAACGGCGGTCATCAATAGGCGGACCAGCATCAGGCGATCGAGTTCGAACGGCGTCCCCGCGAACAGCACTGCTGGAGGGTAGAAGTCGGACAGCGATGGCGCGTGAAACTCGCCCGCCGCCAAAGTGATGACGCTCAGCGTTCTCTCCCGTGTTCGGGCCGCGGGTACGACGGTCATTCCCGCGGTTCGATCGGACATTGACGATCAATGGGGTCGACTCTGGTCGGCTCGAAATTCGACAGTTGCTTCTACGGTGTAACCCGCAGTCGCTTCTGTTCGGGCGTCGGCGACATCGTCGACATGCTTCAACCGGGCACATTCCACCCGGATCGGCAGTAAGCATAGCCGCACCGGGCAGGATCATGGTGATCCCCCCTGACAACCCGAGGCAACGCCCCGAGTCGTCCCGGGCAGCGCCTCCAGCTTGGGTGCTTGCTTACCAACACTTTACCAAGCTATCTACGACGTTGTGTAGCTGGGTGGGATTATTCCTGCTCGGAAGCCGATTCGCCGTCTCCCGCGCGTGTCGTGACGTACGGAACCTTCTGGCTCACAACGCCGTACGTTTCGGCGCCGAGGACGATCAGCAGGGCTCCTACCACGGTGAAGAACAGCGTCGGCCTGCTGTAGAAGTCGAACTGGTTGAGCACGAGGATGACCAGCAGGGCCACCAGCATCTTGCCGACCCAGCTGACCAGCATGACCGCACCGGCCATCGTGGGCGGCAGCTTGGCGCCGAACAGCACCGCGACGACGGTGGTGAGAATGAACCCGCCACCGATCGCGGCACCGAGCAGCGCGCCCCACAGGCCGGGGGTACCGGCGACCGCGGTGGCGATCGCGACGGCCACCACGACGAGCACGCCGAGGCCGATCAGGCCGTAGCGCAGCGCGGCGCGCAGGGGTGCGTCGGGGCTTGGCACGGTTTCGGGTGTAAAGCTCACGGCCCGAACTTTACCTTGCGCCCCGAACTCAGTGCTGCGTCGAGTCCGTCCTGCGCACCGAGGGGATCGCGGTCACTACCAGCGCGAACACCAATCCGCCCGCGACCAGCAGGACGACGATCCGCCGATCCATCAACGAGGTGCCGACCGCGCCGAAGGCGAGCACGCCGACCCATAAATAGATCAGCAGGACCACGCGACGGTGGGAATGTCCGATCTGGAGCAATCGGTGGTGCAGATGCATTTTGTCGGGTGTGGAAAAACTCACGCCTGCGCGAACTCGGCGCACGATCGCGAGCAACAGATCCAGCACCGGAATGAACATCACCGCGCCCACCAGCAACAGCGGAGACAACAAACCGACAATGTCGCGCGGGCCGTAGCCCTGGAGCGGAATTCGGCCCGAGGCACCGGTGGAAACCGCCGCCAAGATCAAACCGATCATCATCGATCCGGTATCGCCCATGAATATTCGGGCGGGCGAGAAATTGTGCGGCAGGAATCCGAGGCAGGCGCCTGCCAGCGCGGCGGCCAGCAGGGCGGGCGGGTAGGTGTCCACCGAGCCGCCCTGGTCGTAGAGCAAACCGATGGAGAACACGAAAACCGCGCCCGCGCAGATCAATCCGAGACCGGCCGCCAACCCGTCGAGACCGTCGACGAAGTTCATCGCGTTCACCAGGGTGACGGTGATCGCGACGGTGACCAGCCCGCCCTGCAGCGCGTCGAGCACGACGGTGGTGTCGTTGAACGGGTTGTAGATGACGTACCAGCTCAGGCCCATCACGGCCATCACGCCCGCCGCGGTGATCTGGCCGACGAATTTGGTGAGCGCGTCCAGGCCCCACCGGTCGTCGACGACGCCGACCGCGACGATGATCGTGGCGGCCACCAGGACCGCGGGGATATCGGGCGCGTAGTCGAAACCTCGTCGCAGCGCGGGCAATTGGTGCGCGAACAGCACCGCGGCGACCACGCCGATGTACATGCCGAGCCCGCCCATCCGCGGCACCGGCTTGACGTGCACATCGCGCTCGCGCGGCACCGCCACCGCGCCGAAGGCGATGGCCATGACCCGGACGCCACCGGTGGCCAGGAAGGTCACCGTGGCGGAGACCAGCAGCACGAGCAGTAGCTCGCGCAGGGGAACGACTGAGCTCATCAGCGGCGTGCGATCACCGCTGCGCGGAACTGAGCAGCGCGTCGGGCGCCATGCCGAGGACCTCGCCGATTTCGGCCACCGACACCGCACCTTCCCGCAGCACGCGCGGTTGGTCCGCGGTGAGATCGACGATCGTGGAGGCGACGGCGTGTTCGGCCGGTCCGCCGTCGAGATACACACTCGCCAGCGCGCCGAGCTGTTCGCGCGCGTCCTGCGCGGTGGTGGCGGGCGGCTGACCCGAGACGTTCGCGCTCGACACCGCGAGCGGGCCGACCTCGCGCAACAGTTCCAGTGCCACCGGGTGCAGCGGCATCCGCAGCATCACCGTGCCCCTGGTGTCGCCGAGATCCCACGCCAGCGAGGGCGCGGCCTGGACGACCAGGCTCAGCGCGCCGGGCCAGAACGCGCGGATCAGTTCGCGTGCCTGCGGGCGCACCGAGAACACCAGGCCGTCGATCGTGTGCCACGAGCCGACCAGCACCGGCACCGGCATGTCGCGACCGCGGCGCTTGGCGGCCAGCAGATCGGCCACCGCCGAGGAATCGAACGCGTCCGCGGCGAGTCCGTAGAGCGTGTCGGTCGGCATGACGACCAACCGTCCTGACTTCAGCGCGCTGGTGGCGGCGGTGATTCCCGCTGCCCGCGAATCGGCCTCCGCACAGTCGTAGACGGTACTCACAGGCCTGTTCCGCCTCTCCGTGATTCTTGCCGGTCTTGGGTGCGGCAAGAGTCTAGCTTGCCCGTCTCGCCGCGACATTCGGCCAGGTTCCCGCGCGGAGGGAGTTGCGTTGGCGGCCAGGCCGAGGTAGTGGGCGGGCCGGTTGTTCCTGCCGGTCAGAGTTTGCCAAGCCTTTGCGGCGCCGGGTGCCGGATCAGGGATTGTCGGAGCGGCGGGCGACGACGAACCGGGGTTTGTCGGCGAGGTCGATGTGTTCGACGACATCGTCGAAACCGGACGCGGCGAGTAGCGCCGCCACTCCCCCGCCGTTGGTGTCGTCGTGTTCGATCGCGGTGGCGCCGGTGGGGCGGAGCAGGCGCGCGATGGTGGGTGTCATCGCGCGGATGACGTCGAGGCCGTCGGGTCCGCCGAACAGCGCGCGGTGCGGGTCGTGGTCGGCGACCTCGGGGTCGAGGACGGCGGCGTCGGGGATGTAGGGCGGGTTGCTGACGACGAGGTCGACGCGGCCGCTCAGCGAGGTGAGCAGGGTCGGGTCGGTGACATCGTCGGCGTAGAGGGTGATGGGGGTGTCACCGTCGGCGATGCGGGTGTCGGCATTGCGGCGGGCCCACGCGAGCGCGGCCGGATCGAGTTCGACGGCGTGCACGTCGGCGTCGGGTCGCGCGTGCGCGATGGCCAGCGCCAGGGCGCCCGACCCCGTGCACAGGTCGACCACGATCGGGGTGTGGTCGTGCGCAAGCGTCTCGAGGTAGCCCAGCGCCCACGCGAACAGCAGCTCGGTCTCCGGGCGCGGGACGAAGACCCCCGGCCCGACGGCGAGGTCGATCTCGCCCATCGCCGCCGTTCCGGTCAAGTGCTGCAACGGAATTCGCGCCGCCCGCTGGTCGACCAACGCCCGGTACCGCGCGGCGAGCTCCGGTTCGACCATCGGAACGAGCGCCAACCGCATCCGCTCGGTACCGAGCACGTGGGCGGCCAGGTTCTCCGCGTCGGGCATCGGCGAACCGACCCCGGCCTCGGCCAACCGCCCGGCGGCTTCGACGATCAACGGGCGCAACCGAATACGTTCGGTCACCGAACCCTCCTCGGGGTGGTTCGCGGCCTCGGCCCAGCCATGGCGGCCCGGCCGCTCATGCGGCACGCTCGTCAGCGAATCCACGGCAAGCGGTCGCCGTGACGCGCACGGCGACCGCCCGTCGACACTGCCTGCCGCCGCTCATCGGTGGTTACTCGGCCGCCATGCGGGCTTCGCGGTCGGCCTTACCGAGCGCGTCGAGCAGCGGGTCGAGGTCACCGTCGAGCACGGCGTCGAGGTTGTGGGACTTGAAGCCGATGCGGTGGTCGGCGATGCGGTTCTCGGGGAAGTTGTAGGTGCGGATCCGTTCGGACCGGTCGACGGTGCGGATCTGGCTCGCGCGCCCGGCGGCGGCCTCCTGATCGGCCTGCTCCTCGGCCAGCGCCTGCAGTCGCGCCGCCAGCACCTGCATCGCGCGCGCCTTGTTCTGCAGCTGCGAACGCTCGTTCTGGCAGGTCACCACGATGCCAGAGGGCAGGTGGGTGATGCGGACGGCGGAGTCGGTGGTGTTGACGCCCTGGCCGCCCTTGCCGGAGGACCGGTAGACGTCGATGCGCAGGTCGGTCTCCTCGATCTGGACCTGCTCGACCTCGTCGGGCTCGGGATAGATCAGCACGCCCGCCGCCGAGGTGTGGATGCGGCCCTGCGACTCGGTCACCGGCACGCGCTGCACCCGGTGCACCCCGCCCTCGAACTTGAATCGCGACCACACGCCGTCGCGCGCGGCGTCGCGGCTCTTGATCGACAGCGTCGCGTCCTTGTATCCGCCCAGGTCGGAATAGGTGACGTCGAGCGTCTCCACCTTCCACCCGTGCCGTTCGGCATACCGGATGTACATGCGCGCCAGATCCGCCGCGAACAGCGCCGATTCCTCGCCGCCTTCGCCGGACTTCACCTCGAGCACCACATCGTCGCCGTCGTGCGGGTCGCGCGGGGCGAGCAGATCGGCCAGCGCCTGCTCCAACTCCACCAGCTGCGTCTCGAGCCCTGGCACCTCGGCGGCGAACGAGGCGTCGTCGGCGGCGAGCTCGCGCGCGGCCTCGAGATCGTCACGCACGGCCTCGAGCTTGCGGTAGGTGCTCATCACCGGCGCCAACTCGGCGAACCGCTTGCCCACCCGCCGCGCCGCACCCGCGTCGTTGTGCAGCGCCGGATCGGCGAGCTGCGCCTCGAGGCCCGAGTACTCGGCGAGGACATCATCGATAGCGGAAGGGGCCGTCGAATCGGCCATGAGCTGGACTCCTACTGGGAAGGTTCACACCGGATGTCTTGCAGGGCCGCAGGCCCGTTCTCGGCCGAGAACCCGCGGCGCCCGCGCCGCCAACTAGCACGACGCCCGGTCTGCGGATGCAGTCCGGGCGTCGATGAAGGTAACTAGGAGGCGTCTTCGGCCTTCTTGGCACCCGCGCGCTTGCCGTAGCGAGCCTCGAAGCGAGCCACGCGGCCGCCGGTGTCGAGGATCTTCTGCTTGCCCGTGTAGAACGGGTGGCACTGCGAGCAGACCTCGACGGAGATCTGGCCGGACTCCTTGGTGGAGCGAGTCTGGAAGGTGTTGCCGCAACCACACACAACGGTGGTGTCGACATACGTGGGGTGGATTCCTGCCTTCATGGGCGTCCTCTCGATAATGGTCGCCGGGTCGTAGCCCCATGGAGTGGAGTACGTGAACCGGAACCGACTAGGCGGGATGTCTGCGAACTCGCAAGACACACAGTGGTCCAGTATGCCAGAGCAGCCTGCACGCCTACAGAACACCCCCCACCTGAGCTTTGTTCCCGGTGAGACGGCGGCTGGCGCCGCGGTTCTCGGCGCTTAACTCTGCCTCTTCCCTCGCTCCGGGTACTCCTTCGTCGCACCCTCCACTCAGTCCAGAGGCAGAGGCGCGCCGAGAACACCCAGGGGGGCTGGACCCAGGTATTTGAACTGGGTTTGTCGTGGCTGCTGGTGCTGGGGACAAGCGAAGGGCCCCGCCGAAGCGAGGCCCTTGCTGGTGTTCTAGATGTTGCCGTCGATCACTCGTCGAGTGCGCCCGGCGCGGTCTTGGAGACCGTCATCAGGAACTCGAGGTTGTTCTTCGACTTGCGCAGGCGGTCCATCAGCAGGTCGATGGCCTGGTGCGAGTCGAGACCGGTGAGGACGCGACGCAGCTTGTGCAGAACCGCGGCCTCGTCGGGCGAGAGCAGCAGCTCGTCCTTGCGGGTGCCGGACGGGTTCACGTCCACCGCGGGGAACACGCGTCGCTCGGCGATCTTGCGGTCGAGCTTGAGCTCGGCGTTGCCGGTGCCCTTGAACTCCTCGAAGATCACCGTGTCGCCGGTGGAGCCGGTCTCGACCATCGCCGTGGCGATGATGGTGAGCGAGCCACCGTTCTCGATGTTGCGGGCCGCGCCGAGGAACCGCTTGGGCGGGTACAGCGCGGTCGAGTCGACACCACCGGAGAGGATGCGGCCCGAGGCGGGCGAGGAGTTGTTGTACGCGCGGCCCAATCGGGTGATCGAGTCGAGCAGCACCACAACGTCTTTGCCCATTTCCACCAGTCGCTTGGCGCGCTCGATGGCGAGCTCGGCGACGGAGGTGTGGTCGCCCGGCGGCCGGTCGAAGGTGGAGGCGATGACCTCGCCCTTCACCGAACGCTGCATGTCGGTGACCTCTTCGGGACGTTCGTCGACCAGCACGACCATGAGGTAGCACTCGGGGTTGTTGGTCGCGATCGCGTTGGCGATGTCCTGCATGATCGTGGTCTTACCCGCCTTGGGCGGTGACACGATCAGCGCACGCTGGCCCTTACCGATCGGCATGATCAGGTCGATCACGCGCGTGGTGAGCTTGTTCTGCACCGTTTCCAGGCGCAGACGCTCGTTCGGGTAGAGCGGGGTCAGCTTCTGGAAGTCGGGCCGACGACGCGCCGCGTCGGGCTCGCCACCGTTGACGGTGTCCAGGCGAACCAGCGGGTCGAACTTCTGGCGCTGGTTGTTCTGCTCGCCGTCGCGCGGGGCACGCACCGCGCCGGTGATCGCGTCACCGCGGCGCAGGCCGTTCTTGCGGACCAGGTTCATCGACACGTACACGTCGTTGGGGCCTGCCAGGTAGCCGGAGGTCCGCACGAACGCGTAGTTGTCGAGCACGTCGAGAATGCCGGCGACCGGCTGCAGGACGTCGTCCTCGCGAATGTCGAAGTCGCGGGCCTCGTTCTGGCCGCCACCGGTGGGGGCGCCGTCGCGATCGCGACCACGGCGACGCTCGCGGAATCGACGACCCCGGCGACCGCGGCCGCCTTCCTCGTCGTCACCGCCGCGGTCGTCGCGGGGTCCGCGATTTCCGCCGCCGGAACCGTTGGCGCCCTGATTCTGGTTGCGCTCGTTCTGATTGCGGTCGCCACGGTCGTTGCCGTTGCGCTCGTTACCGTTACGGTCGTTGCGCTCGCGTCGACGCTCGCCCTGGTCGCCGCCCTCGGCCTTGTCGGCCTGCTTGGTCTCCTCGGCGCGGTGGTCGCCACCGGCGTTGCGGTTCTCGGTCGCGGCGTTGTCGCCACCACCGGAACGCGCCTGGTCACGACCACGACGCTGCCGTCCACGACCACGCTGACCACCGTCACGACCGGACTCCTCGCCTGCTTCGGCGGGGGCTTCGGTCTTGACCTGCTCGGTCTTGACCTGCTCGGTCTTGGCCGGCTCAGCCTTGGTCTCGGCCTTGGCGGGCTCGGCCACCGGGGCCACAGCCTCGGTCTTGACCTCGGCGACGACCGGCTTCTCGGCGGGCGCGGCCTTGTCGGCCTTCGCGGACTTCGGCGCGTCGGTCTGCGCGGGGGCCGTCACGGCAGCGGCCTCGGCGCGCTTGTCGCTCTTGGCGGGCGCACCTGCTTGGTTTTCCTTGATAGCGGCGATGAGATCGCCCTTACGCATTCCGGAGGTGCCTCGGATACCGAGCTCCCCCGCCAATGCGCGCAACTGCGGCAACAGCATTCCAGTCAGCCCCGATCGTGCGACGTCGGTGTGTTCGCTCATTTTCGAATTCTGTCCGGATTCACTTTCGCGGCTGCCCGAGTTCGTAGGGTTGGAATCCACCCCGGGTGTCGCGAGCAGGTCCGTTTCTGTCACGGAAGTCCTTTCCTTCCCTCGAATGCCGTGTGCTGATTCGAGGGTTCCGTTCCGCAGACCCGGCACCATATGCCGAGCTCGGATTACGCGTCCATGATCGACGCCTGTGCCGTACTACCCGCCGCGGAAGGACCGGAGGCTTCGCCACCAGAAGACAGTGGTGAGGGGAGCGATTGCCCTGATGAAGCACCGGCGTCTGATGCGCACGATGTACGGACTTGCACAGAATAGCTGCCTGGTGTGAACAACGGCAAGGCAGGCACGCCGTCAGTCGATCGACACCCCATCGGCGATCCCGGGTTCGACCACGCGCAATCCATCGGATTCGGCCTGTTTGCGCAGGTCATCCGGGAATTCTTCGGTGGTCAACGCCAGAATGGTCGGGCCTGCGCCCGAGACCGTCGCCGCGATGCCCGCCGCGCGCAACAACTCGATCCACTTGGTGGTGAGCGGTAGCGCGGGCGCGCGCTGGGTCTGGTGCAGGCGGTCGGCGGTGGCCGACATCAGCAGATCGGGGCGTTCGGTCAGCGCGACCACGGCCAGTGCCGCCCGGCTGACGTTGAACGCCGCGTCGCCGTGGGGCACCTGTTCGGGCAGCAGGCCGCGGGTGTGCGCGGTGGAGGAGCGTTCCTGCGGAATCAACACCACCGGGCGCAGCGCGGGCGACGGGTTCAGCCGGACCGCCCGGTAGCCGCGGTTCTGCGCGGCGTCGGTCTCGGTCCACGACACCACGATCGCGCCGAGCACACTGGCCGCGGCGTTGTCGGGATGTCCTTCGAATTCCGAGGCGAGCTGCACCAGCTGATCGCCGTCCAACCGCAGCGACGGATCGAACTTGGCGGCCAGGCCCGCGCCCGCCGCGAGTCCGCCGACCACGGCCGAGGCGCTCGAGCCCAGGCCGCGCGAGTGCGGAATCACGTTGCGGCACACCACGTCGAGACCGTCGGCCCACACGCCGAGCGATTCCAGGCCGCGCTCGATCGCGCGGACCACCAGATGCGTTGGCCCCCACGGCACGTCGTCGGCGCCCTCACCCTCGACCCGGATCTCGAGCCCGGATTCGGTGGTGCGCACCACGATCTCGTCGTAGATACCCAATGCCATTCCCAGACAGTCGAATCCGGGTCCGAGATTGGCGGTGGAGGCGGGGACGCGCACGGTCACTTCGAGACCGGCGGGCAGGGTCGCTGTCATCAGCGTCGGTTCGGGTGCGGTCAACTCAGGCCAGCTCGAGTTCGCGGGCGATGGCGACCGGATCCACGGCGATCGGCTTGACCGCGGGCATGCCCGCCAGCGCGTTGTCGGGGTCCTTGAGGCCGTTGCCGGTCACGGTGCACACCACGGTCAGGCCCGAGTCCAGCCAGCCTTCGGCCCGCGCGGCCAGCAGCCCGGCCACGCTCGCGGCCGAGGCGGGCTCGACGAAGACGCCCTCCTTGGCGGCGACGAGGCGGTAGGCGGCCAGGATCTCCTCGTCGGTGGCCGCGCGGAAGGCGCCACCGGACTGCTCCTTGGCCTCCATCGCACCGTTCCACGACGCCGGGGCGCCGATCCTGATCGCGGTCGCGATGGTCTCGGGGTCCTTGACCGGAGCGCCGTTGACCAGCGGCGCGGCACCGGCGGCCTGCACACCGAGCATGCGCGGCAGCACCTTGGTGATGCCGTCGGCGTAGTACTCGCGGTATCCACGCCAGTAGGCGGTGATGTTGCCCGCGTTGCCGACCGGCAGCACGTGCACATCGGGGGCCTTGCCGAGCACGTCGCAGATCTCGAAGGAGGCGGTCTTCTGCCCCTCGATGCGCGCCGGGTTCACCGAGTTCACCAGGCCGACCTGCGGGAATTCCGCGGTCACCTTGCGCGCGAGCTCGAGACAGTCGTCGAAGTTGCCCTCGACCTGGATGATCTTGGCGCCGAGCATCACGGCCTGGGCCAGCTTGCCCATGGCGATCTTGCCCTGCGGGATCAGCACCGCGCACTCCATGCCCGCGCGGGTGGCGTACGCCGCGGCCGAGGCCGAGGTGTTGCCGGTCGACGCGCACAGCACGGCCTTCTGGCCTCGGTACTTGGCGTCGGTCATCGCCATGGTCATGCCACGGTCCTTGAACGAACCGGTGGGGTTGGCGCCCTCGACCTTGAGGTACACCTCGCACCCGGTCAGCGCGGACAGGTGCGGCGCGGGGACCAGCGGAGTTCCACCCTCGAACAGGGTCACCGGCTCCCAGTCGGCCGCACCGACCAGGCGGTCCCGGTAGGCGGCGATCAGGCCGGGCCAGCGCGAGTGCACTCCCAACTGCGGGGCGATTCCGGTCGAACTCATATCAGTCTTCTGTGCCTTCCAGTCTGAGAACGCTGGTCACAGCGGTGACCGATTCCATCTCCGCCAACACCGCGACAGTATCTGCCAGCGACGACTCCACCGCATGGTGGGTGACGACCACGAGCCGGGCGCCGTCGCCGTGGCCCTGCTGGCGCACGGTGGAGATGCTCACGCCGTGCTGGGCGAAGGTGTCGGCCACCGCGGCGAGCACCCCGGGGCGGTCCTCCACCTGCAGGTTCACGTGGTAGCGGGTGGGGGTGTCCCCGATCGGCGCGATCGGCAGCTCAGCATAGACCGATTCGCCGGGGGCCCGACCACCGTAGAACTTGTTGCGCGCGGCCATCACCAGGTCGCCGAGCACGGCCGAGGCGGTGGGGGCACCGCCGGCGCCCTGCCCGTAGAACATCAGGCGACCGGCGTTGTCGGCTTCCACGACCACGGCGTTGAACGCGCCGTTGACCGAGGCCAGCGGGTGCTTGCGCGGGATGAGCGCCGGGTAGACGCGCACCGAGACGCGATCCTTGCCGCCCTGGGCCGAGGTCGGCTCGCCCGGACCCGAGGAGACGCGCTCGCAGATGGCGAGCAGCTTGACCGTGCAGCCCACGGCCGAGGCGGTCTCGAGATCCTCGGCGGTGATCTTGGAGATGCCCTCGCGGTACACATCGGCCGCGGTCACGCGGGTGTGGAAGGCCAGCGAGGCCAGGATCGCGGCCTTGGCGGCGGCGTCGTAGCCCTCGACGTCGGCGGTCGGGTCGGCTTCGGCGTAGCCGAGCGCGGTGGCTTCGGCGAGCACGTCGTCGTAGGCGGCGCCGGTCTCGTCCATCGCGGAGAGGATGAAGTTGGTGGTGCCGTTGACGATGCCGACGACCTTGTTCACCCGGTCACCCGAGAGCGACTGGATCAGCGGACGCACCACCGGGATCGCGCCGGCGACGGCGGCCTCGAAGTACAGGTCGGCGCGGCTGGACTCGGCGGCGGCGGCGAGTTCGCCGGTGTAGTCGGCCAGCAGCGCCTTGTTGGCGGTGACGACGGACTTGCCCGCGTTCAGGGCGTTGCCGATCAGCTCGCGGGCGGGGTCGATGCCGCCCATGACCTCGACGACCAGGTCCACGTCGTCGCGGGCGACGAGCGCCTCGGCGTCGGTGGTGAGCAGCTCGGCGGGCAGGCCGCGGTCCTTGCTCAGGTCGCGCACGGCCACGCCGCGCAACACCAGCGGCGCGCCGACGCGCGAGCGCAGGTCCTCGGCGTGATCGCGCAGCACGCGCACGACCTCGGTACCGACGGTGCCCATGCCGAGCACGGCTACACCGAGGGGACGTCCCGCGTCTTTGGTGCCGTTCATTCTTCCACCTCCAGGCTGAGCAGGTCCGCCACCGTTTCCCGGCGCAGTATCAGCCGCGACGCACCGTCACGCACCGCGACCACGGCGGGTCGGGTGAGCAGGTTGTAGCGGCTCGACATCGAATAGCAGTACGCCCCGGTCGCCGCGACGGAGACCAGGTCACCGGGGCCCACATCGGCGGGCATCCAGGTATCGCGAATGACGATATCGCCACTCTCGCAATGCTTTCCGACCACGCGCGCGACGACGGCATGCGCATCCGACGAGCGCGAGACCAGACGGCAATCGTAGTCGGCCTGGTACAGCGCGGGACGGATATTGTCGCTCATCCCGCCGTCCACGCTGACATAGCGTCGGCGCGCGCCACCGTCGAGTTCGACATCTTTGATGGTGCCGACCTCGTAGAGGGTCACGGTGCCCGGTCCGGCGATGGCGCGTCCGGGTTCGACGGCGATGGTCGGCTCGGGCAGCCCGGCGCGGTCGGCCTCGGCGGCGACCAGGCGTCGCAGGTTGGCCGCGAACTCGTCGAGCGGGGGCGGGTTGTCACTGGGCAGGTACGAAATGCCGAGGCCGCCACCGAGATCCAGGGTGGAGATCTGGGCGGTGCGCTCGATGCCGAACTTGTCGATAGCCTCGCGCAGCAGCCCGAGCATGCGCCGCGCGGCGATCTCGAAGCCGTCGATCTCGAAGATCTGCGAGCCGATGTGGCTGTGCAGACCGACCAGGCGCAGGTTGTCGGCCTCGAACACCCGGGCCAGTGCCTCCATGGCGTCGCCACCGGCGATCGAGAACCCGAACTTCTGGTCCTCGTGGGCGGTGGAGATGTACTCGTGGGTGTGGGCCTCGACGCCGACGGTGACCCGCACCAGCACGTCCTGCACCACGCCGGCCGCACCGGCCACGGCCTCGAGCCGATCGATCTCGAAGAGCGAGTCGACCACCACGTGCCCGACCCCGGCGGCGACGGCCGCTTCGAGCTCGGGAACCGATTTGTTGTTGCCGTGCAACGCGATTCGCTCGGCCGGGAAGCCCGCGTGCAGCGCCACGGCCAGTTCGCCGCCGGAGCACACGTCGAGGGAGAGCCCCTCGTCGCGGATCCAGCGCGCGATCTCACCGCACAGGAACGCCTTGGACGCGTAGTGCACCCGGGCGTTGGGCCCGAAGGCTTCGACCATGTCGCGGCAGCGCGAACGGAAGTCGTCCTCGTCGATCACGAACAGCGGCGTCCCGTAGGTCGCGGCGAGCTCGGTGACGGGCACGCCCGCCAACCGCACCACGCCGTCGGCGTCGCGCGAGGCGTTGCGCGGCCAGACGTTGGCGGGCAGGTCGATCATCTCCCGCGCGTCGGTCGGGCGCTCGGCCAGACTGGGCGCGTGCGGGATCTCTGCGTGCCGGGGACCGGCCGGGTGTGCACCACTCACTGTTGGGCGTCCTTCCTGAAAAGCTTGCCGGTGTTCACATGCGCTCCGGTGCGCTCACGCCGAGCAGGGCCAGACCGTTGGCCAGGACCTGTCGAGTGGCCTTGACCAGTTCGAGGCGGGCCGCGTTGAGCTCGGTGACGGGTTCGTCGCCCTTGGGCAGCACGCGCATGTCGTCGTCGGACTGGAACGGGTGGTAGACCCCGGCCAGTTCCTCGAGGTAGCGGGCGATGCGGTGCGGTTCGCGGGTGTCGGCGGCGGTGGCGACCACGCGCGGGAAATCACCGAGCGTGCGGATCAGGTCGCCTTCGCGCGCGGAGTTCATCAGCGCGAAATCCGGTGTGACCGAAGCGAATTCGGCGAACTTGGCGGCGTTGCCGATGATGTTGTTGGTCCGCGCGTGCGCGTACTGGACGTAGTAGACCGGGTTCTCGCTGCTGGCCTTGGTCCACAGGTCGAGGTCGATGTCGATGCTCGAGTTCACCGAGGAGCGCACCAGCGAGTAGCGCGCGGCGTCGACGCCGATCTGCTCGACCAGGTCGTTGAGGGTCACCACGGTGCCCGCGCGCTTGCTCATCTTCACGGCCACGCCGTCGCGCACCAGGTTCACCATCTGCCCGATCAGCACCTCGACGGTGTCGGGGTTGTCGCCGAACGCGGCCGCGGCGGCCTTCAACCGGCCGATGTAGCCGTGGTGGTCGGCGCCGAGCATGTAGATGGCCAGGTCGAAACCGCGGCCGCGCTTGTTCTGGAAGTAGGCGATGTCACCGGCGATGTAGGCGGCGTTGCCGTCGCTCTTGAGGACCACCCGGTCCTTGTCGTCGCCGTACTCGGTGGAGGCGATCCACCAGGCGCCGTCCTTCTCGTAGAGGTTGCCCGAGTTCTTGAGCTCTTCGACGGCGCGTTCGACCGCACCGGAGGCGAACAGTTCGCTCTCGTTGAAGTACACGTCGAAGTCGGTGCCGAACTCGTGCAGGTCCGCGCGGATCTGGGCGAACATCTGCTGCACGCCCTCGCTGCGGAACACCTCGTGGCGCTCGTCGGCGGGCAGGGTGAGCACGTCGGGGTGCGCGGCGACGATGCTCGCGCTGATCTCGGCGATGTACTCGCCGGCGTAGCCGTCCTCCGGGGTCGGCTCACCCAGCGCCGAGGCCACCAGCGACTTGGCGAAGCGGTCGATCTGCGCGCCGTGGTCGTTGAAGTAGTACTCGCGGGTCACCTCGGCGCCCTGCGCGGCCAGAATGCGGCCCAGCGCGTCGCCGACGGCAGCCCAGCGGGTGCCACCCAGATGCACCGGACCGGTCGGGTTCGCGGAGACGAATTCCAGGTTGATCTTCGTGCCCGCCAGCGCCGAGCCGGTGCCGAAGTCGGTCCCCGCGGCCAGCACCTGCGAGACGATCGCGCCCTGCGCCGAGGCGGCGAGGCGGATGTTCAGGAAGCCCGGACCGGCGATCTCGGCCACCTCGATGCCCTCGGCCGCCGACAGCGCCTCGGCCAGCCACCCGGCCAGCTCACGCGGGTTGGTTCCGACCCGCTTGGCCACCTGCATGGCCACATTCGTGGCATAGTCGCCGTGTTCGGGGTTGCGCGGACGCTCCACTGTGACCTGCTCGGGCAGGACCGACGAGTCCAGTCCGCGTTCGACAAGCACCTTCGCCGCGGTGGTACGAAGGAGATCTGCAAGGTCAGCTGGAGTCACGAGTCTCTATCCTATTGGCTGGGCCCCTCGCAACCACGACCGCCCGCCACGAACTGACCGATCCATACGTCGAAAGAGCACAAGCAGCGATGCCGAGCAGGACCAGCGCCACATCAGCCAAGGCCGTCAAGGCCGCGGGGAAGTCCTCTCCGTCCCGCAAAACCGGAAAGGGCAAAATTCCGGGCAAGAAGCGGGAGACCCCGTGGGCCCTGCTCGCCGCCGGCGTCGCCATCGTCGCGCTGGTCGGCCTGCTGGCCTACAGCCTGGTGCCCAAGTACCTGGACCAGGCGGCGATCCGGGAGGCCCAGACCGACCTCAAGGAATGGATCCCCACCAAGGAGAACCAGGACCCCTCGACCAAGATCGAGGGCGTCGTCAAGCAGGACTACGAGCCCGGTCTGCACGTGACCGCCGAGCAGCGCGTGGCCTATGACAAGTCGCCCGCCTTCGGTGGTCCGCACGACGGCGCGTGGGCCAACTGCACCGGCACCGTGTACGCCAAGCCGATCCGCATGGAGAACGCGGTGCACTCGCTCGAGCACGGCGCGGTCTGGATCGCCTACAACCCCGACAAGGTGAACGCCGACGGCGTCGAGACGCTGTCGAACTTCGTCAAGGGCAGGCAGTACTCGCTGATGTCGCCGTACCCGGGCCTGGACTCGGCGATCTCGCTGCAGTCGTGGGGCCACCAGCTCAAGCTGGACTCCGCCGACGACCCGCGCGTCAAGCAGTTCATCTCCGCCCTGCGCGAGAACCCCTACACCTACCCCGAGGTCGGCGCGAGCTGCTCGAACCCGATCTTCGACGCGAACAACCCGCCGCCGTTCGACTCCTCGCCCTACGGCCCCGACGCGGTCCCGATGGACGGCGCGGGCCTGACCCCCGACGCGGCCGAGCTCGGTGGCGCCAACGGTTCGGGCATCCCCGGTCTGCCGACGATTCCGGTTCCGGGCGGCCTGCCCTCGGGCCAGTAGTGAGCACCGTCGAATCCGACGACACCGTCACCGAGTCGAGCGCGCGTCGCCCGGCCGGTGCGGTGCTCGTGCTCGGCGCGATCGGGCTGCTGTTGCTCGGCGCGGTGGCCGGGGTGCTGTTGCGAATGCCGTTGGAGCGCAACGCCGATCCCGAACCGAGCGCGGTCGACATCGGTTTCAGTCAGGACATGGCGGCCCATCACGCCCAGGCCGTCGACATGGCCGGGGTGGCGCTGATCGCCTCGACCGACAACGACGTGCGCCGCCTGGCCTACGACATCCTGACCACCCAGCAGAACCAGATCGGCCGCATGCAGGCCTGGTTGCAACTGTGGGGCGAGTCGAACCAGAACGTCGAGGGCTACATGGGTTGGATGGCCGAGGACCACGGCACCGGCGGCCACCACGGTGGCGGCGCCGACCACGCCGCGTCGGGCCCTGTGCAGTCGATGCCCGGCATGGCCAGCCAAGAGGAGATGACCACGCTGCGCCAGTCCACCGGCCCCGCCCTGGACACCCTGTTCCTGCAACTCATGCTGCGCCACCACCAGGGCGGCGTCCCGATGCTCGACTACGCCGCCGAGCACGCCGACACCCCCGCCGTGCGCGGCCTGGCCACCAACATGGCCAGAACTCAGGAGGGCGAGTCCCAACTGATGACCACCATGCTCACCACCCGAGGCGCCTCCCCCCTGCCCCTCGGCTGACCCGGTGGCGGACCGGCCCAACCCCCGGCCCGCCACCGTTTTTGGCACACCACACAACATGCGATACGCTGTCGCTGCCCGATCGCCTCACCGCGACCGGCCCCCACCCCGCCCTCGTAGCTCAGGGGATAGAGCGTCTGCCTCCGGAGCAGAAGGCCGCAGGTTCGATTCCTGCCGAGGGCACAGCAAAAAGGGTCCCGCCTTACCAGGCCGGGACCTTTTTTCGTTGACAGCCAGGTTCTACCCATCGCTGTTCCGTAGTTCTCTACCCCGTTCCGGTGAGGTAGAAGTGTGACTTGTCGCACCTGCCCGATATCCTCCGTCCGGCGATATGCCGCAAGGACTTTGGAGGGTGCGATGGTCGAACAGCTCAACGTGGGCAATACCAAGGAAAGCTTCGGCAAGACCGTGACCGGTCTGGGTAAGGCCGCGCGCTCCGCCTCGACGCAGTTCGTGGGACAGGTCGGCACCGTGCGGGAGGCCGCCAAAGGCAAGGTCGAGAAGCTGGCGGTGAAAGGCCCGGACCCCTATGAGGTGGCCGTGGCCGAGTACAACGCCGTCTTCACCGCGATGGCCGACCGGGGCCTGTCGCTGCTGCGTCAGCGCGAACGCTCGACAGATCTGATCGACCTGGTCGAGCAGTTGGTGAACAGCATCGCCAACACCCCGAAGTCGTTCGACACCGACTTCGACGAGATCGAGATGAACAAGAAGCAGTTCCTGAACGCGGAGGACTTCGCCGCGCAGGAACTCGACGCCGCGCGCCTGTCCGCGGCCGGGGCGGGCGCCGGGCTCGCGGCGGGCACCGCGGTGGCAGGCCTGGCACCGTCGGCGGCGATCTGGGTCGCCACCACCTTCGGAACAGCGTCCACCGGCACCGCGATCTCGACCCTGTCCGGGGCTGCGGCCACCCAGGCCGCCCTGGCGTGGCTCGGCGGCGGCGCACTGGCCGCCGGTGGCGGAGGCACGGCCGCGGGCGCCACCTTGCTCGCGCTGGCGGGTCCGATCGGCTGGACGGTCGCGGGCGCGACCCTGCTCGCGTCGATCGCCTTGTTCGCGAAGAAGAAGTTCGAGACTCGCGAGGCGAAGCAGGAAGCGCTGACCGCGATCAAGCGGAACACCGCACTTGTCACGGGCATGGACGCCCAGATCGACGATCTCCTCCAGCGAACGACCTCGCTGCGCGAAGGACTGCTGCGGTCCTACGGCCGATCGCTGGCGCACTTCCGCGCCGATTTCCGCGCACTCTCCGCCACGGAGCGCACGGAGCTGGCCACCTTGGTGAACAACACGAAGTCCTGCGCGGTCCTGCTGTCCGCGCGCATCGAACAGGACACCGAGGGTGCGTGACGCCGCCGAGCTCGTGATGAGCACCCAGGAACAGGCGGTGGCTTCCTGGGTGAGCTATCTCAATCAGCTGCGCATAGACAACCTGTTCAGCGCGCTCGGCGGGCAGGACGAACATCTCCGCGACGCGCTCACCAGCGTCGACGAGGCCATCAGGAAGATCGACCTCGAGGTGGTCGCCGCCAACCGTGGCGGACAACACGGCATGCACGGCTTCATCGCCGAGATCGCCGAGGTCGGGATCGGCAACGCCCGACAGCAGATCCTCGGCCGGGAAGCCGTCTATCAGTGGGTGAACGACAACGGCCCCGTGGACCTGATGCGCGACGGCGTCGAGATCCAGCAGAAGTTCGTCGCGGCGGGCGGCCGCTTCTCCCTGGGCGCGATCGCCGAGCACCTCCAGAAGTACCCCGACTTCGTGCGCAACGGGGGCAGGTACCAGATCCCCCGCGACTACTACGACATGATCCAGCGGCTGCGCACCTGCTCCCCCGAGGAGGCGAGCGCGCAGCTCACACGCAGTGGTGACGGACCGTCGCTCAGGGACTGGCAGCGTGTGCAGGCGTTCTTCGACGACAAACCGGTCGGCATCGAATCGCTCGAGCCCTCGGCACTGGAATACAGCGAGGTGCAGCGCGACGTCTACGCCTCGACCATGGCGGCCGAGAAGGACTCGCTGCGCTCCACCGATCGGGCGCTGCGCACCGATATCCACCAGCAGAGCGCGCCGACGCTGCGCGAAGGAGTCACAGCCGGAGTCACCGCGGCGGTGACGGCGGGCGGGACCGCCTTCGTGCTGGCCGTGGTCACCAAGCGTCGAGAAGGCAAGCGGCTCAACGAGTTCAGCGCGCACGACTGGATCGACATCGCGGGCCGCACCGGCTCGGGTGCGGGCAAAGGCGGCGTCCGCGGCCTGAGCATCTACGCCCTCACGAATTTCACCACCACCTCCGCGGCGGTCGCCGGCTCGATCGTCACCACGTCCTTCGGCATCGCCGAGCAAGCGAACAAGCTGCGCCGCAACGAGATCGACGAACTGGCTTTCATCGAGAACGCCGAGCTCATCGCGCTGGAGGCCGCGGTGCGGGCGTTGTCGTCGTTCGTCGGCCAGGCGAGCATCCCGATCCCGATCGTCGGTGCCGTCATCGGCAATACGGTCGGCACCGTGATGTACAAGGCCGTCGCGTCGTCGCTGTCGAAGCGGGAGGCGGCATTGATCGAGCGTTATCTCGAGGAGCAACGCGTGCTCGACGAGCAGCTCGCCGCCGAGTACCAGGAGATGGTGGCACGGCTGAGTCGGAGCATGTCGGAGTACCTCGGGTTGCTCGAGCGAGCGTTCTCGCCCGACGTGCAGGTGGCGCTCACCGGCTCGATCGAGCTCGCGCTCGGACTCGGCGTGACCGCCGAGGAGATCCTGGATTCCGACGAGAAGGCTCTCGCCTACTTCCTCGACTAGCGCGGACCGGACGGACAGCCCCGGATTTGGCCGGACCGAATTGCCAGGTTACGGTACGCCGGACGACCGACCGGTGACCGTGTGAAACGGGCTGCCTCGGGCGTCGTTCAGGTTTGATCTCGCACGGTTCCACAGGTTTTGGGGGCCAACGTCCCCGATGACATCAGGAGCGTTGCCATGACGAATCCGCCAGAGGGACAGCAACCTCCCTTCGGTCAGCAGCCATCGGTGAATCCGGGAATGCCCCCTGGTCCGCCGGGGTATCCGCATCCCGGCGTCGGTGGGCCCGGGTATCCGGCCCAGGGTTATCCCCCGCAACCGCCGAAGAAGAAGCGGACCGGGTTGTTCGTGGCGCTCGCGGTGGTGGCGTTGGTGGTGATCGGGGTGGTGGTGACCGGGGTGGTGCTCACCATGCAGGGGCGGACGCCGTTGTCGACCGATGATCAGAAGATCGAGCACGCGATCCGCGATTTCTACGACACCCTCGATTCGGAGGGTTTCATCGCCGCGGCGGCGTTGGCGTGTCAGGCGGATCGGACCGAGATCGACAATCTCACCCCGGAGGCGCGCGCCGAGTTCGACCGGGCCTCGGTGCAGGTGACGATCGACCAGGTGAACGACATCGTGATCACCGGCGATACCGCCAAGGCCACGGTCACCGGCTCGCTGACGCTGTCGGTGGAGGGTCAGGAGCCCGACACCGAGACCAGCACCGAGGAGAACCTCGCCAAGGAAGACGGCACCTGGAAGATCTGTTCGGCGCCGGCCAACCGCCGCTGAGCATTGCGATCACGCTGATCCCAACTCTGGGCGCGCCCCGGCGAACACGGCACTATCAATGCCGAGGCGGGCGTG
The DNA here is from genome assembly GCF_042658545.1 of Nocardia lasii. Lineage (NCBI taxonomy): Bacteria > Bacillati > Actinomycetota > Actinomycetes > Mycobacteriales > Nocardiaceae > Nocardia > Nocardia lasii. The sequence continues at coordinate 29,706 of NZ_JBHSQN010000001.1, forward strand.
GCTGAGTGGTTGAGGCAACGGTCTGCAAAGCCGTTTACGCGGGTTCAATTCCCGCCGCTCGCTCTATGGGGATCGCGGCTGGGTTCGTGGAATGATCGTTTTCATGTCACGGCCCAGACCGCTTCCGCAGGATCCCATCGCCGAGGCGTATCGCCAGTGGGCGGCGCACGGGTGGGGCCCGGTGGCCGACGGGATGGCGCTGGTGACCTCGCTGGTTCGCGCGCAGCAGATCGTGATGGCGCGGGTGGACGAGGCACTCAAACCCTCTGGCCTGACCTTCTCCCGCTACGAACTTCTGCAATTGCTCAGTTTCAGCCGCACCGGCGCGCTGCCGATGGCCAAGGCCAGCGCGCGCCTACAGGTGCATCCGACGAGCGTGACCAACACCGTCGACCGACTCCAGGCGGCCGGTCTGGTGCGCCGCGTGCCGCACCCCAGTGACCGTCGGGCAACGCTGATCGAGATCACCGCGGCGGGCCGAGAAACGGTCGCCGAGGCCACGTGCGCCCTGAACGCGGAGGTCTTCGCCGAGCCGGGTCTGCCGCCCGAGCAGGGCCGCGACCTGATCGAGTTGCTCGCGCGATTCCGACACGACGCGGGCGATTTCGACGCCGAGGACCCGGAAAACCTCGCATTCCACGCGACCTGGCAACCGAACGGGAATTCTCGCCCCGAACCCCTTGGCAGCTAGGGCGAAAAGGTCCACGATGTAGCGCATGGTGCTGATTCTCGGGGTCTCCGCGGGCGCGAGCGGTGCCCGCGCCCTGCTGACCCATTCCGATCAGCCCCACATGCCGCCCATCGACCGGGTCCGCGTCGCGCGCCGGGCGGGCGGCACGGTGACGGAGTCGGTGCTCGCCGCGATCGAGCACATGCGCGCGGCGGCCGCCGACCGCGACGAGTACATCTCCGGCACCGCGGTCACCTGCCGCGCCGAACTCCGCGACGACGCCCTCACCGCGGCCGCCGCGGAAACCGATTTCGTCCTCGTCGACGAACCCCTGGCCCAACTGCGCTACCTGCGCCACACCGGCCTGCTACCGGCCACCGACTCGATCATGCTCTACGACCTTGGCAGTTCCGGCCTGACCGTCACCCAGGCCGACTGCCACACCGAGACCATCCTGGCGAGCAAACACAGCACCGTGCTCAGCGGCAACGGCTACGACGCCCTGCTGCGCTGGCAACTCGCGCGCAGCGGTGTCAGCACCGACGCGCACGCCACCCGCGAGCACCGAGAATCGTTGAGCCGCACCAGAGTTGTCACCGCCACCGATGCCGACACCGGCGGGCGCACAGTCCTCACCCGCAGCGACCTGGCCGCGTTATGCGAAGCGGGACTGCATCATTCGGCCTCGTTCGTGCGCCTGCTGATCGAGCAAACGGGCGTCACGCCGGGCGCGCTGGCCCTGCTCGGCGGCTGCACGCGCAACCCCAGCCTGCGCGCCGACCTGGCCCGCACCATCGGCCTGCCGATCGTGTACGACCCTGAGCCGGAATATGTTTCGGCGCGCGGAGCGGTGCTGTTGTGCGCGCGTCGCCCCTCGAACCTGTGGCGACACCGTGCCGTGGCGCCGCGCTCGCAACGAAAACTGCTGGCCGCCGTCGCGGTCACGGCCACCCTCGGCGGCACCATCGCCGGCCTGCTCGCCAACGACTCGGCGCGGCACCCCGATCCGGGTACCGCGCCGACGCCCGCACAACTCACCGTTAGCGGAAAGCCCAACTAGGGCAACATACTTCAGCGATTGACGAAGTTCGGCGGCCGCTTCTCGACGAACGCGGCCATGCCTTCCTTCTGATCCTCGGTGGCGAACAGCGAGTGGAACACCCGGCGCTCGAACAGCAGCCCCTCGGCGAGGGTGGTCTCGAACGAGCGGTTCACCGCCTCCTTGGCGATCATCGCGACCGGCAGCGACATCGACGCGATCTTCTGCGCGGCCTCGAGCGTGGTGTCGAGCAGTTCGTCGGCGGGCACGACCCGCGAGACCAGCCCGGACCGTTCGGCTTCCTCGGCGCCCATCATGCGGCCGGTCAGGATCAGGTCCATCGCCTTGGCCTTGCCGATCGCGCGGGTCAGCCGCTGCGAGCCGCCGATGCCGGGGATCACGCCGAGGGTGATCTCGGGCTGGCCGAACTTGGCGTTGTCGGCGGCGATCAGGATGTCGCACAGCATCGCCAGCTCACAGCCGCCACCGAGCGCGTAACCCGCGACGGCGGCGATGGTGGGCTTGCGGAAGTTGGCCAGGCGGTCCCAGCGGGCGAAGAAGTCGGCCAGGAACATGTCCATGTACGACTTGGGCGCCATCTCCTTGATGTCGGCGCCGGCCGCGAACGCCTTCGCGGAGCCGGTGATCACCACGGCGCCGATGGAGTCGTCGGCGTCGAGTTCGTCGAGCGCGGCGATGACATCGTCGAGGACCTGGGCGTTGAGGGCGTTGAGCGCCTTCGGTCGGTTCAGGGTGATCCAGCCGACCCCGCCCTTCCCGTCGGTGCCACCCTTGCGCTCCAGCAGAATCGTCTCGAATTCGGTCACGGCCACCCTCTTGTCGATCGACGGTTGTTGATGATGGTGAGTTTATTTGGACCGCAGGGGGCCCGAGTCGCGGGCCCGTCGAGCCCCGTCGCCCGTGGGCGTTAGCGGCGAGGTGGCATAAACGTGCAGCGGATCGTCGGCGTGGCCGATTTCCGGGGTTGGCGGCGGCTGGCTGCACGAATATGCCACCGTTGGGGCGCGCGGTCGCCGGTTGCGGTCGGCGAAAAGGGGTACGGGTGACGATCAGGCCGGCAAACCCAGTTCGTGTTCGCCGAGCGGCGCGAAATAGGCGTCCACCTGCGCGTCGGCGACCTCGGCGAGGGTCGCGGGCGACCAGTGCGGGGTGCGGTCCTTGTCGATCACCTGCGCGCGGATGCCCTCGGCCAGGTCGTGGGTGCTCAGCGCGGCCACGGTGATCCGGAACTCGACGTTCAAGGCCCCCGCGAGGCTCAGTTCGCGGGCGTTGCGCAGGGCGCGCAGGGTCGCCTTGAGCGCGATCGGCGATTTCGACAGCAGGTCCTCGGCGGCCTTGGTCGCTTCCGGGGAGTCGGCCGCGCGCAGGGCCTCGACGATCTGCTCGACGGTCTCGCCCACGTAGCAGGTGTCGATCCAGTCGCGGTGCGCGGCGAGTTCGGATTCCGGTGCGGCGGAGGCGAATCGGGCGATGGCCTCGTCGGCCGGGGTGGTGCGCAGCGCGTCGAGCAGCGCGGGGATCTCGGCCGAGGCCACGAAGGTGTCGGCGAATCCGGCCACGATCGCGTCGCCCGCGCCCATCCGCGCGGTGGTGAGCGCCACGTGGGTGCCCAGCTCGCCGGGGGTGTGCGAGAGCAGGTAGGTGCCGCCCACGTCGGGCACGAAGCCGATGCCGGTCTCCGGCATGCCGATCTGCGAGCGTTCGGTGACGACGCGATGGCTGCCGTGCGCCGAGACACCGACCCCGCCGCCCATCACGATGCCGTCCATGACCGCCACGTACGGCTTCGGGTAGCTGCCGATCAGGTCGTTGAGCAGGTATTCGTCGCGCCAGAACGCGGCCGCGGCGGTGTCGAGCGGGGCGGGGGCGTCGGGGCCGCCGTCGTTGATCGCCTTGGCGTCGCGGTGGATGGCCACGATGTCGCCGCCCGCGCACAGCCCGCGCTCGCCCGCGCCGACGATCGCGACGGTTCCGATGGTCGGGTCCGTGGCCCATTCGCGCAGCTTCTCGGTGATGGCCAGGCTCATCGAGTGGTTGAGCGCGTTGATGGCGCGCGGCCGGTTCAAGGTGATCAACCCGAGCGCGTCGCGCACGTCGAACAGCACTTCCGCTTCACTCATACCGCCACGATAAAGTTGGATGTCCGACTATCTGAAACCGTGGCACGCCGTCTGTGACGCATTCCACGGTGCCCGATATGCGGCACAATCACCCCATGGGCAGCGACCACTTCGTGCGCATCACCCGTCTGCGCGCACTGATCGACCACGAGAACACCGGCCCCGGCGAGCGGGCCACCGCGCAGCGCATGCTGGACCGGTTGCTACGGAAAACCATGGGCCGCAATCCTTCCCAGGCCGCGGCGGATCGCGTCTACGGCTCGCGCCACCACCGGGCGGGCAGGCACGCGACCACGGCCTCGATCGTCGAATCGGTCCGCGACGACATCGCCTTCGCCCGTTCCTTCGCCCCCGCGGGCGCCCCCGGCGAGGTGAGCGCGCACAGCCCGCTCGCGGCCGCTCCCCCGGAGCTGATCGTGGCCGTGACCACGCCGTTCGCCGATCAGATCGTCGTCACCATCACCGATATCCCGCCGGATTGGGGGTGGGAACCCGACGAGTTCGACCGCATCGTCGCCACCGAGGTGCTGCGCGGACTCGCCGACGAGCTGGCCGACATCATCGACGCCTACAACCACGACGGCACCGACGTGGGCCCGCGCTTCTTCCGCACGATCCGCGCCCAGGAAACCACCCTGATCCGCTGAGCTAGCCCAGTCCCGGCCGCAGCAGCAGCACGATCACCCCGCCGGTGAGCACCGCCACCCCGATCGCCAACACCAGGCTCGCCATCGCGGGCCCGCCGCCGGTGTAGGAGGCCACCGCCTGCACCACCGCGCAAGCGATGGCGGCCGCGCCGCCGAGGACCAGCACCGGTTCGCGGCGCCGCGCGTACAGCGTCAGGCACAGCACACCCACCAGCGCGGTCAGCCCCGGCCGCCACGGCGAATCTCCCGCCGTCGCCAACTGTGCGCCGCAGACCGCGATCATCCCGCCGAGCAGGTATCCGGCCCACTCGGCCACGAGCCGGCGCGACCACGCGAGCGCGAACCAGCCCGCACCGAACGCCAGCAGCGCGATCCCCGCCCACGGCGCGTCGACCAGGCCGAGGATGCTCGCCACCCCGAATCCGGCCACCACGACCAGCCCGAGCACGCTCGGGACCAGCAGATACCCGTACACCGCCACCATCAGCCCGGCCAGTGCCGCCACCGTCGCCGTCGTGTCGCCGGCGCGCGGCCCGAACGCCGTGGCGACGGCCCCGCACATCGACACCGCCGCCAGCGCGAGCAATACCGCCGCCAGCCGCACCCGCACCGCCGAGGCGATCGGCACCCGCCGGAACACTCCCGCGCACCCACCGGCCAACGCCACCGCACCCCACACCGCGCTCCCCGACACCACCGCGAGCAGCACCACCCGCCCCGACTGCGCCACCCGCGCCCACGCCTCGTCGACGAACAACCCCAGCCCGGCCGCGACGAGCCCCGCCCCCAGGTAGGCGACGATCTCCGCGGCCCGACCGACCGGTTCCGGCTGGCCGAGCGCCCGCAGCACCGCCCCGCGCTGCTCATCGCTGAGCACCCCGGTCGCGACCAGTCGTTCCAATGCCACGTCCACCCGTTGTTCGTGACCCATGCGACGAGTATGTCGAGCGATACCGTCGAAATCGCCGCACCGCGTTTCGCGTCGGAGTGACGCCGTTCACACTAGAATTAGTTTGACGTCCTAGTATCGGGCACTCGACTATCTCGCGGAGGCGGTCATGGACCTGCATGTTCCGGTGAATCCCGTCCGGTTCGTGACCTCGGCGGCCCTGTTCGACGGGCACGATGCCGCGATCAACATCATGCGCCGGATCCTGCAGGCCCAGGGCGCGGAGGTGATCCATCTCGGACACAACCGGTCGGTGCGCGAGATCGTCGACGCGGTGCTCGAGGAGGACGTGCAGGGGGTGGCGGTCAGTTCGTATCAGGGCGGGCACATCGAGTTCTTCGAGTACCTCGCCCAGTCGTTGCGCGAGGCGGGCGCGGGCGAGGTGCGGATCTTCGGCGGGGGCGGCGGGGTGATCGTCGCCGAGGAGATCGAGCGCCTCGCGGCCGGCGGCGTGCGGATCTTCTCCCCCGAGGACGGCCAGCGGCTCGGCCTCCCCGGCATGATCAACGAACTCATCAGGATCTGCGATGTCGACCCCGCGCGCACCGCACCCGATCTCGACGCCCTCTACACCGGTGATCGAAAGGCGTTGGCGCGCACCATCACCTGCCTTCAGCAGGGCTCACTGCCCGAGGCCGATCGCGAAGCCCTTCGTGCGACCGACCGCACGGCCCCCGTCCTCGGCATCACCGGCACCGGCGGATCCGGAAAGTCCTCTCTCACCGATGAATTGGTGCGTCGCCTGCGCACCGACCAGCAGGACAAACTGCGCATCGCGGTCCTCGCCGTCGACCCGACGCGCAGGCGCGCGGGCGGCGCCTTGCTCGGCGACCGCATCCGGATGAACGCCCTCGACGGCGAGCACGTGTACTTCCGCTCGCTGGCCACGCGCGGCAATCACGAACTGCCCGACGATATCGACACCATGATCGCCGCCTGCCGCGCCGCGGGCTATGACCTGGTCATTCTCGAGACGCCCGGCATCGGTCAGGGTGACGCGGGCATCGTCGACCACGTCGATGTGGCGCTGTATGTGATGACGCCGGAGTTCGGTGCCGCCTCCCAGCTCGAGAAGATCGACATGCTCGATTACGCCGATGTGGTGGCGGTGAACAAGTACGAGCGGCGCGGTGCGGCGGACGCGGTGCGCGATGTGTCGCGCCAATTGATCCGCAACCGTGCGGAATTCGGCGCGAGTCCGGCCGACATGCCCGTCTTCGGCACCAGCGCGGCCACTTTCGACGATGACGGGGTGACCGCGCTGTACCAACACCTCACCGGTCTGCTCACCGAGCACGGTCTGACCTTCGAGCCCGGCGCGCTCCCCCGGGTCGAGACGAAGGTCTCCACGCGTTTCGCCCAGCTCGTTCCGCCCGCACGGGTCCGCTACCTGGCCGATATCGCCGACACCGTCCGCCGGTACCACGCCGATACCGCGCGCGAATGTGCTGCCGCCCAACGTATTCAACGCCTCACGCTGGTGCACGAGGAGCTTCCCGACGACACGGCGGTCGCCGACCTCCTCGCTCGGTCCCGGCCCGACCTGTCCGCCGCGTCCGCGTCGGCGCTGGCCGAGTGGCCTGCGATCGCCGACAGCTATCGCGGCGAGGACCAGCCGGTCCCCGGTCGGGACACCCGCACCGCACTGCGTCGAGAATCCCTGTCGGGCACGAGCATTCCGCGCGTAGCCCTGCCCCGCTACACCGACGACGGCGAACTCCTGCGTTTCCTGCGCTCGGAGAACCTACCCGGCCGATTCCCCTTCACCGCAGGCGTTTTCCCGTTCAAGCGCGAGAACGAGGATCCGGCCCGGATGTTCGCCGGCGAGGGCGATCCGGCCCGCACCAACCGCCGCTTCAAGGTCCTCAGCGCCCACGCCGAGGCCACCCGCCTGTCCACCGCGTTCGACTCGGTCACCCTCTACGGCCACGATCCCGCCCCGCGCCCCGACATCTACGGCAAGGTCGGCACCTCGGGCGTCTCGGTCGCCACCATCGAGGACATGCGCACCCTGTTCGACGGGTTCGACCTCGGCGCCCCCACCACCTCGGTCTCCATGACCATCAACGGTCCCGCCCCGACCATCCTCGCGTTCTTCCTCAACACCGCGATAGATCAAGGGCTGCAACGCTTCTCCGACACCGAAGGTCGCGCGCCCAGTGTGGAGGAAGCCGAAGTCCTGCGCGCCCGCACCCTGTCGACCGTGCGCGGCACCGTGCAGGCCGACATCCTCAAGGAGGACCAGGGCCAGAACACCTGCCTGTTCTCCACCGAATTCAGCCTGCGCATGATGGCCGACGTGCAGGAATGGTTCGTACGCAACGAAGTTCGCAATTTCTACTCGGTGTCGATCTCGGGCTACCACATCGCCGAAGCGGGCGCGAACCCCATCAGCCAGCTCGCCTTCACCCTCGCCAACGGCTTCACCTACGTGGAAACGTATCTGGCGCGCGGCCTGGCGATCGACGATTTCGCCCCGAACCTGTCGTTCTTCTTCTCCAACGGGATGGACCCCGAGTACACGGTGATCGGCCGTGTCGCCCGCCGGATCTGGGCCATCGCCCTGCGCGACCGCTACGGCGCGAGCGAACGCGCCCAGAAACTCAAGTACCACGTGCAGACCTCCGGCCGCTCCCTGCACGCCCAGGAAATGCAGTTCAACGACATCCGCACCACCCTGCAAGCGTTGATCGCCGTCTACGACAACTGCAACAGCCTGCACACCAACGCCTTCGACGAGGCGGTCACCACCCCCACCGAGGATTCCGTCCGCCGCGCCCTGGCGATCCAACTCATCATCGCCAAGGAATGGGGCCTGGCGATGAACGAGAACCCCCTCCAGGGCAGTTTCGTCATCGACGAACTCACCGACCTCGTCGAGGAAGCCGTCCTGCTCGAATTCGAGCGGATCAGCGAACGCGGCGGCGTCCTCGGCGCCATGGAAACCGGCTACCAACGCGGCCGCATCCAAGACGAATCCCTCCGCTACGAACAGCGCAAACACGACGGCACCCTCCCCCTCATCGGCGTGAACACCTTCCGCGCCAACACCGACGCCCCCACCGCCCCGCCCCTGGAACTCGCCCGCGGCACCGAATCCGAACGCCGCTCCCAACTCGACCACCTCCACACCTTCCGCACCACCAACGCCGAAGCGGCCCACCGAGCCCTCACCCACCTGACCGAAGTAGCCCACACCGACGCCAACATCTTCGACGCCCTCATGGAGGCGTCCCGCGTCTGCACGCTGCAACAAATCACCGACACGTTCTTCGCCGTGGGTGGGCAGTACCGACGGACGGTGTGAATCAACACGCGTCGGGCGAGATGTAGGATCCATGGCGGAAACTCAGCCAAGGACTGCATCAAGGAACATGAGCATGGAGCCTGCACGTGCAAGTGAGTGAGGCCCGCAAGCCCGTCCGATGGTTGGCATACTTGGTTCTGGCTGCCGCAACTGCGGGTTCAGCAATCTTCCTTTACGTCCGCGAATTCGCTGACCCACCACAACTCCAGCACGCGAAGAAAACAGCCCTGTCCGGCTACTCTTCGGCGCACTTCGGATCGATGTGCGGAAATACCGGGTGTTCGCACGAGTCAATCTACCTCGGCATTCCCAGACCGGCAGCCCACGACATGAAATCTTTTTCTTCACTTGACCGTGGAGCCACTGGACGTCGACAGTAATTGAGAATGTTCAGCGATGGACCCAATGTTGCACCCAGCATTGCCCTAAATGCACCGTTCCCGGAAGAGGAATACTCTTCAAAAACAGTAAGCGTAGTTCGTTCGAAGACGTCAATATCGATCTCATACATATCATTGGCGATCGCCGTCAGACCGGTTGCAACACCCAATACGGAGCAAATATCAGTATGCATGCGCACGAACAGTTCACCCACTCGTAACGACGGACTCCACACGGTCTCGTCATCGACATCGAATACGTAGCTCATTCCGCCCACTCTACCAGGATCTGGACGCCAGGATTTTTGGCACGCATATTTTCAACTGCGGCTTCCACGGCTGACCGAAATTCAGGGTCGGCCCCCGGTGTAGTGAATCTGAGTCCAATGGGTGCCTGTTCATAGCCATCGATGTACTGACGAGCCTCTAGGTAGGATCCCAGCTTCTTCTCCACCTGTTTTGCAACCCACTTATCAACATCGCTTGCATTTGTAGCCGATTTCTCTTCCCAGAGAACACCGTTCTTTACCTCATCAATATCGGTAATAGTCTTCGATGTATCATTCGGATTGTCGATCTGCACCTCACGGTCACCTTCTTGCACATGATACTTTCCATCACTGCCAAGATGCGGTCGGCGTGGGTCAGTAAAAGTAACATCTTTCTCGGGTTCCGCTTCGATGACCAGTATGGGCAGTCCAGCGATGGTCGGAAGTTCGCCTGTCGTCAAGGCATCCACGGCGAAGGTGAAGCCGCTCAGCTCGACGAGGAAGGTGTTGGCTGGTCCGGCCAGGGCGTCTGCTGCCCGGTCGAGGAAGTCGATGTCTTCGGTTCGGTCGTCGGGATTTTGTGGCTTGTTTTCTGTTTTCTGCTTCGACGGTGGCGCTTTGACCTTGATCTGGGATGTTCCGATGAAGATCGCGGTGATGACAACCACCATCGCCAATCGGTTGTTCATGTTCGACCGCATGGTGGCCAATGCGGTGCTGTGTTTCTCCACGGCGGCGGCAATGTCGAGAGCAGCGGTCTCGATCTCGCCCGCACTCTTGGCGAGGGTGCGCAAGTGCGCGGCGAGGTTCGCGATGTCTTTTGGGGGGTCGCTTCTGTAGCCGTATTCCAGCTCCGTGGCGAGCAATTTCAGGTACGACCGGGCACCGGAAACGGGTACGGACCGTGCGAATGTCGACCACGCTTTCGCGGCCGCGGCGAGCTTATCGGTGTCGCCGTCGGGCACTTCGCCGCCGACAACACGTGCAGTGACTTTCTCTTGCAGTTCGGTCCAATCGGTCTCGAGCCCGTTGCTGTAGGTTCCAGACGACATCACGCCGATGACAGTGCCTGGACCGTAGGGTAGTTCCTCAGGAAAGCCGGCGGGCAGGGCCGGTGGGTCGCCTTTGTTGGGGTCGCGGTTAGCTTTGTATTCCTCGAGAGCCCAGTTGTAGCCGGATGCGGTCAACACATCCCCGAAATGCTGCAGGGCCCGAACGAAACTGGTTGCCACCGTAGCAATCCCGGCGGCCCGGCTGTCATAGGCTTTCGACCACACCTTGACAGCCTCATAGCCACCGGCCATCGCGCCTGTTTCCAGAAGGACCGTTTGGAGCGAATTGAAGACAGTTTGGTATTCCTTCGACAAGGTGTAGCATTTTTTGGCTGCACTCTCGTACGACTGCGGGTGAATCGCGACCACAGATTACCCACCACTCATTCTGAGATTGATGTCCTCCGCTGCTTTGTAGGCGTCACGGGCGGTGACGGCCGCGGTGCACATCGCCGTGATGCCCTCGACGGCAACCGCCGCCCCCTTCGCCCATTCTCGGTATCCCTCGTCCTGGGCGGTGGCGGCGGCTCCCTGCCAGTTCTGTTGGATGGCCGCGATTCGTTGGTCGAGTCCGTCGAGACTTTCGGCGAGGAACCCGATGAATCCGTTGGCACGGCTGATCAGTTGGTCCAGCTCATCGAGATCGAAGGTGAAGTCGCGCGAGTTCTCAAGCATCCAGATTCAGTTCCGGTAGGTCCAGTGATCGAAGACTGGTAGCAGTGGAGATGTCGAGGTTCGCCACCGTCGCGCTGGCGACGCCGAGAAGTTCGCCCATGGCCGCGAGGGCGGTCAGCACGGTGGCGGTGCCGTCTTTGGCATCGTTCCAGCCCTCACCGAACGCATCCGCCGCAGCGCCGGTCCAATTGGTCAGGGCGCTCGCTACGTCGCGGTCGAGTGAAGCGAGGCCGTTGGTCAGCGACTCCGCGAGCTGCTGGATGTAGGCACCGGCATCGGTCACCTCGTCGGGCACCATCGCGAAATCTGTTCCGGGCGTAGCTGAATCAGCTGACACCGATCCCCCTCCGAGCGTTGCGATGGGCACAGCGTAGCTCGGACACCGGCCCGAGTGCTTTCCACGGCTACGGAGTTCTCGCCAGGTCGGATGTATTGCCCGAACCCCGTCGGGTGGGTAGCGTGGCCGGGCATCGGGGCGGGGAGTTCCCGGTGGGCTTCGGGCGACGTGAGGAGTGACGGGTGCGGCGATTTCGGGGTGGGGTCGTGGCTGTTGGTGTTGCGGTTGTTGTGAGCGGGTGTGGGGGGTCGACGGGTGGGGATGCTGTTGGGGGCTCCACCACGTCGAATGGGCAGGGGGTCGCGGTGGAGGTTCCTGCGGGGTTTGATCCCTGTAAGGACATTCCGAAGTCGGTGTTGGATTCGGAGCGACTGCGGGTGGCCAGCTCGAACAACAATGCCGACTACGACGGAGCCGGCGGGATCAAGTGGCGGGGGTGCCGTTGGGCGGCGCCTGACAGTTACGCGGCGGGTATCACCGTCACCAACCTGACGGTCGACCAAGTCCGCGCGAATGCGAAACTGACTGTGCGCGACGAGTACACGATCGAGGGCAGGACTGCGGTCGCTGCCAGTCGCGCCGACAACAAGGATCCTCGCTCGGTGTGCACGCTCACGGTCGCCATGCAGGGCGGGGCCTTGGAGTTCTCCCTGTCCAACCCGCAATCGAACAGGTTGACAGGGCATGTGGACACCTGTCAGCTCGCGCGTGGGTTGGCGGAGAAGGTTGTTCCGCTGATTCCGGCGGGCGTGTGAACGGCCGGGAACAACTGCTCGGACTTCTATCAGGGGGAGATCGGAAATGAGTGGTGAACGTCCTTTGCAGGACCTGCTCAGTGAGGTGCAAGAAGGCCGACTGACCATGCGGTTCGGTGGGACCGTTCGGGTGGATGCCGAGGAGTTCGTCTACATCGAGCGCGAGTGTGAAACCTTCAAGCTGCTGATTCGTGAGCTTCAGAGCGTCGCGACCGACATCTCGGAGCGCGAGGTGTGGGGCTTGGGTGAGGCTGTCGCCGAACTGGTTTCAGCGCAGACCCTGGTGCGGCGGTTCCGCGAGAAGGGCCAGGGGTCGGACAACAGTGTCTTCGCGGTCCTCGAGGAGCACTACAAAATCGTCGACGACCTCCAACTCCTACACCGAGCGATCGCCGAACGCTACCAAGCCACCGACACCGAATTCGCCTCCTACTACCAGGAACTCCTCGCCGCCGACCCCGCACCGGGCACGCCCGGTGGTGGCGACACCCCGGCTGAGCGCGTGTAGCCGACCCGACCTCGAGTGGAGCGACGATGGTTTTCGAAGACAAGCAGATTCCCGCGCCGGAGAGCACGACGGGGTTTCGGCACCCGCAGATCAATGCGGCGTTCAATCCGTTGCAGCCCAACGACAATGCGCTGGCGGCGGCCGGGCAGTACAGCCAGATCGCGCAGAAGTGGCGCCAGGGTGTCACCGATTTCGCCGCGCGGATGAATCGGTCGAGTGCGGCGGCGTGGGACGGGCAGGCGGCGGAGGCCTCGCGGGAGGCGATCCGCAATTACACGCAGCGCGCCACCGACCTGGCGCCGGAGTTGGATGCGTTGGCCGCGCGGGTGGGGCAGGCCGCGCAGGCGATCACCACGACCAAGGACGAACTGCCTGATCTCGGTCAGAATTTTCAGTGGACTTCGCCGAGCACCTGGGATGTCTGGAACAACGTCGACCCGGACGAGCAGGAGGAAAAGGCTCGACAGGTGATGGACCAGCACTACGTGAAGCCCTTCGGCGACGCCGACAGCACCATTCCGAAACTGTCGGTGCCGGTCAGCCCCACCAATCCGCTGCACGGCGGGATCGATGACGGCACCGGCGGCGGTAATCCGGGTGGCGGCGGGTCGGGGGGCAATGGCGGCGGCAATGCCGGGGACGGGGGCAATCCGGCCACCGCGCCCGCCGACACCGAGGACTCCCAGCAGGAGGAACAGGACCCGGGCGACACCGACGACGACACCACCGACGATTCCTCGCCCAGCGAGGAGAGCGACGACAACGGCGACGACACCACCCCGAGCAGCGCCACCCCGGACACCCCGACCTCCCCGTCGGCGGCGACCCCGACCACACCCAGCGCGGCGACACCGTCGACCGGATCCCCCGGCGGTGGCGGTGGCGGTGGTGGCGGCGGTGCGGGCGGTGGCGCCGGTTCGCCGGTGGCCGCGCCGATCGCCGGCCGCGCGGCACCCGGTGGGCCCACGGGCGCAACGGCTGCCGGGGCGGCGGGTTCGGCCGGGGCGGGTCGAGCGGGCATGGGTCCGATGATGGGCGCGCCGGGCGCCGGGCGCGGCCGAGGAAACGACGGCGAGGACACCCACGAGATCCCGGACTACCTGATCACGGCGGCGAATACCGAGGAACTGTTGGGCGAGCAGCCCCGCACGCTGCCCGAGGGCGTCATCGGGGCCGACGCGCCCGCCGCGAACACGCCGCCCCCGGCGAACCCGGCGCATCCGCAGAGTTAGACAGGAGTACAGGCCCACGATGGCTGAATGGGTTTGGGAGCCGGATGATTTCGCGTCCCTGTGGTATCACGACGGCATCGACCGGTTTCCGCGTCCGCTGCATTTCCTGAGTCGATACCAGTCGCTCGACGACTATCAGGCCCATCGCACCCGCGTGCTGGCCGCACTCGACCCCGACGAGCACGAACTGATCCGATTGGCCCTGCACACCCTGACTTTCGGGCAACTGCGGATCGAGATCCGGGGTGGTTCCACCGCATCCGTCCCCGGTTCGATGCGCGAGTACCGGATCGTCGGCGCGCAGAACGGGCTGCACGGGGTCACCTTGGCGCAGGCGATCGTCGACCGGGTCGACGGTCCGATCCACGGACGCCTTTTTCCCGCCGATCAACTGGCCCGCCGACTCGCCGCGCGCGTTCCCCACTGTCGCCCCGGTGGGCACGCGCCCATCACCGTCGATGTCGCCGATCTCGACGCGCCGACGCTGCGGTCCTACGCCCGCCGCAGCCCCGCCGAGGCGTACACGGCTCTGAAACAGCGGCCCATCGACGGCGGTGGGCGCGCGGAACTGCTCGTCGGCCACATCCTCGATCGACCGGACCCCTGGTACACCACCCAGTGGATCGACCTCACCGGCGACGGCCGCTACCTGCAGCGCCGGACCGACAATCGGATCACCGTGCGGCCCGCCGTCGCCGATGACCTGACCGTGGGCTTCACCGGTTGGATCGAGCGGGCGCAGCGGCGGCTGCGGGAGGACGAACTCGCGGTCTGGTGAGGCTCACGGTTTCTGTCGGTGCGCGGGTTTAGCATCGGCGGCATGAAAGCCATCGGCACCTTCGAGATCGCCGCCTTCGACCCCACCGACCTGGTACCGCAGCCGCCGATCGTCACGGGAATGCCGGTGGGCGTCTCGACGATGACGAAGGCGTACGCGGGTGAGATCGAGGGCATCTCGGCGACCCTGTTCACCGCCGCGTTCGACATGAGTACCGGCGCGGGAACGTATTTCGCGATGGAGTCGTTCGAGGGCGCGCTGAACGGGCGGGCGGGCACGTTCAACTTCGTCCATTCGGCCACCACCGGCGGCACCGACCGGACCCACGAGTTCTTCCACATCGTGCCCGGCAGCGGCACCGGGGAGCTGACCGGCATCACCGGAACGGGCGCGCTGTATGTGGATGCCGAAGGCGGGCACAACATCTGGTTCGAGTACGAACTGGGTCAGTCGTCGAATTCGGTGTAGAGGGAGCGTAGTTCGCGCAGGCCGGTCGCGGCGGTCTGCTCGTCCTCCGAGGACATGCGCAGGGCGCGGCGCAACGGTATCGGGTCGAGATCGTCGATGACGGCGTGGAATTCGATGCGGGGCAGCTCGGGCAGGACCA
Organism: Nocardia lasii; assembly: GCF_042658545.1. NCBI lineage: Bacteria > Bacillati > Actinomycetota > Actinomycetes > Mycobacteriales > Nocardiaceae > Nocardia > Nocardia lasii. The sequence continues at coordinate 45,052 of NZ_JBHSQN010000001.1, forward strand.
GCTCGTCGCCGTAGGGGTCGTCGGAATCGGTGGCGCGCGTGGACTTCTCGACGCCGCCGATGAGGGTGTCGAGGTCGAGGCCGCGCAGGGTGAGGAGGTCGCCGGGTTGCTCGTCGAGGCGTTCGGCGAGCAGGTAGCAGACCGCGGCCACGTGCTTGCACGGCCAACCCATATCCGGGCAACTACAGGTGAAGTCCAGTTCCGACGCCGTGGTCGGCAGCAGGTGCGGGCCGAGCGCGTGCGGCAGGGCGCCCGAGGCGATCTCGGCGAGCATGCCGAGGGCCTCGCGGATCTCGGCGAGTAGCAGGTCGACCTCCTCCGCGCGCAGCGGCCGGATCGAGAGCACCGAGGTGAACGGGCTCGGCTGGCTGCCCTGCACTTCGGCGGTGACCGCGCCGCGTTCGATCCGGTAGTTCACCACCTGTCCGACCCTGGCATAGGTGCGCCCGCGCGAGAGTCGGCCCGCGTCGGCCACCTTCTCCACCGCGTCGAGCAGCGATTTCCCCCACCAGGTGCGACCGAAACCGCCTCTGGCCCGCGCGCCGCCGCGCACCGGTTTGCGCGGTCCGAACTGACTGAAATCGGCCATCTACTCGCCCACCGCCTCGGCGCCGAGGGTGAACAGCTCGCGCAGTTCGTCGGTGCTCAGTTCGGTGATCCAGTTCTCGCCCGCGCCGACGGCGAGGTCGGCCAGTTGTTTCTTGCCGTTGATCATGTCGTCGATGCGTTCCTCGATGGTGTCGACGCACACCAGTTTGCGGACCTGCACCGCGCGCTGCTGGCCGATGCGGAACGCGCGGTCGGTGGCCTGGTTCTCCACCGCCGGATTCCACCAGCGGTCCAGGTGGATCACATGATTGGCGGCGGTGAGGTTGAGGCCGGTGCCGCCGGCTTTCAGCGACAGCACCATCAGCGGGGGGCCGTTCTCGGCTTGGAAGCCGGTGACCATGTCGTCGCGGCGCTGCTTGGTGACGCCGCCGTGCAGGAACGGGATGGGCGTGCCGAAACGCTCGGTGAGATACGGCAGGATCAGGTCGCCGAATTCGCGGAACTGGGTGAACAGCAGGGCCTTCTCACCGTCGGCGAGCACCGCGTCGAGCACGTCCTCGACCAGGGCCAGTTTTCCGGAGCGATGGCCGCCGCGACGCAGGATCGGGGAACCGTCGCCGAGGTAGTGGGCGGGATGGTTGCAGACCTGTTTGAGCCTGGTCAGCGCGCTGAGCACCGCACCTTTTCGCGCCATGCCCTTCGCGTCTTCGAGCTTCTCCACCATGTCGTCGACCACCGCCTGATAGAGGGCGGCCTGTTCGACGGTGAGGTTGGCGCGCACCGTCATTTCCAGTTTCTCCGGCAGGTCGCTGATCACCGTCGGGTCGGTTTTGAGCCTGCGCAGGATGAACGGGTCGGTGATCAGGCGGAGTCGGTCGATGGCCTGCTGGTCGCGTTCGCGTTCGATCGGCACCGCGAACTTCGCGCGGAAGGACTGGGGGCTGCCGAGCAGTTTCGGCATGGCGAAATCGAACAGGGCGCGCAGTTCCTCCAGGCGGTTCTCGACCGGAGTTCCGGTGAGCGCCAGGCGATGTCGCGCCTTCAATGCCCTGGCCGCCCGCGCCTGTCTGGTCACCGCGTTCTTGATGTGCTGGGCCTCGTCGAGGACGACGCGCTCCCAGCTCTGCTCGTTGAGCAGCGTGATATCGCGGGCGAGCAGGGCGTAGGTGGTGATCACCAGGTCCGAATCCGTCACCGCCGCAGCGAAATCCGCACCCTTCAGGCGATTCGGCCCGTGATGGACGAGCACCCGCAGGTCGGGGGCGAAGCGCTGCGTTTCGCGCTGCCAGTTGCCGACCACCGACATCGGGCACACCAGCAGCGTCGGACCGACCTGATCGGCTTGCTCGCGTTCGTGGACCAGCAGCGCGAGAACCTGCACCGTCTTGCCCAACCCCATGTCGTCGGCGAGGATCGCGCCGCAGTTGAGCCGGCTCATGGTGGCCAACCAGCTCAGGCCGCGCTCCTGATACGGGCGCAGCTGCGCCTTCAAGCCGACCGGCACGGGCACCGGCTCCGGTTCGCCCTCCCTGGCGAACAACTCCGCCGCCCAGCCCTGCGCGGTGACCTCGGTGACCGGCACATTGTCGACCCGCTCGGCGGCGAGCTCGCCGATCATGTCGGCCAGGGTGATCGGGGTGTCGTCGACGTGTTGGGCCACATAGCGCGCGGCCGCGGCCAGCGCGCGGTGATCGGCCTGCACCCACTCGCCGCGCAACTGGACCAGATCCGACTTGCTGCGGATCAACCGTTCCATCTCGGGTTGGGTCAGCACGAGATCGCCGAGCGCCAATTCCCAACGGTAGGAAAGCAATCCGTCGAGGCCGACCGTGGATTCGGCGGCGGCGGGACTGCTCACGCGCAGGCGCATGCTCGGTTCCACGACGTTCCAGGCGCGCGGGAGCAGTAGGCGGATGCCGGCCTCCTGGAGAGCGCGCGCACCGTGGGCGACCAGGTCGGCGACCACCTCGGTGGGCAGGAGCAGGTCGAGGCCGCGCGGGTCGGTGGGCAGGTCGCGCAGGCGGGGGTAGGCCTTGCGGGCGTTGCCGAGTTTCTCCGCGGCGGTGCGGACGATGACCGGATCATCATCGAGCGCAACGGGTTTGGGGGCGTCGTCGACGGGGCGCAGGCAGACTTGCAGGCGCCACAGGGCCACCGATTCGTCCACGGCGCCGAACTCGCCGTCGGGTTCGCACAGGCGAAGGACGAGTTCGGGTTCGTCGGCGGCGTAGTCGTCGCGCCACTGGGTCAGGGTTTCCGACAGTCGGTAGGAGCCCTCGTCCAGGGCGGTGTCGCCGACCAGCGCGATCAGCAGCGGGTGCGTCATGGTGCGGTGGGCGAGGAATTCGCGCGCGATCGGGTCGGTGAGGTGGGTGCACAGGTCCTCGAGCAGCGCGGTGGGCGAGCCGGCGACCCGGAGCGCCGGGGGCATCGCCGCGGCCAGCTCGGCCAACCACGCCCGTTGCCGCTGCCCGCCGACCAGGCGCCAGCGCACCCACCACTGCCCGTCGGCGCGTTCGAGTTGGGGCACCACCCGGCCCGCGCGCACCCACTTCTCGATCCCGCGCGTCACATGGGCGAGGAACCGCAGATCACCGGAGACGTTCTCGCGCGGCAACCGGCTGCGCAGCACCGTGGCCGCCGTCGGGGGCGCGAGGGCGTGGGCCCGCACCTCGGCGGTGGCGGGCCCGCCCTCGGCATCGACGACGAGGACCTGCGCGCGGTGGCGGAACCGGGCGCGTTCGACGAGATCGCCCAGCACGGATCCGGCCGGCACCGACTCCCCGTCCTGCCACAGCAGTAGTCCCGACTCGGGGGACCACAGACCGTGCAGCATGGTCACCATCCAAGCAGGTGCCACCGACACGTTGCCCACGCCCCGATCACCGGCCGTCGCGCGACGCCGAGGACTTGCCGGTGCGGGCGCGGTTGAGCGGAACCTGTCGGTGCCACCGGCTACAACCTGTGGGTATGGGGAAGCTGGCGTGGTTGCTCGTGGTGGTGTTCGCGGTTGCCGGGTGTGGGGTGCTGGGGTCGGACGAGTCGGTCGCGCCCGCGCCGGGTAGTCCGACGCGCGCCGAGGTGACGGCGCTGTTGGATCAGGTTCGGGTGATCGATGCGCGGCCTCGGCCCGGCGGGTACGAGCGGGGTTGTAAGGCTGGTCAGGGCTGTGTTTTCGGTCCCGCGTGGACTGACGACTCCGACGCGCCCGGTGGTCACGACGGGTGCGACACCCGCAACAATGTGCTGGCGACACAGTTGCGCGAGGTGGTGCATCGGGGTCGCTGCGTGGTCGTCGAGGGCGTGCTCACCGACCCCTACACCGGCAAGGACATCACCTTCGTCAAGTCCGACGGCGGCCGAATCCAGATCGACCACGTCTATCCCCTCGCCGCCGCCTGGGACATGGGCGCCGCCGCCTGGACCCCCGACCGACGCCGCCGCTTCGCCAACGACCTGTCCGTGAACCTCCTGGCCACCAGCGCCACCGCCAACCAATCCAAAGGCGACGACACCCCCGCCGAATGGCTGCCACCCGCCCGCCCCAACCACTGCTTCTACGCGGCGAAGTACCTAACGGTCGCCGTCGCCTACAACCTCCCCATCACCGCCGCCGACAACGCGACACTGCACGACATCGCGCGGGGGTGCCCGTGAATTCGGGAGTTAGTCGCCGATGAACTCAGGTGGCTCGGTGTGCGGGTCTACTCCCCCGTGGCGACCGGGCGCTTCGGGTCGTTGGACCATTGGGACCAGGAGCCCGGGTAGAGGGCGGCGTCTATGCCTGCGACGGCTAGGGCGGCTATTTGGTGGGCGGCGGTGACGCCGGAGCCGCAGTAGACGGCGATCGGGCCGGGGGTGTGGGGGGCGAAGCGGGCGCGGAGTTCTTCGGGGGTGCGGAAGTGGCCGGTGGGGGTGAGGTTTTCGGCGGTGGGGGCGCTGTGGGCGCCGGGGATGTGGCCGGCGCGGGGGTCGATCGGTTCGACGTCGCCGCGGTAGCGTTCGGCGGCGCGGGCGTCGAGCAGGACGCCGGACCAGGTGGCGGCGATGTCGGCGTCGATCACGGGCAGGCCGCCGGGGCGGACCACGAGGTCGCCGTCGACGGGGTCGGGTTCGGCGCCGGTCGCGAGTTCGCCGCCGGTGGCGAGCCAGGCGGGCAGGCCGCCGTCGAGGATGCGGACGTTCTCGACGCCTGCCCAGCGCAGCAGCCACCAGGCGCGGGCCGCGGCCATGCCGCCGGTGGCGTCGTAGACCACGACGGGTTCGCCCTCGTTCAGACCCCAACTGCGGGCGCACTTCTCGAAGGTGCCGGGGTCGGGCAGGGGGTGCCTGCCGCGGGCCGGTGAGGGGGCGGCGGCCAGTTCGGTTTCCAGGTCGACGAAGACCGCGCCCGGGATGTGGCCGTCGAGGTAGTGCTGCGGACCGTCCGGGTCGCCCAGCGCCCACCGCACATCCAGTAGGTGAATCGCCTTGTCCGACAGCTCTTCTCGCAGCTCCGCCGACGAGATCAACACCGCGCCCACTACCACTCCTCCCAGCCGCCCCCGCCTGCCGAACCGTTCGGCGATACCCTACGCACCGAACCGGCCACGCACCCTCGAATGGCGCGCCAACACCTCGCCCATCCCCTGTTCGGGGGGCTGCCCCGACCCCACGATGCGGGCCCGCCTCGAAACCGGACCGGCCGACCGCGCCCAACTGGACCTGCCACCGAGCGGGTGAATCAGTCCAGTTTCGCGGTACTGGCTGGCGACGGCCGGGGTCGAGTCGGGCAGGATCGGCACAATGTCGCAGGTCTCCACCGTTTCCCCCGATGTCGCCGACGAACCGGCGGGTATCGCGCAACCGCTCGGCGCGGGTGCCATCACCGCACTGGTCGGATTCACCAGTTCGTTCGCGGTGGTGTTGGCGGGGCTGCGGGCCGTGGGGGCGACGCCTGCGCAGGCCGCGTCGGGGTTGCTGGTGCTGTGCTTCACGCAGGGCATCGGGATTCTGCTGTTGAGTTTCCGGTATCGGATTCCGATCACCCTGGCCTGGTCGACGCCGGGCGCGGCCCTGCTCGCGAGTACCGGGCTGGTGGTGGGCGGGTGGGCCGGCGCGGTCGCGGCGTTCGCGCTGACCGGCGTGCTCATCGTGATCACCGGACTGTGGCAGCGGCTCGGGTCGCTGGTGGCCGCGATTCCGGTGCCGATCGCGCAGGCGATGCTGGCCGGGGTGCTGCTGCCGCTGTGTCTGGCGCCGGTACAGGCGTTGCGGACCTCGCCCGCGGTGGTGGTGCCGGTGATTCTGGTCTGGTTGGTGCTGCAACGGTTCGCGCCGAAATGGGCGGTGCTGGTCGCGTTCGCCACGGCGGCGGTCGGCACCGGGATCGACATCGTCGTCAACGATCGACACCTGAACTTCTCGGCGATGGTTCCGAGCGTGGAATTCACGGTGCCGCACTGGCATTGGCAGGCGATCGTCGGAATCACGATCCCGCTCTACATCGTCACGATGGCCTCGCAGAACATTCCCGGCGTGGCCGTGATGCGCTCGTTCGACTTCCAGGTCCCCTGGCGCGCGTCCATGCTCGTCACCGGCGTCGGCACCATCGCCGGCGCGGCGGCGGGCGGCCACGCCATCAACCTCGCCGCCATCAGCGCCGCTTTGGCCGCCGCCCCCAGCGCGAGCCCCGACCCCAAACGCCGCTGGATCGCCGCGGCCACGGCCGGCGCCACCTACCTCGTCCTCGGCCTGGCCTCCGCCGCCCTGGTCACCCTCATCGCCGCCGCGCCCGCGGGCACCCTCGAAACCGTCGCGGGCCTGGCCCTACTCGCCACCCTCGCCGCCGCCCTGACCGGCGCCCTCAGCGACCCCACCCACCGCATCGCCGCCCTGGTCACCTTCCTCGTAGCCGCCTCCGGCACCACCCTCTTCGGCATCGGCGGCGCCTTCTGGGCCCTCCTCGCCGGCCTGCTCGTCCGCCGCTTCCTGCCCGCCGGAACCTGACACCTACGTCGCGGGGTCGGCGAGGCGGTCGAGGAGGGGGGCGGTGCGGGGGCCTACGAGTTCGCGCATGACCAGGGCCATGTTGGTGCGCTCTACGCCGGGGATCTTCAGGATGGCGCCGGCGATGCGGTAGAGGTCGTCGGCGTCGCGGGCGACGATGCGGACGGTGAGGTCGGTGGCGCCGGTCATGCCGCAGACCTCGGTGACCTCGGGGACGTCGGCGAGTTCGTCGACGACCGCGTCGAGACGGTGCTGGTCGACCACGACGGCGACGAAGGCCGCCAGCGGGTAGCCGAGGGCGCGGGGTTCGACGCGACGCTCGAAGCTGCCGAGTACGCCGCCGGCGTCCCAGCGAGCCAATCGGGCCTGGACAGTGTTGCGTGACAGGCCGAGGCGGGCCGCGAGTTCCACGCCGGTGGCGCGGGGGCTGGCGATCAATTCGCGCAGGAGTCGCGCGTCGGTGGCGTCGAGGGTCACGTCGGGTTCGCGACTGGTCATACGACGCAGTATGACAGCTGCGCGACCCCTGAGAACGTGCATTCTGCTCAGCTGTGCGCGTGCCGCTTGCGCACACCGCGTAATCGTGGATGCTATGTGATACACGTCGCACTCAGCGGGGTGTCGTACCTGCATCGGCCCATAAGGCGCGAGGCGAGGAGGCGATCTCGATGTCGCAGAAGCAGACCTATCCGGTCCAGTTGATCCAGCCCGACGGTCGGCGCGTGCACGACCGGGAACATCGCGCGCTGGTCGCCGATATCGATGCCGAGCGGTTGCGGCAGCTGTATCGCGACATGGTCGTCACCCGCCGCATCGACGTGGAGGCGACGGCGCTGCAACGTCAGGGCCAGCTCGGGTTGTGGCCGCCGCTGCTGGGCCAGGAGGCCGCCCAGGTCGGCTCCGCACACGCCCTGCACCCCGACGACTACGCCTTCTGCTCCTATCGCGAGACCGCCGTCGCCTACTGCCGCGGCGTGCCGCCCGAGCAGCTCACGGCCCTGTGGCGCGGCGTCGCGCACCACTGCTGGGACCCCGACGAGGTCAATATGACCAACGCCAATATCGTCGTCGGCTCGCAGGGTCTGCACGCCACCGGCTACGCCTACGCCGCCCACCTCGACGGCGCCGACATCGCCACCATCGCCTACTTCGGTGACGGCGCGACGAGCGAGGGCGATATCGCCGAGGCGCTCGGGTTCGCGGCGGCGTGGAGCGCGCCGGTGGTGTTCTTCTGCCAGAACAATCAGTGGGCGATCAGCGAACCGGTGTCGGTGCAGAGCACGGTGCCGCTGGTGCGCCGGGCCGACGGGTACGGGATCGCGGGCGTGCAGGTCGACGGCAACGATGTGCTCGCGGTGCTGGCCGTCACCCGCCAGGCCGTCGAACGCGCCCGCTCCGGCGGCGGCCCCACCTTCATCGAGGCGATGACCTACCGGATGGGCCCGCACACCACCGCCGACGACCCCACCCGCTACCGCACCGCCGCCGACACCGAGTACTGGGGCAGGCGCGACCCGATCGAACGTGTGCGCCTGCTCCTCGAGCGCGAAGGCGAGCTCTCCCCCGAGTTCGAGGCACAGGTCACCGCCGAGGCCGACGAGGTCGCCCGCCGCCTGCGCGCCGCCACACTGGGCATGGCCGACCCCGACCCGGAGCGCATGTTCGACCACGTCTACGCGACCGAACATCCCCTGATGACCGAAGAGCGCCAACAGCTCTCGGACTTTCTCGCCGAAGGAGCGCCGTCATGATCACCACCTTCGCCGCCGCCCTGAACACCGGTCTGCGCCGCTCGATGGAGGACGACACCAAGGTCGTGCTGCTCGGCGAGGACATCGGCCGACTCGGCGGGGTGTTCCGGGTGACCGACACCTTGCAGAAGGACTTCGGCGACAACCGCGTGATCGATACCCCGCTGGCTGAATCCGGCATCGTCGGAACGGCTTTCGGCATGGCTCTGCGCGGGTATCGGCCGGTGGTGGAGATCCAGTTCGACGGGTTCGTCTATCCCGCGTTCGACCAGATCGTCTCCCAGGTCGCCAAGATCCACTACCGCACCGGCGGAAAGGTGAAGGCGCCGTTGACGATCCGCATTCCGTTCGGCGGCGGCATCGGGGCGGTGGAGCACCATTCGGAATCGCCGGAGGTGTATTTCGCGCATACGGCGGGCCTGCGGGTTGTATCACCGAGTACGCCCGCTGACGCCTATTCGATGATTCGCCAGGCTATTTCACACGATGACCCCGTCATTTTCTTCGAACCGAAGCGTCGCTACTGGGACAAGGCCGACGTAGATTTCGAAGGGGAACCGGATCTGCCGCTGCATCGCGCCAGGGTCCGCACCAGCGGCGACGACGCCACCGTGCTGGCCTACGGCGGCACCGTCGCCACCGCGTTGACGGCGGCGAAAATCGCGGCCGAGGAAGGACATTCGCTCGAGGTGATCGACCTGCGCAGCCTCTCGCCGCTCGATATCGACACGATCGCCGAGTCGGTGAACAAGACCGGCAGGTTGATCATCGTGCACGAGGCGCCGGTGTTCGCGGGGCTCGGCGCCGAGATCGCCGCCCGGATCACCGAACGCTGTTTCTATCAACTCGAGGCGCCGGTGCTGCGCGTCGGTGGCTACGACATCCCCTACCCCCCGGCTAAGCTCGAAAAGCACCACCTGCCCGACCCGGACCGCATTCTGGCGGCGGTCGACCGCTGTTTAGCCGCGTGACGAAAGGTGCCCCCTGTGCCGGAACCAACCGCCGACGATGACGGTCACGTTCTCGAATTCCGCCTCCCCGACCTGGGCGAAGGGTTGGCCGACGGCGATCTGGTGTCGTGGGCGGTCGCGGTGGGCGACACGGTGGAGCTGAACCAGACCATCGCCGAGGTGGAGACCGCGAAGGCGGTGGTGGCGCTGCCCTCGCCGTTCTCCGGGGTGGTGGTCGAACTGTTGGCGCGGCCGGGTGACACGGTGCCGGTGGGCGCGCCGCTGATCCGGGTGCGCAACGATCTCGAGGTGGCTGCCGCGCCCCGCACGGATGTGCTGGTCGGGTACGGGCCGGAGGCCGAATCCACTTCGCGGCGAAGGAAACCCGTGCCGTCGATGGCGGCGAGCACGCCGAGCACGCATCGGGCCGCGGCGACGCCCGCGGCGCGCAAGCTGGCCAAGGAACTCGATATCGACCTGTGGTTCGTCGCGGGTTCGGGGCCGGAGGGTGCGGTGACGGTCGAGGACGTAAGGTCGGCGGTGCCGGTGACGCAACCGCGCACGCCGGTCCGGGTCGGCGCTGCCGCCGCGCCGCCGCCGAACGGGCACGTCACCGACGCGGCCGGGCTCATCGAGTCGGGCGCGCGCGAGGACCGCACCCCCATCACGGGCATCCGCAAGCGCACCGCCGCGGCGATGCAGGCCAGTGCGCGCACGATCCCGCAGGCTTCCACCTTCGTCACCGTCGACTGCACGGCCTCGATGGAACTGCTCGACCACCTGCGCACGACCAAGTCCTTCGCCGAGCTCACCCTCACCCCGCTGGCGCTGGTCGCCAAGGCGGTGCTGGCGGCGATCGGCGAGTACCCCGGGATCAATACCGCCTGGGACGAACAGAACCAGGAAATCGTCACCAAGCACTACGTGAACCTGGGGATCGCGGTGGCCTCGGACCGTGGCCTGATGGTGCCCAATATCAAGGACGCGCACTCGCTGAGCCTGCGCGAACTGTGCCGCGAGATCAGCTGGGCCGCCGACACCGCCCGCTCCGGCAACGCGACCCCGAACGACCTACGCGGGGGAACTTTCACCCTCACCAATGTGGGCGTCTTCGGCGTCGACACCGGTGTCCCCCTGGTCAATCCGGGCGAAGCGGCGATCCTGTGCCTCGGCTCGATTCGCCAGCGGCCGTGGGTTTTCCGCGACGAGCTGGCCATTCGGTGGATCACCACCCTCGGGATCAGCTTCGACCATCGCATGATCGACGGCGAACTGGGCGCGCGCTTCCTCGCCACCACGGCGGGGTTCCTCGAGGACCCGTTGACTCTGCTCAGTCGCGTCTGAACCACCTCGGCGCGGCTGTCGCGCCGCGCCCTCGACCGGACGCTGGATTCGAGCCGCGCGACCGGTGCGGCCGAGGTATGCGCAGGTCCCCGTGGGCCGGTCCATGGTGGGGAAAGCGGTGCGGGGGCCGTGGGGGCGCGGTTATCGTGCGGGGATGGAGATAGCGGGCAAAGTCGCGATTGTTACGGGGGCGGGGGCGGGGATCGGGGCCGCGTTGGCGCATCGGTTGGTGGCCGGGGACGCGCGGGTGGTGGTCGCCGATCTCGATGTCGGGAATGCGGAGAAGGTTGCCGCCGAACTCGGTGGTGACGCGGTCGCGGTCGGTGGGGACGTGGCCGACGAGGCGGTGATCGCGGAATTGATCGCTGTCGCCGAACGCGAATTCGGGCCGGTCGAAATGTATTTCGCGAACGCGGGGATCGGGGGTGGGCCAGGTCTCGACAGTACCGAGGCGCAGTGGGCCGCCACCATCGACGTCAATGTGATGGCGCACGTGCGTGCTGCGAAATTGCTCGTGCCCGGCTGGGTCGAGCGCGGCAGCGGATACTTCGTCGCCACGGCGTCGGCCGCGGGGCTGCTGACCCAAATCGGTTCCGCCCCTTATTCGGTGACCAAGCACGCGGCGGTCGGGTTCGCGGAGTGGTTGTCGGTGACCTACGGCGACAAGGGAGTTCGGGTGAGCTGCCTGTGTCCGATGGGCGTGGACACCCAACTGCTCACCGGCGGGCTCATTCCCGACAACCCGGAGGCCGGTGAACTGGCCGTCAAGGCGGTACGGACGGCGGGAGCGGTGTTGACGCCCGAGGAGGTCGCCGACACGGTGGTCGCCGCGATGGCCGAGGAGCACTTCCTGATCCTGCCGCACCCGGAAGTTCTGCAGATGTATCGCAACAAGAGCGGCGACTACGACCGGTGGATTTCGGGCATGCGCCGGTACCAGAGCATGCTCGGCGGGTGAGAATAGCTGCGCGATCGCTCGATTCCTGTCACGATGGTCATCAGCCGCCGATCACGATCCGCTGACCGGCGGAGGTCTACGCGGAGATCCGGCGATGGCGAAACTGATGTATTTCAAGAAAGTTCGTGACGAACGCACCGAAGTCGAATATGTCTGGGGTCCGAGCCGAGAACAACTCGACTACTCCCTGGTGATCGACAAGACCACCTTCGCCGCGCTACCCGGGCCACCGGGCTCCCCGGCGGGCCAGATCATCCTGCGCGCCCGCAGGGGAAGTGAGTGGCCCGAGGTGGGCGTTATCGCGTCCTGAGAGGCCGACAGACCGGGCCCGGACGAGACATTCCCCAGAAGTTGGAGTTATCGCGTCCTGAGCCCTATTCGGTGACGAGTTCCGCGGCTGCCGTGCGCACCACGTCGGGAATCGCCACCGGTTTGCGGGTCTCGGCGTCGACATAGACGTGGACGAACTCGCCCGTCGCGGCGAGTTCGAGACCCTCCGCGCCCGTGCGGAAGATCGCCAGGTCGTAGGTGATGCTCGAGGTGCCGAGGCGCGCGATGCGCAGGCCGACCCGCAGCTCGTCGGGGAAGCTCACCGAACCGTGGAATCGGCACGAGGTCTGGGCGACGACGCCGATCGCGGGCAGCGCGGTGATGTCGGTGCCGGTGGCGCGCATCAGCCAGGCGTTCACGGCGGTGTCGAAGTAGGAGTAGTAGGTCACGTTGTTGACGTGGCCGTACTGATCGTTGTCGGCCCACCGGGTCGGCATCGGCCACAGGACGGGATAGCTCATCGGGCCATCATGCCGCGCCGCGCTGTCGGTGATCGCGCGGACTCACACCGAAATGGCGCTTGAACGCGGTACTGAGGGCGAACGCGCTGCCGTAACCGACCTGGTGGGCGATGGCCTCCACGGTCGCGTCGGATTCGGCGAGCAGGTCCGCGGCCAGCGAGAGCCGCCATTCGGTCAGGAACGTCATCGGCGGTTCCCCGACGAGTTCGGCGAACCGGCGCGCCAGGGCCGCCCGCGACATGCCGACCGCCTCGGCCAGCGCCACCACCGTCCAGGGGTGGGCCGGATTGTGTTGCAGCAGGCGCAATGCCTTGCCGATGAGCGGGTCGCTGTAGGCGTGGTACCAGGCGGGGGCGTCGTCGCGGGCGAACCAGGCGCGCAGGGCGGCGATGAGCAGCAGGTCGAGCAGGCGGTCCAGGACAGCGGTCTGGGCGGGCAGGTCCTTGGTGGCCTCGTCGACGAGCAGGTCGAGCAGGCGGGTGTCGAGTTCACCGCGCGCCAGCACCGCCACCGGCGGCAGGGCACGCAGTAGTCGCCTGCTCACCGCACCGGCCGACTCGTAGGTTCCGGTGACCATGAGGGTCTCGCCGTCGGGGTCGGTACCCCACTGGCGCACGCCCAGACTCAGTGTCTCGCACAGGATCTCACCGTCGGGCGTGGTGGTGACCTGCCCCGGTCGGATCACGATCTGCGGCTCGGTCGCCGGGTCGTCGGCCACCGTGTAGGGCGCGGGCCCACGGAACACCGCGACATCACCCGCGCGGAGCTGGCGCGGCGGCCCGGAATCGGTACTGACCCAAGCGTTTCCACGAATCATCGCGAGCACCGTCAACGGCGCCTCGTCCTGCACGCGCAGTGACCACGGCGGGTCGAGCAAGGAACACATGAGGAACGCACCCCGTGCCCGTGGACCTTCGAGTAATGCCGCTAACGCATCCACTGGCTGTTCCGCCTCTCCGTGATTCCCGGCCGGACCACGTACCGCCGTCGTGTCGTGGGCGTCGGCGAGCCGCACCCCGAAATCCACGGTAGACGAAGGCGCATGTTCGTGAGCGTCGCGACGATGTTGCCGCGACCTTCCCGACGGTGTACTTATCTCATGACCAACAACGCTTCTGACCAGCAGCTTTCCCTCATCACCGGCGCGACGGGCAAGACCGGCGGCCGGGTCGCCGCCCTCCTCGAGGCCGGGGGCCATCGGGTCCGACGCGGGTCGCGCACCGCCGCGATCCCCTTCGACTGGACCGACCGCGACACCTGGGCACCCGCTCTGACCGGCGTCGACTCCGTCTACCTCGCCTTCCAACCCGACCTGGCCGTCCCCGGCGCCCCGGACGTGATCCGCGCGTTCACCGCCGCCGCCCGTGCCGCCGGGGTCGGCTCGGTGGTGTTGCTGTCGGGTCGCGGGGAACCCGAGGCGCTGGAATGCGAAGCGATCGTGCGGGATTCGGGTCTGAGGTGGACCATCGTGCGGTGCAGCTTCTTCGCCCACAACTTCAGCGAGGGCGCCTTCCTCGACGACGTGCTGGCCGGAACCGTCGCGCTGCCCAACGGCGAGGTGGGAGAGCCGTTCGTGCACGTCGACGACATCGCCGAAGTGGCGGCGGCCGCCCTCACCGACCCCCGCCACGCCGGCGAACTCTACGAACTCACCGGCCCGCGCGCCCTCACCTTCGCCGAGGCCGTGGGCGAGATCGCCGAAGCCACCGGCCGCGACATCGCGTTCGTCCCCGTCACCCGCCCCGAATTCGTCGCGGCCCTGACCGAATACCAGCTCCCCCAGGATGTGATCACCCTGCTCGACTACCTCTTCGGCACCGTCCTCGACGGCCGCAACACCCCCACCGCCGACGGCGTCCAGCGCGCCCTCGGCCGCGCACCCCGCGACTTCGCCCGCTACGCAAAAGAAACCGCCGCCACCGGCGTCTGGACCCCGCTGGACAACTGATCACCACGCTCTGGTGGCGCAATCCACCGGCATCTCGCGCCACCAGAGCGTGGTGATCTTGAACCCCCGGCCGGGAGCGGGATGCCGTTCGGCGTATCGCGGAATGGGGGTGGGGTGGGGCGGTAGCGTCGAATCGGTGAGTGGCGCGTGGGGGCTTCGGCTGAGTCGGGTGGCGGTGTTCGGGGCGTTCACGTTGAGCGGCATTCTGTTGGCGCTGTGGGTGGTGCACATTCCGGCGATCACCGCGCAGACCGGTGTATCGCCGGCGACGCTCGGGGTGCTCGTGCTGCTCATGGCGGGCGCGGCGCTGGTGGGGATGCGCGCGGCCGGGCCCGCGGCGGACCGGTTCGGCAGTCGGACGCTGGTGGGGGTGGCGGCGGCGACCGTGTCGGTCACCATCGTCGGGCCCGCGCTGGCCACGGATGCTGTCACGTTGGCGATCGCGTTGGCGTGCTACGGGATCGGCAACGGTGCGCTCGATGTGTCGATGAATACCCAGGCGGTGTTCATCGAACGGGCCTACGGGCGACCGATCATGTCCGCGTTCCACGCCATGTTCTCCGGTGGGGCGTTCGCCGGTGCGCTGCTCGGCGCCGCCACCCAGCGGGCGGGCTGGTCACCGCAGCTGACGTTGACCTGCGCGAGCGTCGCGGGGCTCGTCGTCACCGTGTTGCTCGTGCCGCGCTTGGTCGCGCACCCGGACGCCCCGGCACAAGCGCTCGACAGCGGGACGAAACGCCCCGATCGCAGCCGGAAAGTCCTGGCCTTGGGTGCCGTCGCGTTCGTGCTGCTGCTCGCCGAAGGCGTCGCGGCGGACTGGAGCGCCCTGCAGGCCCGCGACCACCTGGGCGTGTCCGAGTCCGATGCCGCCCTGGCGTTCGGGGCCTTCTCCGCCACCATGACCCTGGGTCGTTTCCTCGCCGATCGGGTGAGCGCCGCGATCGGTCCGGTGGCCGTCCTGCGGTACGGAAGTCTGCTCGCCGCAGGCGGATTCGCTGTGATCATCGCCTCACCGTGGCTGCCGCTGACGCTGCTGGGATGGGCGCTGTGCGGGCTCGGTCTGGCCGGTGGTGTGCCGCAGATCTTCACCACTGCGGGCAACCTCGGCGGCACCACCGCGGCGACGGACATGTCGCGGGTGTTCACCATCGGTTACCTGGGACTACTGGCCGGACCGGCGTTCATCGGCTGGCTCACCGCACTGGTCCCGCTCACCGCGGCGCTGACCGTGCCGCTGATCCTGACGCTGGCGTGCGCGGGCGCGGCGCACATCGTCACCCCCCGGGGGTAGGTCGCGCCGGGGCGAGAAACTCGCTGGCACGCCCGCCCGATTCGTCGGTACCTTCGTGGGGTGACCTCGACCGAGCACGAGCAGACCCCGTCGGAAGCCACCACGAGGGCAGGCGTCAAGGAATGGATCGGGCTGGCGGTACTGGCCCTACCGACCCTGCTGATCTCGATGGACCTGAGCGTGCTCTACCTCGCGATCCCCCGGATCAGCGAGGCGCTCGAGCCCAGCAGTTCGCAACTGCTGTGGATTCTCGACATCTACGGGTTCCTGGTCGCCGGATTCCTGATCACCATGGGCACCCTCGGCGACCGCATCGGCCGCCGCAAACTGCTGATGATCGGCGCGGTCGCGTTCGGCGTCGCCTCGGTGCTCGCCGCCTACTCGACCAGCGCCGACATGCTGATCGCCACCCGCGCGCTGCTCGGCGTCGCCGGCGCGACCCTGATGCCCTCCACCCTGGCGCTGATCCGCAACATGTTCCACGACGACCGCCAGCGCACCACCGCGATCAGCGTGTGGATGACCAGCTTCATGGTCGGCATGGTGATCGGCCCGCTGGTCGGCGGCGCGATGCTCGAGCACTTCTGGTGGGGTTCGGTGTTCCTGGTCGCGGTGCCTGCGATGGTGCTGCTGCTGGCGACCGGGCCGTTCCTGCTGCCCGAGTACAAGGACCCGAACCCGGGCAAGCTCGACCTGCTCAGCGCGCTGCTGTCGCTGCTGTCGGTGATGGCCGTCATCTACGGCATCAAGGAACTGGCCAAGGACGGCTGGTCGATCGAGGCGCTCGGGGTGCTGGTGGCCGGGCTCGTGCTCGGCACGGTGTTCGTGCTGCGGCAGCGCCGCCTGACCAATCCGCTGATCGACCTGCACCTGTTCGCGAATGTGCGCTTCAGCGGGTCGCTGGTGGCGTTGATGGTGGCGATGCTGGCGATGGGCGGGCTGTTCCTGCTGCTGTCGCAGTATCTGCAACTGGTGCTGGGGCTCTCGGCCTTCCAGGCGGGACTGTGGACGGTGCCGCAGGCCGTGGCGATGGTCGTCGCCGCGGGCCTGGTGAGCGCGGTCGCGCCCAAGGTCCGACCGGCGTATCTGATGACCGGTGGCCTGGTGCTGGCGATGGTCGGGTACGCGCTGTTCACCCAGCTCTCCGGGAAGGACGATCTCGCGCTGATCGTCACCGGCATGGTGGTGTTCTCGCTGGGGCTGAGCCCGATGTTCGTACTCGGCCTCGACCTGATCGTCGGCGCGGTCGACCCGGCCCGCGCCGGTGCCGCCTCGGCGATCTCCGAGACCGGCCAGGAACTGTCGACGGCCCTGGGCGTCGCGGTGATCGGCAGCATCGGCACCGCGGTGTATCGCGGTCAGATGGAAGGCAGCATCCCGGCGGGACTGCCTGCCGAGGCCGCCCATGTCGCGGAGGACACTCTCGCGGGCGCCCTGCACGTGGCCGCGTCGCTGCCCGAGGCGCTCGGCGCCGAGCTGACCACGGTGGCCCGACAGGCCTATACCCATGCGCTGCAAGTGAATTCGATCGTCGGCATCGGACTCACCGGGATCGCCGCCGCCCTCGTGATGGTGCTGCTGCGCCATATCCCGGCCCCCGACGAAGATACCGCCACAGAATGAAATCAGGTTAGGCTAACCTCCACGAGTCGACGCCGGGCGGCTCGACCCCTGGAGGAGTTGAACGCAATGTCGAGGACCAGCAACACCACCGGCGCGGACCCCGCGTTCGTGCTCTCGCGCCCCCAGCGGATGGTGTCCGCGTCGGCCGGGGCGACGATGTTCCGCTCCGCGCACGAGGCCGTCACCGCGCTGCGCAGCGGCCGGATCAGCCACATCGTCGGGGCCCTGCCGTTCACGCCGGGCGCACCGGCGGCCCTGTGGGCGCCGGATTCGGTGACCATCACCCAGACCCCGCACGAGCCCGGCGCCCCCGCCACGCCCCGATTCGACCTCGACGCCGCGCTACCGACCCCGCAGGAGCACCGGCAGCGGGTGGCCACCGCGGTCGAGCTCCTGGCCGACCCGGCCCATCCGGTGCGAAAGGTGGTGCTGGCCAGGGCGGTTCGCGCGGCATCGCCCGAACCGGTTCGCGCGCAAGACATCCTGGATCTCATGGTCGCCTCCGACCCGCTGTCGAACGGCTTCCTGGTCGACCTGTCCGTCGCGGGCGGACGCTATCGCGGCACCACACTGGTCGGGTCGAGCCCGGAGATCCTGGTGCGCCGCACCGGCAACGAGGTGCTCAGCCACCCGCTGGCAGGCTCCGCGCGCCGCGTCCTCGACGACCCCGCCGCCGACCGCGCCGCCGCCGAAGCCCTGCTGGCCTCGAGCAAGGACCACGCCGAACACCGCTTCGTCACCGACCAGGTCGGCGCCGTGCTGCGCGAGCGCTGCGCCGACGTCGACACGCCCGCACCGGAACTCACCTCCACCCCTGCCATGTGGCACCTGGGCACCCCCATCACCGCCACCGTCCCGCTGGCCGGTCCCTCGGCGCTGGAACTGGCCATCGCCCTGCACCCGACCCCCGCCGTCTGCGGCACCCCCACCGCCGCGGCAGCCAGGGTGATCGCCGAACTCGAGGGCGAACGCGGCTTCTACGCGGGCGCGGTGGGCTGGTGCGACGCCGACGGCAACGGCGAGTGGATGGTCAGCATCCGCTGCGCCGAACTGGCCGCCGACGGCACCGCGCTGCTGGCCTACGCGGGCGGCGGCATCGTCGCCGAATCCGACCCGGCCGCCGAACTGGCCGAGACCACCGGCAAACTCCAGCGCATCCTCGGGCCGCTTGGCATCACCGAACTGCCGGTCGGCGTCGGCTGAGAACACCCGCTATCGAATAGGGGCCGGTGCCGTCTACGGACGGTAGCGACCCCTATTCGTGTCTCGGCCCTACCCCGGAAACGACGACGGTCGCCGCAACCTCTCGGATCGAGAGTGTTGCGACGACCGCGTGTGCCGACGCTGATTCGCCTGTCCTACAGCGCTTTCAGTTCCTCGGTGACCGAGCTGACCGACTTCTTCGCGTCGCCGAACAGCATCGAGGTGTGGTCGGCGTAGAACAGCGGGTTGTCGATACCGGCGAAACCGGAGTTCATCGAGCGCTTGAGCACGATGACGCTCTTGGCCTGGTCGACGTTGAGCACCGGCATGCCGTAGATCGGGCTGGACTTGTCGTCGCGGGCGGCCGGGTTGGTGACGTCGTTGGCGCCGATGACCAGGACCACATCGGTGCGGTTGAACTCACCGTTGATGTCGTCCATTTCCTTCATGGCGTCGTAGGAGACCTCGGCCTCGGCCAGCAGCACGTTCATGTGACCGGGCATCCGGCCGGCGACCGGGTGGATCGCGTACTTGACCTCGACACCCTTGGCCTCGAGCAGCAGCGCCATCTCCTTGACCGCGTGCTGGGCCTGCGCCACGGCCATGCCGTAACCGGGGACCACGATGACCTGGTTGGCGTAGGCCATCTGGATCGCGGCGTCGGCGGCCGAGGTGGCCTTGGCCGACTTCGCCTCACCGTCACCGGAGGCCGCCGCCGCGCCGCCGCCACCGAAGCCACCGGCCACGATCGCGGGGATGGAGCGGTTCATGGCCTTGGCCATCAGGTTGGTGAGGATGGTGCCCGAGGCGCCCACGATCATGCCCGCGACGATCATCGCGGTGTTGTTCAGCGCCAGACCCGCCGCCGCGGCCGACAGCCCGGTCAGCGCGTTGAGCAGCGAGATGACGACCGGCATGTCCGCGCCGCCGATCGGCAGCACGACCATCAGGCCGAGCACACCGGCGAGCACGAGCAGCCCGATCATCCACAGCTGCGAGACGCCGCCGTTGTCGGCGCCGAGGCCGATCACCACGGCACACACGATCGAGCCGACGAGCAGGATCAGGTTCAGCGGCTGCTGCAACCGGCCGACGCTGATCGGCTTGCCCGACAGGATCTCCTGCAACTTCGCGAAGGCGATGATCGAGCCCCAGAAGGAGATCGAACCGATCACCGCGGCGAACAGCGAACCGATGATGATGTGGATCGTCGGCTCGGAGTGCAGCTCGGAAAAGCCCGCGCTGTCGACGAATTCGGCCCACGCGATCAACGCGACGGTGCCACCACCGACACCGTTGAACGCCGCGACCAGCTGCGGCATCTCGGTCATCTTGGTGCGCACGGCGGGCGGAACACCCAGTGCCACACCGACGATCAGACCCGCGCCGATCAGGATCCAATTGAGCAGGGCCGCGTGCCGCACCGAGATCAGGGTGGCGACGACGGCGATGGCCATGCCGACCGCGGCGATCTGGTTGCCGCGCACGGCGGTCTTCGGGCCGGTCAGGCCCATCAGACCGTAGATGAACATGGAGAAGGCCACGATGTAGAGGCCGTTGACCAGGTAGGTCATGTTGTCGACTGCGTGCATCACTCGGCCGCCTTCTTCTTACCCTTGAACATGCCGAGCATGCGGTCGGTGACCACGAAGCCGCCGATGACGTTCAGCGTGCCGAACACCACCGCGACGAACAGGATCACCTGCACCAGCAGCGACGGGTCCTTGACATTGCCCAGCGTCACCAGCGCGCCGAGCACGACGATGCCGTGAATGGCGTTGGTGCCCGACATCAGCGGGGTGTGCAGGGTGTTGGGGACCTTGGAGATGACCGCGAAGCCGACGAAGCCGGACAGGACGAGAATCGCGATATTGGCGAGAAGTTCGGTGTACATCAGGCTTCCACCTCACGGGTGACGCAGGAATCCGCCAGCACCTGATCCTCGAAGTCGGGCGCGAGCTTGCCCTCGACCAGCATCAGTTCCAGCAGCGCCGAGATGTTCTTCGAGTACAGCTCGGAAGCGTGCTCGGGCATCGAGGCGGGCAGGTTCAGCGGCGAGGCGATGGTCACCTCGTGCTTGACGACGATCTCGCCGGGCTCGGTGAGCTCACAGTTACCACCGGTCTCGCCGGCCAGGTCGACGATCACACTGCCGGGCTTCATGCCCTCGACAGCGGCGGCGGTGACCAGACGCGGCGCGGGACGACCCGGCACCAGCGCGGTGGTGATCACCACGTCGAAACCCTTGATGGCGTTCTCGAGCGCCTGCTGCTGCTGGGCCTTCTCCTCGTCGGTGAGTTCGCGGGCGTACCCACCCTCACCGGCGGCGTCGATGCCCAGGTCCAGCCACTGCGCGCCGACCGAACGCACCTGATCGGCGACCTCGGGTCGCACGTCGTAACCGGTGGTCCGACCGCCGAGCCGCTTGGCCGTGGCCAGCGCCTGCAGACCGGCGACACCGACACCGAGCACCAGCACGGTGGCCGGCTTGACGGTGCCCGCGGCGGTGGTGAGCATCGGGAAGAACCGGGTCGACTCCGAGGCGGCGAGCAGCACGGCCTTGTAGCCGGCCACGTTGGCCTGCGAGGACAGCGCGTCCATCACCTGCGCGCGCGAGATGCGCGGAATCGCCTCGACCGCGAACGCCTGCACACCGGCGGACTTCAACGCGCCGATCTGGTTCTCGGCATTACGCGGGGCGAGGAATCCGATCAGCGTCTGCCCGGCGGACAGCTTGGCCACCTCGGCATCGCTGGGCGGGGCCACCTTGACGACGACCTCGGCCGACCACGGATCACCGATGGTCGCACCCGCCTCGACATAGGCAGCGTCGGGAATGAGCGCGCCGAGACCCGCACCGGCTTCCACGATCACCTCGACACCCTGCTTGGACAGGGCGGGAATGATCTTGGGCACCACAGCGACTCGCCGCTCACCCGGGCCGGACTCGCGAACGACTCCGACACGCGCTCCGCGCGGCGATCCCTCGCCCACGTTTTGCGTTGTCTCCACTAGTCAGACTTCCTTCTTCGTGCTGGCTTCGAGCCTGGGAACAACGGGTCAGCCGACGTTACCCGTGAGTAGCTTCAGCTGAAATCCTGGCAACTGTACTCGGCTCGCGGTGAGCCTAGCCGAGATGCCCGTCACAACCGAGAACTGGACCGAGGACCACAAAACGGACACCTCGGACCTGATCAGCCGTGACAACGGGTTCTCTCGATCCGGCGGGCACCGATCAGTGCCCGCGCTCAGATATGTCGCCGCTGGTAGGGGCGCACAAGACCGGCTCCGGGTCGCGCTCGGTCGAATCGGACGATACGTGACCCGCCTCGGGAACCCAGCACCGTCAGGGCTGTTGCGCGACCCAGCTCACACCGTAGGGTCGAGGCCGTGAACGACTGCGTCTTCTGTTCGATCGTGGCGGGTACCGCACCGGCGACCATGATCTACTCCGATGACGCGGTGTGCGCGTTCCTCGATATCCGCCCCATCACCCGTGGTCACACGCTGATCGTGCCCAAGGTCCACGCGACCGAACTCGTCGATCTCGACCCCGATCTCGGCGCCCGACTCTTCCGCACCGGCCACCGCCTCGCCCGCGCGCTGCGGGTGAGCGGACTGGCCAGCGACGGCGCCAATCTCATACTCAACGACGGCACCGCCGCCTTCCAGACCGTCGGCCACGTCCACCTGCACGTGGTCCCCCGCCGCCACGGCGACAAACTCAGCTTCGCCAAGGGCTTCCTGCTGCGTCGCCCCCACGAACCGCGGTCGACCGCGGCGGCGATCCGCGCGGGCATCACCGCGCTCGAACAGAGCGATCAAGGAGCACAGGGATGACCGAGCCGACGCCGGGTCGCGAACAACTCACCGACCTGCTCGCCGAACAGTGGGAGGTCATCGGCCTACTCGTGGCCGACCTGGACGAGAAGGCCTGGCGCCGACCGTCCCCGCTGCCCGGCTGGACCCTGTTCGACGTGGTCGCGCACCTCATCGGCACCGAATCCTGGCTGCTCGGCGAGACCCCGCCGCCGCACGATCCGCTGCGCCCCAAGGCCGATGTGCGCACGCTGCCGCATGTGCGCAACGAGATCGCGGTGCTCAACGAGATCTGGGTCGACCGGTTGCGCCCGCTCTCGGGCAAACGCCTGCTCGCGCTGTTCGACGAGACCACCGACCGCCGCCGCGCCGCCCTGGCCGCCATGGACGACGACGCCTGGGCCGCCACGACGGTCTCCCCGGTCGGGCAGGTGGCCTACGGGCGGTTCATGCGGGTGCGGCTGTTCGACTGCTGGATGCACGAACTCGACCTCGCCGACGGGATCGGACGCAGCGTCACCGAGGGTGGGGCGCGGGCCGAGGCGGCGTTCACCGAACTCACGCTCGGGCTCGGGCGCGCGGTGGTCAAGGGGGCCAAAGCGCCCGACGGTTCGCTGATCACGCTGGACCTCACCGGGCCGGTGACCCGGCAGGTCCACCTCGCGGTGGCGGGCGGACGCGGGTCGGTGCTCGACACGGCGCCGGGTGAGCCGTCGGCGGTAATCCGGTTGGACTCAGGGCTTTTCGCGCGGCTGCGGGGCGGTCGAACCACGGTGGACGCGCATCCGGGCGAGGTGGTGCTCGAAGGCGATACCGTCCTCGGTGAGCGGCTCGTGCGGAATCTGGCGTTCACGATCTGATGCGCCTGTTCCTGGCGTCGTACCGGTTCGGGGAGTTCGCGGATCGACTGGCGGGACTGGTCGGGACGCCGGGGCGCGTCGCGGTGATTCCGAACGCGTGTGACGCGTGGCCGCGGATGTGGTCCTCGGCGGTGACCAGCGACGTGGTTCCCCTTCGGCAGCACGGGTATTCGCCGGAGGTGCTCGATCTGCGCGAGTACGTCGGGGAACCCGAACGCCTGGAGCGGGACCTGCGCGAGTTTCCGATGGTGTGGGTGCGCGGCGGGAACACGTTCGTGCTGCGGGCCCAATTCGCCCGCAGCGGAGCCGATTCCGTGCTGGCGCGGCTGGTGCGCGAGGACGCGCTCGTCTATGCGGGTTACAGCGCGGGAGCCTGTTTGCTCGGGCCCGACCTGCACGGGTTGGAAACCATGGACGATCCGGCCGAGGTGCTGCCCGCCACGGGGGTCGAACCGCGGTGGGACGGACTGGGATTGGTGGATCGACACCTCGTGGTGCACCTCGACTCCCCCACCGACCCCGACGGTGAGTCGGCCGCGATGCTGGCGCGCTACGTGGCCGACGGAACGCCACACTGGGCGCTCACCGACCGCGATGTCGTGCTGGTCGACGGCGACCGCACCGAGGTGCTGCGGGCCTGAACGGTCGCCGCAGCCCAGTGCGGGGGGATCGCGGCACTACCGGGTCGAACCGGCGCACTGAGCCGCGCCTTACCGCGAGTTCGCCGTCGACAGCGTGCGACCGAAGACGATCCAGCGCATCGCGCAATACATGTACACGGCCTCGCAACCCCCCGCGAGCACCCTGGCCAGGTGGTATTCCAGGCCGAGCGCGGTGAGTCCCGAGCCGACGCCGAGGATGAACGCCAGGTAGTTCACCACGATCACCACCGCGTACACCGCGGCCTGCTTGCCCATCGGCGCGTGCGAGTGGAAGTTGAAGGTGCGGTTGAGCACGAAGCTCAGCCCGAACGCCGCGATATAGGCGAGCGTGATCGACAACCACAGCGCCACCCCGAGGCCGCTGTGCAGCAGCGTGAGCAACAGCAGGTCCACGCCGAAGGTGAAGCTGTTGATCAGCGCGAACCCGAGGAACGTCGCGGGCACGTACCGGTCAAGGCCCCACGGCAGCCGGGCCACGACCGCTTCGCACCATCGCGTGAACCGGTCTGCCACCGACTCGGTGACGCTCGCATGTTCCACCCGGCCAGCCTGCCAGCGGCAGGTGACGCGCAGGTGAGCAGCGGGCGAAGTCGCCGCTAGCCGCCCACCGCGGCGATCGGACGGGTCTCGAAGGACGTCCACGCGGCATGACAGCGGCGGCGGGTGAGCTCGTCGGCGTCGGCGAGCAGCGCGTC
The DNA here is from genome assembly GCF_042658545.1 of Nocardia lasii. Classification (NCBI taxonomy): domain Bacteria; kingdom Bacillati; phylum Actinomycetota; class Actinomycetes; order Mycobacteriales; family Nocardiaceae; genus Nocardia; species Nocardia lasii. Next base: position 69,484 of record NZ_JBHSQN010000001.1, read on the forward strand.
ACGCAGCAGGCGCGGGTCGGCGGCCCAGCTCTTCGTGATCTCGGCGAGGGCGCGCAGCCCGAACACGCCGGTCGTCTCCAGGGCCTGCGCCCATTCGTCGTGCGCGCCGAGGTAGACGCGGCGCATCGCCTCGATGTCGATGCCCGCGTCGGCGAACTCGGCGGCCAAGAGTGCGCCCACCAGCTCACTGCGGCCCTGCGGTTCCTTCATCATCCGGTCCTCCTTGCGAAAAACGGTGCGACGCATAGACGTCGCGGGATAAATGCGCAGGCACGCGCACCCTGGAGCGGAACTCGAAACGCGCTGGGCAGCGACGTGATTCACCGTCGAACACACCCTGTCCCCGCATCATGACGGATTCGACGCCGTATACACCACCCGAACGCGCCAGATCACAATCATGCGGAAATTGACTTGTTCGGATACACATCACACCTGGTCACTTGATCACCACGCGCTGGTGGTCGAATTTCCGGTCGATGCGTACCTGAGAGCGTGGTGATCACGCGACCAGCGCCGAGTGGCCACGGGAGTGGGGGTGCGGGAGTTAGCGTGGGTGGGTGGACGAATGCGGTGTGGACCTCGGGGGGTTGGTTTCCTGCGTATCGGTGGGGGCGGTGGTGGTGGATCCTGATGTGCTGGTGGGGTATCGGCAGGATTGGGCTCGGGATCCGGCGGCGGGGACGCCGGTGGCGGTGGTGCGGGCTCGGAGTACGGCCGATGTGGCGGCGGCGGTGGGGTGGGCGGCGGCGCATCGGGTGCCGGTGGTGCCTCGGGGGGCCGGGTCGGGGTTGTCGGGTGGGGCTACGGCGGTCGACGGCGGGATCGTGGTGAGTACCGAGTTGATGCGGGAGATCCGGGTCGACGCGGTGACGCGGACGGCGGTGGTGCAGCCGGGGTTGCTCAATGCCGAGGTGAAGCGGGCGGTCGCGGCGCAAGGGCTGTGGTATCCGCCGGATCCGTCCTCGTTCGAGATCTGTTCGATCGGCGGGAACGCGGCCACCAACGCGGGTGGGCTGTGCTGTGTGAAGTACGGCGTGACCACCGATTACGTGCTCGGCATGGAGGTGGTGCTGGCCGACGGGACCGTGGTGCGGCTCGGCGGGCCCCGGCTCAAGGATTCGGCGGGGTTGTCGCTGACCAAGCTGTTCGTCGGCAGCGAGGGGACGCTGGGGGTGATCACCGAACTGACCCTGCGGCTGCTGCCCGCGCAACCGCCGCAGTCGACCGTCGTGGCGAGTTTCGGCTCGCTCACCGCCGCGACCGACGCGATCCTCGCGATCACCTCGACCCTGCGCCCGGCCATGCTCGAGTTCATGGACAGCGTGGCGATCAACGCGGTCGAGGACGAGATGCGGATGGGGCTGGATCGTTCGGCCGCCGCGCTGCTCGTGGCCCGCTCGGACGCACCGGGCGAGTTCGCCGCGCACGAAGCGCAGGTGATGCTGGGGCTGTGCGAGAAAGCCGGGGCGACCGAGGTTTTCGCGACCGACGATCCCGACGAAGGGGAAGCGTTCACCGCCGCACGGCGATTCGCGATCCCGGCGGTGGAGAAGATCGGGCCACTGCTGCTCGAAGACGTCGGCGTGCCACTGCCCCGACTCGGCGACCTGATCACCGGCGTCGCCGCCATCGGCGCGCGCAATGACGTGCTCGTCTCGGTCATCGCGCACGCGGGCGACGGCAACACCCACCCGCTGATCGTGCACGACCCCACCGACCCCGACAACACCGCGCGCGCCCACCGCGCCTTCGGCGAGATCATGGACCTGGCCATCGCGCTCGGCGGCACCATCACCGGAGAACACGGGGTGGGGCGATTGAAGAAGGCGTGGCTGCCCGATCAGGTGGGGCCCGAGGTCATGGCGTTGACGCGGCGGATCAAGGACGCGCTCGATCCGGACGGGATTCTCAATCCCGGTGCGGTGCTGTAGAAGTCGACTCGGGGCACCGCCGCCGACGCGCCGAGGAGGTTGCCGCCTCGGCGCGACCGGCGGCGGCTACCCCGCCATGATGTACCGGTCTAGGAGGTCGTCGCCCGGTCCACCACGCTGAACACCTCGCCCTGCGGGGCGCGCAGCACACCCGCGCGACCGGTCGGGCTGGTCTTCGCGGGCAGCACGACCTTCGCGCCGAGCTCGGTCGCCGTCTTGATGGTGGCGTCGACATCGCCGACCTGGAACCAGGCCAGCCAGTACGGCGGAGTGTCGAGCTTCGGGGCCTGCGCGACGCCGCCGACGCGCTCCTTGGGGGCCTGCGGGATACCGAAGATCGAGTAGACGACCTCCTTGCCGTCGCCGACCTCGGTGTAGGTGTAGTCGTAGATCTTCTTGTAGAAGTCCTGCGCGGCCTTGTACTCGGTGGTGTGCAGGTCGTTCCAGGTCAGGGCGCCGTCGACATTGACGATCTCCACGCCGATGCTCTTGCCCGCCTGCCAGAGACCGAAGATCGCGCCACCGGGATCGGCGGCGATGGCCATGCGGCCGGCCTCGCCCACGTCCATCGGCGCCATCGGCACCGAGCCGCCCGCCGCGGCGATCTGGCCCGCGACCGCGTCGACATCATCGGCCGAGATGTAGGTGACCCAGGCCGAGGGGGCGGACGCGGACTGCTTGGGCCCGATGCCGGCGACCGCGCGCCCGTTCAGGGTTGCCATCAGGTAGCCACCCGAGTCGGGACCGGCGTCCTGGATCTCCCAGCCGAACAGGGTGCTGTAGAAATTGCGGGCGGCGGTGGTGTCGTCGACCTGGACGTCGACCCAACACGGCGTGCCCGACGCCCAAGCGCTATCACGGGTTGACATGAAAGTGTCCTCCTTGGCGATGCGTGGAAAGACCGGCCAGTCGACCGGCACATCGCCCATCTAAACACCGCGCACCGACAGACCTCGGCCCTCACACCCGCCCCGCCAACAGGAATATTGCTACTTCACAGCAACACTCCGGGTGGACCGCATCGACCCACTACCATCCCAACCATGACCACCAGGCTCGAGCACAACATCGCCGACACCCGCTACGAGATCTACCACGACGACGTCCTCGCGGGATACGCCGACTACGCCCAGCGCGACGACCTCGAGATCCGCGACTTCCACCACACCATGACCTTCCCCGAGTTCCGAGGGCGCGGGGTGGCCGCCGAGGTCGTGAAATTCGGGCTCGACGACTCCCGCGAACACGGCTTCAAGGTCATCCCGACCTGCTGGTACGTGGAGAAGTACATCGTCGAGCACCCCGAATACGCCGGGCTCGTACCGTAATTCGAAGTCACCGGGTCTCGGCGGTCAGCCGGTCGACCGCTATCTGGAAGACCCGGGCCAGCACGTCGAGTTCGGCAGCCAGACCCTGCTCGGGCATCGGTGAGAGCATCACCAGCGCCGAGAGGACGTAGTTGCCCACGCGGGCCAGGAAGCGCTGCTGGGCGATCGGGGTCCGCGTCGGCTCGGCATCGCCGACGCGCTTCTCCTGGGTTCCCGTCGTTCGGATCGCGATGCTTTCCGCCGCAACGGTTTTCGGCACGTTCGCCGGGGCCACCGTCATCCGCAGGGTGCTGTTGCCCGATGTCGCCTCGACGTCGGCGCACCGCCGCACGAGGTCGGTCAGCTCGGCGATCGCCAGGTCGGATTCGACGATCTGCACCAGGAACACCGCCGGATTGGTGCCGGAGGCGACCGATTCCCGCGCCCCCGCACCGACCGGATTCTCGATCACCGGCCGACACCGGTCATCGACGAACGTCAACGGCATCGCCGTCCCCGGATCCTCGGCACTGATGCTGCCCGGCTGCTCGAGCAGCGAATACCCCGCCGGGTACTCCGCCAACCGAGGCAACGACGTCAACGCGACGATCGCGGGCCGCTCCGCACCCCCCGAACACCCGGCGAGCGCGACCACCCCGGCCGACACCACCGCGAACCACCGACCACGCCCCACCACAGCCATCCTCGACCACCTCACGACCCGGAATCTCCGAACCACTCGGCCGAACGCTAGTGAGGCTTTCCGCCCCCGTCCGCGCCATGACCCCGACTTGGGTCATCTACCAACGTTTCCCGAGATTTCGACGTCAGCGGCCCAGCCGTCACCACCGGACGCCCAACTCAGACACGCCGTGCCTTGCCGGCTCGACAACGAGCGCGGCCCCCCGAACGAATTCGGGGGGCCGCGGAAACCGTTGCTGGAGAAAGGATCAGCGCAGGATCTGGCGGGCCATGACCAGGCGCTGGATCTGGTTGGTGCCCTCGTAGATCTGGGTGATCTTGGCGTCGCGCATCATGCGCTCGACCGGGAAGTCGGTGGTGTAGCCGGCGCCGCCGAAGAGCTGGACGGCGTTGGTGGTGACCTCCATGGCCACATCCGAGGCGAAGCACTTGGCGGCGGCGGAGATGAAGCCCAGGTTCTTCTCGCCGCGCTCGGCGCGGGCCGCGGAGGTGTAGACCATCAGGCGGGCGGCCTCGATCTTCATGGCCATATCGGCCAGCATGAACTCGGTGTTCTGGAAGCTGGCGATCGACTTGCCGAACTGCTTGCGATCCTTGGTGTAGGCGATCGCGGCGTCGAGGGCACCCTGTGCCAGGCCGACGGCCTGCGCGCCGATGGTCGGGCGGGTGTGGTCGAGGGTCTGCAGCGCGGTCTTGAAACCGGTGCCGGGCTCGCCGACGATGCGGTCGCCGGGGATGCGGCAGTTCTCGAAGTACAGCTCGGCCGTCGGCGAACCCTTGATGCCCAGCTTGTGCTCGAGCGGGCCGACCACGAAGCCCTCGTCGTCCTTGTGGACCAGGAACGAGGAGATGCCGTTGGCGCCCTTGTCGGCGTCGGTCACCGCCATCACGGTGTACCAGGAAGACTTGCCGCCGTTGGTGATCCAGCACTTGGAGCCGTTGAGGATCCAGTCGTCGCCGTCGGCCTTGGCGCGGGTGCGCATGGCGGCGGCGTCGGAGCCGGCCTCACGCTCGGACAGCGCGTAGGAGGCCATCTCGCCGTTGACGATGTCGGCCAGGACCTTGGTCTTGAGCTCCTCGGAGCCGTTGAGGATCATGCCCATGGTGCCGAGCTTGTTCACGGCGGGGATCAGCGAGGACGAGCCGCACACGCGGGCGACTTCCTCGATCACGATACAGGTGGCGACCGAGTCGGCGCCCTGGCCGCCGTAGGCCTCCGGCACGTGCACGGCGTTGAAGCCCGCGGCGTTGAGCGCGGTCAGCGCCTCCTCGGGGAAGCGGGCATTGCCGTCGACGTCCTTGGCGTAGGGAGCGATCTCCTTCTCGGCGAGGCCACGGATCGCGCCGCGCAGCTCGTCGTGGAAGTCCTCGAGCTTGAACAGGTCGAAATCGGGGTTTCCAGCCATCGGGGGCACACTCCTGGTCGTGGTCGTGATCGCTGCGGTCCTCACAGCGCGGTGTCCGTCGGCACGCAGTGCCAAGCTACGGAGGATTATACGCGCCGCACTCGGTCGCTACATGCGGATATGGGGGTGGCACTCAGTGTCACTGTTCGGGCGGGGTTGGGTGTGTGGCGCTCACAGGCTACCGAGGCGGGCGGCGAGGAGATCGGCCAGCTTGCGCGGCGGCATGTCGCGCGGGAACACGGCCACCACCAGCTCCTCCGGCTCGGTGCGAGCGGGTCTGCCGCGCGGGATCAGATCCAGTTCTGCACGCAGATCGACCACCGACGCACCCGACTCGCCGCGCACCATCCGACGCAGCAGGTAGTTGTGGGTGGCGGTCACCGCGGCGGTGAACTGCACCCGCGCCAGATCGGGCACCTCGGGCAGGCGCTCGCGCAGGAACTCGGTGAACAACCGCTCGTAGCGGAACACCGTGACGATCTCGCGCTCACGCAACGCGGGCACCCGCCGCACTACCTGATAGCGCCGCACCGCGATGTCACGCCACTGCGTGAACCGCTCGAACACCCCGATCACGGCCTCGCACACCGCATCCCACGCATCCCCCTCGACCCCGGCGAGAAACTCCTGCGCCGAGGCCAACTGGAACTCGTGATCAGCGAAGATCACATCCTCCTTCGACCGGAACTGCCGAAAGAACGTCCGCCGCGAAATCCCCGCCGCCACCGCGATCTCATCCACCGTCGTCGCCTCATACCCCCGCTCGGCGAACAACCGCAACGCCTGATCAACCACCGTAAGCCGAAACTGCGCCGCGTCATCGTGTGCCACGGGGGTCAACCGTAGTCACCTCCCCACCGCCCCTTCACCTGACGCCGAACAACACCCCATAGCCACCCGCGCCACCGAGCGCGGGCAATTCGATCCCACCCGCGATTTTCGTTTCGCTTGTTTCGAATAATTCGTATACTGCGAATAGGGTCAGCGCTTCACGGCACCCGAACAGGAGGCAACGATGTCTGGAATTCGATCGGCTAAACGCACCGAGCCCGGCGCGATCGACGCCGCCGTCGCCGACCGTGCCATGCGGCGGATCAAGGACTACCTCATGCGCCACCCCGACGAGGAGCTCATTCCGGTCACCGGCGAGATCGGCAGTGACGAGGCGCTGGCGCTGCCACGGGAAGCCGTCAGCCTGCTGGCGTTCATCCTGGCGCAGGCAGCGGAGGGGCGGGGTGTATCGGTCGTTCCCTCACATGCCGAAATGACCACCCAACAGGCTGCCGACATGCTGAATGTCTCACGGCCATATCTGGTCAGTCTGTTGGAAAACGGCGAGCTACCGTTTCGCCTGGTCGGTCGGCACCGCCGCGTCCGCTTCGACGACCTGAAGACATACGCCCAGCGCAGCGAGGCGACCAGCCGAGCAGCCGCCGACGAACTCACCCGCCTCGGACAGGAACTCGACCTCTGATGGCGTTCATCGTCGTCTATGACGCGAATGTTCTCTACGGCAACGTAGTTCGAGACCTGTTCATCCGCCTCGCCCGCGCCAAGGTCGTCCAGGCGAAATGGACGGACCAGATTCTCGACGAGGCCCTGGGCAGCCTCGCAGCCAAGCGACCCGACATTCCGACCGAGAAAATCGAGCTGCTTCGGCGAATGATCGTGGCCGCTGTTCCCGACTGCCGGATCGAGGGCTACGAACCGCTGATCGAAACTCTGAAACTGCCCGATCCCGGCGACCGCCACGTGCTCGCCGCCGCGATCAAGTCCGGCGCCCAGGTCATCGTGACGTCGAATCTCAAAGACTTCCCCGCCGAGTACATCGCAACCTGGAACGTCGCCGCCAAGAGCCCGGACGACTTTCTGCTGGACCTCATCGACCTCGATGATCGAGTCGTCTGGGGATGCGTCCAGGAGATCGCGTACGCCCGCCGCAATCCACCCGAAACCGCTGAAGACGTACTCGACGAACTCGAGCGTGCCGGGCTGGTCGAGACCGTGGCGGCGCTGCGCGAAGGCTGTTGAGGTGATCCGGCGGGGCGGTCAAGAACTACCAGGCGACCTACTAGCCCAGGAGTTTGTTGCGTAGGGCCTCGTCCTTTTCCAGGACCATCTGCTCGAGCCCCGCTTGGAACTGCTCCATGCGGGTGCGCAGGGCGGTGTCGGAGGTGCCGAGGATGCGGGCGGCCAGGAGGCCGGCGTTGCGGGCGCCGCCGATGGAGACGGTGGCTACGGGGACGCCTGCGGGCATTTGGACGATGGAGAGCAGGGAGTCCATGCCGTCGAGGTATTTGAGGGGGACGGGGACGCCGATGACGGGCAGGGGGGTGGCGGAGGCGACCATGCCGGGGAGGTGGGCGGCGCCGCCCGCGCCGGCGATGATGACCTTCAGGCCTCGGTCGGCGGCTTCGCGGGCGTAATCGAGCATGCGCTGGGGGGTGCGGTGGGCGGAGACGACGCCGACCTCGAAGCGGATGCCGAATTCGGCGAGGGCCTCGGCGGCGGCTTCCATGGTGGGCCAGTCGGAGTCGCTACCCATGATCAGGCCGACCTGGGGTCCATTGGTGCTCATGCTCTACCTTTCTGCGGCTGGCGCCGCGGGGGTTTCGGCCCTGGGGGCCTCACCGCCGAGGGGCGATACTTCGCCTTCGGCGTTACGTCTCGCCCCTCGCCGGCGAGGCGGCCGAAACCCCGTGGTGGTTAGGTGGTCGGGCTATTCGCCGTGGGGGTCCCAGCCGTCGGTCCAGATGGCGGTCGACATCCAGGTGGCGGCGCGTTCGGCTTTCTCGCGGACCTCGGTGACGTCGTCGCCGAGGATGTTGATGTGGCCGATCTTGCGGTCGGGGCGTTCGCCCTTGCCGTAGAGGTGGACCTTGGCCTCGGGGAGGCGGGCGAACAGGTGGTGCAGGCGTTCGTCCATCGACATCGTGGGCGCTTCGGCGGCGCCGAGGATGTTCGCCATCACGGTGACGGGGGCCAGCGGCGTGGTGTCGCCGAGGGGGTAGTCCAGGACCGCGCGCACGTGCTGTTCGAACTGGCCGGTGCGGGCGCCGTCCATGCCCCAGTGCCCGGAGTTGTGCGGGCGCATGGCGAGCTCGTTGACGAGCAGTTCGCCGTCGTGGGTCTCAAAAAGTTCCACCGCCATGACGCCGACCACACCGAGCCCGGCGGCCAATTCCAGTGCCATGGTCTCCGCGCGCGCGGCCAGGTCCTCGTCGAGGTCGGGGGCGGGCGCGAGCACCACGGCGCACTGGCCGTTGCGCTGCACGGTCTCCACCACGGGCCAGGTCGCGGCCTGCCCGAACGGGGACCGCGCGACCATCGCCGACAGCTCACGCTTCAGGTCGACCTTGGCCTCGGCCAGCAGCTGCACACCGTGGGCGAGCTGGTCGGTGACCAGGCGCTCGGCCTCGGCGGCGTCGGCGGGCATCCACACGCCACGGCCGTCGTACCCGCCGCGCACGGCCTTGAGCACGAACGGCCAGCCGTGCGCGTCACCGAAGGCGACGGCGTCGGCGGGCGCGGTGACCTCGACGAACGCGGGCACGGGCAGACCCAGCGCGGACAGCTTGTGCCGCATGGCCAGCTTGTCCTGGGCGAAGATCAGCGCCTGCGGCGGCGGCGCCACGTTCACGCCCTCGGCGACGAGCACCTCGAGGTGCTCGGTCGGCACGTGCTCGTGGTCGAAGGTCAGCGCGTGCGAACCGCGGGCGGCCTCGCGCAGCGCCGCCAGGTCGTCGTGGCTGCCGAGCACCACGTCGGGGCTGACCTGCGCGGCCGGGTCGTCGGGGCTCGCCGCGAGCACGCGCAGACGCTGACCGAGGGCGATCGCCGCCTGGTGCGTCATGCGCGCGAGCTGGCCCCCACCGACCATCGTGAGGGTGGGCATGGCGGACGGATCGAATGAACGTGCACTCACGTCGTGCAATGTTGTCATGTCGAAAGCGAATGTTCGCGACCGGTACACTCAGAACCCGTGTCAATCGTCGACGACGTGGTCAACGTCTTACCCCCGCGCCTGCGTGCGAGCGCGATCACGCATACAGAGCTGATCAAATTCGCCCTGGTCGGAGCGACGACGTTCGTCATCGACAGCGGCCTGTTCTATCTGCTCAAGCTCACGGTGCTCGGCGACAAACCGCTGACAGCCAAGATCATCTCGGGCGTGGTGGCGGTGATCGCCTCCTACATCCTCAACCGGGAGTGGTCGTTCAAGAATCGCGGCGGCCGGGAGAAGCACCACGAGGCGCTGCTGTTCTTCGGGGTGAGCGCGGTCGGGGTGGCGCTGAGCAACTTCCCGCTGTGGATCTCGATCTACGTGCTGGATCTGCGCCCACCGCATGTGAGCATGCTGGTCTCCAATGTCGCCGACTTCTTCAGCGCGTTCATCATCGGCAATCTGTTGCAGATGGCGTTCCGGTTCTGGGCGATGCGCCGGTGGGTGTTCCCCGACGAGATGGCCGAGATCGAGGCCGAACTCGAAGACCTGGTCGAGCAGGAGCGCCTCGACCGCGCCTGACGTCAGCGAGGTTCGGTCAGGGTCGCGTTCTGCGGGCGGTGCAGTTTGGAACCGAGGAAGACCGCGAACAGGGCCGGACGGCGGCGCTGGAGTTCGAGTCGACCGCCGTCGGCCTCGACCAGCGCGCGGGCAAGGGCGAGCCCGACACCGGTCGAGCCGCCCGCCGAGAAACCGCGATCGAAGATGTGCGGGGCGAGTTCGTCGCGCACGCCCTCGCCCTCGTCGGCCACCTCCACGCAGATCAGCGGATCGCGTGAACTCATCGTGGGGACCGTGCGGACCGAGATCGTGCAGGTGCCGCCGCCGTGCATGAGGGCGTTGTCGATCAGCACCGCGACCGCCTCGCGCAGGCGGGAACCGGTGATCGGCGCGCGCAGGGACTCGTCGCCGATGAGCTCGAGTTCGCGGCCCGCCTCGTGGAACGGGTGGGTCCACTCGGTGACCACCCCGCGCAACTCCCCCATCACCGGCACCGGGTCGCGGTCGGCGGCGTCCTCGTCGCGCGAGGCGCGGACCAGGTCGTCGATGGCCTCGGTGAGCCGGTCGACCTGCGCCATCGCCTCCTCGGCCTCGTGCACCACCTCGGGATCGGCGTGGGTGGACAGTTCGTCGAGGCGAAGGCGAACGGCGGTCAGGCGACTGCGCAGCTGGTGGGAGACGTCGGCGACCAGCGCGTGCTCGCGTTGCAGCCTGCCCGCGATCTCGACGGTGGCCGAGTCGAGCACATCGGAGACGCGGTCGAGTTCGGCGATGCCGTGGCGGCGCGGGTCGGGGCGGAAGTCGCCCATCGCCAGGCGGGCGGCGCGCGCGGCCACATCACGCAGGGGGTCGGCGACGCGACGCGCGGTCACCACCGCGACCGAGAACGCGGCGCCGAGTGAGGCCAGTACGGCCAGGGCCACGGCGGCCACCGCCTGGGCCTGGCGGGTGTGCATCGGCCCGGCCGGGACCTCGAGCCGCAGCGAGCCGGAGGTGCCCATCGACAGCGATTCGACCAGCGGATCGTTCACCCGCTCGACGCCCACGTCGGCGCGCGCGGCATTGTCGTGCGGGGCCGGGTAGACGATCGTGAGGCGGCCCCCGTCGGGGACCAGCGCCCGGATCGAACGCACGTCGAGACCGTCGGGCACCACACCGTTGCCGACCTCCTGGCCGATCACCTCGTCGGCGATCTGCTCGAGGCGACCCTGCAGGTCGTTGCGGGTGATGTCCTCGACCCACAGCCACGCGGTGTAGATCAGCGGCACGCCGAGCACGATCGTGGTGATGGTCAGCACGGTCAGGATCGAACGCAGGATGCGGCGGCGCACCCGTCAGCCCCGGTGCGCGGCGGGACCGTCGGTGTTGAGCCGGAACCCGACACCGCGCACGGTCACGATGCGACGCTCGGCCATCTGGCCCTCGTCGCCGATCTTGCGACGCAACCAGGACATGTGCATGTCGAGGGTCTTGGAACCGCGCAGATCCGCGTCGCCCCAGACCTCGCGCAGGATGGTCTCGCGCGGCACCACCTGACCGGCCCGGTCGATGAGGACCTTGAGCAGCTCGTACTCCTTGTTGGCCAGGTTCACCTCGGCCCCGTTCACCAGCACCCGCCGCGCGGCCGGTTCGAGCCGGATCGCGCCGACCTCCACCGCGTCGTCGCCGATTCCGCTGCGCCGCAACAGGGCTCGCACCCGGGCCAGCAGTTCGGCGAGGCGGAAGGGTTTGCCCACGTAGTCGTCGGCGCCCGCGTCGAGCCCGACGACGAAGTCGACCTCGTCGGTGCGGGCGGTGAGCATGAGCACCGCCAGATCGGCGCCGCTGGCCCGCACCTGCCGACACACCTCGAGCCCGTCCATGCCGGGCAGGCCGAGGTCGAGGATCAGCAGATCGTGATCGCCCTCGAGGGCTCGGCGCAACACCGCCGGGCCGAAGCGTTCGACGGTGACGGTGTAGCCCTCACGTCCCAGTGCGCGCGACAGGGGTGCGGCGATCGCCTCGTCGTCTTCGGCCAGCAGTACTGCGGTCATGTGCACAGGTTAAGCGTTTTCCGGGCAGCTCACCGGTAGCCGCCGCCCCAGTACTGCTCGTTGGCGGAGCGGCCCGCCTCGAACACCTGGTGGTAGAGCAGCGAGTGGACCTGCTGCACCTGGGGCACGTCGTCGTATTCGAGGGGCTCCTCGGAGGAGGAGCCGATGATCAGGGTGCCGGTGCCGAGCATGCGGTCGAGCAGCCCGTGCCGGAACTGCACGCTCGAGATGCGACTGAGCGGAATGTCGATGCCGGTGTGGGTGATCACGCCCTGGCGCACCAGCACCCGCCGCCCGGTGACGATGAAATGCGTTGACTTCCAAGCGATCACGCGCGCGACGACCCGCCAGGCGATCAACCCGAACCAGGCCAGCCCGAGCAGGATCAGCAGCACCGTGCGCACGTGGCCGTCGGTATTGCGCCAGATCACCCCGCCGAGGAAACCGGCGACGGCGGTGACGACGATGAGGAGGACGATCGGCCACACCAGCATCTTCCAGTGCGGATGGCGGTGCAGGAGCAACTGCTCGTCGGGCGCGAGGACATCCTCCGGGTAACCCATGGCTGCGACAATACCGCGCTGTCACACCGCATTTCTCGATGCCACGGCCGAAGCGATACTGTCGACGCCGCGCTAGAAGCCAGGTTCTGCTCATATCTGCTTGCTCGACACCGACAGTGGAGGCACGCGTGACCGAAGATCTGACTCAGCTCGATATCCTCACGGCCCTCGAACCTGTGGCCGAACAGAATCTCAACCGTCACCTCGCGATCGCCAAGGACTGGAATCCGCACGATTACGTGCCGTGGGAACTCGGCCGAAATTTCGCCGCGATGGGCGGAATCGATTGGGAGCCCGAACAATCCGGGCTCACCGAGGTCGCCAAGGCGGCGATGATCACCAACCTGCTCACCGAGGACAACCTGCCCTCCTACCACCGCGAGATCGCCGAGAACTTCTCCCTCGACGGCGCCTGGGGGACCTGGGTGGGGCGCTGGACCGCCGAGGAGAACCGCCACGGCATCGTGATCCGCGACTACCTCGTCGTGACGCGCGGGGTGGACCCGGTGGCGCTGGAACAGGCGCGGATGATCCACATGACCCAGGGTGCGCACGCCCCAGCGAACTGGGGCGGGTTCCTGGTGAACGTGGCGTACGTGACGTTCCAGGAGTTGGCCACCAGGGTCAGCCACCGCAACACCGGCCGCGTGTGCGACGACCCGATCGCCGACAAACTGCTGGCCCGCGTGGCCGCCGACGAGAACCTGCACATGATCTTCTATCGAAACCTGTGCGCGGCGGCCCTCGACCTGGCCCCCGATCAGGCGATGCCCGCGATCACCAAGGTGCTCACCCACTTCCGGATGCCGGGCGCGGGCATGCCCAACTGGCGGCGCAACGGCGCGCTGATGGCCAAGCACGGGATCTACGACCTGCGCCAGCACCTCGACGAGGTGGTGCTGCCGGTGCTCAAGCAGTGGAACATCTTCGACCGCAACGACTTCGGACCACGGGGTGAGGCGGCGCGCGACGAGCTGGCGCTGTTCCTCGACAAGCTCGGCAAGGACGTGCTGCGGTTCGAGGAGCAGCGCGATCGGCTGCTGGCGCGGGAGCGCGAGGTGGCCGAGCGGCGGACCGCGGCGGTGCGCTGACCGCACGCGGGCCCGGCACGCGGTCGGGCCCGCTACGGTCGCACCACCGCGACGGCCGACCGCGCCGAGGTCAGTACTGGCCGCGCAGGTGGGTCACATCGCCCGCCGAGACCGCGCGCTCACCGATCAGCAGCCGCCCGGTGTCGTCGACCCCACCGGCCACCCCGGTCAGCACCGTCCCGCCGGGCAGTTCGGCACGCACCTCGATCCCGATGGTGGCGCACCGATTCCGGTACTCGGCGATCAGATCGGTGGTGTCCCACCCCGCGCGCTCCCACGCGGTGAAGCGACGGGCGAACTCGGCCAGTATCGCGGCCGACAGCGCGGTCCGATCGGTATCGCCCCCCGCCAGCGCCAGCGAGGTCGCGTGCGCCACCGGCAGTTCGGACTGGTCCAGATCGACATTGAGGCCGATGCCGACCACCACCGCGGGCGCGATGCCGGTCACCGCCACCTCGGCCAGGATGCCCGCCAGCTTGCGGCCGTCGAGCAGGACATCGTTGGGCCACTTCAGTTCCGGGGCCACCCCGGCCGTGCCGCGCAGCGCGTCGACCACCGCGATCCCGGTGAGCAACGACAACCAACCCAGCGCCGAGGGGTCGATGCCGGGCAGTCGCACCAGGATCGACAGCGAGATCTGCGCGCGCGGCGGACTCACCCACGCGCGGGCGTGCCGACCGCGACCGCTCACCTGTTCCTCGGCGAGCAGGGCCTGACGGTCGACGGCGGGGTCCTGCGCGCGGGCGACGAGGTCGGCATTGGTCGAACCGGTCGACTCCACCACGTCGATCCGCTCGTAGAACGACAGCCCCGGCGAACCGCGCAGACTCGATACATCGATGGGTGCCCTTGTCATCCCGGTCACGCTACCGGGGCGAGCACAGTGAACCGTCACGACGGCGCGCGACCACCGCTGTCGGTGGTGACCGTCGCGGCCGCAGCCGCACCTAGCTGCGGTTTCTCTCCTGCCTCGGAAATCCGACTTGCCGTGGTGCGCGGCGGTGGCACTCGTTACACTCGCAACCCATGACGAGTGTCCAGCAGCAGCCCGCATCGGATTCGGCGGGCGCCCCCGATATCCACACCACCGCCGGGAAGCTGGCTGATCTGCGGAATCGGCTGGAAGAAGCGCAACACCCGATGGGTGAGACCGCGGTCGACAAGGTGCACGCCAAGGGCAAGATGACCGCGCGTGAGCGCATCCTCGCCCTGGTCGACGAAGGCTCCTTCGTCGAACTCGATGCCCTCGCCAAGCACCGCAGCGTGAATTTCGGCCTCGAGCACAACCGCCCGCTCGGCGACGGCGTCGTCACCGGCTACGGCACCATCGACGGCCGCGACGTGTGCCTGTTCTCCCAGGACGTCACCGTGTTCGGTGGCTCCCTCGGCGAGGTCTACGGCGAGAAGATCGTCAAGGTCATGGACCTGGCGATCAAGACCGGCCGCCCGCTGGTCGGCATCAACGAGGGCGCGGGCGCGCGCATCCAGGAGGGCGTGGTCTCCCTCGGCCTCTACGGCGAGATCTTCCACCGCAACGTGCAGGCCTCCGGCGTGATCCCGCAGATCTCGCTGATCATGGGCGCCGCCGCCGGTGGGCACGTGTACTCCCCCGCGCTCACCGACTTCGTGGTGATGGTCGATCAGACCTCGCAGATGTTCGTCACCGGACCCGACGTGATCAAGACCGTCACCGGTGAAGAGGTCTCCATGGAGGACCTGGGTGGCGCGCACACCCACATGGTCAAGTCCGGCGTGGCCCACTACGTGGCCTCCGGCGAGCAGGACGCCCTCGACTACGTCAAGGAACTGCTGGGCTACCTGCCGAGCAACAACCGCGCCGAGTCCCCCCGCCACGCCCCCACCGACCCGATCGACGGCGCGCTCGAGGACTCGCTCACCGAGGAGGATCTCGAGCTCGACTCGATCATCCCGGACTCGCCGAACCAGCCCTACGACATGCACGAGGTCATCCGTCGCCTGCTCGACGACGACGAGTTCCTCGAGGTGCAGGCCGAGCGCGCGATGAACATCATCATCGGCTTCGGTCGGGTGGACGGGCGCAGCGTCGGCATCGTCGCCAACCAGCCCACCCAGTTCGCCGGCTGTCTCGACATCGACGCCTCGGAGAAGGCCGCGCGCTTCGTGCGCACCTGCGACGCGTTCAACATCCCGATCATCACCCTGGTCGACGTGCCCGGCTTCCTGCCCGGCACCGGCCAGGAATACAACGGCATCATCCGCCGTGGCGCGAAGCTGCTCTATGCCTACGGTGAGGCCACTGTGGGAAAGATCACGATCATCACCCGCAAGGCCTACGGCGGCGCCTACGACGTCATGGGTTCCAAGCACATGGGCGCCGATGTGAACCTGGCGTGGCCGACCGCGCAGATCGCCGTGATGGGCGCCTCGGGTGCCGTCGGGTTCGTCTACCGCAAGCAGCTGGCCGAGGCCGCGAAGAACGGCGACGATGTCGACGCCCTGCGCCTCGAGCTGCAGAACGAGTACGAGGACACCCTGGTGAACCCGTACGTGGCCGCTGAGCGTGGCTACGTCGACGCGGTCATCCCGCCCTCGCACACCCGCGGTCAGATCGTGTCGGCGCTGCGCCTGCTCGAGCGCAAAATGGTGACGTTGCCCCCCAAGAAACACGGCAACATTCCGCTCTGAAATCGCGATATTCCCGAAGAGCCGCGCACACTGATTGTGGCGGACAACTATTGCCGGGCGCGGCTCGACCGGGAATGATCGCGGCAACCGCGCTGTGAAGCGAAGTAAGTGCAGGAAGGATCTGGCACTGTGACAACTGTGGCAGAAGAAGACGTTCTGACAGTCGCCGAGCTCGAGCTCGTCGTCGAACCACTCGTCGAACAGGTCGACCTCACCATCGACGCGGTGGTCGAAGCGCCCGTCGACGCCGTGGGCGAACCGTTGTTCCGCATCGTCAAGGGCTCGCCCACCGACGCCGACATCGCGGCCCTGGTCGCGGTGCTCACCGCCGCGGCGGCCAACGCGCCCGCCGACAGCGGTCCGAGCGGCCCCGCCGACGCGTGGGGCAACTCGACACTGCTGCACCGGGGCACCAACCCGTTCTCGCCGTACGTGTACCCGATGCTGTCGCATCTGCGCTGACGGTGACCAGGCTGGTTCTCGCATCGGCCTCGCCCGCCCGCCTCGAGGTGCTGCGCACCGCGGGGGTCGACCCCGTGGTGCGGGTCTCGGGCGTGGACGAGGACGCGGTGGCGGCGGCACTGCCCGCCGACACCTCTCCCCGCGACGTCGTCGTCGCCCTGGCACGTGCCAAGGCGCTCGACGTCGCCGCGACGATTCCCGAATTCGCCGACGACTGCGTGGTGGTCGGCTGTGATTCGATGCTGCTCGTCGACGGGCAGTTGCAGGGCAAACCGCACACCCCCGAGGTGGCGCGGCAACGCTGGGCCACGATGGCGGGCCGCAGCGCGGAACTACTCACCGGGCACTGCGTGCTGCGGTTGCGCGACGGCCAGGTAGTGGCCGATTCGGCCGAATGCAGCGGCACCACAGTGCATTTCGCGAAGCCGACGGACGCCGAGATCGAGTCCTACATCGCCACGGGCGAACCGCTCCAGGTCGCCGGGGCCTTCACGCTCGACGGGATGGGCGGCTGGTTCGTCGACCGGATCGAGGGTGACCCGTCCAGCGTGATCGGGATCGGGCTACCGCTGTTGCGCAGGCTGCTCGAAGATGTCGGTGTCGGTGTCACGCAGTTGTGGCGGAACGCGGGGCGCTGAGGCCTGCTGTTCGCTGGGCTCGTCGAGCGCGGCGCGTTCGGGCGGCATGGTCAGATCCAGCCGGGCGGTACACAGTTCCGGCTCCACGAACGGGTGCAGCTGCACCCCGACACGCCCGCGCGCGCCGTTGCGTTCGAGCACTTCGCGCATGAGGCCCATGTGCACCCCGCACACCACCTCGGCGTGCGAGCGGGCCAGTTCGCGCAGCGGGCACGCGGTGAGGTTGATCTGCACGTGTTCGGGCGTGTCGCCTGCGGGGTCCTTCTCGGGCGCGAACCCGAGTTCCGACATCAACGACATGGTGATGTCCCTGGCGTCGGCGAGGGTCTCCACCGGTTTGGCGCCGATGTCGACGCGCGAACCCCAGGCGCGACCGGCGGCCACGGCGGCGGCCGAGCGGGTGACGGGGTCGGGGCCGAGGTGGTCGGCCAGCACCTGCGCGAGCTCCTGGTACCCCACCGAGCGCTGCACCGCGCGATAGCCGATGCGGGGGCGACCGCGGCCGCGCGGGGGTTGCTGGAACTGGCGAACCAGCGATTCGCGGGTGAGCACGTCGAGGTGGAATCGCACCGTGGTGACGTGTTGGCCGGTCATCCGCGCGAGTTCCTGGGCGTCGAGGGGCTCGGTGGCGGCACGTAGGATCGCGAGCAGTCGCCGTCGCGGCCAAGAATCCGACATAGCTCACCCCTCCTCTCCAGAGACTTTATCGGACATCCGTGCGCTTTATTCGCCCATTGTGTCGATTCGTGATGTGCCACCACACACTTACCATCGGCTGCGAGTACACACTGATCGCACCCATCCCACTCGCGTGAAGGACCACAACGTGCCCGTCGCCCCGGATCCGCACCCCGCCTTCGGTTCCTACGCCGTCCCGCATCGATTGGTAACCACAGAATGGCTGTCCGCAAACATCGGCGTGCGCGGTTTGCGAATCATCGAGTCCAACGATGACATCCTGCTCTACGACATCGGCCATGTCCCGGGCGCGGTCAAGATCGATTGGCGTGGCGACCTGAGCGACCCGGTGACCCGCGATTACATCGACGGTCCGCGCTTCACCGCGCTGATGCGCGCCAAGGGCATCGAACGCGACGACACCCTGGTGATCTACGGCGATCGCGGCAACGCCCAGGCCGCGCACACCGCCTGGATCTTCACCCTGTTCGGCCACGAGGACGTGCGCCTGCTCGACGGCGGCCGCGACGCCTGGATCTCCGAGGAACGCGACACCACCTTCGACCAGCCCTACCCGATCCCGAGCGAATACCCCGAGGTCGTGCGTGACGACACCGTCGCGCGCGCGTTCCGCGATCAGGTGCTCGCGCGGCTGGGCGATCCGCTCGTCGACGTGCGGTCCGAGCCGGAGTACGCGGGCGAGCACGACGACACCCCGGCCGAGCCCGACGCGGTGCGCGGGCCCGCGTGGTTGCGCTCGGCCGCGTCCTCGGGCCCGGCGACGACCCTGCGCGGCGGACACGTGCCCACCGCGGTGAACATCCCGTGGACCCGGGCGCTCACCATCGACGGCCGATTCCGTCCGCGCGCCGAGCTCGACGAGGTCTACGCGGCGATGCCCGCCCAGGATCTGGTGGCCTACAGCCGGGTCGGTGAGCGATCCAGCCACACCTGGTTCGTCCTGACCTTCCTGCTCGGCCGCAGGTCAGTGCGCAATTACGACGGTTCGTGGATCGAATGGGGCAACTCGGTGCGGCTGCCGGTAGCGGCGGGATCCGAGCCCGGCACAGCGAATCAGTTCATGTGAAACATGTTCACAACTACCGACGCCGCGTAGTGTGACCTGCGACCTACCCGACAGTAGGGCTAGCCGAGTGCCAACAGTGTTGACACACTGCCTACACTCGCCCGAGACGAAAGTTGTCGATACCGGGCACGGGGCCTAACCGGCGACCCGTTCCCCGACGCGACAAAAGATTGCACACAGGAGGCTCAGTGCCCAGCCATGCCAGCGCACGGATCACGAAGGTACTCGTTGCCAACCGCGGCGAGATCGCGGTTCGCGTGATCCGGGCTGCCAAGGACGCGGGAATCACCAGCGTCGCGGTGTACGCCGAGCCCGATGCCGACGCACCCTTCGTGAAGCTCGCCGACGAGGCGTTCGCCCTCGGCGGTCAGACTTCCGCCGAGTCGTACCTCGTGTTCGACAAGATCCTCGACGCCGCGGCCAAGTCCGGCGCCGACGCGATCCACCCCGGCTACGGATTCCTCTCCGAGAACGCCGACTTCGCCCAGGCCGTGATCGACGCCGGGCTCATCTGGATCGGCCCCTCGCCGCAGTCCATCCGCGATCTGGGCGACAAGGTCACCGCGCGCCACATCGCCGAGAAGGCGCAGGCGCCGATGGCCGCGGGCACCAAGGACCCGGTCAAGAACGCCGACGAGGTCGTCGCGTTCGCCAAGGAGTACGGGGTTCCGGTCGCCATCAAGGCGGCGTTCGGTGGCGGTGGTCGCGGCATGAAGGTCGCCCACACCATCGAGGAGATCCCCGAGCTGTTCGAGTCGGCCACCCGTGAGGCCATCGCGGCCTTCGGTCGCGGCGAGTGCTTCGTGGAGCAGTACCTGGACAAGGCCCGCCACGTCGAGGCCCAGGTCATCGCCGACCAGCACGGCAACGTGGTCGTCGCCGGTACCCGCGACTGCTCGCTGCAGCGTCGGTTCCAGAAGCTCGTCGAGGAGGCGCCGGCGCCGTTCCTGTCCGACGAGGTCCGCGCCAAGATCCACGATTCCGCCAAGCGCATCTGCCGTGAGGCCGGCTACTACGGCGCGGGCACCGTGGAGTACCTCGTGCAGGGCGAGACCGTGTCGTTCCTCGAGGTGAACACCCGCCTGCAGGTGGAGCACCCGGTCACCGAGGAGACCGCGGGCATCGACCTGGTGCGTCAGCAGTTCGCCATCGCCAACGGCGAGGAACTGACCATCACCGAGGACCCCACCCCGCGCGGGCACTCCTTCGAGTTCCGGATCAACGGTGAGGACGCCGGTCGCGGCTTCCTGCCCGCCCCCGGCCCGGTCACCGTGTACCGCGAGCCCTCGGGTCCCGGCGTGCGCGTCGACTCCGGCGTGGTGCAGGGCAGCGTCATCGGCGGTCAGTTCGACTCGATGCTGGCCAAGCTGATCGTCACCGGCGAGAACCGCGAGCAGGCGCTGCAGCGTGCGCGTCGCGCGCTGGCCGAGTTCGACGTCGAGGGTCTGGCCACGGTCATCCCGTTCCACCGCGCGGTGATCGAGGATCCCGCCTTCATCGGTGACGGGGAGAAGTTCGACGTCTACACCAAGTGGATCGAGAACGAGTGGAACAACACCGTCGAGCCCTACACCGCCGGTGCCGTCGCCGAGGACGACGATGAGGATCTGCCCCGGCAGAAGGTCGTCGTCGAGGTCGGTGGGCGTCGCGTCGAGGTGTCGCTGCCGGGCCAGTTCAGCCTCGGTGGCGGTGCGGCCGGTGCGGCGGGCAACGGTGTGATCCGCAAGAAGCCGAAGCCGCGCAAGCGTGGCGGGGCCGCGAACGGTGCCGCCTCCGGCGACGCCGTGACGGCGCCGATGCAGGGCACCGTGGTGAAGGTCGCCGTCGAGGAAGGGCAGTCCGTCGAAGCGGGCGACCTGATCGTGGTGCTCGAGGCCATGAAGATGGAGAACCCGGTCAACGCGCACAAGGCCGGTGTGGTGACCGGACTGTCGGTGGCCGCCGGTGCGGCGATCACCCAGGGCACTGTGCTGGCGGAGATCAAGTAACACGTCAGACGTACACGGGCGCCGATCGAGTGCGATCGGCGCCCGTTGTCGTCTGGGTGGTCGATACCGGAGCCGGAGGCTGCCGCGCGGGGGTTCGGTTGGTCGTCGCCGCGGCGGTGATCGTGCCGGACGAGTGGGCATAGCCCCGGTTAACGAGCGGCGAAGAACGCGTTCGGTCCCCGGTTCACGCGCGGGGCCTGTCGTATCGTGGATCAGGTGACCAGCAGCGCGCACACCGAGCAGGGCCCGTCCGCACCGCCGGGGTCGGTCCCGGTGGCCGAGGTCATCCGAAGTCGCCGAGCGGCCGGGCATCGCGACGACGGGCATCGGCTGGCGCTGGTGATCGAGGGTGGCGGTAGCCGGGGGGTGTATTCCAGCGGGATGGTGCAGGCGCTCGAGGAGATGGGGTTGTCGGCGGTGTTCGACGCCGTCTACGGGACTTCCGCCGGGGCGATCAACGGGGCGTGGCTGCTGTGTGGGCGGGCGGCGACGGGGATGCGGTCGTGGACCGATCCGGTGATCATGCGCCGCGTGGTCGACCCGGTGCGGATCGTGCGCGGGCGGCCCGTGTTCGATCTGCGCTATCTCGTGCACCGGGTGTACGACGGGATCGAGCCGATGGACTTTCCCGCGATCCTGGCCAATCCGACCACCTTCCACCCGATCGCGACCGACATTCGGACCGGTCGGTCCGTGGACCTCGCGCCCTACATCACCGATAAACGCACCCTCATGACCGCGCTGCGGGCCTCGGCGGGCCTCCCCCTGCTGGCAGGGCCGCCCGTGCGCCTCGGCGAGGGCAGCTACTTCGACGGCGGTCTCACCGAAACCGTCCCGATCCGCACCGCGGTCACCGCGGGCGCCACCCACGCCCTGGTCCTGCGCACCCGCCGCACCGACGAACGGCGCCCGCCCGCTCCCCTGCTGCACCGCGTGATCGGCGGCGGCTATATGCGCGCCATCGCCCCCGGCGCCTTCCGCGCCTGGAACCAGCGCCCCGCCCAGCAGGCGATCGAGGACGGCTTCCTCGCCGACCTGGGCGAACAGGTCCTCCAGATCCACCCACCGGCCGGCTCCCCCGCGATCGACAGCGCCGCCCGCGACACCGACCTGCTCACCCGGGCCCTCGACATCGGCCGCACCGCCGTCCACGCGATACTCGGCACCAGCACACCGCGCACCGCCTGAACGTCCACCCGGGGCGTGGCCGACTGTCGGCTCGACCCGAACGCTCGGGGCCACAGGTTCTGGATCAGGTCGACCTCGCGCAGTTCCTTGCGGGTGTCGCGCGGGTTCCACCGGGTCCAAGCCACGCCCTACGACCGGTAGCGGCGACCGCCACTATGCTCGCCGGGTGGAACCGATCGAGATCAACGCAGGCTCCTGGTACCTGCGCGCCCTGCGCGCCGACGAGCGCATCGACGACCGTCCCGCACTGGCCGACGGCGGCATCACCGATCCCGACTACGTCGCCACCCGCTCGGCCCAGTGGGCCGACGAAACCCACTTCTCATGGGCGGTCTGCGTGCCGACGACCGCGGAACTGGTCGCCGAGATCGGCGTGACACCGGGCCCCGACGACACCGCCGAGGTCACCGGCTGGGCGCGGCCGGGCGAGGACGAGGCACTGTCCGCCGGCCTCGCCTCGGTCCACCGCTTCGTCGCCGGCGCGCTCGGCTTGACCGTCACACCGGACTGACCGAGCCGCCCGGCGACTAGCCGAGGTCGCGCGACAGCACCGCGTCCAGGGCGTCGACCGCCTGATCCAGCTCGTCCTCGGTCACCGTCAGCGCAGGCCGGAACCGAATCCCCTGCTCACCGGTGCCGAGCAACAGCACCCGCTCGCTTTCACGCAGTTCCGTCACCACCCGGTCACGCAGCTCGGGGCTGGTCAGGGTGATCGCGCACATCAGACCGCGCCCGCGCGGCTCGCTCACCTTGTCGGGGTGCGCGGCGGCCAGCTTCTCGAGCCGGTCGAGCAGGTAGGCGCCCAGTGGCACCGCGCGCTCGACCAGCTGGTCCTGCTCGATCACCTCGAGAATGCGGCGGGTGCGCACCATGTCGGTGAGGTTGCCGCCCCAGGTGGAGTTGAGCCGTGAGCTCACCGCGAACACATTGTCGGGCACCTCGTCCACGCGCCCACCGGCCATGATCCCGCAGACCTGGGTCTTCTTCCCGAAGGCCACCACATCGGGCTGCACGCCCAGCTGCTGGAACGCCCAGGTGGTGCCGGTCATGCCGACGCCGGTCTGCACCTCGTCGAGGATGAACAGCGCGTCGTTGGCGTGACACAGCCGCTGCATGGCCGCGAGGAACTCCGGTCGCAGGTGGCGGTCACCGCCCTCGCCCTGGATCGGTTCGGCGATGAAGCAGGCGATGTCGTGCGGGTTGTCGGCGAAGGCCTGTTCGGCCTGGGCCAGCGCCTCGGCCTCGAGCGCGTCGAGGTCGGGCCCGGCGAAAGTATGCGGTGTGTCGATGCGCGGCCAGGAGAATTTCGGGAATCGGGCGGTCTTGACCGGATCGGTATTGGTCAGCGACATCGTGTAGCCGCTGCGCCCGTGGAACGCGCCGGTCAGGTGCAGGACCTTGGTGCCGAGTTCGGCCGGTCGACCGTGCGATTCGTTGTGTCGACTCTTCCAATCGAAAGCGACTTTGAGCGCGTTCTCCACCGCCAACGCGCCGCCGTCGACGAAGAACAGGTGCGGCAGCCCCTGATCGCCGAGTACGCGCGCGAAGGTGTCGACGAACCGCGCCATCTCGACGGTGTAGATGTCGGAATTGCTCGGTTTGTTGAGCGCGGCGACGGCCAGTTCGGCGAGGAAATCCTCGTCGCCCGCCAACGCGGGATGGTTCATTCCCAGCGCGTTGGAGGCGAAGAAGCCGAACATGTCGAGATAGCTGGTGCCGTCACGCTCGTCGACCAAGGTGCGGCCGTGCGACGCGCGTAGGTCGAGCACTAGCTCGAAGCCGTCCGCGAGGATGTGCGAGGACAAGGTTTCGTGGACCCGGTCGGCGGGGATGACCGCGGTCTGTGGGCTCTCGAGTTCGATGGTCACGAGACCGACGATACGCAAAGATTTACGGAAGTTCTAGCCAACCCCGGATCAATTTACGGAGGATCACTACTTGTCATAGAATGTCTGCAGGATGATCGTGCTGCGGGTGTGGACGTTGGCCGTGGCTCTGATCTCCTGCAGCAGATGTTCCAGATGCCGCGGCGAGGCCACCCGCACCAGCAGCACGTAGCTCTCCTCGCCCGCGACGGAGTGGCATCCCTCGATGCCAGGAATGTGCTGCAACAATGCCGGCGCGTCATCGGGCTGGGATGGGTCGAGAGGAGTGATCGCCACGAACGCCGACAACAGGTGCCCGAGTGCCTCGGGGTCCACTTGCGCCGCGTACCCGCGGATCACCCCGCGCGCTTCGAGTCGGCGCACTCGCGATTGCACGGCCGACACCGAAAGGCTGGCCTTCTCAGCCAGATTCGACAAGGTCGCGCGACCATCGCTCATCAGTTCTTTGATCAATAGTCGATCGATGTCGTCGAGCTGGGGTCGAGCCGGTGTATCCGCCATCAGCGAAGGCTAACCCAGTGCGGGGGCTGCGCGGGGAAAACTACTTTCCCGTTCCCCACCGAATTGCCCCGAACTTTTCCGTGAGTCGTACCAACGAGCAGACAGCAGAAGGTGAGTCGAGAACCGATGACCCAGACCGTGACCGAGAACTTCTCCGAGCAGCTCGCCCTGCGTGCCGGGGCCCTGCTGCACAGCCTCGGCGCCACCCTGCCCGACCCGGGCCCGCTGGTGGCGCGCACCCCGATCTCCGGCGGCGCCCTGCTGCCGCTGACCGTCGACACCCCCGCCGAGGTCGACGCCGCGATCGGCCGTGCCGCAACGGCTTTCGAGTCGTGGCGCACGGTGCCCGCGCCCGTGCGGGCCGGCCTGGTGCGCCGGTTGGCCCAGTTGCTGGTGACCCACAGTGACGAATTGGCCGAGCTGGTGAGCCTGGAGGCGGGCAAGATCGGGCCCGAGGCGCTGGGCGAAGTGCAGGAGATGATCGACGTCTGCGAGTTCGCGATCGGCCTGTCGCGCCAGCTCTACGGCGCCACCATGCCGTCGGAGCGTCCCGGCCATCGCCTGATGGAGACGTGGCATCCGCTCGGGGTGGTCGGGGTGATCTCGGCGTTCAACTTCCCGGTCGCGGTGTGGGCGTGGAATACCGCGATCGCGCTGGTGTGCGGTGACACGGTGGTGTGGAAGCCCTCGGAGACGACGCCGTTGACGGCGCTGGCCTGTCACACGTTGCTGCGTCGCGCGGCGGCCGAGGTGGGCGCCGATCCCGAAGTGCACCAACTGATTCAGGGCGACGGCTCGGTCGGTTCGGTCCTGGTCGACGACCCCCGCGTCGCGCTGCTCAGCGCCACCGGTTCGGTGCGGATGGGCGCCACGGTCGCGCCGAAGGTCGCCGCCCGGTTCGGCCGCTGCCTGCTGGAACTGGGTGGCAACAACGCCGCGATCGTCGCGCCGAGCGCGGACCTGGAACTGGCGGTGCGCGGCATCGTGTTCTCGGCGGCGGGCACGGCCGGGCAGCGGTGCACGAGTCTGCGCCGGTTGATCGTGCACTCCTCGATCGCCGATCAGCTGGTGGATCGACTCGCCGCGGCCTATGGCCAACTGCCCGTGGGCAATCCGCTCGATGACGGCGTGCTGGTCGGCCCGCTGATCAACGAGCGCGCCTTCACCGCGATGCAGGACGCGCTGTCGGGCGCGGTCGCGCAGGGCGGCGAGATCGTCTGCGGCGGCGAACGCGTCGACGTGCTCGGCCCGGAGTCCTACTACGTGCGTCCCGCCCTGGTTCGCATGCCCGCCCAGACCGAGCTGGTGCGCGAGGAGACCTTCGCCCCGATCCTCTACGTGCTCACCTACGACGAGATCGACGAGGCCATCGCACTGAACAACGGTGTGCCGCAGGGTCTTTCCTCGTCCATCTTCACCCTCGATCAGCGTGAAGCCGAGCAGTTCCTCACCCATTCCGACTGTGGCATCGCCAATGTCAACATCGGCACCTCGGGCGCGGAGATCGGCGGGGCGTTCGGCGGGGAGAAGAACACCGGCGGCGGGCGCGAGTCCGGTTCGGATTCCTGGAAGGCCTACATGCGCCGCGCCACCAACACGATCAACTACTCCACCGAGCTCCCCCTCGCCCAGGGCATCCATTTCGGCTGATCAGAGGGCGATTTCGCATTCTGCCCACCTGCGTGTAAAGTTGTCTTTGCAACGCGGGATGGAGCAGCTCGGTAGCTCGCTGGGCTCATAACCCAGAGGTCGTAGGTTCAAATCCTGCTCCCGCTACTACGAAGAAGGCCCCGAAGTTCTCACTTCGGGGCCTTCTTCTATTGTCCCAGCCGCAGCGTCCAGTTCCCTCGGTAGTGCAGCCGGGTCACACTCGCCGGCGCGACATCCAGGCGCCAGAACGACTTCGCCGGTGCGTCGAGCACACACAGCAGCGCCGCGCGCACCACGGCCGGATGGGTCACCGCGACCGTGTCGCGCCCGGCCGAGGCGATCTCGGCCAGCCAGAACCGCACCCGTTCGACCAGGTCGGTGATCGATTCGCCGCCGTGGCCACGGAATTCGGGATCGGTCAGCCAGGCGAACAGTTGATCCTGATCGAGTTGGCCCATCGCGCTGCCCCGCCACGCACCGGCGTCGAGGTCTCGTAATCGCACGTCCTGCTCGCCGACCAGCCCCAACTCCTGCGCGGTCTCGCGCACCCGTCGTTCCGGGCCCAGCCGTACCAGCGCGTCGACCAGCGGCGCGCACGCGCGCACCGCGGCCCGCCCCGACTCGTCCAGGGGTTCGTCAACAGGAAAACGCGCCTTACGTACCGCCTCGGTAAGGCCATGGCCGACAAGGTCGACTCTCAGCACCGTTTGCACGAGAGTCGAGGGTAACCTCGCCTGCGACCTACGCCACACGCCGGGCCGCGCACCGGGCCGGTCATCGCGACATTCGCGCTGGTCGGCGTCTGCGAGGTCGGCGAAGTTGTCGGTGGGTCGGTGCACACTTGGTGACATGGACCGGTTCTCTCCCGCTACCGCGCAGTGGTTCGACGGTGCCTTCCCCGGCGCGACGTCGGCCCAGCTCGGCGCGTGGGAGGCGATCGCGGCCGGGGAGAACACGCTCGTGATCGCGCCGACCGGGTCCGGCAAGACCCTGTCGGCGTTCCTGTGGGCGATCGACCAGCTCTCGCAGCGGGAGCCACCGGAGAAGGGGGCCGCACGCGGCACCTCGGTGCTGTACGTGTCGCCGTTGAAGGCGCTGGCGGTGGATGTGGAGCGCAATCTGCGCGCGCCGCTGGTGGGAGTGACGCAAACGGCGAAACGGTTGGGGCTCGATCCGCCGGAGATCTCGGTGGGTGTGCGCTCCGGCGATACTCCGCCCGCGGTGCGTCGCGCGATGCTGCGCACCCCGCCCGACATTCTCATCACCACACCCGAATCGCTGTTCCTGCTGTTGACCTCGGCCGCGCGGGAAACGCTCGCGCGGGTGAACACGGTGATCGTCGACGAGGTGCACGCCATCGCCGGGTCCAAGCGCGGGGCGCACCTGGCGTTGTCGCTGGCTCGCCTCGATCAGCTCACCGCGCGGCCCGCGCAGCGGATCGGCCTGTCGGCCACGGTGCGTCCGCCCGAGGAGGTGGGCCGGTTCCTGGTCGGGAACGCGCCGATCACCATCGTGCGCCCGCCCGCGCCGAAGACCTTCGACCTGTCGGTGCGGGTGCCGGTGGCCGATATGACCGACCCCGGCGGCGATTCCGATCAGCCGGGCTCGATCTGGCCGCATGTGGACGAGGCCATCGTCGACCTGGTGCTCGAGCACCGCTCCTCGATCGTGTTCGCGAACTCGCGGCGACTGTCGGAACGGTTGACCGCCCGGCTGAACGAGGCCTACGCGGTCCGGTTGGGCGAACCGGTGCCGACCGAGCACGCCCCGCCCGCGCAGCTCGGGCCGAGCACCGAGGTGATCCACGGCGCCGATCACCTGTTGGCCCGCGCCCATCACGGGTCGGTCAGCAAGGAGCAGCGCGCCATCATCGAAGACGACCTCAAGACCGGTCGGCTGCGCTGCGTGGTGGCCACCAGCAGTCTCGAGCTGGGGATCGACATGGGCGCGGTGGACCTGGTGGTGCAGGTGGAGGCGCCGCCGTCGGTGGCCAGCGGGTTGCAGCGGGTGGGTCGCGCGGGCCACCAGGTCGGTGAGGTCTCGCGCGGAGTGCTGTTCCCCAAGCACCGCACCGACGTGATCCACTGCACCGTCGCCGCCGGGCGCATGCTCGCGGGCGAGATCGAGAAGCTCCAGATCCCGGCCCATCCGCTCGACATCCTCGCCCAGCAGACCGTCGCGGCCTGCGCGCTGGAACCCCTCGACGTCGATGCCTGGTTCGACATCGTCCGCGCCACCGGCAGCTACGCGAGCCTGCCCCGCTCGGCCTACGAATCGGTGCTCGACCTGCTGGCCGGGCGCTACCCCTCCGACGAGTTCGCCGAACTGCGCCCCCGGGTGGTGTGGGATCGCGACGCGGGCACCATCACCGGGCGTCCCGGCGCCCAACGGCTGGCGGTGACCTCCGGTGGCGCGATTCCCGACCGTGGCATGTTCGCGGTGTTCATGGTGGGCGAGAAGGCTTCTCGGGTCGGCGAACTCGATGAGGAGATGGTCTACGAATCCCGCGTGGGTGACGTGTTCGCGCTCGGGGCGACCAGTTGGCGGATCGAGGAGATCACCTTCGACCGGGTGCTGGTGTCACCGGCGTTCGGGATGCCGGGGCGGTTGCCGTTCTGGCACGGTGACGGGTTGGGGCGGCCTGCCGAATTGGGCGCGGCGCTGGGCGAATTCGTGCGAACGGCGGGTCAGGTACCCGCGGACGAGTTGAGCCGGATCGTGGCGAATATGGGTGTCTCGGAGCCGATGGCGCTGGGCGAGGTGATGGCGGAAGTTTCCGCGGCCGGGCCTGAGACGCCCGCGAAGAAGGGCGGGCGGAAGAAGGCGCCGGCGAAGGCGGCCGAGCAGGGCAAGGCCGCGGCACGGCTCGAACAGCTGGTGCGCACCGCCGGGCTCGATCAGAACGCGACGGCGAATCTGGTCAGCCTGCTCGACGAACAGCGCAGTGCGACAGGGCAATTGCCGACCGACCGGACGCTCGTCGTGGAGCGGTTCCGCGA
This sequence comes from Nocardia lasii, assembly GCF_042658545.1. NCBI lineage: Bacteria > Bacillati > Actinomycetota > Actinomycetes > Mycobacteriales > Nocardiaceae > Nocardia > Nocardia lasii. Next base: position 98,768 of record NZ_JBHSQN010000001.1, read on the forward strand.
TGAGCTCGGCGACTGGCGGTTGGTCCTGCACTCCCCCTACGGCACCCCGGTCCACGCGCCGTGGGCGCTGGCGGTGGGTGCGCGCCTGCAAGAGCAATTCGGCATCGACGCCGCCCCGACCGCCTCCGACGACGGCATCGTGGTGCGGCTACCCGACACCACCGACCAACCCCCCGGCGCCGAACTGTTCGCCTTCGAGCCCGACGAGATCGACGACATCGTCACCGAACAGGTCGGCGGCTCAGCCCTTTTCGCGTCCCGGTTCCGCGAGTGCGCCGCCAGGGCGCTGCTGCTGCCGCGCCGTGATCCCGGTAAGCGCGCGCCGCTGTGGCAGCAGCGTCAGCGTTCGGCCCAATTGCTCGATGTGGCGCGCAAGTTCCCGCAGTTCCCGATCCTGCTGGAAACCGTGCGCGAGTGTCTGCGCGATGTGTACGACCTGCCCGCGCTGCGCGATCTGCTCACCAAGGTCGCCCGGCGCGAGATCCGCCTGATCGAGGTCGAGACCGCGTCCCCGTCGCCGTTCGCGGGCGCCCTGCTGTTCTCCTACATCGGCCAGTTCCTCTACGACGGCGACAGTCCCCTGGCCGAACGGCGCGCCGCCGCACTGGCGTTGGACTCGAGCCTGCTCGCCGAACTCCTCGGCCGGGTGGAACTGCGCGAACTGCTCGACCCCGCCGTGCTCACCCTCACCGAGCGAGAACTTCAACGCCTCACCCCCGACCGCCAGGCCCGCGACCCCGAGGGCCTGGCCGACCTCCTGCGCCTGCTCGGCCCCCTCACCCCCGTGGAAGCCGCCGCCCGCTGCGTGCCCCGCCCCGCGTCCGGGCGCGCGCTGTCCGAAGACGGTTCACCAGACAGCGACAACACCTCCGACAGGGAAGCGCTCGATGTGTCGGCCGACTCCGACGCACCCGATTGGTTCGCCGAACTGCGGGATTCGCGTCGGGCGCTGGAGGTTTCGTTCGCCGGGCGGACCTGGTGGGTGGCGGTGGAGGACGCCGCTCGGCTGCGGGACGCGCTGGGGGTGCCGCTGCCGATAGGGGTGCCCGCGGCGTTCATCGAACCGGTGCCCGATCCGCTCGGCGACCTCGTCGGCCGCTTCGCCCGCACGCACGCGCCGTTCACCACCGCCGATGTCGCCGCCCGCTTCGGCCTCGGCACGGCGGTGGCCGCCACCTCCCTGCACCGCCTGCTCGCCGAAAAGCGCGTGGTGGAGGGCGAATTCACCCCCGACACCGCCGGTGGGGAATGGTGCGATGCCCAGGTTCTGCGGCGCCTGCGCCGACGTTCGCTGGCAGCCGCGCGCCACGAGGTCGAGCCGGTCTCGACCGCCGCGTTCGGGCGCTTCCTCCCGTCCTGGCAGCACGTCGGCACCGGCGAACTGCGTGGCGTCGACGGGGTCGCGACGGTGGTGGAACAGCTCGCGGGCGTGCCCGTTCCGGCCTCGGCGTGGGAGTCGCTGATCCTGCCGATGCGCGTGCGCGACTACTCCCCCGCCATGCTCGACGAACTGATGGCGACCGGCGAAGTGGTGTGGTCGGGCCACGGCGCCATCACCGCCCGCGACGGCTGGATCGCCCTACACCTCACCGACCATGCCCCCTTCACCCTCCCCCCACCCGACGACATCGACCCCACCGACACCCAATTCAACCTCCTCGTAGCCCTGGGCGCCGAACTCGAACCCTGGCCACCAGGAACCGACCACCAGGTGATCGACCTGGACGCGATCGCCGCTGGCAGCCCGATCACGCCCACCGACCCTGCGTCCTCACTCAACGACGGCGCAGACACCCCCGGCGCACCCATCGGTCCCACCGCGGTGGCCGGGGCCGACCGAACCACTCCCGCGTCCCGAGGCGGAGGCGAGTCCGCTCGGCGACTGCCGACGAACCTGCGGGGTGGCGGGGCGTACTTCTTCCGGCAGCTCTCCGATGCCACCGGGCTGCTGGACGACAAGGCGGCGGGTGCGGCGTTGTGGCAGCTGGTGTGGGCCGGGTATGTCTCCGGCGACACCTTCGCTCCCGTGCGGGCCCTGCTGGCGGGGACGGCCCGCAGCACCACGGCCCATCGCAGCCCTCGCCGCGCACCTCGCGGTCGCGCGTATCTTCCGCGCCCCTCGCTGCCGACCCGCGCGGGGCCGCCGAATCTGGCCGGGCGGTGGTCGATCCTGCCGGAGCGCGTGCAGGACAACACCGTTCGCGCCCACGCCACCGCCGATCAACTCATCGAGCGCTACGGCATTCTCACGCGCGGGTCCGTGCAGAACGAGGGGATCGCGGGCGGTTTCCAGCTGATGTACCGGGTGCTCACCGAGTTCGAGGATCGGGGTCGGGCGCGGCGCGGCTATTTCGTCGACACCCTCGGCGGCGCCCAGTTCTCCACCACCGACACCGTCGACCGTCTGCGCTCCTTCGACACCGACCGCGACAGCACCCGAACGGGCGTCGCCGTCGCCCTGGCGGCCTGCGACCCCGCGAACCCCTACGGCGCCGCCCTGCCGTGGCCCAAGGGCGACGCCGAGGGTGGGCACCGACCGGGGCGCAAAGCCGGGGCGCTGGTGGTGCTCGTCGGCGGTGAGCTGGTGCTCTACCTGGAACGTGGCGGCAAGACGCTGCTCAGTTTCACCGAGGACATCGGTCTGCGCCGGGTGGCCGCCGTCGCCATGGCCGCGCTCGTGCACGACCGCCGGGTCGACCAGCTGGTGATCGACAAGATCAACGGGGAGACCGTGCACGGCAACCTGTTCGGCGATGTCCTCGTCGAAGCCGGCTTCTCGATGACCCCGAGTGGTCTGCGCCTGCGCAGGCAGGTGTGAGCCGATGCCCGAGGGCGACACGGTCTTTCGCACCGCCGAACGACTCCGCACCGCACTGGTCGGTAAAACCCTGACCCGCAGCGACTTTCGTGTGCCCCGGTACGCGACGGTCGATCTCGTCGGTGAGCCGGTGACCGAGGTCGGCAGCTACGGCAAGCACCTGTTCATCCGCACCGAACGGTTCAGCATCCACACTCATCTCGAGATGGAGGGCGAGTGGCGGGTGTTCCACTGCGGCCAACGCTGGACCAAACCTCGGGTCACCGCGCGGCTGGTGCTGGCCAACGACGAGGTCGAGGCGGTCGGCTTCGCGCTGGGCAAGGTCGAGGTCGTGCCCAGCGCCGACGAGCACACCCTCATCGACCACCTCGGCCCCGACCTGCTCGGCCCGAACTGGGACCCGACCGAGGCGCACCGCCGGCTCACCGAATACCCCCGCCGCACCATCGGCGCGGCCCTGCTCGACCAGCGCAACCTGGCGGGCATCGGCAATATCTACCGCAGCGAGATCTGCTTCCTGCGCCGCGTCCACCCCGCCACCCCCGTCGCCGACATCCCCGACCTACCCGCCCTGATCGACGAATCCCACCGCGTCCTGAACAAGGCAGCCCACCAACCCCCGTGGCGCCCCATGGTCTACGGCCGAACCCGCCGCCCCTGCCCCCGCTGCGGCACCGCCATCGCCTCCCGCCTCCTCGACGACGACCACCCCACCGACCGCATCACCCAGCGCGAACGCGGCATCTACTTCTGCCCCCGCTGCCAACCGGACCCCTGATCGAACGACCGAAACCTCACAGCACAAAGACCCGTGCCTGGCCGAAGGGCTCCCACACGCGTGCCCACGCCTCACCGACCGGGCGCGGCTCGACCCCCGCACGAGGACCCGCACTCACCGCTCTTGCGGCACCGGTTCCAGCAACTGCGGACGCGGCTCGGGTGCGGCCACTCGCAGCGCGTCGGCCGACTTGTCGTCCGGTTGGGTCTGCGATTCGATCTCGGCGCGCACGCGGGCCTGATACGTCGACACCTCGCGCTCGATATCGTCGGCGTCCCAACCGAGTACGGGCGCCACGAGGTGGGCGACCTGTTCGGCGCTGTGCGCACCGCGGTCGGCGTATTCGATGGAGATCCTGGTGCGTCGGGCCAGGATGTCCTCGAGGTGCAGCGCGCCCTCGGCGGCGGCCGCGTAGACCGCTTCGACCTGGAGGTAGGCGGGGGCGTCGGTGATCGGTTGCAGCAGTTCGGGTTTGCCCGCGGCCAGGTCGAGGACCTCGTCGACGAGGGAGCCGTAGCGGTCGAGCAGGTGGGTCATCCGGTAGGGGTGGATGCCGTAGTGCTCGGCCAGTTGCACGGTCTGGTTGACCAGGGCGAAGTAGCCGTCGGCGCCGAGCAGCGCGACCTTCTCGGTGATCGAGGGCGATACCCGCGCCGGAATGTCCTGTGCCGCTTCGTCCATCGCGTCGGCGGCCATCACGCGGTAGGTGGTGTACTTGCCGCCCGCGATACTCACCAGGCCGGGCGCTACGCGCGCGACGGCGTGTTCGCGCGAGAGCTTGGAGGTCTCGTCGCTCTCCCCCGCCAGCAGCGGTCGCAGGCCCGCGTAGACCCCGTCGATATCGGCGTGGGTGAGTGGGGTGACCAGCACCTCGTTGACCCGGTCGAGCAGGTAGTCGATATCGGCCTTGGTCGCGGCGGGGTGGGCGAGGTCGAGGTTCCAGTCGGTGTCGGTGGTGCCGACGATCCAGTGCGCGCCCCACGGAATGATGAACAGCACCGAGGTGGTCGTGCGCAGGATGATCGCGGCGTCGCTGACGATGCGGTCGCGCGGCACCACGATGTGCACGCCCTTGGACGCGCGCACATGGAATCGCCCGCGCTGCTGCGACAGGCCCTGCACCTCGTCGGTCCACACGCCGGTCGCGTTGATCACCACGTTCGCGCGCGCCTCGGCGGTGCGCCCGTCCTCGGTGTCGCGCAGTTTCACCCCGACCACCCGGTCGGCCTCGCGCAGCAGCCCGACGACCTGCGTGGAGGTGCGGATGACCGCGCCGTAGTGGGCGGCGGTGCGGGCCACGGTCATGGTGTGGCGGGCGTCGTCGACGACGGTGTCGTAGTAGGTGACGCCGCCGATCATCGAGTCCCGACGCAGGCCCGGCGCCAATCGCAGGGCGCCGTGCCGGGTCAGATGATGCTGGCCGGGAACGGATTTCGCGCCGCCCATGGTGTCGTAGAGGGTGAGCCCGGCGGCGACGTACGGGCGTTCCCACACGCGATGGGTGAGCGGGTAGAGGAAGCGCAGCGGCTTGACCAGGTGCGGCGCCAGCGTCGACAGGGCCAGCTCGCGTTCCTTGAGCGCCTCCCTGACCAGGCCGAATTCGAGCTGTTCGAGGTAGCGCAGGCCGCCGTGGAACATCTTCGAGGACCGGCTCGACGTGCCCGACGCGAGATCGCGGGCCTCGACCAGGGCGACCGAGAGCCCGCGCGTCGCCGCGTCCAAGGCGATCCCGGCCCCGACCACGCCACCGCCGACCACCAGGACGTCGAACTGTTCCTTGCCCAGCTTCTCCCAGGCGGCGCGCCGATGTTCGGGGCCGAGGTCGGCCGGTCCGAGCCGGTCACGCTTGCCGCCCGCGACCAACTCCCCGGGATACAGGAACGGAAACTCCGGTGTCTGCGACATGCTCGACTCCTCGCCGCCGACCGAATCCGGCCGGTCCCAGCCGACAGTGGGCGGGCACCGCGTTCCGGCGCCGCTGCGTACACGCTAACCGCAGACTCGGCTGCGCGCGCGGGACGTGCTCGGCGGGGCGCGCGACCGAATCACGGAATCGGACGCGCGATGCGCGGAGCCGGGTCACCACACCTCGGCGTAGTCGGCGGGGCGAACTTCACGATCGTTCTCGCCGCCGCGTGTCGTCCGCGTCTTCGCGGCGCTGGGACGACACCGCCCCGGCGCGGTTCGTCGCCGACAACGAATCGCGCAGGCGCACGCCGAGCGTTCGGTAGCCTGCATCAATGCGTCGGTATGTGGCTGCCATCGATCAGGGGACGACATCGAGTCGGTGCATCATCTTCGATCGGCAGGGTCGGATCGTGGGGACCGCGCAGCGCGAGCACCGGCAGATCTTCCCGAACCCGGGCTGGGTGGAGCACGATCCGGCCGAGATCTGGCGCAATACCGAGTGGGTACTCGGGGCGGCGCTGGGCAACGGGCGGTGTTCGGCCGGGGATCTGGCGGCGGTCGGGATCACCAATCAGCGGGAGACGACCGTGGTCTGGGATCGAGCCACCGGGGAGCCGGTGTACAACGCGATCGTCTGGCAGGACACCCGCACCGATCGGCTGTGCACCGAACTCGCGGGTGATCAAGGGCCGCAACGCTATGCGGATCGCACCGGACTGCCCCTGTCCACGTACTTCGCGGGTCCGAAACTGCGGTGGATCCTCGACAATGTCGACGGTGTACGGGAACGGGCCGAGACCGGTGAGCTGTGTTTCGGCACGATGGACAGCTGGGTGCTGTGGAAGCTGACCGGGCAGCACCTCACCGACGTCACCAATGCCTCGCGCACCATGCTGATGGATCTGCGTACCCTGCAATGGGATTCGCGGATCTGCGCCGATTTCGACATCCCGATGTCGCTGCTGCCGGGGATCCGCAGTTCCTCGGAGGTCTACGCCGACATCGTCTCCGGGCCGTTCGAGGGCGTCCCGGTCGCGGGCATCCTCGGCGACCAGCAGGCCGCCACATTCGGCCAAGCCTGCCTGAACCCCGGCGAGGCCAAGAACACCTACGGCACCGGCAATTTCATGCTCCTCAACACCGGCACCACGCCCGTGTTCAGCAAGCACGGCCTGCTCACCACCGCCTGCTACCAGCTCGGCGACACCCCGGCGGTGTACGCACTGGAGGGTTCCATCGCCGTCACCGGCTCGCTGGTGCAGTGGCTGCGCGACAACCTCGGCATCATCTCCTCCGCCGAGGAGGTCGAGCCGCTGGCCCGCAGCGTCGACGACAACGGCGGCGCCCACTTCGTGCCCGCCTTCTCCGGCCTGTTCGCCCCGCGCTGGCGCCCCGACGCCCGCGGCGTCATCGCCGGCCTCACCCGCTTCGTCACCAAAGCCCATTTGGCAAGGGCCGCACTGGAATCCACCGCCTTCCAGACCCGCGAGGTGGTCGACGCCATGCGCGCCGACGCCGCCGCCCAACACCTCGACCTCGAACTCACCACCCTCAAGGTCGACGGCGGCATGACCGGCAACGACCTGCTCATGCAATTCCAAGCCGACATCCTCGACGTCCCCGTCGTCCGCCCCGTAGTCCGCGAAACCACCGCCCTCGGCGCCGCCTACGCCGCGGGCCTGGCCGTCGACTACTGGTCCGACCTCGAAGACCTCCGAGCCAACTGGACCGCCGACCGAACCTGGACCCCCACCATGCCGGACCCGGAACGCACCCAGCGCTACACCGACTGGAACAAGGCCGTCGAACGCACCTACAACTGGGCCTGAACCCACCGAATCACTACCTCCGCCACGGTTTCAGTGACTACCGAGGTCGATCGTCAGAATCTTGACGACCGCGTGCGAGTCACCTCGATCACCCTCGGTCGTCTCAGCGCAGTACTGATAGTCGATGCGGCCCGCACCCGGCTCGGGGTCAGCCATCGTCGCTCGACCGGGGCGCGACCACCTCGACGAACGCTGAATCCTGCACCGAACCGATGTGCACGGCACGGCGCGCTTCGTCGCGCATCACCGCCGCCGTCGTCACCCATGCGTGTAGAGCTTCCCGCAGCGGCGCCGGATCTTCCGAAGCCACTGTCAGCACCACGGCGTTGCGGATCTCGGCCAATGCCTCGGCGCGATCGTCGGGATCGAATTCCGCGAGCCAGGCCAGGCCACCGAGTTCGACAGGCGTCGGCGACGAAGTCCGCGCCAGCACAGCCTCCGCGGTGAACAGCTGTGTCGTGACGGCGACGGCCTCGTGCAGAGCCGCGATGCGCTGGGCGGCGAGCATTATCAGGACGGATCCGTCGGTGTCGCGCAACGACGCCGACGACCGCTTCGCCTCATCGAGGAACTCGCGGCGCCGCGCACCCGCTAGGTCACTGACCTGGAACATCACCATGCCACGATTCTAGCAGGATCATGGCATATACCGGTCGGGGCCACGTCACGCAAGGCCGAATGCACCTACAGCGAACACAGCATGCACACAATCGATGTATACACGCGATGCACACAGCGCGTACACTGTCGCTATGACTCGCACGATGATCGATTTGGACGATGACCTCCTCGACCGTGTCGCGAAAGAACTCGGCACCTCCACGAAGAAGGAGACGGTGCACGCGGCGCTGCGGGCTGCCCTTCGGGCCAATGCGGCGCGGAGACTGATGGATCGCATGTCCGATGATTCGGACGCGCGAACGGCCGAAGCGTTGACCAATGAGATGTGGGCCGGAGGCGACCGGGCGTCACGCGGATGACCGTCCGGTATCTGCTGGACAAGTCCGCGGCTTACCGCAGCCATCTTCTGATGGTGCGCGCCCGCATCGAACCCTTGATGGAACGTGGACTTCTGGCGACCTGCGGTGTCGCCGACCTCGAAGTCGGCGTGTCCGCGCGCTCACAGGCCGATCACGCCGAGCTCGGACAACTACGTCGCGACGCCCTGGAGTACCTGTCCACACCGGACGAGGTCTGGGACCGCGCGTGGCAGGTGCAGGAGCTCCTGTGCGCGGACAGTCTGCATCGCAGCGTGAAGATCCCGGACCTGATCATCGCCGCGGTCGCCGAACACCACCGCGTCTCGATACTCCACTACGACCACGACTTCGACCGCATCGCCGAGATCACCGGCCAACCTGTCGAATGGGTCGTGCCACCAGGATCCGCCGATCGCCTCGATCAGGGTTAGACCCCCGCGCTGACCCGTAGAGCCTTCGACAATCGGGCGACCGCTTCGACGAGGGTCGCCTCGTCGGAGGTGGTGAAGCACAGGCGCAGGGTGGTGGGGGTGGTGTTCGTGACGGCGAAGGCGGCGCCGGGGACGTAGGCGACGCCGGTGTCGAGGGCGGTGGGGAGCAGGGTGGTGGTGTCGGTGGTGTCGGTGAATTCGGCCCAGAGGAACATGCCGCCGGTGGGGTCGGTGCAGTGCAGGCGGTCGCCGAAGGTGGTGCGCAGGGCGGTGACGAGGGTGCGGGCCCTGGTGCCGTAGGTGGTGCGGATCGTGTCGATGTGGGTGGTGAGCCAGGGGGTGTCGCAGAGCAGGTCGGTGGTGATCTGCTGGGTGAGCGACGAGCCGCAGAGGTCGGCGCCCTGCTTGAGGAGTTCGACTGCGCGACAGACGTTTTCGGGGGCGATCAGCCAGCCGACGCGCAGGGCGGGGGCCAGGATCTTGGAGACGCTGGACAGGCGGATGACCTGGGGTGAGTAGGAGGCGACCGGGGCGGGGGCGGGGCGGTCGAACCAGAGTTCGCCGTAGGGGTCGTCCTCGATGATCCAGAAGCCGTGCGCCTCAGCGAGTTCCGCGAGGCGTCGGCGACGCTCGGGGGTGAGGGTGACGCCGCCGGGGTTGTGGAAGGTGGAGACGGTGTGGACGACGGCGGGGCGTTCGCCGGCCGCCAACAGGTCCTCGAGGATGTCGAGGCGCATGCCCTCGCTGTCGAGGGGCACCGCGACGATGCGCGCACCGGCGGCCCGGAACACTTGCAGCGCACCGACATACGCGGGATCCTCGACGATCACCAGGGCGCCGGGGTCGAGCAGGACCTCGGCCAGCAGTGACAGTGCCTGCTGGGAACCGTGAGTGATGAACACTTCGGCACTCGACACCGCGCGGCCGATCTTTGCGGACTCGCGCGCCGCGATCACCTCGCGCAGGGCGGGCCAGCCCGACGACTCGGTGTACTGCAACACCGCCGAGTCACGCAGCGCGGTCTCGGCCGCGGCGGCGATCCGTTCGTTCGGCATCAGGGCGGCATCGGGCAGCCCGCCCGCCAGGCTGATGATGTCGTCACGGGCGGTGAGTTCGAGCAGATCCCGAATGGCCGAACTCTGCAAACCCGCGAGCTTGCCCGCGAGGGCGGGAGTGGTCAGCGACATGGGAACCTCCGGGAACGCCAAGGGGACGCGATAGCCCACGATCGCATATCACTGACCAGAGTATGAAATTCTTATCCCAGATAGCGAGACGCTAGCGCGCGTCGATGGACTTGACCTGCCATTTTCCATCGGTGTTCGACGTGACGATTTCCTGCTTGTAGACCACCGAGGAACCCGACGGGTGCTGCTCGCGCAGTTCCACGTCGTAGCGGCCGATCGCGGTTTCGCGCATCTTCACGCAGTGCGTGGTGCCCACCGGGATCGCGTTGTCGATCGCGTCCTGGATCACCTCGGCCGACATGATGTTCACCGCGTCGGGCGCGGTGTACTCGCGCACCTTCGCGCCGGACCGATCGACGTAGAAGGCGTACTGGAAGCCGAGAATGGCGCGCGAACCGGAGGTGGTGTCACCCGGCCCGTTGCCGACCGTCACGGATTGCTCTGCGACAGCACGACATTCGGCACCGGAGGCGGCCGAGGTGACCGGCGCGGCCGTGACGGCGGGATCGTCGCCGCCCCCGCGCTTGACCACCGCGATCGTCAACACCAGCGCGACCACGAGCAGCACCGCCGCGCCCGCGCCGCCGACGATCCAGTACAGGCGCTTCTTGTCGGCCTCGTCGCGCTGGGGCGCCACCGGCACGGGATTCTTCGGGGCGAGGCGCCGCGCGATCGGGTCGTCGGCCCACGACAGGCCCGGCTCGGCGGGCGGCTTGGGGATCGCGCCGTCCTCGTCGGGCTGGTCCCACCACTTGTCGCCGGCGGGTTTCGGCTTCTCGGCGAACAGCGGCGTGCGGGTACCCTCGGGCGGTCGAACCACCTCCGGCAGCGATTCGGGCGAAGGGGGCTGCGGCACAGCGTCTTTGGTGACGGGGCGACCGCGCCGGATCACCTCGGTGAGTTCGCGCCCGGAGGTCACCGGAACGGAATCGCCGAAGACCGAGGACTCCGCACGCGCCGGTTCGGCCCCGAAACGCACGGTCGGATCGGCGGCGGGTGAACCACCGACCGGGCCACCGAAGGCCGACGGTCCCGGCGGCGCGACGGGGGGCGGGGTGGCCACGGCGTCGCCGAAGACCGAGGTGGGGGCGGAACGCTCGGGAAGTCGGGGCGGCGTCTGGCCGACAGCGGGCCCTGGCGGGACCGAACCACCGAACGGCGCGGCCGACGGACCGGAAGCGGGCGCGACAGGGGCTACCGGCGGCTGATCCGCGACCGGCGCACCGAAGGGACCGGCGGGCGGACCGAACGGACCGGGCGCGGCAGTGGGCGGACCGAACGGTCCCGGCGCGGCGGAGGGAGCACCGAACGGTCCCGGCGCGACACCGGACGAACCGGCAGGAGCCGACGCACCGGACGGACCGGCAGGACCAGGCGCACCAGCCGGACCAGCCGGCCGCCACCCCCGCTCGGGCGCACCGTTCGGCACCGGCGGCGGCGTCGCGGGAACAGGCGCACCGAACCCGGAATCCCCGACCGGCGGACCGAAATCGCTTGTGGGCGGACCGAAATCCGCAGCCGGACGCCGGCCGCGTTCGTTCTCGTCACCTTCGGTGCCCAAGTTCTATCCCTTTCCCCTCCGACACACGTGTGGGGCGGTCGTAGGCGACCGCCCCACACAAGGTACTGCGTGTCAGTACTGGAGCGAGCCGCCCCATTGGGTATTCACACCCGCGACGTTCAACGACTGCAGGACCTCGCCCGGCACCGGCAGCGTGGCCTTGGCGGCGGCGTCGAGTGCGGCGGTGCCGCCCGGCTGCGCCTTGATCCAGTTCTCGACCGCGGCCTTGGCCAGGTTGGCCTGGGTGGTGTCGAGCACGGTCACCGTGGTGTTGTCGGCGCGGCCGTCGCCACCGTTGAAGGTGGTGACCTTGACCGAGTTCTCGCCGATGTACTCGACCGAGACACCGGCGTCACCGAAGCCGCCGTCGGGCGTGCGGTAGCCGATGGTGCCGACGTAGCCCGAGGCGTTGTTGTAGTGATGGGTGTTGGCCAGGAAGCCCGCACCGTCGATGGTGGCGCCGACTTCCTGACGCGGGCCCTCCATCTCGACGACCGGCGCGGCGGGCGCGTTCTCCAGGCGCGGGGCCTGCCAGGCAGGTTCCTTCGGCGTCTGGACGAGCGTGTCCGGGGACTCGACCTCGGCCTGGCTGCCCTGACCCGACGGAACCGACGGCTGGGTCTGCTGCGGGGTGGCGGTGCCCGGCTGGCTCGGCGTGGCCACGGGGGTGTCGACACCCGGGGTGTCGGTGCCCGGCGTGGTGGCGCCCGGCTGATCCGGGGTGGCGCGTTCCGGCTGCACCGCGGGCTGGTTCTGACCGGGCACCGGCAGCGGCGCGACACGCGGGCTGGTGACGCCCGGCTGGCTCGGCGTCGGCGTGGTCGGCGTGCTCTCCGGCGTGCCCGGTGCGGGGCTGGTGACGCCCGGCTGGACCGGGGTCGGCTTGGTCTGACCCGGCTTGTTCTCCCCCGGCTTGACGTTTTCCGGGGTTTCCGGAGTTTCCGCTTCGCCCGAAGGCTGACCCGGCTGCGCAGGAGCCGGTGTGGCGGGCGTGGAGGGCTGGTCACTGGGGACCGCGCCTGCCGGTGCCGCGAGGAGGGTTGCCACTGCCGCCGCGGCGGCCAACGGCAACGACGTGCTGGCCATCGCTCGCTGCGCCCGACTCGGCTTACGATGCTTCACTTTTCGTATCCCTTTCCCGGAGGGAATCCCCCACTGCTCCCACACGATCGCAACTGATCGCGTCTCGGCGGTGAGTCAACCACATGAGCGCGGGACAGGCAACGCAGCAGTAGGTTTCGCGCCGTCTGGGCTCCGCCTGCGGAAACGCCGATGTGAGGACAGCCCAGGATCGTCGAGCGTCGTTGTCGAACAACACAATTCGAAACCCGCGAGACCGGTGATTCGTTTCACATCGGCGTGGCCCGTAGCTCAGTCCAGGTCGTCGTGGCGCATCAGCAAACGTCCCGCTTCGGTGAGCGAGCCGGTGAGCGAGGGATACACCGAGAAGGTCTGTGCCAGATCGGTGACCGTCAGATTGTTCTGCACCGCCAGCGCCAGCGGCTGGATCAATTCCGAGGCGATCGGCGCGACGACGACACCGCCGATCACCACGCCGGTGGCCGGGCGGCAGAAGATCTTGACGAAGCCGCGCCGCAGCCCCGACATCTTCGCGCGCGGATTGGTGTTGAGCGGCAACATGACCGTGCGGGCGGGGACCTCACCGTTGTCGATGGCGGTCTGGCTCACGCCGACGGTCGCGATCTCGGGCCGGGTGAACACCGCGGAGGCCACGGTCTTGAGCCGGATCGGGCTCACGCCCTCGCCGAGTGCGTGATACATCGCGATGCGGCCCTGCATGGCGGCCACCGAGGCCAACGGCAGCAGGCCGGTGCAGTCGCCCGCGGCGTAGATGCCGGGCACCGAGGTGCGCGAAACCCGGTCCACGCGAAGGTATCCGCCGCGATCGAGTTCGATGCCGACCCGTTCCAGGCCCAGGTTCTCGGTGTTGGGGGTGGAGCCGACGGTCATCAACGCGTGCGAACCGGTGACGGTGCGGCCGTCGGACAGCTTCACCACGATGCCGTCGGCGGTGCGCTCCACGGCGTCGGCGCGGGCGTGCTTGACCAGCTCGACACCGCGTTCGGCCAGCGCTTCCTCTAGCACGAGGGCCGCGTCGGCGTCCTCGCCGGGCAGCACGCGGTCGCGGCTGGACACGAGCTTCACCGGCACACCCATCTCGGTGTAGGCGGAGACGAATTCGGCGCCGGTGACACCGGATCCGACCACGACCAGCGTCTCGGGCAGCTCCGGCAGGTCGTAGAGCTGCCGCCAGTTCAGGATGCGCTCGCCGTCGGGCTCGGCGCCGGGCAACACGCGCGGGCTCGCGCCGGTCGCGATCAGCACGACCTCGGCCTCGAACTCCTCGCTGCTGCCGTTGGGCAGATTCGCGCGCACACGATGCGCCAGACCCGGTGCGGGACCGACCAATTCGCCGTACCCGGGCAGCAGCTGTACGCCCGCGGCCTGCAACTTGGCGCGAATATCGGAGGACTGCGCCAGGGCGAGCGCCTTGACGCGCGCGTTCACCTCGGGCAGATGCACCTTGGCCTGGTCGGCGTCGAGGGTGATGCCCAGATCGCGCGCGCGGCGCAGATCGGTGCGCAGACCCGTCGAGGCGATGAAGGTCTTGGAGGGCACGCAATCCCACAGCACGCAGGCGCCACCGATGCCGTCGGCGTCGACCAGGGTCACCGAGGCCCCGTGCTGGGCGGCTACCAGTGCCGCCTCGTATCCGGCCGGTCCACCGCCGATGATCGCAATCCGTGCCACCAGTCACGCTCCTTGTGTTCGCCTGATCGGATCGGTCCCTCGTGAGGCCCGTCCCGTGCTTGTCGACCCATCCTTTCAGGTGTTGTGTGACGTGCCCGGGTCGGATCGGTGAACAACGATGCGCGTGTTTCGCGGGCCTCGCGAGTGTGACGGTGAGCCGATCTGGGTGGGAGAGGGGAATTCCGCCCCGGTTATTGGCTACAGTTCGATGGTGCCGATCTATGCCGCCTACGGGTCCAACATGGACTCGACGCAGATGCTGGAACGCTGCCCGCATTCGCCCATGTCCGGGACCGGGTGGCTGGAGGGTTGGCGCCTGACCTTCGCCGGTGACGACATCGGCTGGGAAGGGCCGTTGGCCACCGTCGTCGAGGATCCCGGCTCCCGGGTATTCGTCGTGCTCTACGACGTCTCCCCCGAGGACGAGGACAGCCTCGACCGCTGGGAGGGCTCCGACTTCGGAATCCACAAGAAGATCAGGATCCGGGTCACCGGAACCCAGGGCGAGTCCCGCCTGGCCTGGCTCTACGTCCTGGACGCCTACGAGGGCGGCCTCCCCTCGGCCCGCTACATCGGCGTCATCGCCGACGCGGCCGAAAAAGCGGGCGCCCCAGAGGACTACGTCCACGCCCTGCGCACGAGAAACAGCAAAAACGTAGGCCCCGGCGCTTGACCGCCTCCCCGCGATTTTTGGCCTGACCTAGGTGGGGGGTTGCGCTCCGGACGCGGCAAACTCTCCGGGGGTGGGCAGTTAGCCCGTCCCCGGCGAGTTACCCATGTTCTTCTGTGCTGCTACCCCTGCAACACGATGTTCGCCAGCGTCCGCACACCCACCGCCAACGCCCGCTCATCGATATCGAACGTCGGCTGATGCAGGTCCAACTGCTCCCCCACGCCCGACCACACACCCAGTCGCGCCATCGCCCCCGGTACCTCCTCGAGGTACCAGGAGAAGTCCTCGCCGCCGCCCGACTGCGGGGTATCGGCCAGAGCTTCCTCGCCCATCGACAGGACGGCGTTCTCGAACATCAGCGCCGAGGTGGGGTCGTTGACCACCGGCGGCACCCCGCGCTTGTAGTTGAGCTGGTAGCGCACCCCGGTCGGCGCGAGCAGCCCCTCGACGATCTCGCGGACCAGCGGTTCCAGCAGCAACCAGGTCGCGTGATCCCCGGTGCGGACCGTGCCGGTGAGCATCCCCGTCTGCGGAATCGCGTTGGGCGCCTTGCCCGCGCTCACCGCGCCCCAGACCATCACCGTGCTGGTACGCGGGTCGACCCGGCGGCTCAGCAGGCCGGGCAGGCCGGTGATGACGGTGCCGATCGCGTAGACGAGATCGCTGGTCAGGTGCGGTCGCGAGGTGTGTCCGCCCGGTGAGTCGAGCACCAGTTCGACCGTGTCGGCCGCGGAGGTGATGGCCCCGGTCCGCACGCCGACCTTGCCGACCTCGAGGCGCGGGTCGCAGTGCAGCGCGAAGATCCGATCGACCCCGACCATGCCGCCGGCCGCGACCACGTCGAGCGCCCCACCGGGCATCACTTCCTCGGCGGGCTGGAACACCAACCGCACGCCGACGGGCAGCTTGTCGGCGGCTTCGGCGAGCGCGAGGCCCGCGCCGAGCAGCACGGTGGTGTGCGCGTCGTGCCCGCAGGCGTGCGACACGCCCGGCACGCCGGAGGCGAAACTCAGGCCGGTGAACTCCTGCATCGGCAGCGCGTCCATATCGGCGCGCAGGGCGATGCGGGGGCGGTCGGTGGGCCCGAAATCGCAGATCAACCCGGTGCCGCCGGGCAGCACCTCCCAGCTCAGTCCGGCTTTGGTCAGCCAGCCCGAGACGAACTCGGTGGTGGCGAACTCCGCGCGCGACAGTTCCGGGTTGGCGTGGATGTGGCGACGCCACGCCACCAGGTCGCCGGTGTGTTCGGCCAGCCACGCGTCGACGATCTCGGTTCCCGACATGAGTGTGGTTTCGGTGTCCCGCACGGTCGGACACGCCGCGGTCTCGCGCGTCATCGCTCGGGCACCGATGCCCATCGATAGCGCGTCGGAGCCTGCGCGTGCGGTGCCCGGATGGCCGGAAATGCTCACCGAATGTCCTCCTGTCGTTCGATCAGCCGTTGCAACAACCTGTCTCTGTGTACTTCATCGCCCGCCACGGCGACAGCGGTACGGGCCAGCGCCAACGCGCCGTCGAGCACCGCCCGATCCGCCGAGGCGTTGACCGCGGCGGCGGCGAACGCGGGCTGGTGGGTCGCGGCGCCACCGGCATCGATGCCGATCACCGGGTGGATTCCGGGGATGACGTTGGTGACATTGCCCATGTCGGTGCTGCCGAGCGGCCGCAGCACCTCGAGCTCGGATGCGATCGGCACCCGTCCCAGTCCGGTGATCTGCGCGCGGTAGGCAGCGGAAAGAATCGGATCGGGGGTGAGCTCGGTATAGGTGGGCGCGAGCGTCCGTATGTCGTGGGTGCAGCCGGTTGCCAGGGCGCCCGCTTCGAAACAGGCCTTCGCTCGGCGCATCAGGTCGTCGAGGGAGCCGGAGTCGGCGGCGCGGAGGTAATAGAGCAGTTCCGCGCGGCCGGGCACGATGTTGGGGGCTACGCCACCGTCGGAGACTATACCGTGCAGCTGCTGGCCGGGGTGTAAATGCTGTCGCAGCAAGCCGAGGGCAACCTGGGAAACGGTCACCGCGTCGCCGGCGTTGCGGCCGAGTTCGGGGGCGGCGCTGGCGTGCGCCTCGCGGCCGTGGAAGGTGATGGCCAGATCGGCCAGCGCCAGCGACCGCGCGCCGACGATGTCGGCGGGGCCGGGATGCACCATCATCGCCATCGCGATGTCGTCGAACACGCCCGCTTCCAGCATGAGCACCTTGCCGCCGCCGCTCTCCTCGGCGGGCGTGCCGAGTACGACCACGGTCAGGCCGAGCGCGTCGGCGACCGCGGCAAGGCCGAGCGCGGCGCCGACGGCGGAGGCGGCGATGATGTTGTGCCCGCAGGCGTGCCCGATCTCGGGCAGCGCGTCGTATTCGGCGCAGATGCCGACGGTGAGCGGGCCGCTGCCGTAGACGGCGCGAAAGGCCGTCGACAGCCCGGCCACGCCGGTGGTGACCTCGAAACCGCGCTCGACCAGCGGCGCGAGCACCTTGGCGACGCTGCGCGTCTCGGCGAAGGCCAGTTCGGGCTCGGCGTGGATCGCGTGCGAGAGCGCGATCAGTTCAGCCGAGGCAGCACCGATCGCGGCGTCGGAGGCGGTGGCTGAGCGTTCGCCGGTGCGCGAGGGTGCCATACCTCCAGTCTTGCATCAGTGCCCGACAGCGGCGCACCGGCGAGCAGCTCAGTTGCCGAAGGGCAGGTTCTCCGGGGTGACCGGGACGGCCAGTGCGGCGAGGGATTCGGCGTGCAGCGCGGTCTTGATGATGGGGGTGATCGGCTTGCGCAGGCTGGTCAGCGCGGCGGCGCGGGCGATCGCGGTGGGCAGCACCTGCTCGGCGTCGGCCTTGGCGTCGGCGATGCCCGCGGCGATGGCCTCGTCGGCGCCGAAGCGGTAGCCGGTGGTCATGGCCTGCACGCACACCTGGTTGCTCAGGCGACCCTTCAGCAAACCGTTCATGCCGATGGTGAACGGCATGCCAAGGTGCACCTCGGGCAGCGACCAGAAGCCGCGGTCGCCGCGCATCACCCGGAAGTCGTGGGCGGTGGCCAGCATGGCGCCTGCGCCGAAGGCGTGGCCGTTGACCGCGGCGATGGTCGGCATCGGGAAGGTCAGCAGGCGGGTGTAGAGGGTGTGCACGCTGTCGAGGTAGCCGTGGATCTTGTCCAGGTTGCCGAAGACGTAGTCGGTGTCGAGGCCGTTGCTGTAGAACTTGCCGGTCGCGACGGTGACCAGCGCGGCGGCACCCTCGGACGCCTCGACCTCGTCGAGTGCGGTGTGGAAGGCGTTGATCCAGTCCGGCGAGAAACGGTTCTCGTTGTCGGTCTCGCCCTCGTTGCCGAGGTACAGGACGAAAACATCACCAGAGCGCTCCAAATACGGCATGCAGCGAGAATAAGGCAACCACGAGCCGGTGCTTACCCGTGGGTAGCGAGCGCGCGGGCGGCACGTGTCGGCGCCCGGCAATACACTCCTCACATGACTGCCGAACAGGCCGCGGCCGCGATCGCCGAACGTACGGGAGTGCCACGCCATCGCGTGGCCGTGGTGCTCGGATCGGGGTGGCAGGAGGCCGCCGCCGAGATCGGGGCGCCACACGCCTCCCTGCCCATGGTCGAGTTGCCCGGCTTCGGCAAGCCGAGCGCCCAGGGCCACGGCGGCATGGTCCATTCGCTCACCGTGAACGACAACGACGTGCTGTTGCTGATGGGCCGCCAGCACCTCTACGAGGGCTACACGCCCCAGCAGGTGGTGCACCCGGTGGCCGCCGCGATCGCGGCGGGCGCGGAGATCGTGCTGCTCACCAATGCCGCGGGCGGGCTGCGCGCCGGGCTGCGCGTGGGTGATCCGGTACTGATCGCCGACCATCTCAATCTCACCGCGCGCACCCCGCTCGAAGGCGCTCGGTTCGTCGATCTCGTCGATGCCTGGGACCCCGAATTGCGGGCGCTGACCAGGGAGATCGACCCCAGCCTCACCGAGGGCGTGTACGCCGGGCTCACCGGTCCGCAGTACGAGACGCCCGCCGAGATCCGCATGCTCGCCACCCTCGGCGCCGATCTGGTCGGCATGTCCACCGTGCTCGAGGCGATCGAGGCGCGCTCGCGGGGGGCGCGGGTGCTCGGGATCTCGCTGGTCACCAACATGGCCGCCGGCGTCACCGGTGAGCACCTGTCGCACGCGGAGGTGCTGGCCGAGGGACAGGCCGCCGCGCCGCGACTCGGCAAGCTGCTGCGCGGAATTCTGGAGCGCGTGTAGATGCTGCGCTTCGGGACCGCGGGCCTGCGTGGACCGTTGCGCGAGGGCCCCGACGGGATGAACGTGACCACGGTGTCGCGGGCCACGGCCGGGTTGGCCGCGTGGTTGCGGGATCGGTGCCTGGGCGGCGGGGTCGTGGTGGTCGGGCGCGACGCGCGGCACGGGTCGGCGGAGTTCGCCACGGCCACGGCCGAGATCTTCACGGCGGCCGGATTCCCGGTGACGGTGCTGCCCGATCCGGTGCCGACGCCGGTGGTGGCGTTCGCGGTGCGGGAGCTGGGCGCGGTGGCGGGCGTGCAGATCACCGCCTCGCACAATCCGCCCGCCGACAACGGGTACAAGGTGTATCTCGACGGCGGTTCGCAGTTGATCGCGCCCGCCGACAGCGAGATCGAGAAGTCGATCGAGGCTGTCGTGGAACCTGTTGCGCGGCAAGCTGTTCCGACATCCGGGGCGGATCTGGTCGATCGTTATCTCGCGCGGATCGCGCAACTGCCCGAGCTGCTCGGCGGTCCGGGTGAGCGCGCGCCGGTGCGGATCGCGTTGACCGCGCTGCACGGAGTGGGCGGTGAGCTCGCGGTGCGGGCGCTGGCCGCGGCGGGGTTCACCGATGTACACATGGTCGCCGAGCAATTCGCGCCCGATCCCGATTTCCCGACCGTCGCCTTCCCCAATCCGGAGGAGCCGGGGGCGGCCGATCTGGTGCTGGCGCTGGCCGAACGCATCGACGCGGACGTGGCGATCGCGCTCGATCCCGACGCCGATCGCTGTGCTGTCGGCGTGCCGGGCCCGAGTGGCTGGCACATGCTGCGCGGGGACGAGACGGGCGTGCTGCTGGCCGATTACGTGCTGCGCACCCGCCCGGCCGATCCGCTGGTGGCCACGACCATCGTGTCCTCGCGGCTGCTGTCGAAACTGGCCGCCGCGCGCTCGGCCCGCTACGCCGAGACCCTCACCGGCTTCAAATGGCTGGCCAGGGCCGGTGAGGGGCTCGTGTACGCCTACGAGGAGGCGATCGGGCACTGCGTCGATCCGAGCAAGGTCCGCGACAAGGACGGCATCTCCGCCGCCGTCGCCACCGCCGACCTCGTGGCCCTGCTGAAGGCGCGGGGGCGGACGTTGCAGGACGAACTCGACTCCTACGCGGTCGAATTCGGCCTGCACGCGGGTGACCAGGTGTCGTTGCGGCTGGCCGACCAGGCCGCCGCGAGCGCGCTGGTGGCGAAACTGCGCGCGGATCCACCGGCCGAGATCGCCGGTACCCCGGTGACTTTCACCGATCAGGCGCTGGTGCGCGGTCGCTTGCGCACCGACGCGCTGATCTTCGACGCCGCGGATTTCCGCATCGTCGTTCGGCCGTCGGGGACCGAACCCAAACTCAAGTGCTACCTGGAGGTGTTCGCGCCGGTCGCCGATCGGGCCGACCTGGACGACGCGCGAGCGCGCGCCGCCCACCGGCTTTCCCAGCTGGCCGCCTACTGCCGAGGCTTGGCGGACGACTAAGGGCCGTCACGCGCTGCTCGGGGCGGTGGCGACTATCCGGCGTTGTTCGTCCGGCGACGCCGCTGCCCGCGGCGTGGCACGTACGACCACCCCGACCTTGTTCGCCCGGCGGCGGACAGGTCAGCGGGGACCGAATTGGCGGTCGCCCGCGTCGCCGAGGCCGGGGACGATGTAGGCGTTCTCGTTGAGTTTCTCGTCGACGGCGGCGGTGACCAGGCGCACCGGCAGACCCGAATCGGCCAGGGCGGCAACGCCTTCGGGGGCCGACACGACGCAGACCGCGGTGATGTCGGTGGCGCCGCGGGCGACGAGCAGTTCGATGGTGTGTCGCATCGAGCCGCCGGTGGCCAGCATCGGGTCGAGCACGAAGACGGGCAGGCCGCTCAGGTCGGCGGGCAGCGATTCCAGGTAGGGCACCGGCTCGTGGGTCTGTTCGTCGCGGGCGATGCCGACGAAGCCGACGCGGGCCTCGGGAACGAGCTCGGCGGCGGCGTAGACCATGCCGAGTCCGGCCCGCAGCACCGGAACCAGCAGCGGCGGCGAGGCCAGCCGGACGCCGTCGGTGACTGCGACCGGCGTGTCGATCGGGGTTCGCACCACGGGCGCGTCGCGCAGCGCCTCGTACATCAGGATGCCGGTGAGGTCGGCCAGAGCATTGCGGAAGGTGGCGTTGTCGGTGCGCGCGTCGCGCATGGTGCTGAGCAGGGTCGCGGCGAGCGGATGGTCCACGGTGTCGGTGCGCATGAAAAGACGATAGGGTCGCCAGGCACTTCGCGCCTACGACCGCAGGGGAAAATTTCGCGGTGGGAGGGAACCGAATGCGGAGTCGGTGCGTCCAAGATAGTGAGTGACGTACTCTGCCCGGTGAACTGACGAGGATTGGGGGAAGTTCGATGCGGAAAATGTCGGCCGATGCCGAGGGCATCATGGCCTACAGCGGGGCTGCCGAGGTGATGGCCACGGACCTGGCGACGGCGGCGGCCGGTTCCATCGCCTCCGATCCGACGCTGCTCGGCCCGGTGATGGGCCTGATCGGCGGCGATTTCACCACCGCCTACGCGGCCGCGCACGCGGGCCACGTGGCCGCGATCGGCCAGCTCTCGGCGGTCATGGGCAGCATGGGCCTGGCCACCGCCAGCGCCGCGACCACCCTGGTCGAGACCGACCTGAACAACGCGGCCCCGCTCATCGCGGCCGCCGGCGACATCGGCACCGACGCATGATCGACCTCAGCGGCCTGGCTCAACCCCTGCTCGATCTGCTGTCGAGCTTCGGCTCCGGCGTGCTCGGCACCGGCGGCCCCTCCGACGGATTGCGTTCCACCGCAACCAATCTCGATCAGATCATCGCGCTGAGCAAGTCCAGCATCAACAACGTCAACACCGTGTGGGACGGTCAGGCCGTCGACGCTGTCACCGCCAAGGCCCTGCGCGTGCAGACCTCCTCGGCCACCCTGTCCGACACCGGCACCGAGATGGCGACCGTGGTCGACCAGGCCGCGGCCTACGTGCAGACCGGGCAGAAGGAGCTCGACGGGATCGTCAACTCGTTCCTGGCGCAGGTGTCGGCACTGGGCCCCGCGCTCGGCACGCCCGCGGGGCTGACCACCGTGGTGGCCTCGGCCATCGACCACATCGGCCAGGGCATGGGCGTGGTGGGTCGGGTGCAGGACGAACTCGGCACCCAGACCGCCGCCATCCAGGACCTCACCCCCGCGCCGTCGAGCACGTCACTGGCCAGCGTGGCCTCGGGCGCGTCGAATCTGCTGTCCTCGGTGTCGAGTTCGGGCCTGTCGACCGCGGCGAGCACCGGCAGTTCCCTGCTCGGCACCGTGGCCTCGGGACTGTCCTCGGCCCTGAGCAGCAGCAGTTCGGGCAGCAACGGGTCGAAGACGAGCACCGGCGGCAACGGCACCAACGGCACCGGCAACGGCGCGTCCGCCGGCTCCTCGGCGGGTTCGTCGACCGACGGCACCGGCGTGAAGATCACCCTGCCCGACGGCAGCGTGGTCGAGGCCCCCAACGAGAAGGCCGCCACGGCGGTGCGCTCGGCCATCGGCGCCGTCGGCACCCCGTACGTGTGGGGCGGCAACTCCCCCGGCTCCGGCATCGACTGCAGCGGGCTCACCAAGTACGCCTACGGCGAGGCCGGGGTCGAACTGCCCCGCCTGGCCCAGGAACAGCACATCGGCAACCCCCAGGTATCCCCCGGTGACCTGATGCCGGGCGATCTGGCCGTGTGGGACGGCCATGTCGCCATGGTGGTCGGCAACGGGCAGCTCGTCGAGGCAGGCGATCCGGTCTCGATCAGTTCCATTCGAACGGAGAACAGTGGCATGGAGTTCTACGGCTTCTACAGGCCCACCTCATGACCGGCACCCCGATCCCCGAGGTGCCCAATGTGGAGTCCGCGGTCAGCAGTAACCGCTCGGGCACCATCTCGGTCCGCGCCACCAGCATGGGTCTGCCGATCGCGATCAAGTTCGAACGTAGCGAATACCAGTACGGCGCCCAGGCACTCGCCGACGAGATCCTGCGCCTGACCCGGCGTTCGACCATCGCCGCCGCCGCGCGCCTGCGCGAGGTCTACGCCGAACAGGCGCAGATCCCCGACGAACTGCTCGACAAGATGAACCTGCCCACCCGGCGCCAGGCGGTCGACGAGCTCGACCGCATCGACGACGCCGACACCGGTCAGACGAGTTGGATGAGGCCACTGTGAGCGCGGAAATGGATGCCCTGGTCGCGGGCGTCACCGGAAAACTCGAGGCGCTCGAGGCGGCGCTGTACGGGTTGAAGCAGGTCAACGGGCGTTTCACCACCGAGGACGGACTGGTCACCGCCGAGGTGAACTCCGACGGCGCCCTGGTCGCGTTGCGACTGGACGAGGCCATCACCGCACTCGCCCCGCCCGAGGCCGCGCAGCTCATCCTGACCGCCTGCAAACAGGCCACCGAGACCGCCGGTGCGCAACGTTCCAACATCATTGCGACGCTGAACGAATCGCTCGCCGGACCCGGTGCACAGCCCTCCGGGCACTTCGCACCCGGGCCGGATAGTGCCCGGCGCTCGAGCTAGCTAGGCTTCGCGTCATGGCTTCTGGAGACATCGTCCCGATCGAGCTCGGTCTGACCGATGGCGATCTCGTCACCCTGTGGGCTCCGCGCTGGCGCGACGGCGACGACGAGTGGGAGGCGTTCCTCGGACACGAGGACGACCTCTACGGTTTCGAGTCCGTCGCGGAACTGGCGGCGTTCATTCGCACCAACTCCGACAACGACCTCGTCGACCACCCGTCGTGGGCGCTCATCGCCGGTCTGTCGGCCGCCGAGCTGGAGCCGGAGGAGAATTTCAGCTTCGATCTGGTCTCCGTGCCGGAGCTGGCCGCGGGCGAGCCCGACGGCGAGGTCGTCGGCGAGCTGGAGGACACCCTGGCGATGGTGCGCAATATCGCCGAGGTGTGCGAGCTCGACGTGGTGACCAAGTTCTTCGGCAACAACCCGGTGCTCGGCGCGCTGGCCAGCGGTGCTTCGACCTTCGTCGGCCGGGACGGCGAGGAGCTGTGGGATCAGGTCGGCGCCGCGATCGTCAAGGGCTGGGACGACGTGCTCGACGCGATCGACAGCGTCGTGTCCACCCCCGAGGTCGACGCGGCGGCGGTCGCGGTCGCCGAGGCCGAGCTGCTGGCGGCCGAGGAGAACGTGGTCGACGCCGACGATGTCGCCGAGGAGGAAGAGGAGTTCGAGAGCGTCGATCTCAGCGCCACCGACGACGAGGACGAGGACGAGTCGTTCTGGGACGGTGTCGGCATCGACCCCGTCAAGATCGTCACCTCCGACGGCGAGCACTTCACCCTGCGCTGCTACCTCGACGACGAGCCGATCTTCCTCGGCAACGGCCGCACCATCACCGTGTTCGGCTCCGAGCGCGCGCTGGCCCGCTACCTGGCCGACGATCACGAGCACGAGCTGGCCCGGGTCTCGACCTTCGCCGAGGTGCAGACCGCGGCCGTGGACGGTTCGCTCGAGGTCGCGGTGACCGACGAGAACGTCTACGTGCTCACCGGACTGGTCGAGGACCTGGCCGAAGGGCCCGAAGCGGTCGACATCGAACAGCTCGATCTGGCGGTGGAGCTGTTCAGCGACGCCGCCGACTACGCCGATGACGACAGCGTGGAAACCGCTCTCGCACCGTCGAATCCGCTGGGCTGGTACGTGTCGTACCTGCTCAACCCGGACCCCAACCGGATGGCGCCCAACCCGCCGTTCGCGCCGGAAGCCCAGCAGTTCCGCGAACTGCAGCGCGTGTTCGAGGCCCGGCTCGTCAGCGAATGAGTGGATCAGGGGTGGCACCGATCGCGGTGCCACCCCTGATCTCGCCCGCTACCCCAGCAGGACCGCGTAACCCGGCTTGATCACCTCGTCGATGATCTTCAGCCGGTCCGGGAACGGGATGAAGGCCGACTTCATGGCGTTGATGGTGAAACGCTCGAGGTCGCTCCACCCGTAGCCGAAGGTCTCGACCAGCTTGTACATCTCCTCGCTCATCGAGGTGTCGCTCATCAGGCGGTTGTCGGTGTTGACGGTGACCCGGAAGCGCAGCCGGGCGAGCAGGTCGAACGGGTGCTTGTCCAACGACGGGACCGCGCCGGTCTGCACATTCGACGACGGACACAACTCCAGCGGAACCCGCATATCGCGCACATAGTTCGCGACCAAGCCCAGCTGCGCGTCCTCGATGTCACCCGGCACGCTGATGTCGTCGGTGATCCGCACCCCGTGACCCAGCCGATCACACCCGCAGAACGCGAGCGCCTCGTGGATCGACGGCAACCCGAACGCCTCGCCGGCGTGAATCGTGAAGTGCGCGTGGTTGGCTCGCAAGTACTCGAACGCGTCCAGATGCCGGGTGGGAGGGAACCCCGCCTCCGCGCCCGCGATGTCGAACCCGCCGACCCCGGCGTCACGGAACCGCACGGTCAACTCCGCGATCTCGCGCGAACGGGCGGCGTGGCGCATGGCGGTGAGCAGACAGGTCACCCGGATGGTGTGGCCCTGCTCGGCCGCGATCGCCTCACCCTCCCGGAACCCCGCGAGCGTGTGCTCGACGACCTCGTCGAGCGTGAGGCCCTTCTCGAGGTGCTGCTCGGGCGCGAACCGCACCTCCGCGTACACGACACCGTCGGCGGCGAGGTCGATCGCGCACTCGCGCGCCACCCGCCGCAACCCCTCCGGGGTCTGCATCACGGCCACGGTGTGGGCGAAGGTCTCCAGATACCGCTCGAGCGAACCGCTGTCGGCGGCGTCACGGAACCACGCCCCCAAACTCTCGGCATCGCCGGCGGGTAACTCGTCATAGCCGCAGTCCGCGGCCAGTTCCAGCACCGTCGCAGGCCGCAGACCACCGTCGAGGTGATCGTGCAGCAGGGCTTTCGGTGCGCGTCGGATCGAAGCAAGGTCAAGAGGCGCCGGACCAGTCATCCCCAAACGTTAGCTCCCCCGCCTCTCCGCGTCTTCTGGCCAGACTTAAGTGCCGCGTTTGTCCCGTTGGCGGGCGGCGGTGGGTGGGGTGGTCGGGTTAGCTGTTGGTTGGGGAGTTACCCATGTGCTTGCGAGATACCGGGGTGGGATCGCGCTTTTCGGGGTCAGCTGATCCGGCCCAAGATCAGTTCGCCCGGCTTCCACTCCGAGGTGGTCTCGACGGTTATCGCGTCGGCCAGGGCGGCCAAGGCTCCCTCGAATGCCTCCGGGGTGTCGGTGTGCAGGGTCAGCAGGGGCTGGCCCGCGACTACCGTGTCGCCGGGCTTGGCGTGCATTTCGATGCCTGCGCCTGCCTGGACTTTCTCGCCCTGGCGGGCGCGGCCCGCGCCGAGGCGCCAGGCGGCGATGCCGACGCCCATGGCCTCGAGGCGGGTGAGTACGCCGCTGGATTCGGCGCGGACGACCTCGGTGTGGCGGGCCACGGGCAGGGGCGCGTCGGGGTCGCCGCCCTGGGCCTGGATCATCGCGCGCCACTGGTCCATCGCGCGGCCGTCGGCGAGGACCTCGGCGGGGTCGACGTGCAGGCCGGCCTGGGCGACCATTTCGCGAGCCAGGGTCAGGGTCAGTTCGACGACATCGGCGGGGCCGCCGCCGGCCAGGACCTCGACCGACTCGGCCACTTCCATCGCGTTGCCCGCGGTGCGGC
Organism: Nocardia lasii; assembly: GCF_042658545.1. NCBI lineage: Bacteria > Bacillati > Actinomycetota > Actinomycetes > Mycobacteriales > Nocardiaceae > Nocardia > Nocardia lasii. The sequence continues at coordinate 125,627 of NZ_JBHSQN010000001.1, forward strand.
CCAGCGGGGTGTCCATGGCGGTGAGCAGGGCGACGGTGTGCACGCCCGCGTCGCGGCCGAGTTCGACCATCGCGGTGGCGAGTTCGCGGGCGCCGTCGAGGGTCTTCATGAAGGCGCCGGAGCCGACCTTCACGTCCAGGACCAGCGCGGCGGTGCCCTCGGCGATCTTCTTGCTCATGATCGAGCTGGCGATCAGCGGGATCGACTCGACCGTGCCGGTCACATCGCGCAGGGCGTAGAGGCGCTTGTCGGCGGGGGCCAGATCGGCCCCGGCGGCGCAGATGACCGCGCCGATCGCGGGGTCGGCGAGGATCTCGCGCATACGCGGGACCGTCACGTCGGCCTGCCAGCCACGGATCGACTCGAGCTTGTCCAGGGTGCCGCCGGTGTGCCCGAGGCCGCGCCCGGACAGCTGCGGCACGGCCGCGCCGCACGCGGCCACCAGCGGGGCCAGCGGCAGGGTGATCTTGTCGCCGACGCCGCCGGTGGAATGCTTGTCGACGGTGGGGTGGGGCAGGTCGGTGAAGTCCATCCGGCTGCCGGAGGCGATCATCGCCGCGGTCCAGCGGGCGGTCTCGCGCCGGGTCATGCCGCGCAGCAGGATCGCCATCGCCAGCGCCGACATCTGCTCGTCGGCCACGGTCGCCCGGGTGAATCCGTCGATCACCCAGTCGATCTGCGCGTCGGAGAGTTCGCCACCGTCGCGTTTGCGGCTGATCACCGACACCGCGTCCAGGCCGGACGCACCGGGCGGACTGCCCTGCGACAGGTGGTTGGAACGTTCGTTGGACTCCGACGAGTTACCCATCAGCCAACTAAATCAGTGGTTACCCACCTTCGCCAGTCCGACCGGCCGCGAGATCGTCGGGGCCGAAGGCGTAGGGCAGCAGCTCGGCCAGTCGCTTGGGCCCCTCGGGGTGATCGATGAGCAACTCGGCGCCGCCGTGCTCGAACAGCAGCTGTCGACAGCGCCCGCACGGCATCAGAATCTCGCCCCGGGAATCGCTCACCGACAGCGCGATGAGACGCCCGCCACCACCGATGAATAAGTTACCGACGAGTACGCATTCGGCACACAGGGTAAGCCCATATGAGACATTTTCCACATTGCATCCGCTCACAATTCGGCCGTCGGCACTGAGAGCTGCCGCGCCGACCGGGAACCGCGAGTACGGGACATATGCCGCACCCATCGCGTGAATTGCCTTGTCACGCAACGTATTCCACTCGATTTCGGGCATCTTGAACCTCCAGCCGATCCCGTCGAACACCGGGAAAATGAGGCCGGAACACCAGTATCCGGCATCGAGAAAGGTAAACCTAACTCGCCTGTTTCGCACGCAACGCGCGGCACGCCGAATTAGTTCCGCGAAACAGAGGGGATTAGAGTTCACCGAAGATCGGTTCAGGTTCCCGGCGGCGGGCCAGCGCTCGAGAATACAGCGCAGCCACCTGGGCATTTGCCTCTCCACGCATGCCGGCGTCGGATCTGTGACCGGGTCCATCAACGACGTTGGAGGCACCGCACTCTATGACCACGATAGAAGCTCCGGCTCCGGCCCAGCCGAAGCGGAAGACGCTGTACCGCGGCGACCCCGGCATGTGGTCCTGGGCGCTGCACCGGATCACCGGTGTCACGCTGTTCTTCTTCCTCTTCGCCCACGTGCTGGACACGGCACTGGTCCGGGTCAACCCGGAAACCTACGACGCGGCGATCGAGCTCTACAAGAACCCCGTCGTGGCGTTGATGGAGATGGGTCTGGTTGTCGCAGTCCTGTTCCACGCACTCAACGGCGTCCGGGTCATTCTGGTCGACTTCTGGTCACAGGGTCCGCGTTACCAGAAGCAGATGCTGTGGATCGTTCTCGCCATCTGGGTTCTGGTCTCCGCCGCAGGCGTCGGCCGCCAGTTCTTCTACCTGCTGACGGAGCACTGATATGTCCGCACCCATCATCGGCAAGTCCTACGATCGCCCGGCCAGCCTCGACCTGCCCCGCTCGCCGCGCGGCAAGTCCAACGGCAACTTCGAGAAGTGGGCATGGCTGTTCATGCGCATCTCGGGCCTGTTCCTGATCGTGCTGGTCCTCGGTCACATGTTCATCATGTTGATGATCGACGGTGGCGTTAACCGCCTGAACTTCGCGTTCGTGGCCGGTCGCTGGTCCAGCCCGTTCTGGCAGTTCTGGGACCTGTCGATGCTGTGGCTGGCCCAGCTGCACGGCGGCAACGGCCTGCGCGTGATCATCGACGACTACTCCCGCAAGGACTCCACCCGGTTCTGGCTCAAGGTGATCCTCGTGCTGTCGATGATCCTCGTCGTCGCGGTCGGTACCTACGTCATCTTCACCTTCGACCCCAACATCACAGGTTAGGACAGGCCACCTCGCATGAGTGAGCGAAGCGAACTGATCAATGCCACGGGTGGACGATCCATCCAGGAGCATCGCTACGACGTGGTCATCGTCGGCGCCGGCGGCGCGGGCATGCGCGCGGCGATCGAGGCCGGGCCGCGCGCCCGGACCGCGGTCCTGACCAAGCTGTACCCCACCCGTAGCCACACCGGCGCGGCCCAGGGCGGCATGTGTGCCGCGCTGGCCAACGTCGAAGAGGACAACTGGGAGTGGCACACCTTCGACACCGTCAAGGGTGGTGACTACCTGGTCGACCAGGACGCCGCGGAGATCATGGCCAAAGAGGCCATCGACGCGGTCATGGACCTGGAGAAGATGGGCCTGCCGTTCAACCGCACGCCCGAGGGCAAGATCGACCAGCGTCGCTTCGGCGGCCACACCCGCGACCACGGCAAGGCGCCCGTCCGTCGCGCGTGTTACGCCGCCGACCGCACCGGTCACATGATCCTGCAGACGCTCTACCAGAACTGCGTCAAGCACGACGTCGAGTTCTACAACGAGTTCTACGTGCTCGACCTGGTGCTGACCGAGTCCGATCGCGGACCCGTCGCCACCGGCGTCGTCGCCTACGAGCTGTCCACCGGCCAGATCCACGTCTTCCACGCGAAGTCGATCGTGTTCGCCACCGGTGGCTCGGGCCGCATGTACAAGACCACCTCGAACGCGCACACGCTGACCGGCGACGGCATGGCGATCGTGTTCCGCAAGGGCCTGCCGCTCGAGGACATGGAGTTCCACCAGTTCCATCCGACAGGCCTCGCCGGCCTCGGCATCCTCATCTCCGAGGCTGTTCGCGGTGAGGGCGGCATCCTGCGCAACGTCTCCGGCGAGCGCTTCATGGAGCGCTACGCCCCCACCATCAAGGACCTCGCGCCGCGTGACATCGTCGCCCGCTCGATGGTGCTCGAGGTGGCCGAGGGCCGTGGCGCCGGGCCGAACAAGGACTACGTCTACATCGACGTGACCCACCTCGGCGAGGACGTGCTCGAGGAGAAGCTGCCCGACATCACCGAGTTCGCGCGCACCTACCTGGGCGTCGACCCGGTCAAGGAGCTCGTGCCGGTCATGCCGACCTGCCACTACGTGATGGGCGGCATCCCCACCCGCATCCGTGGCGAGGTGCTGCGCAACAACACCGACGTGGTCCCCGGCCTCTACGCCGCCGGTGAGTGCGCGTGCGTGTCGGTGCACGGCGCCAACCGCCTGGGCACCAACTCGCTGCTCGACATCAACGTGTTCGGCCGTCGCGCCGGCATCGCGGCCGCCGAGTACGCCAACCGCACCGAGTTCGTCGAGATGCCGGCCGATCCGGCGCAGATGGTGCTGGACTGGCTCACGCTGATCCTGTCCGACCACGGCAACGAGCGCGTGGCCGACATCCGCACCGAGCTGCAGGCCACCATGGATGCGAACGCGGGCGTGTTCCGCACCGAGGAAACCCTCAAGAAGGTCCTCACCGACATCCACACGCTCAAGGAGCGCTACACCCGGATCACGGTGCAGGACAAGGGCCGCCGCTACAACAGCGACCTGCTCGAGGCCGTCGAGCTGGGCTTCCTGCTCGAGCTGGCCGAGGTCACCGTGGTCGGCGCGCTCAACCGCAAGGAATCGCGTGGCGGTCACGCGCGCGAGGACTACCCGGATCGCGACGATGTGAACTTCATGCGGCACACGATGGCATACAAGGAGGGCCCGGAGCTCATCTCCGAGATCCGCCTCGACTTCAAGCCGGTGGTGCAGACCCGCTACGAGCCGATGGAGCGTAAGTACTGATGACTGCTGCAGTCGATACCGCCAAGCAGAAGCCGGCGCCGGTCCCCGAGGGCTCGGTCATGGTCACCGTCAAGGTGGCCCGGTTCAACCCCGAGAACGGTGAGGGCGCCTACTGGGACACGTTCCAGGTGCCGGTCCTGCCGACCGACCGTTTCCTCAACGTGCTCATCTACATCAAGTCCTACCTGGACGGCACCCTCACCTTCCGGCGCTCGTGCGCCCACGGTGTGTGTGGCTCCGACGCCATGCGGATCAACCAGGTGAACCGCCTGGCCTGCAAGGTGCTGATGAAGGACCTGCTGCCCAAGGGCGACAAGACCCTCACCATGACCGTCGAACCGATCCGCGGCCTGCCCGTGGAGAAGGACCTCGTGGTCGACATGGAGCCGTTCTTCGACGCGTTCCGCGCGGTGAAGCCCTACCTGATGACCTCGGGTAACGAGCCCACCCGCGAACAGATCCAGAGCCAGGCCGACCGGGCCCGCTTCGACGACACCACCAAGTGCATCCTGTGCGCGTGCTGCACCACCTCGTGCCCCGTGTACTGGACCGACGGCAGCTACTTCGGCCCCGCCGCGATCGTCAACGCGCACCGCTTCATCTTCGACAGCCGTGACGAGGGCGCCCGCGAGCGCCTCGACATCCTCAACGACGTCGAAGGCGTGTGGCGCTGCCGCACCACCTTCAACTGCACCGACGCGTGCCCCCGTGGCATCGAGGTCACCAAGGCGATCCAGGAAGTCAAGCGCGCCCTGCTCTTCGCCCGCTGATCGTTCTCGCTGAGGCCGTCCGCACCCTTCCGGTGCGGGCGGCCTTCGTCGTTCCGGTGCCGGCCCGTACGCGTGGCGAATTGTGAGCTCGGCCGCCGAGGAGTTACTATCTACTCAATAGTTCGGCCCGCCCTGTTCGTCAGGAGCGGGCCGGATTTGTATGGTCGACGGATGCCAACGGTCCGAACACCCAAGCCGTTCCTGTCCATCGCGGACCAGATCGCGCTACTGACCTCGCGAGGGATGACGATCGAGTCGCCTGAACTGGCCGATCGCTGGCTTCGCGCGGTGGGTTACTACCGACTCAGCGGCTACTCCTACCCATTCCGCGCGCCCGATCCGCAGGACACGTCGAAGCTCACCGACGATTTCATTCCCGGGACAACATTCGCCGAGGTCGTCGGCCTCTACGAGTTCGATCGACATCTGAAGAACCTCATCATGAGTGGTCTGGAGCGAATCGAGGTCGCCATGCGTAGTCAGATCGGCTACACCCTGGGCAGCCACGGCCCCCTTGCCTACGAGCAATCGCACATCTTTCGCCCACAGTTCTGTGGATCGATCAACCACACCAAATGGCTCTCGACGGCGCGGGGGCGAGTCGGTCGAGCCAAGGGGCACGATGCTGCAGTGGACCACCACATCGCCAACTACGGCGGCGACATACCGATCTGGGTTCTGACGGATGTTCTCGACTTCGGCGATCTGAGCAAGCTGTTCGCCGGGATGACCAGCGTCGACCAGCAGCGAATCATGCAGTGGTTCGCCATCACTCCTCCGCCACTGACACCGAACCTCAGCGAGAACCAGCGTCGGAAACAGCGTAAGCGCTGGAAACAGAACCCGCCCCTGGCGAACTGGCTCCTGCACCTGACGATCGTCCGTAACATCTGCGCTCACCACAGCCGCCTGTGGAACCGGCGCCTGACCCCGGTCGGCACGCCCGCTCTCACAGGACTTCCCGGATTCGAGGGCCTACCCCCTGACCAGTTCGAAAGCGTCTACGGAACGCTCTGTTTGATCGCGTTTCTGCTGGCTACAACCTCACCCGGCAACACCTGGACCTGCAAGGTCAGCCATCTGGTCGACAGCAGCTTCGCCGAGTTCAGCATCAGAACTGTTCAGGAGATGGGATTTCCTGTCGACTGGAAAGACCTGCCCCGGTGGGCCGACGCGTCCTGACAAAAGATGCGGGTGCTGATCGTTCTCGCTGAGGCCGTCCACACCTTCTCGGACTGGCAGGACCGCCTACGACTGGCCGCGAACCATCGGGACAACTGGGGTCTGGTGCAATTGGTGTGTCTGAGCACCGACGAGCAACTGCGGGAGTGGCTGGTCGGGGCCGACCGGTGAGCCACCCCGAACCGACGCGGGCTCGCCACGCCGAATTCTGCGAGATCGAGCGGTGGAAGCGGGTGCGCGATGCTCGAGGTCGCAGCGGAACCCATCACGTGACCTTCGAGCTGGAACTCACCGACGGACGCATCCTGCGCACCCGTATCTCCCACCCACCCGACCGGACCGGTTACGGCCCCTCGATCTGGGCGCACATCCTGCGCGACCACCTCGACGTCACCGCCGAGGTGTTCTGGGCCTGCGTCCTCGACAAGGCCCTCCCCCCGAGAAGTTCCCCGCTCCCTGACAGAGAGTCACTCCCGGCCGATCTCGTCCACATGCTGGTCCATCGGGTCGGGCTTGCCGATGCCGAGGTCGCCGTACTGACCAAAGCCGAAGCCATCGCTCGAGCCCAGCAATTCTGGACCACCGGGTCCTGATGCTCGCCTATCGATAGTGGGCGGCGGCGTCGAGGACGGCGGTTCGGTAGGAGCGGCCGAAGAGGACCGCGTGGGCCAGCCAGAGGTGGAGTTGGTGGAGGGGGACGCGGGTGTGCCAGTCGGGGGCGAGGGGGTGGATCTCGTTGTAGGCGGCGATGATTCGAGGGAGGTGGGGGGCGCCGCCGAAGAGGTGGAGGGAGGCCAGGTCGGTTTCGGGGTGGCCGCCGTGGGCGGCGGGGTCGATCAGGTAGGGGGTGTCGGCGGGGCCCCACAGGATGTTGCCGGGCCAGAGGTCGCCGTGGATGCGGGCCGGGGCCGAGGTGGGGGCTTCGATGCGAATGGATTCGATGAGGCCGGCGTCGGCGGGGTCGAGGGCGCCCGCGTCGACGGCGAGCCTCAGGTACGGCAGGATTCGGTGTTCGCGGTACCAGGTCGGCCAGTCGTCGCCGGGGGTGTTGTCCAGGGGTAGACCCGCGAGGAAGCCGTCGCTCGCGGCGCCGAAGGTGGGTGCGCCCGCACGGTGGGTGTGGGCGAGTCCCGCGCCGAATCGTTCGGCGGCGGTGGCGGTCGGCTCGGCGTGGTCGATCCACTCCATCAGCAGCAGATCGTCGGTCTGCGCGTACAACTCCGGCACGGCCACCCCACCCGCCGCCCGCAACCACGTGAGACCGTCGGCCTCGGCGGCGAACAACCCGGCCGGAGCGGCCACCAGCCCGACGGTCGGCGCGGCCGAGACTCCCCCCGGCCAGGTCTTGAGCAACACCTGCGTCCCGTCATCGAGCCCGATCCGCTCGACCACACTGATCGACCCACCCGAGACCGGAGTGGTCCGCAGTCGCTGATGAGCGAGAAAAGTCGACAGCAGGTGCGGGTTCGCACGCAGGAACGGCAGATCCACACCCCCATCATGCCCAGACCTACCCGACCACCGCGCGCGAACCCCTACTCGTCCGGATACGGCTCGCGCAGGAACTCGGTATTCACCTCGGCGACAACCTCTTCGGTGATCGACCGGAGATCAGGTCCACCGACGTAACGGCGAGTGCGGGCGTGACCAACCGGTTCGATCAGGGTGAGTCGTTGGAGCCACTGCAAGTCACGGACCGAGATGTCGCGCGAGATGGACTCGTCCTGGGCATAGGTGGATCGACGCAGGTGCCCTTGGGCGGCGGCGTAGAGCGCGGTGACGGTTCGCTCTGGCAGTCCGTGTCGGGTGCCGAGTTCTTCCAGCCTCGCCCACAGTCGCGCGGCGGCTTCGAATCGGCGCTGCACCCCCTGGGCTTGCAGGTGGTGGGCACGTAAACAGAAGCGGACCCACGGGTGTGCGTCGTTGGTCGGGTCGAATCCGCCACGTTGGGTTCTGCGCAGGGCCGCGTAGTACTCCAACGTATTGAGTTCGGACAGCCCGAGCCATTCCTCGATGCTGGAGAATTCCGGGGCGAGCACTTGCCCGCGTGCCAGCACCATGGTGTGCAGGCACCGCGACATTCGCCCGTTGCCGTCGCGCCATGGATGAATGGATACCAAGTCCAGGTGCGCCATCGCCGCGCGAACATCAGGGGACTCGTCGAGGTCCCCGTCATTGAGCCACTCCATCAGTTCACGCATCAGCACGGGAACCTCGTCGGCCGCCGGACCCTCGTAGACGGGCGGTCGACCCGCACCACCACTCACCCAGATGCCACCGGGCCGGTATCGGCCCGGCCACTGGTGGATATCGTGTTTGATCAGCATGAAATGCAGCGCCGAGAGCAGCATCTCCTCATAGCGGAAGGCGTCGAAATCCGCCGTCTGCTGGACGTAGGTGAGGGCGTCCTTGTACCCCTCGACGGCCGCCCTCGTGTCGTCGTCCGGGGCTGCCGACATCTGTTCACCGGACGCCAGTGCCATCGCGTCGTCCAGGCTGATCGTGTATCCCTCGATCGTGTTGGATCCCCGGATCGCCCCGGCGGACAGACTCCGCCGCAGTTGCCCCTGCCACCGGCGCGGCTCGGCCAGCCGATGCCGGAACTGGTCCCGGAACTCCTCGATTTCGGCCAGCACGCGACGGTCGTTCGCATCCAACGACGGCACCCGGAACAGCATGCTTCGATGCTACCAGCCTGATAGCATCCGCGACTCGAAGCGATCACCGGTCGAATTCCGGTGGCGCGGTGGACCAGGACTCCCCCGCGACGACGATGTGGTCGAGGTAGCGCAACCCCACGGTGCGGGCGGCCTGGTGGAGCAGGGTGCTGGCTCGGTGGTCGTCGGGGCTGGGGGTCGGGTCGCCGGAGGGGTGGTTGTGGGCGACGGCGAAGGCTCGGCCGTCGTGGCGCAGGACGGTGTTGAGGATTTCGCGGACGGGGACGGCGACGTGGTCGATGGCGCCCTGGGCGACGAAGGCGTGGTGGCGCAGGCGGTGCTGGGTGTCGCAGACCAGCACGAGCAACCGTTCCACGCGGGCGCCCGCGAACAGGGGGATCGCGGCGGCGGCGATGTCGTCGGGGGTGGTGAGTTGGGGTTGGGAGCGCGCGGGCAGGCGCGAGCGGGTGCCGAGGTGGAAGGCGGCGACGACGGTGGCGGCCTTGGCGGGGCCGATGCCCGCGCGGGCGGCCAGTTCCTCGGGGCGGGCGGCGGCGAGTTCGGCCAATCCGCCGTAGTCGCCGATCAATTGGGCCGCGAGCTCCACCGACGACTGGCCGCGGGTGCCCTGGCCGAGGAGCAGGGCGAGCAGTTCGCCGTCGCTGAGCGCGTGCGGGCCGAGCATGAGCAGACGCTCACGCGGGCGTTGGGCGAGTGGCATATTCGCGATCGGTACCGACATTGGTTTCCCCCTGCGATCGGTGACGGAATCCGATGATCGCAGGGGGCACCGACAAGTTCGGGCAACCCCTCGGCCACCACGTCGGCGGCGAAACCCGAACTCGCCTCAGCTCACTCGAGCGAAGGTTCTTTGCTGAATACCGAGTCGGCCATGAGCCGTTCGAGATTGCGTAGTTGGCGTTCGTGCACCACGATGCGGCGTAGCGCCTCGTTGACGGTCGCGTTACTGTCGGCGGTGCCCATGATGTCGGCGGCGGCGGCCAGCAGACGATGATCGAGATCTATTCGCAGGGTGCGCACACATCCTCCTCTGATACGAACGCAATCTTGCGTGATGGGCTTTACCGCCGTCGGTATATTCACCGCGTCGTTACCGAACCGGCTTTCGCACCTTCGCAGATTCGCTGGTGAAGCTCGGTCAGCAAGCGCACAGAAAACGCGGTGCGTCGCCGGAATCGCGCACGAACGAGCCCGGTGAACTGAACAGTTTGCGCAGTTGCGCGCGTCGTTGTTGTCGCCCGCCGCACCCGGTGCTTGCCTTGAACCATGTTCACAGAGGCCCAGCTCTACTCGCCGGTGACGCGTGAGCGTGACGGCGATGTGACGGTGCACCTGAGCGAGAACCACCCCGGCGTCGACGACGCGAACTACCGCGCGCGCCGCAACGCCATCGCCGCGCTCGCCCTCGACCACGCAGGCGGCCCCGTCCCCCACATCGACTACACCGACGACGAACAGCGGGTGTGGCGCATCGCCTCGGCGGAGCTGGCCCGCAAACACGAGCGCTACGCCTGCCGCGAGGTGCGCGAGGCGGCCCGCGAACTGGGCTTGCCGCGCGATCACATCCCCCAGCTCGACGAGGTCTCGCGTCTGCTGGCACCGCTGTCGGGCTTTACCTACGTCCCCGCCGCGGGCCTGGTCCCGCTGCGCGAGTTCTTCGGTTCCTTCGCCGAGCGCACCTTCCACTCCACCCAGTACATCCGCCACCACTCGGCCCCGCTCTACACCCCCGAACCCGATGCCATCCACGAGATCATCGGCCACGCCAACCAGATCGCGAGCCCGCGGTTCGCCGCGCTGTACGAGACGGTCGGCGCGGCCGTCGGCAGGCTGGAGACCGACGCGGCGCTGAAATTCCTGGCCGATGTGTTCTGGTTCTCACTCGAGTTCGGTGTGGTTCGTGAGGACGACGAGATCCGCTGCTACGGCGCGGGACTGCTGTCCTCGTTCGGCGAGATCGATGAATTCCGGCAGGCTCGGCTACGTCGGTTCGATGTCGCGGAAATGGGCACGATCGCCTACGACATCACGCACTACCAGCCGGTTCTGTTCTGCGCGGATTCGGTGGATCAGATCGTCGGGGTGCTCGGCGAATTCTTCGCGACCATGACCGACGACACCCCGGCGCGGCTCGCTCGGCAGGCCGCCACTTCGACTTAGCCGATCCTAATACTATGTCGCAGAACACAGTTCGCCATTTTGTGGTTCTCACCTGGTGAGACCTGAGACGCGAGATTCGGTGCGCGACTGTTACTTTCGACCCGTTCTTCAAGCTTGTGAAAGGGTCGGGTGGACCGAAAATGACTGTAGACGTGACGGATACGCAGGCCGAGCAGAATCCTGAGCCGGAAGCCCCGCTGTGGCTGCAGGGTCGCGAAGCCGTGATCGCCGCGGCGGCGCCGAGCGAATGGCGCGGCAACGTGCCCGACTACGAGTTGAGCCACGAGGTGATCCCGCGTGAGCGCAGCGTCGAGCACGCGCCCGGCTCGCTCGAGGCGATCGTCGAGGATCTGGTGAAGGTCTTCGAGATGGAGGTCTCGCACAAGGCCGATCCCGCGACGTGGCTGTCGGTGGTGGCCGATCAGTACCGCGGCCGGGTCAACGGCGGGGTGTGGCAGGACGCCGAGGAGTTCGCGCGGATCGGCAGCTACAACATCCTGATCGGCGACAACCCGTACTACGACGCCGAGAACGAGACCTTCGACTCCTCGCACCACATCTTCCACACCGCCTTCCCCGGCGGTTTCTTCTGGGAGGTCCTGGAAGTGCTGTCGGGCCCGCCGACGGTGAGCATCCGTTGGCGGCACTGGGGCAAGTTCGAGGGTGAGTACAAGGGCCACGCGCCCACCGGCGAGCAGATCGAGATGTTCGGTGTGACCATCGCCCGCGTGAGCGAGGACCTGCGCATCCTCGAGCTCGAGCACTTCTACGACAACAACAAGCTGCTCGGCCCGCTGGCCCACGGCTGCCCCGTGCAGCACGGCAAGTAGGTGGCGCTGCCGCCGTTCGATGCGTTCCGACGCGTCGAACGGCGGCGTCGCGGAAGAAGTTAAGCTGCCCGGCGATGAGGATTCGTGAAGTCGGCGTGCACGCCGCGTGCTTTCTCGGCGTCGCCGTCGCGGTGTTCGTGAGCACCCCCGCGGTGGCGCTACCCGCCCCCGACGAGCCGGGTAGTTCCACGACGAGCACCCCGTTCACCACCCCGAACACCGACGATTGCGCCCAGCGCACCCAGCCGCCCGCGCCGATCGACAGCTCGGAGGTCCCCGCGCCGGGCGAGCCGACGCCGAGCCCGCTGCCCGTCCCCGCCCCCGCGATCGGCGGCGAGCGGATGCGCGATTGCGGCGTGGTGCTGCCGCACGGCGCGCCCGCGCCCCCGGCGGAGATCTCGGCGACCGCGTGGATGGTGTCCGATCTCGACACCGGGCGCGTGCTCGCCGCCAAGGACCCGCACGGCCGCTACCGTCCCGCCAGCACCATCAAGGTCGCGTTGGCCATCGTCGCGCTGCGCACGCTGGATCTGGACACCGTGGTGATCGGCACGCAGGCCGACGCCGATGTGGACGGCACCAGGGTCGGGATCGGGCCGGGTGGTCGCTATACGAATCGTCAGCTCATGCAGGCCCTGATCATGTGCTCGGGCAACGACGCCGCCCACGCCATCGCCACCCAACTCGGCGGCGAGAAGGCCACGGTGGCGAAGATGAACGAGCTGGCGAAGTCGTTGCGCGCGTTGGACACTCGCGCCGCGACCCCGTCGGGCCTCGACGGCCCCGGCATGAGCACCTCGGCCTACGACCTGTCGGTGCTGTTCCGCGAGGCGATGAACATCCCGCTGTTCGCCGAGCTCATCCACACCGAACAGGTCGACTTCCCCGGCTTCCCGGCCGACCCGGCGATCCCCGGCGACACCGACCATCCCGGCTTCCCGATCGGCAACGACAACCAGCTGCTCTACAACTATCCCGGCGCGATCGGCGGCAAGACCGGTTTCACCGACGACGCCCGCCAGACCTTCGTCGCCGCCGCCGAGCGCGACGGTCACCGTCTGGTCGTCACCCTGCTCAAAGCCGATGTGCGCCCGATCCGCCCGTGGGAGCAGGCCGCGCGGCTGCTCGACTACGGCTTCGGCCTCGACGCCGACGCCCGCGTCGGCAAGTTGCCCGAATCAGGCAGTGAGGCAGTGCAACCCACGGTTCCGCTGGCCTCCCCGCCGCCGCGCGCGGACGGCAGCCCGGTCGAGATCGATCGCCCGACGCACGAGGCCGCGCGGGCCGTCACGGTGCTCGGCGGCATCGTCGTGGTGGTGGCGCTGTTGGTGGCGGCACGCCGGGCTTTCCGACGGAGGCCGTGAGGTCCTCGCCGAGCGACACCGGCGCGCACCGAACCCGCGACTCGACGTGGTCCCCGACGCCGAGGAGCCGCTACCATCGGCAGCCGTGCCCCCGTTCCGCCGATCACTGACCGCGCTCCTACAGGCCCGGTTCCCGCTGCTGTTCGTCGAGACCTTCGAGGAGCAGCGCGTGCACGCCGAGATCATCGCGGCGGCAACCGGTTTGGCGGTGCCGCGGGCGGTTTGGCACTGGTCGAGCACGCAGGGGCTGTGCCGCGAGGGCGGGCTGCCCGAGCGCAACACCACCGAGCCCGCCGCGATGCTGGGCGGGGTGACCCGGGTGCAGGAGCGGTCGGTGTTCGTCCTGGACGACCTGCACGCGTTCCTCGGTGACGGCAGCCGCCCGGCCGACCCGCAGGTGGTGCGCGCGCTGCGCGATCTGGTGCGCGAGTTCCGCGGCGGCGAGTCGGCGCGCACCGCGATCATCGTCGCGCCGGTCCTGCGGATTCCGCCGGAACTCGAAAAAGACGTCACCGTCCTGGATTTCGCGCTGCCCGACGAGCAGTCGATGCGCGAGTTGCTCGACTCGATGATCGCGCGCAATCACGACACCGTCAGCATCGCCCTCGGCGCCTCCGGCCACGACCGACTCACCAAGGCCGCGCTCGGCCTCACCCTCGCCGAGGCGGAGAACGCGTTCTCCCTGGCCATGGTCAACGGCAACACCCTCACCGAGGACGACGTGGAGGTGGTCCTGACCGAGAAGGCGCAGACGATCCGCAAGTCCGGGCTGCTCGAGCTGATCAGGACCGAGGTGCGGCTCGACGACGTGGGCGGGCTCGAGGTGCTCAAGACGTGGTTGGGCAAGCGTTCGGATTCCTGGTTGGCCGAGGCCGTCGCCTACGGGCTGCCCGCGCCGAAGGGCGTGCTCATCACCGGTGTTCCCGGGTGCGGAAAGTCGTTGACCGCCAAGGCCGTTGCCGCGTCCTGGGGGTTGCCGCTGATCCGGCTCGACATCGGACGGATGTTCGCCGGGCTGGTCGGGGCCAGCGAGCACAATATTCGCACCGCGTTGGCCACCGCCGAGGCGTGCGCGCCGTGCGTGCTGTGGGTCGACGAGATCGACAAGGGTTTCGCCGGGGCGGGTTCGGCGGGCGACACCGGTACCAGCGCACGGGTTTTCGGGACGTTCCTGACCTGGATGCAGGAGAAGGATCGCCCGGTTTTCGTTGTCGCGACGGCGAATTCGATCGAGAACCTGCCGCCGGAGTTCCTGCGCAAGGGTCGCTTCGACGAGATCTTCTTCGTCGACCTGCCCAGCGCGGCGGAGCGCGAGACGATCTGGCGGCTGCATCTGACCCAGCGGTTACGCGGACCGGCGGCCGGGATGACGTTGTCGCCGAAGCTGATTCAGGATCTGGCCGCGTCCTCGGACGGTTTCTCCGGTGCCGAGATCGAGCAGGCGGTGGTCACCGGACTGTTCGACGCCTACTCCGGGCGCCGCGCGCTGATCGCGGCCGACCTGTTCCACGCGGTGGAGAACACGGTGCCGCTGTCGTCGCTGCACGGCGCGCAGATCACCGCCCTGCGCGAGTGGGCGAAGTTGCGCGCGGTCTCGGCGTCCGGGTTGGAGATCCCCGCGCGGGATTGGTAAGCGGATTACAAGGCCGCTGCGCGATACTGCGGGAATGAGCATCTCCCTCATCCTGGTGCCGATCGCGATCGGCGCCGTCGCCAAGGCCGCGGCCGCGCACAGCTCCCCCGACGCCGCCACCTGCACGGTGTCCACCCGACTGCGCGACCGGCGCCTGCTCGCGCTGGCGCTGGCCGACACCGGCGGCCGGGTCACCGACACCGGACCCGACGCGATCGACGTCGAATGGGAGCGACTCGCGGCCCAGCTGCGCCGCGACACCGACGGCATCTGGCAGGCCCACTTCACCGGGACCACCGACGAGCAGGAGTGCGTGGCCTCGATCATGCGCGTCGACACGGCCTACGGTCGGCGCGTGCAGGCCGAGGTACTGAATCGGGTACGTGAGCGCGCGCCCGAAGCCGGCATGACCCTGGTCTCGGAAACGGCCAACACCGACGCCTCGGTGACCATGGTGCTCGAGGTGAACCGATGAGCGACAAGCCCGTTCGCCTCACCCTGACCATCGGCGCCGACGGTCGCGTCGCCGCCGAAACCCACGACGCGCTCGGCCAAGACTGCCTGCCGTACGTGCAGGCGCTCGAGGATCTGCTCGAGGCCACGACCGAGGACAGCGCCTACACCGCCGATTGGTGGCGCACCGAAACCGTCAGGACCGAGCCCAGCGTGGTCGAACCGCAGCGTGAGCAGTTGGACGGCCGCTGGTGACCAGCCCGATGCCCGGCACCCGGAACTGGCGGATCACCCACAGCCTGTGGGTGCTGCCGACCTTCGCGTGCGGGCTGCTCACGTGGACCAGTTTTCTCTACATCGGGCTGCGGACGAAGACCCGCGCGTGGACCCTCTGCGGCGTTATCTATCTCGTCGGCGCGGTCGCGTGCTTCGTGCTGATGACCTTGTCGGGCGCGAGCAAGTCCGAGGTGGCGGAGGGCGCGACCCCACCCACCTCGACCCAGCAGGCCTACGGCGACTGGGGCGCCGGATTGATGCTCGCCATCATGTTCGGCGGCGTCGTCCACGCCCTGCTCGCCCGCCCGCACTACCTGTACAAACTCGCCCAGACCGAACTCCGGCAGCAACCGTTCGTCCCCGTCTATCCGCAGGTGCCCGCCTACCAGCCCGCCCCGGACTGGGTGGGGGCCGACCCGCGCCAGTTCTGGGGTCCGCCGGCCGGTGCTCCGTACGGCCACACCGCCACCGGGTTCGGTCAACCGGTCGGCACTCCTCAAAGCCACGCGGTCGCCTCCGGGTTCGGACAACCGCTCGGCACCCCCGCCACCGACCCATACGGCCAACCAGTCGGCACTCCCCCAGGCCACACGGTTGCCTCCGGGTTCGGTCAACCGGTCGACACTCCCTCCGGTAACGCCGCCGCGCCGTGGGGTCACGCGAGTCCCGACCCCGTCGGCTCGCAACCTCCGTCCCTCGCGAAATCCCCGACCCGGATCGCGGTCAACACCGCCGGTGAGCGCGAACTCGCGACCCTCGGTCTGTCCGACGCGGCGACACGAGCGGTGCTGGCGGCGCGGGAGCGCAGTGGCGGATTCCGTGACGTGCACGAGTTCGGTTCGGTCGCCGGCCTCAAACCCCATGAGCTGTCCCGGATCTCGGACCGACTCGACTTCGCCGCACCGCCGCGCGCCGTCCAGAACCTGGGCCGAAGGTTGGATCTGTGATCCCGGCGGCGACCTCCCCGGCAACCCTGCGGGTGGCGCGGGTACTCACCGCCACCGAGGCCGAAGGGCCGGGGTTGCGGATGGCGATCTGGGTGCAGGGCTGCACGATTCGCTGTCCGGGCTGCTTCAATCCGCAGCTGTGGGCGAGCGCGGGCGGTTCCGATGTCTCGGTCGCCGACTGGTCACCGGCGATCCTGGCCGACGCGGTGGCGGCGGGCGTGGAAGGCATCACCCTGCTCGGCGGAGAGCCGTTCGAGCAGGCGGCGGCGCTGGCCATCGTCGCGGCCGGCGCACGAGCGCGGGGCCTGTCCGTGATGACCTTCACCGGCTACGACTACGCCGACCTGCGCGACTGGGCGCGGCACCGACCCGACATCGCCGACCTGCTCACCCACACCGACCTGCTCGCCGACGGCCCCTACCGCGCCGACCTCGTCGACCGCGAACGCCCCTGGATCGGTTCGACGAACCAGGGCCTGCGCGCCCTCACCGACCGCTACCGCGACCTCGAGTTCACCACGGTTCCCGACCGGGTCGAGGTGCGGGTCGGCGCGGACGGCACGATCGCCGTCAACGGCTGGGGCGATGTCGACGCCCTCGATGCCCTCCTCCACGACCTCGGCCGCCGCGCCGACCAGCCGCGCAGCACCTACTTGCGCTTACCGAACAGCACCAGCGCCAGCGCCGCGAGCACGCCCGCGCCGAAGTAGGCCGCACCCGCCCCGGCGGAGGGTCCGTGTTCGACCACCCGCGGTTGGATGATCACCGGATTCGGCGGCGCGACCGTCGCGGCCGCCTCGTTGTCGCGCGAGGTCGCCGCCCACGCCGTGGCGAACAGCAGGATCCGGTAGGTCATGTAGCTGAACACCATCAGGCCGATGATCGAGCCGAACGTGGCGCCCGCCGGGCTCGACAGCACCGTGCGCAGGTAGATCGCGCCGATGAGTTTAAAGATCTCGAACGCGACCGCCGCCAGCATCGCCGCCCGCGCCGCGCTGCGCAGCGAAACCGGTTCGCGGGGCAGGCGCGCGATCATCCACGCGAACACCGCCCACGAGGCGAGCACGCCGAGCGCGATCGACAACAACCGCAATGCCACCCCGGCCCCGGGCAGGTGTTCGAGGCCGACCAGTTCGAGCACCCGCTTGGCCAACCCGCTCGCCGCCAACGCCGAGAGTCCCAGCGACACCACGAAGGCCAGCCCGAGCCCGATCAGCGCGCCGAGATCGGACAGTTTCGCCTGCCACCAAGGCTTTTCGGGGCTCTGGCTCTCCCACTGTTCGGTGAGCGCGGCGCGCAGGTTCGCGATCCAGCCCAGCCCGGTGTAGAGACCGACCAGCAGGCCGAGGATGCCGACCGTGCCGCGTGAGTCCAGGGCCTGGTCGATGAGGTCGTTGATCTGGTCGCCGAAGGAGCCCGGGATGTTCTCGATGACCTTGGCCTGGAGTTCGGTGAGCAGGTCGGGGTGTCCGGCCAGGATGAAACCGGCCACCGAGAACGCGACCATCAGCAGCGGAAACAGCGACAGCACAGTGAAATACGTGATGCCTGCGGCGAAGAAGTCACCGCGCTGGCGCTGGAATCGACCACCGGCCCTGACCAGATGATCCAGCCAGGGCCTGCTCCCGATCTGCTTCTCGACCGTGGCCGAGATGTTGTCGATCAACTGCATGACACGCGCCCCTTCAGCGAAAGCCCCAGGCGCGCAACGGGTCAGCGGGCGAGGAAGCCAACCCGGTCGTACACCTGAGCAAGTGTGTTGCCTGCGATCTCGCGCGCTCGCTCGGCACCCACGGCCAGAATCCGGTCCAGCTCTGCCTGATCGGACAGGTAGTCCTGCACCTTCTTCTGCACCGGCGTGACGAACTCGACCAACGCGTCGGCCACCTCGGCCTTGAGATCACCGTAACCCTTACCGGCGAAATTCACCTCGAGGTCAGCGACCGGGGTCTCGGTCAGCGAACTCAAGATCACCAACAGATTGCTCACCCCGGCCTTGTGCTCGGGGTCGTAGCGGATCTCCCGCTCGGTGTCGGTGACCGCCGAGCGCACCTTCTTCGCGGTGATCTTCGGGTCGTCGAGCAGGTTGATCAGGCCCGAGTCGCTGGCCGCGGACTTGCTCATCTTCGCGGTGGGATCCTGCAGGTCGAAGATCTTGGCGGTGCCCTTGACGATGTGCGGTTCGGGCACGACGAAGGTCTTCTTGTAGCGAGTGTTGAAGCGCTGGGCCAGGTTTCGGGTCAGCTCGAGGTGCTGGCGCTGGTCCTCGCCGACCGGGACCTGGTGCGGGCGGTAGAGCAGGATGTCGGCGGCCATCAGCACCGGGTAGGTGAACAGGCCGACGGTGGCGTTGTCGGCGCCCTGCTTGAGCGACTTGTCCTTGAACTGGGTCATCCGACCGGCCTCGCCGAAACCGGTGATGCAGCTCAGCACCCACGAAAGTTCGGCGTGCTCGGGGACCTGGCTCTGCACGAACAGCGTGGACTTGGCGGGGTCGATGCCGAGCGCGAGCAGCTGGGCGGCGGCAGCCTTGGTGCGCGCGCGCAGCGCCTTGGGATCCTGGTTGACGGTGATCGCGTGCATGTCGGGGATGAAGTACAGCGCGTCGTACTCGTCCTGCATCGTCACCCAGTACTGCAGCGCACCCAGGTAGTTGCCGAGGTGGAAGGAGTCGCTGGTGGGCTGGATGCCCGACAGCACCCGCTGCTTGCGTTCGGCCGTCGCGGCCGGGGCAGGACTGGACATACCCCGAATCTTTCCATGCCGGTGTCAGGCGCCGTGTCGCTGGATCCAGTTGCGCGGGTCGACGCCGGGCATACTCGCCCGACCCGCCCGGACCATGTGTTGTTCGCGGCGGGCCAGCAGCTGATAGGACGGGGTGCTGGGTCCGGCGAGGGCGCCCGCCAGGACCCGAGGGGCCAGCGGCGGGGCGAGGTGGGCGGTGCGGATGCTGCGACACAGCGCGCGGTGGGCCAGTTCGTCGGCCAGGCCCCATTCGATGCCGTACAGGTGCCGGATCCGGGGCGGCAGACTGCCCTGGACCAGCAGGTACAGCGCCGAACCGACCTGTTCGGCGGGTGCGGGCAGGCGATACGCCTTGCGGTGGCCTGCCAGGTAGGAGCCGACCAGGGCCGCTTCCTCGGTCAGGAACAACTCGTCCGAGTGCAGGTAGGTGTCGAAGCCGCGCCGGAAACTCGGGTAGTCGGCGGGGGCGGCCGAGCGTGGCATGCCGAACAGTTCGGCCCAGCGCACGTAGTCCTGGTAGAGGTCCTCGCGTTCGGTGGAGGTGAGGTCGCGCACGAGCCGGTCGTACATCGCCTCGGCCGAATCGAGGGTGAAGGCCATGGTCATGTACATCAGGTGCGGGTCGAGGGCGGCGTAGCTGGTGCCGGCCGGGTGGTGGGCGCCCGCGTCTTCGGGCAGGGCGCCCACCACCGTGGCGTGCTTGCGGCGGGTGAAGGCCAGGGCCCGGTCGGCCTCGGTTTTGGTGCCGAGGAACACCGCCTCGAACAACGCCCCGGTGACGGCCAGGCGCGTATACGGGGTCGTGCGATGCGCGGTGTGCTCACTGGTCCCGACGAACAGCAGCGGATGCACCGCCCCGATCACCAACGCCCGCACCCCGTACGTGAGCCCGACCGCCCGTTTGCTCATCACCCGCCGAATCATCGAATCATCGGCGAAATACCCGGGTTCCCGCTGCCGTACGGCCATCGCGCGCCTCCTCGTCGAGTGCGTGTAGGCCCGAGAATCCTCCGAATTCACCCTGTTGGCAAGGGGTGCGCGTTTCGCCCTACGGGGTCGGCGTCGGGAGGCAGACGTCGGTTTGAATGCCGTCGCACGGCTGCGACGACCCGCTGGCGAGCTGGGTGAACAGGTGGTACAGCTGACCGGTCAGGAGGTCCCCGGAACCGGTGGACGGTTCGGCAACCTGCTGAACACCGTGGGCGGGCACCTCGGCGACTGCCACCCCGGCACCGGCCGTCATGATCGCGGCGACGACACCGACACCGGCAAACACTCGTTTCATCGTGTACTCCATCTCAGCACAGCCCCGCAGGGGCTGTACACGGCGCCGACGAACCGTTGCCCAGCCACACGAGAGCCTCCATCAGGCCGTACCACAGCGCCGATCCGCTGTCGGCGATCGGCTGGGGCGCGGCGGGTTGGGCGGTTGCCAGGCCCGTGGTGGAGGTCAGGAGGGCGGCGGTGATCGCCGCGCCGACCAGTACTCGTTTCATCGTGTCTCCTCGTCGGTGCGGGTGGGAGTGATGCGCACCGGTGAGAACGATAGGGAGGCAGACTGTTTCGGGGTAGCCGTCAGTTTCGTTGGCAGCGGAACTACGGAGACGGCCGGTCGACCAACTCGACGGCGCCGAACGCCTCCGGCTCGCCTTGCAGGACCACCCGGAAGACCACGTCGCGGCGGGCCCAGTAGGCGGCGGCGTCGCGCATGGCGCTGTCGAACCAGGCGCGTTCGGTGGGCTGGTCGGCGAGCAGGTCGGCGGCGGTGCGGACCGCGACGACGTAGCCGGCCGTGTCACCGATGAAGTCGTCCAGGTCGCGCAGGCATTCGTCGAAGGCGTCCTTGTTGGCGCCGAAGTAGTACGGGAACTGGAAGGCGGCGGCGAACTCGTCGAACAGTTCGGCAACGGTGCGCATCTTCGCGCCGCGCAGTTCGCGCACCCGGTAGTCGGCGGGCGCGTCGTAGCGCACGCCGCTGAACTGGTTGGCGTCGACCGGCAGCGCGCCGATCACCGGACGCGGCGCGGGGCCGGTGCGAGCGAGGAACTGCGACAGCGTGGTCATCAGCGCATCCTGGTGAAGGTGTCGTAGTGGTCGCCGGTGTACCAGGCGCTGCCGTCGCTGCCGGTGACGATGCGCTCGGCGTCGCGACCCCGGTTGCGCTGCTTGGGATTCACATCCCACTCCTGGTATTTCACCGGGTTGCCCGCCGAGTCCTTGGCGGGCAGTTTGGTGCCCCGATTCATGAACTGCTCGCCGCCCTTGGTGCCCGGCGCGTTCGCCGAATCCGGCCAGCGACCGGCGTCGATCTCGACGAGCGTGGTGTAGGCGCGATCGGGCACACCGGCGACCTTGCTGACCGATGACGAATTGCCCTGCGGAGCAGCGGGTTTCGGAGCCGTGGAGTTACCGGGCTTCGGTGCGACGGTCGTGCTGTCGACCACCGCCCGCGTGGACGTCGGCGCGGTGGTGTGGTCGCCGCCGCCCCCGCCGAACAGCGAGAGCCCGAGTGCCGCGAGCACCAGAACGAGTCCACCGAGCAGGCCGAGAGTCTTGCGTGAGAGTGTCATCGGAACTGAACAGTAACGGGCGCGTGGTCGGACCACCGCTGGTCGTAGGCGGCGGCCCGCTCGACCACGGCCTGCTTGGCGCGACCGGCCAACTCACCGAGGGCAAGGTGGTAATCGATGCGCCACCGGATCGACTCGGGTTTACAACTAGAATCGACCCTGAGCAGGGAAGGACCCGAGATGGACCCCGTACAACGCGCGTTGCTGGTAGCGCGGTTGTCTGTCATGACAGACGAATCTACGTCACCGGGCAGACAGCTAGAGCACGGCCGGAACACCGTGCAGGCCCGTGGCTGGACAGTGGCCGGTGAGGCCACCGACCTTGACGTATCCGCCACCAAGTACTCACCCTTCGATCGGCCCGAACTCGGCAACTGGCTCAAGAACCGGTGCCATGAGTTCGACGTGATCGTCGTATGGCGGCTGGACCGGTTGGTCCGGTCATCCAAGGATCTCGCCGACCTAATCCAGTGGTGCGAGGACAACGGTAAGAGCCTCGTGTCTGCTACCGAGGGCTTCGACCTCGGTACGCCATTCGGTAAGGCGATGGTGGCAATCATCGCGGCACTCGCCGAACTCGAAGCGGGTACGTTGTCAACCCGCGTCAAGGATTCGCATACCGCACTCAGGAAAATGGACCGGTGGCCCGGCGGTCAACCGCCCTACGGATACCGGATCATTGATCATCCCCGCGCCGGTAAGACGCTAGAGATTGATCCGGTGACCTCCGAAGCGGTCCGCCTCATGGGGGAAATGACAATCGCTGACAAATCCCAATGGGAGATAGCTACCCGACTCACCACCGACGGTTTTCCTACACCCGCACGGTTCCACCTCAAAGAGGGCAGTAACCGAAAGACCGAGGTTTCCGACACCTGGAATCAGTCGAGTGTCGGAAAGATTCTCAAATCCCCGGCTACTCAGGGTTTCAAACTCATTGGCCGTTCGGTAAAGGAACGGCACCTTGCCCGTGGAGCGGACGGTATGCCGATCCGGTACACACCCACCGGGATATTCACCGATGAGGAATGGACCCGGATTCAGCAACACCTAGCCAAGCGATCTCGCACACGCGAGCGCTCAAACGGTGCCGCGCCCCTGCTCGGAATCGTCTATTGCGACCAGTGCGAAGACCGGTTGTATCGAGTCGTGAACTCACACGCGAACGGCAAAAAATACTCGTACTACCGGTGCGTTCCCAAGACTGGCAAACCGCGATGCACCGGTGCGACGTTCCTGGAATCTTGGGTCCAAGAACTCTTGGACGAAACCGTGTTCGAAGAACTGGCATCGCTCCCGGTGACGGAAACCAGGTTCATCCCCGGCGAAGATCACACCGACGAATTGCAGGCGGTAGAGCGGGCAATGGTCGGAGTCCGAGACGAAAAGGACATCGGCCTGTACGACTACGTAGGCGGCCAGGAGGAATACCTAGAGCGTATGACCGCTCTTGTCGAGAAGCGAAAGCAACTCGAAGCGTTGCCGCACCGTGAAGCGGAGTACGTGAAGGAACCAACCGGCGAAACCTACGCCGAAGCGTACGGACGGATGGATTCAGAGGAACGCCGAGCCCTGCTACTAAAAGCGGGAATCAAGCTGTATATCCGTTCCATGAAACCGATCGCACAGTTTCGGATTTACGCACCGACCGATCAGATTCACGATGCCCTGGACCTCCCCGAGTCTGATCGGACTCGGATTCTCACAGACCTCGACAACCGTTTCGGAGGAAACCGCTAATGATCCTTATAGCCAACTCCCCCGGTTCCATGATCGCAGAATCCGACGCCGATTCGGTTCGTGTGTACCGGTCCCCGGTTGTGCAGGACACCGACCCGCTGTTCCAACCGGTACGGGATCGGGTTCGGGACCTCGGTCTGGTACTCGCCATCTCCGAGGAGTTCGAAGACTCGGAGTGGATGTTCGGAAAAGTGATTGTGGAGGTCTACGCGCTCCCCGGTGAGCGCGGTTCGATCCTGTCGGCTGAACCTCGGTCCGAGGTGTTCGACCCGTGCGGTTTCTGTCAGCACTTCCACGACGTGGATACACCCCACCAAGTGACCGAACCGGATACGTGCTCGGAGTGCTTCGGACTCCACCGAACCTAGACCGTCCCCATACAGAAAAACCCCCTGAGTGGCCCTCTAAGGCCGTTCGGGGGGTTTCTGGTATCCGAGGGTGGTTCGTACTCCGACACGCTCGGAGTACCTTTCCCGCGCGCATAGAGCGAGTGAACGTACGCGCGTAGTAAGAACCCCTTTAGGGGTTCTACGGTGAGAACCCTTACGGGTTCTCTACCGGGGGCCCTGGAGGGCCCCTAGGTAGTTACCGCGATCCCTTGGGGGATCGCTGAATCTCGGGGCGGCCTGGAGGCCGCCTACGTAGAGAACGGCTATAGGGCTCTGTGAGCCATCGGAACCACCGAACCTAGACAACTCCCCACCGCGACGGCGTTAGGCCGTCTACGTGTCCAGGAGGGCCCAATACGCGCCCCTCGGTGTAGAGTTCTTGGCTTATACCCGATGGATAACCCGGAGTCAAGACTCAATCCGTCTGAGCGAGTACCCATTCTCGATAGCCGTCGTGGGATTCAACGATCGGGACCGCGATCACCTGCGGGGTGTCGTACGGGTGGTCAGCGTCGGCCCTGGCGATGATCGCGGGCACCGAGGAGGCTCGGGTATGAATCAACACCAGCGACTCGGCGTCGTCCTGCACCGCCCCATCCCATGCGTAGATGGACCGCACCGCCGGAACGATGTTCCCGCAAGCGGCTAGCCGGTCTGAGACCAGACCTCGGGTGAACGTAGCGAGCCATTCGGCGGACTCGGCGGTAATGGTCACGGTTACAAGCTGTTCGGCCATGCGGCCAAGTTTCCCTGAGTCGACCGGAGTAGGTCGACCAAGGGCTCGGAAAGTTCGGGGCGGCGGGTGATGGCACCCCACCCACGGATCACCAGACCAGCGGCCGACTGACCCACCCAGGAACCGGCCATCGCCAACCCTTGTGGGTGCAGTGCGAAGTACAGCGATCCTTTGGACCTCACCGCGCCCTCGGTAGCGACGTACCACCCGATCAACGACTCATTATCGAAGAGTCTCAGTTCGCCGGTCCAGGCGTAGGAACCATCCTCCACGGGACGGGCCCTAGCCCCGTCCAACCCGAGGAACAATCCGTCCTGAGTGATGCTCAGGCCGTGGGTATCGACCCGTTCGCCGGTGTCGCCCCACGTCTGCCAGGACGCCGTCCAATCGCCCGCGAGATCCAGTGTGCGAGTGGATCTCCCGGCTAGTTCGTAGACCGAAATCCCAAGTGCGTCAGCGAGTTTGGTTCCGGTGACGATGTCGGGTACCGACTCGCCGGACTCGTAGCGACTGATCATTTTCTGGTCTACACCGACTAGCCGCCCTAGAGCGGCCTGCGATAAACCGAGCTGGGTCCGGCGTCGCCGGATTACATCCGAGGTGCCCACAAGGGCCTCCTACCACATAGGGGGTATATCCCACCCAGTTTAGACGAATACGACTGCGGTAGACGACATGGACTCAGCCGGATCAGAATCATGGACAACGCCCTCGGCGGGTGAAATCAGAGTCCCCGCCGAGGGCGGAATCCACCACCGGAGGAGGGGATCGTGAGCGCGATTCGTCAACAGTTGGAACCACTGGTCGACCGGGCCGCGTTGCGGTCCTTGACAATCAAGCCATGCCCGGAGGGCTGGCAACTCGCGAACCCGTGGCGAGTGGTCTGCACCGGCACCCTCGACAACATAGACGCTTGGCCCACCGCCGCCGAGGGCTACAAGTGATCGCGCTGTGGGCAGTAGTGATAGGGCTACCGCTGACCGTATTCGCTGCGGCGGTATGGTGGCCCGCCGATTAGGTAGGATTTCCAGCGTCAACCATTCAAACAGTCTGGCTTGCCGCTCGAATACCCCAGAACGAACCCCGCCCATAAAGCGGGGTTTTCTCTGTTTATGAATCGGATCACAATAACCGTACTTTTCGACGGATTCGCATGTACTACAGGATGTGGACACTCGGACGGCGGCCTACAGGCCGCATTAGAGCCCTCTGAACGCCCTGCTGAGCGATGTTTTCCCGATTGGCGGGAGGTTGGTACCCGGATCGACATATCACGCGAGATTCCAGTAGTCTATGTGAACTACGTCACACATCTGGGCTATGCGAGTATTTTCCGGGGGGGGTACGTGCCTATATATGTATGTAAGGGGAAAGAGGGAACCATACGGAGGGTGATTGGGGTGAGCCTCGGTTCACCTCGGCCCTGTTAAGACCGGGCCTTGAAGCCCGGTCGTTGACGGTTCGCTTCGCTCACTGAGACCGGCCCCGAAGGCCGGTCATCAGGTCGGCCTACGCCGACTATCGCGGCATTCTCAATGCCGCTCTACATAGACACACCCATTGGAGAAGACCATGGCGTGGTCTTCTTCGAGACGGTCTGACGACCTCCCAAGGAATTGGGAGGCTCTGCGAAGCCAGGTGCTTCGCCGAGACGATTGGATCTGTCAGATCCAAGGTCGAAGCTGCCAAGGGGCAGCCAACGAGGTGGATCACATCCACCGGGGTAATGACCACTCCATTGGAAATCTCAGGTAGTCTATGTGAACTACGTCACATTATAGGGTTCACTGGAAATCGTCCCGTATATACACGGTGAACGGGTCGAGCTGGAAAGCTCCCCGCTCCCGATTCTTCCGATGGCCCTGTCAGTCACCATCGGATAATGCTGGTTCTCAGGGGGCCAGCATTCCACCACTCGCAACTCCCGAGTGGTCCCGAGACCTGGAGTCCGGGATAGCCCCTTGTTGGTTTAGAAACAGCCACGACAAGGGTTCAAGCTTCCGCCGCAATCGTGCGGCGATCTTTTATTTCCACAAACACACAAGAGTCCCACGGAAAGGGGAACGATGACCGCCACAGAGTGCCCCCGAGGACACCCAACACCAACCGCCGCATACCGAGACGCGAATTACCTGTGTAAGGAGTGCAGGCGAGAACGTGACCGGGACCGAGCCGCTACCGATCGGCTCATTCTCAGGGCGGCTAAGGATGCCGTAGAAATATTCGCAGCAGCCGGTTATGACTTTGAGGGTCGGAACCTAGCCGACGTAGCCCGTGAACTAGTCGAGAAGCACCCGCCGCCGTTCTCTGATCGACACTAGGTCGATTCGCGGTAATCGTCTGAACAACCCGTAAAAACCCGCCAGCGGCCCTTACAGGCCGCTTTTTTAGTGCCTGGAGCATGAATGAATATTGATTCTCTCACCGAACCCAACTACGAACCGCGAGTGTGGACGGTACCGACCAAGACAACCAACATCGTGGACGATGACACGATTGTTCTTGCGTGGTTCCCGGATCGGGATTACGCCGCCGATCGGATCGGCTACTAATGAGCTGGTATCAGGGAAACCATTACCGCGCTCGGACCACCGAGGACCGAGAAGCGGCCTACGCCGCATTCACCGAATCGAATCATAGTTACCAGGAGGAGATCCTGGCAGCGGGTAACCGCCCGTGGTTCTCCTCGGACGATGAACGTAAGGCGCTGTTCATGCGCCGATACACCCGACCGAAACCGCCTGTCGGCATCCCGGATAAGACACTCGCCGGAATCCAGGGACCATGAACGAATTCACACCACTAAGCGAACTCCCCCGGTATTGGCAGGACCGTATAGCGAAGATGCGACGGAACACTGCCAAGTACCGAACCAAACTACGCGATGCGGAATCCCGAATCGCCGAACTAGAGGAATCCCTGAATGACTGACCAGAACACGGGCAACGGAAACGTTGCCACGCCGGGGGCTGCCGCACCCCGAACCGAGGTTGTCCAGACGGGCAGCAAGGAGGCCCGTTACCGTGTCGAGCGTAATAATGCTCGGGCCGAGGTCGAAGCGCTTACAGCCCGTATCGAGGGTTACCAGCGCGCCGAAGTGGAGCGTATCGCCGCTAAGAACCTTGCCGCTCCCGGTGACGTATTTACCATCGGTGACAAGACTCTAGCCGATTTCCTCACCGCCGAGGGCGGTGTCGATACCGCCGCCGTTGAATCAGTGGCCCAAGCGATTATCGGGGAGCGTCCCGGACTCGGTACCCGCCAGCGAGCTACCGATTTCACTCAGGGTTCCGGTAATCCCGGTACCCCGGTGAAGGCTTCCCCGTCGTGGGGCGAGTTCCTCGCTCTCTGAGTTTCGGATGAGAGAACATAGCCTCTTGATTCCTTCCGGATACCTCCAGCGGTCTGCGGCCGCTTGTATCCAACGCTGCGGTTGATCCGCATTCACCAGACCGATTGATCGGTCCTGGTTCTTCCATTCTCCGAGCCCCCGAGCCGCTCAAGGCTTATCGGGGGCTTTCTCATGTCCCGGAAAGGACAAACACAATGGCAATGATCCATTCCACAACCGCCGATGCCTTTACCCCTACCGATATCGGCGATCTTGTCGACCTTGCGGTTAAGGCTAAGGCTGTTGCGGCTCGTACCGGCACCGTGTTTTCCACCGATAAGGTCAAGGTGGTTTTCCCTAAGTGGGTTTCCGATCCTGCGGTCGGTTGGTACAACGAACTCGATACCATCGCTACCACCGACGGAACCACCGGTGAGGTTCCGTGCATCCCGACTAAGACTGCGGGTATCACCCGGATTTCCAACGAACTCGCGGAGGATTCCACCCCCGCCGCTGCTGATCTGATCGGCGCGGGTCTGGCTAACAAGATCGCGCTTGCGATCGACGCCGCTTACCTCGGTAACACCACGGCCAAGGGCCCGGACGGTCTGCTGTCGATTGATTACTCGACAATCGACACGGGTGCGGCCCTTGCCAATCTTGACCCGTTCGTAGCGGCTCGGTACGCCGCTATCGCTGCGGGTTCTGAGCTGACATCGTGGATCGTTTCCCCGGCCACCGCCGAAGCGATTTCTAAGCTCAAGGTCGCCACCGGATCGAATCAGTCGCTCCTCCAGTTCGTAGAGGATGGAATCGTGGTCGCGGGTCTCCCGGTGATTGTGTCGAATCAGATCGACGCCGCTACTAAGTTCTGGGGTATCCCGGAGGAGCACACGATGCTGGTTATGAGGAAGGGCACCGAGGTTCGCCGGTTCGATGCTGTGCATAACGACGGTATCGACGTTCGTGCGGTTGCCCGTCTGGGTCTGGCGTTCCTGAACGAATCGGGAATCGTGCGCGGCTACGACGCTTCGTAATCCCACTGGATAAATAACCTCGGGGGCGGCTGCAATGGCCGCCCCTTGGGTTATCCGGGAATACCCGTCGGGCCCGGTTGATTCGGGCCCGATAAGGATCGAAGCCGGCGACCAAACTACCCCCTAATCGCCACGCTGAGCGAGTTTCAGCGTGTGCCCCTACACTTACCTACCCCCCGAGGAACCGTGTCCCAGAAGACAACTACCGCCCTCCCGGCGATCCCACCGTGCGGCGGAACCAACCGTCACGGTGGACAGTGGCCTACCCACGTATTCAAGCGGCGTAACCGTAGGCGGGTGATTCCGAGTGTCGAGTCGTCGTAAATGCGCTCGTGAGGGCTGCACCAAACGCCGCACGCCCGGCCGCGAGTATTGCTCGATGATGTGCCGGTCTGTCGTCGATGCATTCGAACGTACCGAGCGGGTGTGCCGTGCGATCACCGGCACCGAGTCCGATGAACTGTGGGTTTCGCTGGTAGCCCTCAATGACGCGGTATCCGAATACCGGGAGCGATTTACAGCCGCATGGATTCATGCGAAGGAACTAGGGATCACTGCCGCCGAGTGGCACGCGATCCAAGATGGGGCACTGGAGGCTACCGAATGACCACACCCTATGTAAGTCGGTCCATTGGTCGGACCGGTGAAACAATCTATCGAGTCGGCCTACCGACCTCCACCAAGAAGATCACACTTACGACCGAGGAGCTTATAGCCCTCGGTGACACAATAAATCGAGTCTTAGGGACTACTAATGACAACACCTACAAGTAAGCGTTATCCGATCGAACACCACGGCCGTCTAGGTGCCGGTGGTGACCGAGGGAACCTGTACACCTCACTGCCTTATACACTCGCCCGCGATGGCGAGTTATCGGCTATGGCCCGATCGGTAGCGCTATACGTGTGGTCGCATTCCGAGGGATTCCAGACCTCGGCGGAGGAAGTGGCTACCGCCCTCGGTACAACCCGCAAGACAGTGGGTGCCGCACTGGCGAACCTGCAAGCGTGCGGATGGTTGGTGCGCCAGCGATACGCCCGACCGGGTAAGCGGGCGGCGTGGGAACGCTGGCATATTCAACTGTCGAATACTCGATTTACCCCCGAGGAAATCGAGCGGCTATCCCGTACGGCGATCCTGGAAGATGACGCACCCTGTGTAAAAACTACCCAGGGTCTAGGGGACCATGAGTCAAAATTACCCACCCCCATGGGTAATAATTACCCACCCCCCTGTGTAAAAACTACCCACCAAAGTAGTGAACCCCTAGTAGTGAATTCACCAGAAGTGAATTCAACTAGCAGTGGAGGTAGTGATAAATACCCCGAGGGAACAGAGTTCCCCGAGGGGATAGCGGATCACTCCGGTGATCCCTCCCCCGCCGAGGTACTAGGGACCTCGGCGGGTGATGGACAACCCACTGCCGAGAATCCTGTGAGGGATTCTCGCCCCGAGGTTCACGAGGGGGAACCATGTTCCGCCGAAGATACCGGGGGCCCACTAGGCACCCCCGGTACCGAGGTGGATACTCCACCGGCTACTTACCCCACCGGAGATACAGATGCACCCGAGGTATTAGAGACCTCGGGGGGTGCGGTATCCGAGTGGTGGGGGTCCCTACTACCTCCCGACCTCGGTATCGGTACCGAGTCGTATATCGAGAGTGTGAGGCGTAAGCCTGAGCATGAATGGAATCCGTCTGAGTTATCGGTGCCCGCTCGTGTTGTTGCCGATGATGCTTATGACCCGTTCGTTGGGATATGGGATTGAATCCGTTTGTTTGATTCGGTGCCGTATTCCTCGGTGCTTATTCGCACGGTGAGCGAATAACCGAGTGGAGTGCAGGGGAATGGACTATTCGGCGGTAGTCATCTGTCTCTGTGGCGTACAGCCACCGGTACGGCTGTTCGCCGAGGTGTCAGCCACCCACGGGGGTTACCCCCGCCTCCGTGCTCGGGATCGCCCCGTAATACGGATGCCCTATCTTGCGAGGGATTCAGAACCTCAATTTTTCAATTCGCATAATTCCAGGTCAGTGGATCAACTATTTCCGTTTCCCCTGGTCGTCACCAACCCCGAAGGAGGGTTTATGCCTGGTTTGAGGCCCCCGAGGGGCCTAGAAACCGAGGGAAAGTCTCTGTGGAGGTCGATTACTTCCACCTACGACCTCACCGAGGAGCCGCACAAACGGCGAATCCTGTTCGATGCTTGCAAGGTGGCCGATGTCGTCGCCCGACTCGACTCAGCGGCGGAATCAGCGCCGCTCACCGTCCGAGGTTCTATGGGTCAGGAGGTAATCAACCCGTTGATTGCTCAGGCTCAATCCGCCCGGTCGCTTATTTCCCAGCTACTCGCACGGCTCAATTTCGCCGGTATGGAAGACGAATAGATGAATCCCGAAGCGTCGACCACCCGAAAGGCGGTCTAGCGATGCCGATGCCTAAGACTCGCCGGATCAACTCTAAGCGTCGTAGTACCGATTCCAGAGCCCTAGCTGCCCGCCTCCCGAACGAATACCGCTCAGTCGAGGGTTTATCCCTCCGAGGTTGGTTCGATGCCGTAGAAGCCTGGGCCACCTCCGAGGGTGCACCTCGGACCAAGACCCTAGAAATTGTTGAACTGTCCGAGGTTGATCCCCGGACCATAATTACCGATTGGCTTAACCGATGAATGAACATGGATTCACGAGTCCCCGGACACCTCGGGGCGTCCTGTGACATACGCCGAACCCACCGATGTACAGACCCTACTCGGTAGGGAACTAACCCCAGCGGAAACCGAACTGGTAACCGTCCGCCTGGCCGATGCCGAACGAATGATCGTTCGTCGGATTCCTGATCTCGCCGATCGGATCACCTCGGGGGCGATCCTGGAAGATGACGTGATCCAAGTGGAGGCCGACGCCGTTACTCGGGTGGTTCGTAATCCCGAGGGGATCATGTCGGAGACAGACGGTAATTACACCTATATGAGGTCTGCGGCTAGTTCCACCGGTCGACTAGAGATCACCCGCGACGAATGGCAGACCCTCGGGGTGCGGTTTGGTATGTCGGTGGTAGTCCCGAATCTACCGAGGGCGGTCTAGCTATGTCGCTACTCAATCGAGGAAACCAACTGATCACCGTGTTCCCAGAGGAGACGCGAATCGACGCCGATGGAAATACGATTACCCGACCCTCATCGGTCGGGGTAGTCGTCCGTGGGGTGATTCAGCCGAACTCAATGATGATTTCCAACGACACCGGTAAGGAAACCGACGTAATCGGTTTCCAGACAGAAGCGGCGTACCGTATGCGGTTGGTCGGTGGGGCCCCAATACTGGGGGCCCAAGCACAAGTGGAGTGGAACGGGGACCGGTACGTGGTTCACGGTGAGCCGAAGGTCTACACCGGTTCGGCTCGGACCTCCCACGTTGACTACTCAATCAAGCGGTACTGACCCCTACCAGCGCCGATCCGACCTCGGTTACAGGGTATCCCGGTAGTTCGCTGAACGTGACCGTGACCGGTGCATGATCCGACCAGCGCTGGTCGTAGGTCGCTGCCCGCTCTACCCGCGCGTCTGTGGCGAACTGTGCGATATGCTCAGTTGTGTAAACCGCGTCGATGCGCCAGCCCGAGTCGTTGTCGAACGCGCGGCCGCGATAGGACCACCAGCTGTACGGGCCCGCGACATCGGGGTGCAGGGCGCGCACCACGTCGACGTAGCCCGCGGCGAGCAGTTCGGCGATCCAGGCGCGTTCCTCGGGCAGGAAGCCCGCCGACTTCTGATTGCCCTTCCAGTTCTTCAGGTCGACCTCGGCGGGGGCGATGTTCCAGTCGCCACTGACCACGAAATCGCCGGTGCGCGCCTTCAGATAGGCGCCGAACTCGGCCATGAAGCGGTACTTCTCGTCCTGCTTCGGGGTGTTCTCCTCGCCCGAGTGCACGTACACACTCGCTACCGTGACCTCGTCGAAGTCGGCCTCGATATAGCGGCCCGACGCCGCGAACTCGGTGCTGCCGAACCCGACGCGCACCGCTTTCGGCGCCCGTCGCGACAGGATCCCCACCCCGGCGCGCCCCTTGGACTCCGGCTCGGCGTGCGAGAGCACCCACCCGGCGTCGAGCGCGGGAGCCAACGCGGCCGCGGTCTGCGCGTCGGTCGCCCTGGTCTCCTGGAGGCAGACGATGTCGGCCTCGGTCGCCGCCAACCAGGCCAGCATGCCCTTGGTGGCGGCGGCGCGAACGCCATTGACATTCACGGTGGAAAGGATCGTAGACACGCTACGACCGTACAATGCAGGAAGGAATGCTCCCCCGGACACCGTCGTCCAGGAAGGGGTGAATGACCATGGCGTCACGCACCACCAAGCCCACCGCCCGTCCCGCGCCCGTCGCGGCACTGCATCTCGGGTCCGGCGACCCGGTGCTGCTCCTGCACGGGTTCCTGCTCTCGCCACACTGCTGGGAACAGGTGGCGCACCGCATGTCGGCCCATTGCGAGGTGTACGCGCCCGCGTTCGCCGGGCACTGGGGCGGGCCGAAGGTGGAGGGTTGGACGCTCGACGTCTACGCCCTCGCCGATCAGATCGAAGACCAACTCGACGCGCTCGGCTGGCGCACCTGCCACATCGCGGGCAATTCGCTCGGCGGCTGGGTCGGGCTGGAACTGGCCCGGCGGGGTCGGGCGCGCACGCTCACCACGATCGCGGCCGCCGGTGGGTGGGCGTCGCCGTCGCTGAGTCAGGTGCGGGTCGGCATCAAATTCGCCTCGATGATCCCGTTCATCGAGATCGGCAAGCGACTCGGCGGGGTAGCGGTCAACAACCCGCTCGTGCAGCAGATCGCCGGTTTCCTGATCGCCAAGAACCTCGGCGCCGTCTCCCGGCACGACCTGGCGACCATGCTCACCGCCGCCGTGCACTGCGAGGCCATGATCCCGCTGCTGCTGGGCAGCCTGCGCGCCCCCGGCATGGACGACCTCGGCGAACTCGCCACCCCCGTGCGCATGCTGCTCGCCGAATACGACCGCATCATCCCCAACCGCGTCTACGCCACCCGCTACCTGCGCGAACTCCCCGAATCCGCCGACCGCATCCTGGTCCACAACGTCGGCCACGTCCCCATGCTCGAGGCCCCCGACCGCATCGCCACCCTCATCGCCGAACACATCTACGCCAGCCGAGGCCACCTGCGCGCGGTCTGACACGACCGGACGGCCTGTTTCCAGGCCGTCCGGACCGGGTCAGGACTTGTTGTAGGTGCGGAAGTCGCCGCGCCAGATCAGGTCGTCGGAGGTGATGACGGCCGGGTTCAGCTTGTCGACGGGGACCTTGTAGGCGATCTTGATGGTCTGCTTGGAGCCGGGGGGCAGCTTGCCTTCCAGGCCGTACTTGTAGTCCTTGTTGAACGCCATCGCCCGATCAGCGGCGGTGCCGTCCTCGCCGTAGACCACGCTGGGGGCGGACCAGTGTTCCAGGGCGACCGACGAGGTGTTGTTGAGCTGGAAGGTGAACACCGACACGGCGCCCTCACGCTCGACCTCGTCGGATTCGACCTTCAGGATCGACAATTCGACGCCCGACTTCAGCTTGCCGACATCACCGGGCTTCAGCACGCCGTCGGCGCTCGGCGTGGCCGGCGCCTGCGCGGTCGACGTCGCGACCGGGGTGGAGGTCGCGGGCTTGCTACTGGGCAGGTCTTCCTGGCACGCGGTGAGCAGCAGGCCCATCGCGACAACGGTGGCCGACAACGCAATACGGTGTTTCACAGATTTCCCCTCCTCGAGAATGACGCGCGGGGAACGGAATCCGAGAAACCTGCCCCCGAGCACAGCGAGAAGATCATATACACCGATCAGCGCACGGCGAGCAGGCGTGCGGTGTTGGCGGCTTCGTCGTTCGCGGCGTCGTTGGCGGCCAGTTCGGCGTGGACACGGTCGTAGTAGCGGTTGATCTCGGCGTCGGCGGTCTCGGTGTCCCACCCGAGCAGCGGGCCGACCAGGTGCGCGATCTCGGGGGCGGCGGTCAGGCCGCGGTCGGGGACCTCGATGGAGATGCGGGTGCGGCGGGTGAGGATGTCGTCGAGGTGCAGGGCGCCCTCGTGGGTGACGGCGTAGACGATCTCGGCGGCGATGTAGTCCGACGCGCCCGGAATCGGGTGGCGCAGTGCGGGATCGGCGGCGATGAGGGCGAAGATGTCGGTGCTGCGTGAGCCGTAGCGGCCGAGCAGGTGCTCGACGACGTCGACGGGCAGGCGGTGTTCCACGGCCAGCGCCGAGACCTCGGCGAGCATGTCGAAGTAGCCCTGCGCACCGATGATCGGCACCTGCGCGGTCGAGGACGCGGGGATGTATCCGCCCAGGCGCGCGGCGGCGGCGTCGACCACATCGGCGGCCATCACCCGGTAGGTGGTGTATTTGCCGCCCGCGATCACGAACAGGCCCGGCGCGGGTTCGGCGACGGCGTGCTCGCGCGAAAGCTTGGCGGTCTCCTTGGTGGCCCCGGTCATCAGCGGGCGCAGTCCGGCATAGGTGCCGACGATATCGGCCCTGGTCAGCGGCGTGCGCAGCAGCGCGTTCACGTGGTCGAGGATGTACTGCACGTCGGCGGCCGAGGCGGTGGGGTGGTCCTTGTCCAGTGCCCATTCGGTGTCGGTGGTGCCGATGATCCAGTGCTCGGCCCATGGGATCACGAACAGCACCGACTTCTCGGTGCGCATGATC
The DNA here is from genome assembly GCF_042658545.1 of Nocardia lasii. Lineage (NCBI taxonomy): Bacteria > Bacillati > Actinomycetota > Actinomycetes > Mycobacteriales > Nocardiaceae > Nocardia > Nocardia lasii. Next base: position 161,358 of record NZ_JBHSQN010000001.1, read on the forward strand.
ATGCCGGTGTTCATGTTCAGGCGGTCGCGCGGCACGAGAATGTGCACGCCCTTCGACATCTGCACGTGGAAGGGGAAGTCGACGCCGGTCATCTTGATCATGTCGTCGGTCCACACCCCGGTCGCGCTGATCACCGTGCGGGCCCGAATCGTGTGTGTCCGACCGGTTTCCAGGTCTTGCATGCGCGCGCCGACGACCTTCTCGCCGTCACGTTCCAGCCCGATCACCTTCGTGCGGGTGAGCACGGTGGCGCCGCGTTCGGCGGCGGTCCTGGCGATCATCATGGTGTGGCGGGCGTCGTCGACCTGGGCGTCGTAGTAGCGGATGGCGCCGGTGAGCGCGTCGTCGCGCAACGCGGGCGCGAGTTCCAGTGCGCCGCTTCGGGTCAGATGCTTGTGCATGGGCACGGTGCGCGCGCCGCCGAGGGTGTCGTAGAGGGCGATGCCGGCGCCGATGTAGGCACGTTCCCACACTCGGTGCTGCAACGGGAACAGGAACGGGACCGGGTGCACCAGGTGCGGGGCCAGCGAATTCAACAGCAGCCCACGCTCTTTGAGCGCCTCACGCACCAGCGAGAAGTCCAACTGCTCGAGGTAGCGCAGACCGCCATGGATGAGTTTCGAGGATCGACTCGAGGTACCGGCCGCGAAATCCCTTGCCTCGACCAGGGTTACGGACAGGCCGCGGCAGGCGGCGTCGAGCGCGGCGCCCGCTCCGGTCACGCCCCCGCCGATGACCAGGACATCGACTTCGGTGCTGTCGAGCGCGTCGACAGCGTTGGCACGGTAGGTGGGGTCCAGTTGCACAGACACGGTGATCTCCTTCTCGAAAGTGTGTGGGGTGACTCAGATTTCGGCCCAGTCGAGGGTTCGCTCGACGGCCTTGAGCCAGCGGCCGTAGCCGTGTTCGCGTTGCTCCGGCGACCAGGTGGGGTACCAGCGGACATCCTCGGACCAGTTGGCGAGCAGTTCGTCGGTGCTGCCCCAGAAGCCGACCGCCAGCCCGGCGGCGTAGGCGGCGCCCAGCGCGGTGGTCTCGGCCACGACCGGGCGTGAGACCGGCACGCCGAGCAGGTCGGCCTGGATCTGCATGGCGAGTTGGTTCACGGTGACGCCGCCGTCCACCCGCAGCGTCGCCAGTCGCACGCCGGCGTCGCGCTGCATGGCCTCGACCACGTCGCGGGTCTGGTAGGCGATGGATTCCAGTGTGGCCCTGGCCAAGTGGGCGTTGTTGCTGTAGCGCGACAGGCCGACGACCGCGCCGCGCGCGTCGGGTCGCCAGTACGGGGCGAACAGCCCGGAGAAGGCCGGCACGAAGTACACGCCGCCGGAGTCCTCGACCTGCCCCGCGAGATCCTCGATCTGGCCCGCGCCGGTGATGATGCCCATCTGGTCGCGCAGCCACTGCACCGCCGACCCGGTGACCGCGATCGAGCCCTCCAGCGCGTAGACGGGCTTGTCGTCGCCGAACCGGTAGGCGACGGTGGTGATCAGGCCGTGGGTCGAGCGCACGATGTCGGTGCCGGTGTTGAGCATCAGGAAATTGCCTGTGCCATAGGTGTTCTTGGCTTCGCCGGGCTGGAAACACACCTGCCCGACCCCGGCCGCCTGCTGGTCACCGAGCACACCCGCGATCGGCACCGAGCCCTCGAGCGGACCGGCGGGGTCGGTGGTGCCGAACAGGCCGGGGTTCGACGAGGGCGCGATGGTGGGCAGCATGGCGCGCGGGATGCCGAAGATCGCGAGGAGTTCGTCGTCCCAGTCCAGGGTCTCGAGATCCATCAGCATGGTGCGCGAGGCGTTGGTGGGGTCGGTGACGTGCACGCCGCCGGTCAGGTTCCAGATCAGCCAGGTGTCGAGGGTGCCGAAGATCGCGTCGCCGCGTTCGGCGTCGGCGCGCACGCCCGCGACATTGTCGAGGATCCACTTCAGCTTGCCGCCGGAGAAGTACGGGGCGGGCGGCAGGCCGGTCTTCTCGCGGATGCGCGCGCTGTGTCCGGCGGCGTCGAGGTCGGCGATGATCCGGTCGGTGCGGGTGTCCTGCCAGACGATGGCGTTGCCGTAGGGGCGGCCGGTGTGGCGGTTCCACACGACGGTGGTCTCGCGCTGGTTGGTGACGCCGATGGCGGCCAGGTCGTCGGCGGTCAGATCCGCAAGGGACAGGGCGGTTTTGACGACGGTGCGGGTGCGTTCCCAGATCTCGTCCGGATTGTGTTCCACCCAGCCCGGCCGCGGCATGATCTGCGAATGCTCGAGCTGGTGACGGGCGACTACCGCGCCGTCGTGGTCGAAAACCATGAATCGCGTCGAGGTGGTGCCCTGGTCGATCGCGCCCACGTACCGGTTCATCTTCGTCCTTCCCGGACCTCACCGTTGAGTCCGTCCCGCGCCCACCCGGGGCCCGCCACCCACGCTAGGAACCGCGCCCACCGGCCGCCATGCCTGCCGTTCGACAATGCTGAACGGTGGTAGGTTCGGGGTCGTGCCTGGCCCGATCCAGTCGATCGAACGCGCCGCCGCGGTGCTGCGGCTGCTCGCGCGCGGGTCGGGGCCGCTGGGCGTCGGCGAGATCGCGACCGCGCTCGACCTGGCCAAACCCACCGCCCACGGGATCCTGCGGACGTTGCTCGGGGTCGGGTTCGTCGATCAGGACGCGCTGACCGGCAAGTACCTGCTCGGGCCCGCCATCGGCGAGCTGGGGACCGACCGGCTCGACGTGAACGAGTTGCGTTCGCGGGCGATTCACCGGGCCGACGCGCTCGCTTCGCGGTCCGGGGAATCGGTGCGGATCGCGGTGGCGCGGGAGGACGGAATCACCGTGATCCACCACGTTTTTCGGCCCGACAACAGTGTGCAGGCGCTGGCCGTGGGCGAGGTACTTCCCGCGCACGCGACCGCCCTCGGGAAGGTGTTGCTCGCCTACGACGCCGCTGCGGAAGTCGTCGCGCTGCAAGGGTTTACCCGGCGCACCATCACCGATCGTGGCGAGCTCGACCGGGCTGTCGCCGAGGTTCGGCGGCGGGGATGGGCCGAGGAGGTCGAGGAGCATCGCTCGGGTGAGGCGGGGATCGCGGCGCCGATTCGGGCCAGGGGTGGGCTGGTCGTCGCGGCCATCGGGATCACCGGGCCGGTAGATCGACTGTGTGACAATCGCTTACAGGTGCGGTCGGCCGCTGTCGAGCAGGTGCGCGCGGCCGCTGCGGCCGTGCATCGCGATCTGACGGCAGCGCGATGAAGTCGGCGGTCGATCCCTTCGACAACCTCGTGGCGTTGCCCCGCATCGTGCTGATCACTGACGCCCCGCACACGATTCGCGGCGCCTCCCCTAGCGCGACTTCACGCCAGAATCACAGCCACACAGTGACTTTCACCGCCACCATCGCGACGAGAATCGCCGACGGGAGCAGATGCCGATGACTCAACGTTTCGTGCTCGCGATCGACCAGGGCACCACGTCGACCCGCTGCATCGTCTTCGATCAGCACGCCCGGCTGGCAGGGATGGCGCAGCGGGCCCATCGCCAGCATTACCCCAGGTCGGGGTGGGTGGAGCAGGATGCGGTCGAGATCTGGCGGACGGTCGAGCGGATCGTGCCCGCCGCGCTGCGCGATGCCGGGATCACCGTCGAGCAGGTGGCCGCGATCGGCATCGCCAATCAGCGTGAGACGACCGTGGTGTGGGATCGCGAGACCGGGGTGCCGGTGCGGTTGGCGATCGTCTGGCAGGACGTGCGCACCGAAGAGCTCGTCGATCGGATGAAGAAACTGCCTGGTGCGCAACGCATCACCGAGTTGAGCGGGCTCCCGCTGGCCACCTACTTCGCCGCGCCACGGCTGCGCTGGCTGCTCGACGACGTCGACGGACTGCGGGCCAGGGCCGAACGCGGCGAGGTCCTGTTCGGCACCATGGAATCCTGGCTCATCTGGAACCTGACCGGCGAGCACGTCACCGATGTGACCAACGCGGGCCGCACCCTGCTGATGAACCTGGCTACGCGGCAGTGGGACGAAGAACTGTTGCAGTTCTTCGACATTCCCCGCGCCATGCTCCCCCGCATCGAACCCTCGACCGGCGACTTCGGCACCGCGCGCGCGGTCGTGCCCGGCGTGCGGATCGGCGCCGCGCTCGGCGACCAGCACGCGGCCCTGTTCGGCCAAACCTGCTTCGCCCCAGGCGAAACCGAGTGCACCTACGGCACCGGCGGCTTCCTCATGATGAACACCGGCACCGAACTGATCCGCTCCGAACACGGGTTGCTCACCACCATCGGCTACCAGATCGGCCCCGAACCGGTCTACGCGCTGGAAGGCCCGATCGCGGTCACCGGTTCCCTGGTGCAGTGGCTGCGCGACATCGTCGGCCTGATCGCCACCGCCCCCGAAATCGAAACTCTCGCAAGCACAGTCGACGACAACGGCGGCTGCTACCTCGTCCCCGCCTTCTCCGGCCTCTACGCCCCCCACTGGCGCAGCGACGCCCGCGGCCTCCTCATCGGCCTGACCTCCTACGTCACCAAGGGCCACCTGGCCCGCGCCGTCCTGGAAGCCACCGCCTGGCAGACCCGAGACGTGGTCGAAGCGATGAACGCCGACGCGGGCCTGCAAGCCCAATCCCTGCGCGTAGCAGGCGGAATGGCATCGAACAACCTGCTCATGCAGATCATCGCCGACGTCCTCGACACCCCCGTCCTACGCCCCCTGGTCACCGAAACCGTCTCCCTCGGCGCCGCCTACGCCGCCGGCCTGGCCGTCGGCTACTGGCCCGACCTCCAAGGTCTGCGCCGCAATTGGAAAGTCGCCGCCCAGTGGAACCCCTCCCCCGACCGCCTCCTCCGCGAAGAAGAATACGAACGCTGGCAACGCGCCGTCCAACTCAGCGTCGGCTGGGCCCGACCGGCCACGAGTCGACACCGCAACCCGTCGACCACCACTGACCAGCAACCCGCTACGCCGCCGACGTAGCTCGCACCGAGATCGCCGACGACCTCACCCCTATCGTGCCGCTCACGGGCTGAACTGGTCATCGCTCCTCGTTTACGCGGAGCAGTGTCGCAGGAAGACCGTCAGGGTGGGTAATCACGTCCTCGAGTTCAGGAGAACATTCTCACCCGTTCGGGTGTCCCGATTGTGTGTCGCCGACGAGGTCAGCCACGATCGCTCCTCGGCTCGATCGTGGCGGTGAGTTCCATGCCGGTCTCCCGCATCATGGCGAACAGCCGGTCGGTGTAGATCGACGGTTTACCCGATTCGATTTCCCAGATGTAGCGCTGGGTCGTGCCGAGTCGCTCGGCGAGCTCGCGCTGACTGAGCCCACTCAGCATGCGTGCCTGTTGGAGGATTCGGCCGAGAGATTCCGCACCGGTCACTTTTCCCGTGTACGCCACCGCACCCTCCTTGACTACGATTTAGTAGTCAAGATACATGACTACCTTTTCGTAGTCACCCTCAATGACTACGAAAAGGTAGTCATCGCGAGACCCTAGCTCGATGCGGGACGGCGTTGTAGGAAGACGGTCAGGGTGAACAGGAGGACGCCTGCTACCGCTAAGAGGGCACCGACCATGGCGGGGGCGGTGTAGCCGAGGCCCGCGGCGATGACCAGGCCGCCCAGCCAGGCGCCTGCGGCGTTGGCGATGTTGAGGGCGGCGTGGTTGAGGGCGGCGGCGAGGGTTTGGGCGTCGGCGGCCACGTCCATGAGGCGGGTTTGCAGGCCGGGAGCCAGGGCGGCGCCGGAGGCTCCGACGAGGAAGGCGCCGATGGCGGCGGTGACGGGATTGTGGGCGGCGAGGACGAAACCGGCCAGGATGACCACCATCGCGATCATGGCGACGAAGATCGAGCGGTCGACGCCGCGGTCGGCGAGGATGCCGCCGCCGATATTGCCCACGATCATGCCGAGGCCGAACAGGGCCAGCACGATCGGGACGGCGCCGATGGACATGCCCGCGACATCGGTCATGGTGGTGGCGATGTAGGTGTAGACGGCGAACATGCCGCCGAAGCCGATCGCGCCCACGGCCAGGGTGAGCAGCACCTGCGGGCGGCGCAGCGCACCGAGCTCGGTCATCGGGTTGGTGATCTTCATGCTGGTCAGGGCCGGGACATAGCGCCACAGGGCGGCCACGGTCGCCAGCCCGATCACGGCGACGACCACGTAGGCGTCCCGCCAACCGAAGTGCTGGCCGAGCCAGGTCGCGCCCGGCACCCCGATCACGTTCGCCACGCTGAGCCCCAGCATCACCGCCGCGACCGCCTTGGCCCGCTGCCCGACCGGCGCGAGCGTCGCGGCCGCCAACGAGGCGACCCCGAAGTACGCCCCGTGCGGCAAGCCCGACACGAAGCGGGCCAGCACGAGCGTCCCGAAGGTCGGTGCCAACACGGTCGCGATATTGCCGACGGTGAACGCCACCATCAACACGATCAACAACTTCTTGCGCGCCACCCGAGCACACAGCGCGGCGATCAACGGCGCCCCGACAACCACCCCCAGCGCGTACGCCGACACCGCGTGCCCGGCCGTCGGCTCGGAAATCTCGAAGGCCCGCGAGATATCGGGCAGCAACCCCATGGTCACGAACTCCGTGGTCCCGATCCCGAAACCGCCCAACGCCAACGCGAGCATCGCCGGGACATGCCAGTTGGTACGTGGCTCGTCGAGGCGATCAGGGGCGGCGATAGAAGTAGGCACGCTTCCATGCAACGGGCACCGGTACCCATTCGCTACCCGCGATGAGCGTGAGTTAGCCCACGGGCAACCGGGAGCAGTGCGGCGATGGTCGAGCGCCTAGAGTGCATGCTAACCTGTGCATGCACATAATCTTCGAATAGGAGGCCCGTCGTGGCAACCGTTCAAATTCGAGACGTTCCCGACGAAGTCGCTACCGTGATCGCCGAAAAGGCCAGCGCGGAGCACAAGTCGGTATCCGCCTACCTGCGCGATCTGATGACGGCCGACGTCCGGCGCGAGTTGCAACGCCGCGCCATCGCACGGTGGGACGAGGACCTGAAGCACACGCACGCGAAACTGGGCATCACCGGCGACTCCGCCGTCTCCAGCACCGAAGTCGTCCGGGAGATCCGGGACGAGTACGACCGGGGCGATGAGTGATCGTTGTCGATGCGACGATCTGGGTGGACCTGCTGCGCGGAAAGCTCCCCGCCGACTACAGCCAGCGCATCGCGATCGCGGGCTGCGTATCTCCACCCCATGTCGATTTCGAAGTCGGATCAGCGCTCATCCGCCTCGAACGGCGCGGAGAACTGAAATCAGGCGCAGCGCGGGAGTTGATCAACGCCTTCAGCACGCACCCGGTCGAGCGCGTCCGCGAACCGATCGACGCGGTCGAGGCTTTCGCGGTCTTGCACAACGCCACCTACGCGGACGCCTGGTACGTGGCGTTGGCCAAACGCTGTGAATTTCCGCTGATGACTCTCGACGACGGCATGAAGGAAGCCGCCCGGATCCACGGCGTCGAACTGGTCGGTCCGCCCTGACCGACGAAAAAGGCGCCCACACGCGTCGGTGTGGGCGCCTTTCATCGGCGATATCTCACTTCAGCGCACGCGCCAGATTCACATCGAGCGCGCCGAGGAATTCCTCGGTGCTCAGGTAACCCTGGTCCCCGCCGACGAGTGCGGCGAGGTCCTTGGTCATCTGACCGCCCTCGACGGTCTTGATGACCACGTCCTCGAGGGCCTGCGCGAAGCCGATCACCTCGGGGGTGTTGTCCAGCTTGCCGCGGTGTTCGAGGCCGCGGGTCCAGGCGAAGATCGACGCGATCGGGTTGGTCGAGGTCGGCTTGCCCTGCTGGTGCTGGCGGTAGTGCCGGGTGACCGTGCCGTGCGCGGCCTCGGCCTCACAGGTGCGACCGTCCGGGGTGAGCAGCACCGAGGTCATCAGGCCGAGCGAGCCGAAGCCCTGGGCCACGGTGTCGGACTGCACGTCGCCGTCGTAGTTCTTGCAGGCCCAGACGTAGCCGCCCTCCCATTTCATGGAGGAGGCGACCATGTCGTCGATGAGGCGGTGCTCGTAGGTGAGCCCGGCCGCGTCGAACTCGGCCTTGAACTCGGCGTCGAAGACCTCTTCGAAGGTGTCCTTGAACATGCCGTCGTAGGCCTTGAGGATGGTGTTCTTCGTGGAGAGGTACACCGGGTAGTTCTGCTGCAGGCCGTAGTTGAACGAGGCCCGCGCGAAGTCCTCGATGGACTTCTTGAAGTTGTACATGCCCATGACGACGCCGCCGTCCTCGGGCATCTTCACGACCTCGTGCACGATCGGCTCGCTGCCGTCCTCCGGCGTGAAGGTCAGCGTGACGGTGCCCGCCTCGTAGACCTTGAAGTCGGTGGCGCGGTACTGGTCGCCGAAGGCGTGACGGCCGATGATGATCGGCTTGGTCCAGCCGGGCACCAGGCGGGGCACGTTGGAGATGATGATCGGCGCGCGGAAGATGGTGCCACCCAGGATGTTTCGGATGGTGCCGTTGGGCGAGCGCCACATCTTCTTGAGGCCGAACTCTTTCACCCGCGCTTCGTCGGGGGTGATGGTGGCGCATTTGACGCCGACGCCGTATTTCTTGATCGCGTTGGCCGCGTCGACGGTGACCTGGTCGTCCGTCTTGTCGCGGTACTCGATACCGAGGTCGTAGTACTCGAGGTTCACGTCGAGATAGGGATGGATCAGCTTGTCCTTGATGAACTGCCAGATGATCCGGGTCATCTCGTCGCCGTCGAGTTCTACGACGGTGCCTTCAACCTTGATCTTGGACATGGATCTTCGTGTCCTCCTCGGTGGGTGCCCTTATTGCACGGCCAGGCGAACACGCTTGTGAGCGGACCCCAGCTATTCCATCAAACCGTATATGCCCCGCGGTGGTTGCGGGACGTGTGGTGCAAACATGACGAGCGTACTGCTAGTGGTCTCCTCACCGCGAGGGGAGGGCGAACTGTGCGATGCGCGCGCGAGGCGACCCACCACGGACCGGAGTTCCAGCCTACCCAGGACGCGAGCGGGGCCCCGCGCGGCCGAGTCGGCGGCGCGGGGCCCATCGGTCGTCCTCACACCGCGACCGGCACCGCCGCGGCGTGTTCGTCGCCCTCGATGAGGTTTTCCGGCTTGTCCCGGATCATCACGGCGATGACCACCGCGGCGACCGCGAAGAAACCCGCGCCGATGTAGAAGGCCACGTCGTAGCTGTGGATCGAGGCGCGTTCTAGCAGGTGGTCGACGGTGGGGTTGTCGCTGACGTAGTTCTTCGCGGCCTGCACCGACAGCGTGGTGAGCAGGGCGGTGCCGACCGCGCCGCCGATCTGCTGGGCGGCGTTGAGCAGCGCGCTGGCCACCCCGGAGTCCTCGTCGGCGACCTGGTGCAGCGCCACGGCCTGCATCCCGACGAACAGCGGGCCCATGCCGAGCGCGATCAGCAGCTGCGGGCCGAGCACGCTGGCCGCGTATCCGTCGCCGTAGCCCAGTTGCGCCAGCCAGACCAGCCCGACCACGCCGAGCAGCGAGCCGACCACCATGAGCGGGCGCGGCCCGAAGCGGGGCATCAGGGTGCTGGTGATCGCCGCCGCGATCCCGATCCCGATCGGGAACGGCAGGAACGCGATGCCCGCCTTCAGCGGCGAGTAACCGAGGGTGATCTGGTAGTAGAAGCTGAGGAACAGGAACATCGCGAACATCGCGATCGGGATCAGCAGCGCCGCGATGAGCGCGCCGCCGCGATTGATCTCGCCCGGAATGCGCAGGGGCAGCAGCGGATTCGATGACCGCGCTTCGATGATCACGAACGCGACGAGCAGCGCGAACCCGGCGCCGAGCAGTGCGAGGGTGCTCGCGGCCAGCCAGCCGTGTTCGGCGGCGCGACTGAATCCGTAGACGATCGCGACCAGGCCGAAGGTCACCGTGACCGCGCCGGGCAGGTCGTAGCCACCGGTGCGCGGCGCCGGGATGTCGCGCACGATCACCGCCACCGCGCCGAGCACGGCGATCAGCGCGATCGGGGTGTTCATCAGCAGCGTCCACCGCCACGAGGCGAACTCGGTGAGCGCCCCGCCCACGATCAACCCGAACGCGATCCCCCCGGCGGTGATGCCGGCGAACACCGCGAACGCGCGCGCCCGTTCGTGCACGTCGGTGAAGATCACCGACAGCAGCGACAGGGCCGCGGGGGCGAGCAGCGCCGCGAACGCGCCCTGCAGGCCGCGTCCGACGAACAGCTGCGGCCCGGTCTGGGCGAGCCCGGCCAGTGCGGAGGCGGCCGCGAAACCGATCAGACCGATCAGGAAGATCCGGCGCCGGCCCAGGTAGTCGGCCATGCGGCCGCCGAGCAGCAACAGCCCGCCGAAGATCAGCGTGTAGGCGGTGATCGCCCACTGCTTGTCGCCCTCGCTGATGCCCAGATCGCGCTGGGCGTAGGGCAGGGCGATGGTGATCACGGTGGCGTCGAGCACCACCATCAACTGCGCCGCCGAGAGCACGAGCAGCGCCCACCAGCGAGTCGAACTCTGTTGGGAATCACCATGTTTCGTTTCCAGCTCGGTGTCGGTCACCGGTACTCCTCATCCGTCGATCAGCGTCGACTCATCCTGGCACCGCAAGACAATTGGCGTCAAGAGAAAAATGTCTGACTGCGCCAATTGGCTGGTTGGGACAGACAAATCGGACGGGCCGGTAGACTGACCCGCATGCTGGACTCGACCCCTCCGATCAGCGCCGACCGGACCGCCGAACCGGCCCCCGCGGCGCCACTGGGCCTGCGCGAACGCAAGAAACTCCAGACCAGGGCGGCCATCGTCACGGTCGGCCTCGACCTGTGCGAATCCCAGGGCTTCGACGCGACGACGGTCGAGCAGATCGCCGCGGGCGCCGACGTGTCCCCGCGCACCGTGAACCGGTACTTCGCGCTCAAGGAAGACATCGTGCTCGCCCCGATCGACGACTTCGGGACCTCGGTCGCCGAGGCGCTGCGCGGGTGGCCGCCGGGCAACGACCTGCAGGCCCTGTGCGGGGCCTACCTCGAGACGATCCAGGCCGAGGCGGGCGCCGACGGGGTGCGCTTCCTACGCCAGTTCCTGCAGATGCAGCGGATCATGCGCGCGAGTCAGGCGGTGAACGCGCGCGCGCTGGAATACGCCGAGAAGAAGAACGTGGCGGTGTGCGCGCAACTCGCCGAGCGCCTCGGCACCACGCCCGACGATTTCATGGTCAAGCTGGTGGCCGGGATCTGGCAGATGATGTGCCACATCTCGATGGCCGACACCGAGGCCGCGCTGGCCGAGGCGACCCCCGAAGCCGCCGTGCGAACGACCCGGCACGCGGTGCTGCGCGCCTATCACGGCCTGCGCCACGCCTGCGGCGCACCGGTGGACGACACACCCGGATTCGGCCTCGACGAGTGATCTCGGCGAGAAAATCCGGGGGAAGTTTCCGCGCGCGGGGAATGTCCGGTTAACATGACGGCAAGGTCATGAGTACCAGCGCCAAGCCCCGGCTCGCTGGTCGGCAACCCTCCAGCTGCGGTGGGGTGCTCCGGGTGATGACCGGGCTCTCGAAAGTCGAGAGCAAGCGCGCCCCGCAGGAGGACCCCATGTGTTGTTGTTCGTCGATCCGACCCATCTGACGAAATACCCCCGACGCACAAAACTGGAGTACTGACATGTCCGACTCTGTCCTGCCCGAGAACTGGTCCTTCGAGACCAAGCAGGTCCACGCCGGCCAGTCCCCCGACGCGAGCACCAACGCGCGGGCACTGCCGATCTACCAGACGACGTCCTATGTCTTCCGCGACACCGATCACGCCGCCGCGCTGTTCGGTCTCGCCGAGCCGGGCAACATCTACACCCGCATCATGAACCCCACCCAGGACGCGGTCGAGCAGCGGGTCGCCGCGCTCGAGGGCGGCGTCGCGGCGCTGCTGCTGGCCTCGGGCCAGGCCGCCGAGACCTACGCGATCCTGAACCTGGCCAGTGCGGGCGACCACATCGTGTCCAGCCCGCACCTCTACGGCGGCACCTACAACCTGTTCCACTACTCGCTGCCCAAGCTCGGCATCGAGGTCTCCTTCGTCGAGGATCCCGACGATCTGGCGCAGTGGCAGGCCGCCATCCGCCCGAACACCAAGGCGTTTTTCGGCGAGACCATCGCCAACCCGAGCAGCGCGGTGTTCGACATCCCCGGCGTGGCCGGTGTCGCGCACGAGAACGGCCTCCCGCTCATCGTCGACAACACCGTCGCCACCCCCTACCTGATCCAGCCGCTGGCCCACGGCGCCGACATCGTCGTGCACTCGGCCACCAAGTACCTCGGCGGCCACGGTGCGGCCGTGGCCGGGGTGATCGTCGACGGCGGCACCTTCGACTGGACCGTGCGCGACGCCGACGGCAAGCCCCGCTTCCCCGGTTTCACCGAGCCCGACCCCAGCTACAACGGGGTGGTGTTCGCCGATCTCGGCGCGCCCGCGTTCGCGCTCAAGGCCCGCGTGCAGCTGCTGCGCGACCTCGGCGCGGCCGTCTCGCCGTTCAACGCGTTCCTCATCGCCCAGGGCATCGAGACCCTGAGCCTGCGGGTGGAACGCCACGTCAGCAATGCCGAGGCCGTGGCGAAGTTCGTGGCCGAGCAGCCCGGCGTCGACGCGGTGCACTACGCGGGCCTCGAGTCCTCGCCGTGGCACGCGCGGGCCAAGGAGCTGGCGCCCAAGGGCGCGGGCGCGATCGTCTCGTTCGAGCTGGCCGGCGGGGTCGACGCGGGCAAGAAGTTCGTGGACGCGCTCAGCCTGCACAGCCATGTCGCTAACATCGGTGATGTGCGTTCCCTCGTGATTCACCCGGCGTCGACCACGCACTCGCAGTTGACGCCCGAAGAGCAGCTGGCCGCGGGCGTGAAGCCCGGTCTGGTCCGGCTCGCGGTGGGCATCGAGGGCATCGACGACATCCTGGCCGATCTGCGGGCCGGTTTCGCGGCGGCGACCACGTGACCGTGAGCACCGAATCGCCGATCGCCCGACCCGAGACCGGATTGGCCCTGTTGCCGCCGCCGGACGGTCGGGCCGGCGTGGTCGCCATCGGGGAGGTGGCGCTCGAGAACGGCGCCGTCATCCCCGATGTGCGACTGACGGTGCAACGGTGGGGTGAGCTCTCGCCCACGTTGGACAATGTGGTGCTCGTCGAACACGCGCTCACCGGCGACTCGCATGTCGTCGGTGGGCCCGACGGGGCACCCGGTTGGTGGGAGGGCATGGTCGGGCCCGGCGCGCCGATCGACACCGACGAGTGGTGTGTGATCGCCACGAACGTGCTCGGCGGCTGCAAGGGCAGCACCGGACCGTCCTCCCCCGCGCCCGACGGAAAGCCGTGGGGCGCACGGTTTCCTGATCTGACCATCCGCGATCAGGTCACGGCCGAAGCCCAACTGTTCGACGTGCTCGGCATCGAGCGCCTCGGCGCCGTGGTCGGCGGGTCGATGGGCGGCATGCGGGTGCTCGAGTGGATCATCGGGCAGCCCGACCGGGTCTCGGCGGCGCTGGTACTGGCCGTCGGCGCCCGCGCCACCGCCGATCAGATCGGCACCCAGACCACCCAGATGGCCGTGATCACCGCCGACCCCGACTGGCAGGGCGGCGACTATCACGGCACCGGACGCGCGCCGATGACCGGCATGGGCCTGGCACGGCGCATCGCGCACCTGACCTACCGCACCGAGAGCGAGCTCGACCACCGCTTCGCCAACCGCGCCCAGGGTGACGAGAACCCGTGGGCCGGTGGACGTTACGCGGTGCAGAGCTACCTCGAGCATCAGGCCGACAAGCTGGTCCAACGCTTCGACCCGGCCACCTACGTGCTGCTCAGCGAGGCGATGAACCGCCACGACGTGGGGCGCGGACGTGGCGGGGTGGCGGCCGCGCTGGCCTCGACGCCGGTGCCGGTCGTGGTGGGCGGGGTCGACTCGGATCGGTTGTACCCCTTGCACTCTCAGGCCGAACTGGCTCAGGGGCTGCCCGGGTGCGCGGGTCTCGAGATCGTGCACTCGCGCGACGGCCACGACGGGTTCCTCACCGAGGCCGCGGCGGTGTCGAAGTTGCTCACCGAGACGATGCGGCTGGCGCGGGAGAATCGCTGACCGGCGCGGTCGTGATCGAGCGGACGTAGGTCTCGAGCCGTTCGCGCGGGTACGCGTCCGGCTCGTTGACCGCGAGTCGGCCGCGCAGTGGCCGGTTTCTCAGTTGACGCCGAGGGTGTTGATGGTGGCCGCCAGGAAGACGATGGAGCTGCCGAGGGCGGCCAAGGCGGCCACGTCGAACGGGCGGCTGCGCACGGCGAGCAGACCCACCTGCACGGTCGGCAGGCACAGGCGGAACGCGGCGGCCACCAGGGCGGCGCTGCCGAAGATCAGCGCGCCACGGCGCCAGCGATCCCACGCCACGAAGCCGACCGCGATCACGATCAGGGCGGTGACCACGGTCATCGGCAGGTGACTGCGCAGATACTGCTCCCCCGCGCTCAACCGCGCGACCCGATGCCTGCCGGTCGGGTACTTGTCGGTCGCCTTGTTCACGATGCCGATTGTTCCAGACCGACCGGCTTCGCGGGGGCGGGGCCCAGTACCCTGCTGCGAGTGTTCAACGTGATGTTCCACGAGCCGGTAATTCCCCCGAATACCGGCAACGCGATCCGCCTCGTCGCGGGCACCGGGTGCGCGTTGCACCTGATCGAACCGCTCGGCTTCGACCTGTCCGAATCGAAACTGCGGCGCGCGGGTCTGGACTACCACGACCTGGCCTCGGTGACCGTGCACCCGAACCTCGACGCCGCGTGGGAAAGCCTCGGTGAGCAGCGGGTTTTCGCGTTCACCACCTCGGCTACGACCCGCTACACCGATATCGCCTACCGGCCCGGCGATATTCTGCTGTTCGGCACCGAGCCCACCGGGTTACCGCCCGAGGTGCTGGCCGATCCGCATATCACCGAGCAGGTGCGGGTGCCGATGTTGCCGGGGCGGCGGTCGATGAATCTGTCGAACACCGCCGCTGTGGCGGTGTACGAGGCGTGGCGGCAGCTCGGGTTTCCCGACGGGGTGTAGTCCGCGAACTCACATGTCGATGTCGAAGCGCTTGAAGCGGGAGGTGGCGCCCGCTTCCAGGCGGACCGCCGATTTCGCGACGCCGAAGTGCTGGGCGAGCAGTTCGATGGCGGCCTTGTTCGCCTTGCCCTCCACGGCCGGGGCGCGGACGTAGAGGGTGAGGGTGCCGTCCTCGGCGATGTCGACCAGGGGGCCTTTACGGCTGTTCGGTTTGATCGTCGCCCGCACGGTCGGCACCGGGGGTCTCCTTCTCGGGCGAGGTGGTTTCGGGTGCGGTCGTGCCGGGTGCGGGGGTGGATGTCGCGGGGGCCGGTGTCTCGACTTCGGACTCGGCGGGTGTGGCGGTGGCTGCGGTGGCCTGGGGCGTCGCGGGTGCGGGTGCGGCGGTTTCCGGTGTGGGGGCGGTGGGCCTTGGCTTCGTGGCGCGTCGGCCGCGCACCAATCGCAGTGCGGCGTAGAGGATTCCGCCGAGGACGGCGAGGAAGCCCAACCACGGCAGGGCCTTGCCGAGGAACACGATCGCGTCCTGGAGCCAGTCGATCAGCGACTCCCAGCCCGCGACGACACCGTCCCAGAAGTTGTCCGGGTCGCCGGGGGCGCGATCGGCGGTGGCGGTGAGGGTGATGGTCAGCGTGGAGAGCGCGACCTGGTCGTCGAGGCTGCGCTTCTGCGCGGTGAGGCTGTCGAGCTCGCCCTGCCTGCTCGACAGCGCCTCCTCGGCGGTGATCAGGTCGGCGGTGTTGGTGGCCCCGGCCATGAGGGCTTTGAGCCGGTCGACCGAGGCTTGCAGGGCGCGGATGCGGGCGTCGAGGTCCTGCCACTGCATGGTGACGTCGTCGCGGTTGGTGCTGACGCTGGTCACCGTGCCGACATCGCCGAGTCCGGTGATGAACGAGTCGGTGACCTCACCGGGCACCCGCACACTGAGCACCGCCCGAGCCGTGCGCTTGTCGGTGCCCGGCTGCTCGGTGCGACTGTCGATGCGCCCGTCGACCGCCCGCACCTGCTCGCTGACCGTCGCCGCGGCCCCGATCGGATCCTCGGAGGTCAGATCCACCGACCCGGTGATCACCTCTTTGCGAGTGGACTGATCCGACGGCGGCGGACTGTCCTTGGCAGGCGCCCCCTCCCGGAACCCCGGCACCACAGCGGCCGCGGACCCACCGGGACTCGGCGCCGCCCGGTCAGCCATCCCGCCGCCCCCACTCTCCTCGGCCCCACATCCGGCCAGGAACAACAGTCCGAGCACCGAGATCATCACCACGACAAGCTTGCGCATATTTCGCAGCGTAGTGCGTCCTACGAAGTCGTGAGGAAGCCTTCGGACTCCAACCACGCCGCGCACGCCGTCGTCCACGTCGCGGTATGCGGGAGGTGCGCGTGGCCGTGCGCGCCGTAGGCGACACCGTCGGCCAGGCCGAGACCGTGTTTGCCGTGCGGATAGATGTGCAATTCGACCGGGATGCTCGCTCGGACGAGCGATTCGGCCCAGGCCAGCGCGTTCGGGAACCCCGGCGGGTCCTGCGCCGTCGACCACACGAACGCCGGACAGGTGCGCTCGTCCACGTGCTTGGCCGGGGAGAGCTCGTCCTTCAGCGGCATGAGTTCGCCGAGCAACGCCTCGACGGCGCCGAGTGGAATCAGGTCCAGATCCGCGAGCGGGTAGGCCAGGATCGCGAAGTCGGGCCGCGGCGGATCGTCGATCTCGGGTTCGATCGACAGGACCTGCCCGGTCATGAGCAGCCCCGCCAACTGGCCACCGGCGCTGGATCCGACAACACCGACCCTGGTGACGTCGACCGACAGGCCGTGCCCGCCCTCGCGCACATAGGCGAGAGCCGCGCGGGCGTCTTGCAGCGGCGCGGGAAAGCGTTGTGGGAGTAAGCGATAGCTGAGGACGAAGGCATGGAAACCGAGGCCCGACAACCAGCGGGCGTAGCCTTCGCCTTCGTGCTCGGTCAGTTCCCGGAAACCACCGCCGGGAAAGATCAGGACCGCCGGTCGGGGGCCGACGAAGGATGGGTCAGCGGGGTGAACAGCGATGCGCGGAGCGATCTCCGCGTGCGACGAGATGGCCACGGCCACCTTTCGTTTCGACGCCTCCATGCCTGACGCAGTCCGCCATCGACACGCGACGCTGAAGGCAGGCTAGCAGGCTGAATCAGCGGAAGTCACGGGAGCGGGCGACAATTCGGAGGTCGAGATGCTCCAGCTGGTCGGCGACGACGCTGGCCGCGCCCTCGGCGTTCTGGATGCGGCCGCGGATGAGTAGGGCGGTGGCGCTCTGGGCGAGGCGGCGGTAGCGGGTCCAGAGGCCGACCGAGCAGACCACGTTGACCATGCCGGTTTCGTCCTCGAGGTTGAGGAAGGTGACGCCGGCGGCGGTGGCGGGGCGTTGGCGGTGGGTGACGGCGCCCGCTACCAGGATGCGGGCGCCGTCTTCGACGAGGAGTAGGTCGCGGGCGGGGACCACGCCGAGCGAATGCAGGTGGGCGCGAAGGAATTCGGTGGGATAGCTGTCGGGGGAGATGCCGGTGGCCCACACGTCGGCAGCGGCGAGTTCGAGTGCGCTCATGCCCGGTAGGGACGGGGCGACGGTCGCCGGGCCGGTGCCGGGTAGGCGGTCGACCCGCTCCACCGCCGCCGCGCCCGCCGCCCACAGTGCCGCCCGACGAATACTGCTACCGCGCGAGTTCCGCTGCGCTGCTGCGTCATCCGCTTCCGCACTGCTGTCACACACGTCCCGTGGCGCTGCTGTGCAATCCGCTTCCCGACTGCGGCCATCCACGTCCTGCGCGGCGATATCCGTCGTCGCGCTGCGTGAACTCTGTCGCACCGCGCCATCCGGGACCCCACCGCCGACTCGAGCCCCTTGCGAACCTGTCCGCGATCGCCGAACGCGCTGATCGGTGGCGCGTCGACCACCGGACACAGCGCCCGCCGACGGTTCGACGAGAACATCCAGCGCACCGGCGGTGGCAAGGGACTCCGCCTGGGCGACACTGAGTTCCACGCGGCCGGTGAGGTCGAGCATCGAGGTGAAGGGGCCGTGTTCGGTGCGGTCGGCGATGATGCGGTCGGCGAGGTCGGTGCCGATGTGGCGCACCCCCGACAACCCGAGACGGACCTCCGTGCCCGCGTTCTCGAGGGTGGGTTCGGCGCGACTGGCGTTGATGTCGGGCCCGTGCACGCGCACCCCGTGACGACGGGCGTCGGCGACCAGCGACTGCGGCGAATAGAACCCCATCGGCTGCGCGCGCAACAACCCGGCGCAGAACGCGGCCGGATGGTGCAGCTTGAACCACGACGAGTAGAACACCAGCGCCGCGAAACTCTGCGAATGGCTTTCCGGGAAACCGAAATTGGCGAAGGCGTAGAGCTTCTCGTAGATCCGGTCAGCCACCTCCTCGGTGATCCCGTGCAGCTCACGCATGCCCCGATACAGCCGCTCCTTCAACCGCCGCATCTTCTCCGGCGAGCGCTTGGACCCCATGGCGCGGCGCAACTGATCGGCCTCGGCGGGACTGAACCCGGCGACGTCGACGGCCATCTGCATCAACTGCTCCTGGAACAGCGGCACCCCGTAGGTGCGTTCGAGGGTCCTCTCCAGCACCGGATGGTCGTAGGTGACCGGCTCCTTGCCGTTGCGGCGGCGGATGTAGGGGTGCACCGAGCCGCCCTGGATGGGGCCGGGCCGGATCAGCGCCACCTCCACCACCAGGTCGTAGAACTCGCGCGGCTTCAACCGGGGCAGTGTCGCCATCTGCGCGCGCGACTCCACCTGGAACACCCCGATCGAATCGGCGCGCTGCAACATCTCGTACACGCCGGCCTCGGTGAGATCGAGCGCGTGCAGTTCGACCTTCTCGCCCTTGTGCTCGCGCACCAGGTCGATCATGTAGTGCAGCGCCGAGAGCATCCCGAGCCCGAGCAGGTCGAACTTCACCAAACCCACTGCGGCACAGTCGTCCTTGTCCCACTGCAACACGCTGCGCCCGGCCATCCGCGCCCACTCCACCGGACACACATCGGCGATCGGCCGATCACAGATCACCATGCCGCCGGAGTGGATGCCCAAATGCCGTGGCAGACCGTCGAGTTCACCGGCGAGCTCGAGTACCGCCGCGGGAATGTCGGTGTCGGTCTCCCCGGCCACCCCCGACCAGCGACTCACCTGTTTGCTCCACGCATCCTGCTGTCCCGGCGAAAACCCCAGCGCCCGTGCGGCATCGCGCACCGAGGACTTGCCGCGGTAGGTGATCACGTTCGCCACCTGGGCGGCGTAGTCGCGCCCGTACTTGGCGTAGACGTGCTGGATCGCCTCCTCGCGCCGGTCGGATTCGATATCGACATCGATATCGGGCGGCCCGTCGCGATCGGTGGACAGGAACCGCTCGAAGAGCAGATTGTTGCCCACCGGGTCCACATTGGTGATGCCGATGGCGTAGCAGACCGCGGAGTTGGCGGCCGAACCCCTGCCCTGACACAGGATGTCGCTGTCCACGCAGAACTGGACGATGTCGTGCACGACCAGGAAGTAGCCGGGGAAATCCATTTTCGCGATCACCGCGAGCTCGTGGTCGAGCTGCCGATACGCCCGGGGGTTTCGCTCAGGCGGGCCGTAGCGCGCGGCGGCCCCGCGTAGCGCCAGCTCGCGCAACCACGAGTTCTCGTCGTGGCCCGCCGGCACCTCGAACGGCGGCAGATTCGGCGCGATCAACCGCAGGTCGAAGGCGCATTCGCGGGCCAGGGTCGCCGCGTTCGCCACCGCGTGCGGGTACTCGGCGAACAGCTGCGCCATCTCCGCGCCCGAGCGCAGGTGCGCGCCGCCGGTGGGGGCGAGCCAGCCCGCCATCTCGTCCAGACTGGTCCTGGCCCGGATCGCGGCCAACGCCATCGCCCGCCGCCGTTGCGCGGGCGCGGCGAAATGCGCGCCGGTGGTGGCGATGACGGGCACGTCGAGGCGATCGGCCAGTGCCACCAGCAGCGCGTTGCGTTCGTCGTCGGTGGCGATGCCATGATGGGTGAGCTCCACGCTCACCGAACCGAACCGTTCGATCAGCTCCCGCAGTGCCGCTTCGGCTTTCGGCAGCCGCGCGTTCCCGTCGCGCAGGTCGAGTTCGAGCGCGGTGCGCAGGTGCCCTTTTCGGCAGCCGGTCAGCACCTGCCAGTGCCCGCCCGCCGCCGCGGTGAGCGTGTCGAGGTCGTAGCGCAGGACGCCCTTCTCCCCCGCCGCCATGTGCGCGGCCGCCATCTCTCGCGACAACCGCCGATACCCCTCCTGACCTCGGGCGAGGAGGAGCAGGTGCGGGCCGTGCGGGTCGGGTGCGCCCGTGCGCGGCAGCGAATCCGGCGCATCGACGTGCCCCTTTCGCTCCGGCCCGACACCCCGAGACGCAGAACGGCGCCGGACCGCATCCCCTCGGCCCGGCGCCGCCTTCGCATCGGTTCCCAGTGACAGTTCGGCACCGAAAACCGTTGGCATTCCCCATTCCCTGGCCGCCTCGGCGAACCGGACGGTCCCGTAGAACCCGTTGTGGTCGGTCAGCGCGAGCGCCTCCAGACCGAGCCGCACCGCCTCCTCCACCAGTTCCTCCGGCGGACTCGCGCCGTCGAGGAAGCTGTAGGCGGAGTGGGCGTGCAGTTCCGCGTAGGGCACGGTCGGGCCCGTGGGCAGGTCGAGTTCGGCGGCACGGTACTCGCCGCGCTTGCGCGACCAGGCCGGGCTGTCGCCGCCGTCGCCGGGGTGCATCTCCTCGGCGGGTCGACCGCTCGGCTTGCCCGAGAGCACCCGTTCCAGCTCCGACCAGGTCGGCGGCCCGTTGCTCCAGCCCATGCGCCCATTCCTCTCACCACCCCGGCGTCAATGCGCGGGTAACCGCTCCATCGACCGCGTTTCCAGCGCGGCCTCCACATGGCCCAGGCCCGAGCGGATCACCGCCCCGTAGGCATCGTTGGCGAGCACGTCGAGGTGCCCGCGCGCGATGGCCAACTGCATCCGCGCCATGTCGAAGTCGCCGACGCGGCGGTGACTGTCGGCCAGGTTCAGATACAGCGAGGGCAGGAACCCGCGCAGCCCCTCATCGAGCGGAATGCCCGGCCCGAACACCGCCGCCAACGCCCGCTGATCCCACAGCAACGCACCCTCGGGAAACTCCTGCACATCGGCGAGGTGGTGTGCCACCACACAGCGATGCAGCGGGTCGCCGCCTTCCCCTAGCTCCTCCCACAACCTGGTCAGCGCCCCGCGCGCCGCGTCGGGGTCGAAACTGCCGAGCCGCACCGCGGCATAAATGTCCGCCATCCGATCGTCCGCCATGCGCACCAGTATCGCACATACGTTCGAATATTGGCGAGAGGCTTTCGAACATATTTTCGAGTTTCTCGAACGGTCTGGTTCGTGAACTTACTTCGGAGTAAGTTCGTAGGGAACGAGCTGCAAAGGAGCAGTGATGTCTCAGATCTCCCCCGGTGAGCGGCGCCGCCGCGACCTCACCGACCGGCACGTCGTGATCACCGGCGCCTCATCCGGAATCGGGCGAGCCGCCGCGCTCGCGATCGCCGACCGGGGCGGGGTGGTACTGCTGCTCGCGCGCCGCGCCGACGAACTCGCCGCGGTGGTCACCGAGATCACCGACGCGGGCGGGCGAGCCTACGGCTACCCGTGCGACGTCACCGATACCGAATCCGTCGACGCCACCGTCAAGACCATCCTCGACCGGCACGGCCACGTCGACATGCTGGTCAACAACGCGGGCCGCTCCATCCGCCGCGCCATCCACCGCTCCACCGACCGCCTGCACGACTTCGAACGCACCATGGCGGTCAACTACTTCGGCGCCGTGCGCATGACGCTGGCCCTGCTCCCCCAGATGCGCGAACGCGGCTTCGGGCAGATCGTGAACATCTCCAGCGCCGGCGTCCAAGCGGCCACACCGCGCTTCGCCGCCTACCTGGCCAGCAAGGCGGCCCTGGACAAGTTCGCCGAGGTCGCCGCGGTCGAAACCCTCGCCGACGGTGTCGGTTTCACCACCATCCACATGCCCCTGGTCCGCACCCCGATGATCGCCCCCAGCGGTGACCAGGGTCCCGCCGAGTCCCCCGAATGGGCCGCGAGCACCATCGTGCGCGCCCTGACCGAGCGCCCCAAACGCATCGACGTTCCCCTGGGCACCCTCGCCGAATACGGCGGCATCTTCACCCCCAAATTCCGCGACCGCATCATGCACCGCTACTACCGGGCGCTGCCGGATTCGCCTGCGGCCAAAGGGGAATCGGTCGTCGAGGTGACCGCTCCGGCCCCGGCCGACCAGAAGCCGCCCTCGACTGCCCGCAAGGTCACCGGCACCGCCCTGCGCCGCGCCGCCCGCTGGGTGCCGGGCACGCACTGGTGAGGGCGCCGTCGGCGGGGACGCACCGACAGTGAACGTCCGTTGGTGCCACTAGCTCGACGGAGCCAGATCGAGGGCGAAGTGGTGTGCGGTGATCGACAGATGGTGACGCATGTAGAGGCGGTGGGCCGGGGCTCGGGTGGAGTCGACGCCGGAGTCGAGGTGAATGGCTGTGCAGCGCAGGCGCTTCGCCTCGGCGGTGATCCAGGCGAGCAGGGCATCGGCATGACCTCGCCCGCGAGCTGCGGGCAGGGTGGAGACATCGTCTATATAGAGGTGGTGACCCCAGGCGGTCGAATGGGATTCACGGAAGCCCGCTATCGATAGTGCGGTGGGCGAACCGGATTCGAACACGCCGACCAGCCGGTAGCCCGCCGGGCGGAGTGCGGTGTCGATGAACTCGACCAGCCGGGATGTCGTCTCCCAGCGCGGGCGAAGCTCCAGTAGGGCAGGTCCCGCCGATTCGGTGTCGTCCCCGCCGATTTCTCGGATGTCGATCATGGGGTCGACGGTAGGTTGGGCGGGTGATCAGGGGAAAGGGCCACTGTGGCGCGGTTCTACTGGTCCACCGGAGCCACGGTGGCATAAACGTGCAATCGTGCTCCGCGGAAACCGTTTTCCGGTCATTCGGGCGAACGACTGCACGATTTTGCCACCCTTCTCGCAGAGCCGGTCAGAGTTCGGAGTTCGCCTCGGCGAGTTGTTCCATCGCGGCGGGTTCCAGGTAGGTGGCCGGTTTGGGGGCGGCGCCGCAGCTGGCCTGGCGGGGGGCGGCGGCGACGGTGCGGGCGGTGACGCGCCAGCGGCGGCCGTCGCGGTGGGTGACGATGGCGGCGCCCGCCTGGGTCGGGTCGTGGGTGGGGGTCGGGTCGGAGTGGACGGTGAGGTCGGCGGCGGTGGCCGGGATCTGTTGGCGCACAGTCACTTCGGCCAGCTGGGAGATCGGGGGGTAGCAGCTGCGGCCGCGCAGGCCCGGCAGGGAGACCTCGTCGGCGTCGGCGGCGTCGAGCAGGGCGCAGGCGTCGGCGCGGTCGGCGCGGCCGTAGGT
>NZ_JBHSQN010000001.1:184912-471315 GCF_042658545.1 Nocardia lasii
GGGGCGTCGACGCGGCCGTAGGTGAGGCCCGACGGGAGCAGGACGACGGCGGGGGCGAAGCGGTGGCCGCCGGTGTGCGAGGCCTCCCAGACCCGGCCGGGATAGTCCGCGGCCAGCGCGGCGGCGATCGGACGGCCGAGCAGGGCACAGCACTGGTCGCGTTTGCCGTGGGCACAGACCAGAACCACCGGATCAGCCACGCGCGCACCGATTCCCGGCGCCGGACCGTCGACGAGATGCAGGTCTATGTCGAAGAGTTCGCGCAGGTCGGTGATCTCGAACCGCTCGCACCAGGAACCCGCCGGGCGCGAACTGGCCAGCAGCACGGTGCGCGTCCCGGTGAACTCGTTGCGGCCGGGTCGCCGGATCAGGGTCGGCCGGACCTTCGCCGCGGACGTGCGCGCGGCCAACTCCACGGTGATCTCCGGCCCGAGCACCTCGTCACCGATCACATCACGGCCCCACGCACCGGGATGCTCGATGCACAACCAGCCGGTGACGTGCGCCGCGGTGCCCGGCAGCGGAAGGTCGGCGGCGGCCGCCGAACACAGCAGGCCCTCGAAGGGGTTCACAGTGCTCCTTCCACGACCGCGCGTCCGGACGATCCGGGACAGGCGTCGTTTCACTCTAGGACCGCGGTCCTCGCTACTCGTAGACGCCCTCGGCGTGCCATACGGCGGCGTCGTGGACGAGCAGGACGGCGCGGATCTCGGTGGGATCGGCGTCGAGTTGAACCTGGACGCGCACGGCCATGGTGGCGGGTTCGGCGGTGGACCACCAGCGTTCGGTAACCGGCCACGGGCCCGCCCAACCGAGCAGCGACCACTCCTTGCGACCCCAGCGCAGGCGGGTGGGGGCGGTGAGGAACAGGCCGCGGTCGGTGACTTCGACGGGGTGGCCGTCGGCGGTGGTGAGCTGCACGACCGGGCGATGCAGCAGGAGCAGGGTGGGGGCCGGTTCGGGAAGGCGGCCGGGCCAGGGTTGGGCGGGGTCGGCGGCGGGAGTGAGTTCGTCGCCGAGGGCGATCATCGTGATGCGCTCGGCCGGGCCGCGACCGCCGCTGAGCACGCCGATGCGGACCGCCTCGCCCCCGAGGAGTCCCTGCACGCGGACCAGCGCGCGCCGGGCACGCTCGGTTTCCTCCCCTTCGCCGCCCCACAGGCCCAATTGCAGGGCGCCGGCGGCGACCACCTCGACCGGTTCCAGGGTGAGCGCGACGATGGGGCCGGTGGGGCGGGCGCGGCGGGTGAGCCAGCCGTCGAGTTGCCAGCGGACGCGGTCGGCGGTGTCGGCGGGGGTGAGCGGGCGGGCGCAGCGCCAGATCCTGGTCAGCTCCTCGCCGGTCTCGGTGCGCGCGGTCACGGCCAGTCGGGTGCAGGCCACCCCCGCCGCCGCGAGGACCGCGTGCAGGCGGGTGGCCAGGTGTCGGCCCGCGAACGCGGCCGCGTCGACCCGGTCGATCGGGGGGTCGCAGTCCAGGTCGACGGTCAGCTCCGGGGCGGGGCGCCGCGCCGAGGGTGGGCGTTCCGGCAGAGCGCGGGCGGTGCGGTGGGCGAGCACGGCGTCGGCGCCGAATCGGGAGGCCACCTCGGCGGGCGACAGGCGCGCGAAGTCGCCGATGCGGCGTAAACCCAAGCGGCGCAACAGGTCCACCAGGTCGGATCGCTCGGGGGCGGACAGGCTCGGTTCCACCGCGAGCTCGGCGATCGGGAGCGCGGCGAGATACCGCGCGCCCTCGCCGGGCACCACGATCGCCCCGCGTCGAGCCGCGAACACCGCCGTCGACAGGGCATCGGCGATCCCCACCTGCGCCTCGGCTCCCGCCACGGCGACGGCGTCGATCAACCGCACCACCGCGGCCTCCTCCGAACCGAAATACCGTGCGGCGCCGCGTGCGCCGAGCACGATCAGTCCCGGGCGCAACACCTCCACGCCCGGCACCGTCGCGTCGACGGCCGCCACCACCGACTCGAACAGGCGCGCATCGCGATCCGAATCCTCCGGCACGACAACGAGTTCCGGGCAGCACCCCTGTGCGTCCCGGCGTCGCATCCCGCGCCGCACCCCGTCGGCCCGCGCGATCGCCGAACACGCCACCACCGAACTCCCCCGCAACACCGCGATCGGCCGATCCGCCGACACCCCGACCACCGCGGCCGCCGCCACCGCGGGCCAGTCCGGGCACCACACCGCCAGCACCCGGTCAGCGCGCGCCACGACGCCACCCCGTCACGTTCCGGGTACCGCCCCGCCGGGACGCGCCGGGGTGCTTCGCGGGCGAAGGAGAAGTCAGCGCCCGGTGAGTGGCGGGGTCTCTCATGCCCATCGAGCGAAGTCGGCGGTCATGAGACCGCCTCGTGTAACGCGGCGACTTCCGCTGGGCGGGTGCGGGTTTCGGGAGACAGCCATTCGGTGCGGCCGAGTTGGGCGCACAGGTCCATGCGGCCGTGGCGGGTCTGGCCCGCCTTGGCGCTGACGCGCACGTCGAGGCAGACCGAGCGCAGGCGGCCGCGTCCGGGGCCGAGGCCGCGGTAGCCGGTGACGCGGGAGTCCAGGCGCAGGGTGGGGTTGGCCCATTCGCCCGCTACCACCAGGGTCGCGCCGCGATTGCGGGCGCGCGCGGCCAGGACTCGGCAGCGCGACGGGGGCACGACGAGCCCGCCGAGACCGAGGACCACCAGGTCGAGGCCGTCGAGCAGGACCGCGGCCACCTCGGCGGGGTCGGGACCGGGGTCGGCGATCACCGCCAGCCGCGACAACTCCGCCCCCATTTCCGCGGCCGCCAGCAAACCGAGCCGGGGCAGCCCGACGACCGCGGCGTGCCCACCGTTGCCGGTGACCGCGGCGAGCATTCCGGTGAGCAGCGAGTGCGCGCCGGTATAGGCGACCACCGACCCCTTCGGCAGCCCACCCTCGGGCAACAGATCCGCCAGCGGCGGCGGAACCGGCAACAGATCCCGACGTAACGGCTGCTCACGGGGCATATGCCCGGCCGTGGACTCGCCCCGCCCCGGCACCGCGGCCATGCGTTTACGCAGCTCGTCGAGCGTGCGCTCCCGTGCGCCCTGACCGGACGACAACGCTTCCGAACCCATCAACACCACCTACTTCCACGATGGACTCGCGGGCGGAAACCACCCTGCGCCGGAACATCAGCACCGTTCCAGCTATCGATCGTATTCGAATATACGTTCGATAGCGACCGGGGTGAACACCACCCCCCTTCCCCCGTCCACCGTCGAGCGCGACGAGGATCTCGGCCAGTCAGCGCCGGTTTCGACTACCCTCGCACCCGTGACCGAACGTGCTCGTCCCCATATCGGCCCCGACTATCTGGTCGCGGGTCGCTACCGCCTGCAGTCGAAGTTGGGTGGGGGTGGGATGGGTGCGGTGTGGCTCGCGACCGATCGGTTGCTGAACCGGGAAGTCGCGATCAAGCAGGTGCTGTCCACCGCCGGGTTGAGCGCGGCCGAGGCCGAGCGGATTCGCAGCAGCATCGTGCACGAGGGGCGGGTGGCGGCCAAGCTGTCGCACACCCACGCCGTGGCCGTGCACGACGTGGTGATCGAAGCGGGCGAACCGTGGTTGGTCATGGAGTACTTACCCTCGCGCAGCGTGGCCAAGGCGCTCGCGCTGGTCGACACGCTGCCCGCGGTCGAAGTCGCCCAGATCGGCGCGCAGGTGGCCGACGCGCTCGCCGCCGCACATGCCGCAGGCATCGTGCACCGCGACATCAAACCCGGCAACATCCTGGTCGCCGACCGTGGCAACACCGTCGGCCTGGCCAAACTCAGCGACTTCGGCATCTCGCGCGGAGCGGGCGACACCGGCGGTGACGAGCCGGAGGGCATGATCACCGGCACCCCCGCCTACCTGCCGCCCGAGGTCGCGCGCGGCGCCCAGCCCACCGAGGCCAGCGACGTGTTCTCCCTCGGCGCCACCCTCTACACCGCGCTGGAGGGCCGACCGCCGTTCGGTTTCGACTCCGAGGACAACGACGTGGTCGCCAAGGCCGCGATGGGCCGGATCATCCCGCCCACCCGCAGCGGCATCCTCACCCAACCGCTACTGCACATGCTCGAGCCCGCCCCCCAGCGTCGCCCGACCATGGCCGAGGCCCGCGACGAGATCCTCACCGCCGCCTTCGGCCCCGGCACCGGCGCCTACATCCTCGGCGTGCCGCTGCGCACCGAGGAAGGCACCATTCCCGCCTGGTCCACCCGTAACTCCGCCAGCGGCCTGCGCAGCCCCAATTCCGCCCCCCTCCCGCGCCCGCACCGCGCACCGGTGGCCTCCGCCGCGCCCGCGCCGCAGCAGCGCACCGGCAGCTTCCTCGACAACCTGCCCAACGGCGCGCCCCTCGCCATCGGCGCGGGCGTGCTGATCGGGCTCGTCATCCTGATCGCGATCATCATCGCCGTGATGTAGACCCCCGCGAGGAACCGTCGGTGAGGTGCCCGACTCACTCGATCCGGCGCCGATGCGCCCAGCGGGTCAGCGCGTTGCGATTGGACTGCTGGGTCTTGCGCAGCACGTTCGACGCGTGGGTCTCGACGGTCTTCACCGAGATGAACAACGCCTCGGCGATCTCGCGATAGGTGTAGCCGCGCGCCAGCAGGCGCAGGACCTCGAGCTCACGCGGGGTGAGCGAGTCCAGCTCGGGATCGAGCGGCGGTTCGGGAACCGGTGAGCGGCCGGTGAACGAGTCGAGCACGAAACCGGCCAGTCGCGGACTGAACACCGCGTCTCCGCCCGCGACCCGACGGATGCCGTCGGCCAATTCCGCACCGGAGATCGTCTTGGTGACGTACCCGCGCGCCCCGGCCCGGATCACCGCGATCACGTCCTCGGCCGCGTCGGACACGCTCAGGGCCAGACATACCGGCCCCGCCGCGATCCCGCTCAGCACCGCCACCCCGCCACCGTCGGGCATGTGCACATCGAGCAACACCACATCCGGCTTCGCCGCGTCGATCCCGGCGACCGCCTCGGCCACCGCCCCGGCCTCACCGACGACGTCCATGTCGACCTCCCGGCTCAGCTCCGCGCGCACCCCCGACCGGAACACCGCATGATCGTCGACCAGAAACACCCGCACACTCACTGCTGACTCCTCATTCGAACCGGCTCGACGCACCTGATGTCAGGGGTACCACAGGGCGGTGTCCGGGCGTCGACCTCCGGGGGCACCCGAGTCGGCTCAGGTCCGAGTGCGGGGAACTCACCGGTGCGATCGGTCGCGCTCCGATCTGGGCGGCAGTTCGTGAGCGGTTGTCTCGTGCACGTCGGGGTCGGCGCTCCCGGCCACCTCACCGCCACCGGATTCGTCACCCTCGTGCTCCTGCGCCACACCCGCATCGGATCCGGCTCGCCCGTCCGCCGCATCGACACCGCCGTCGGATTCGCCGCGCGTCTTCGCCCGCGCCGCACCCGCATCGGATCCGACTCGCACGTCCCCCGCATCGACACCGCCGTCGGATTCGTCGCGCGTCTTCGCCCGCGCCACACCCGCATCGGATCCGACTCGCACGTCCCCCGTGCCGACGCCGGCCGACGAGTCCGCACCGACCGCCCCGCGCTCGGCCTCGACACGGTCGCTCGCCGCGCCGGAATCGGGGTGCGCGCTCTCGTCCACCTCGCTCGTCCCCGAATCCGTGCGCGGCATCACGATCCGCACCTCGGTCCCGCGACCCACCGTGGAGTCGATCTCGGCCGATCCCCCACGCCGTTCGATCCTGGCGCGGATCGACTTCGCCAGACCACGGCGGTCGGTGGGGACCGCGGACACGTCGAAACCGGCGCCGCGGTCGCGCACGAAGATGCTCACCTGGTGCGGTTCGGTCTCGGCGAACAGGTCGATCTCGGGGACGCCCGCGTGCTTGGCGGCGTTGACCAGGGCTTCGCGGGTGGCGCCGAGCAGGGCGGTGAAGTGTTCCTTCGGCAGGCCCGCGCCGGTGTCGCCGGGGTCGAGCGCGACATCGCCGACGGTGACCGGAGTGACCTTCACCCCGTGCTGGTCCTCCACCTCACCGGCGATCGTGCGCAGCGCGGTGGCGAGGCTGGACTGGGCGGGGGCGGTGTCGTCGAAGAGCCACTTGCGCAGTTCGCGTTCCTGGCTGCGGGCCAGGCGCAGCACTTCCTGCGGGTCCTCGGCCTGGCGTTGGATCAGCGCGAGCGTCTGCAACACCGAATCGTGCAGGTGGGAGGCGATCTCCTCGCGTTCCTCGTTGCGGATACGGGCGCCGCGCTCGGCATTGAGCGCGCGCACCATGCGCAACCACAGCGGCACCGTGAGCAGGCCCGCGCCGACCAGGGTGACCGCCACCGCGATCAGCGCCGAACCGAGCGAACTGAGATCGATCCGGGCCAGCACCACCACGCCGAGCCCGACCACGATCAGCGTCGCCCCGGCCACGATCCGCGACCAGGTGATCACCGAGGGTCTGGCCGGCAGCCCGAACAGGGCCCGTGGACCGGGCGCGGCCACGTCGTACTCACGCCACACCAGCGCGGCACCGACCGCCACCACCACGATCGGCGCGATCACCTTCGCGGCGGTGCCCTGGAACAACCAGCCGACCGTGACCGCGAGGCCGAGCCCGAGCAGGGCAAGTCCGATCGCCTGCCTGCGCTCGTCACCGGTCGGCGCGGCGGCATCCGCGCCGCCGGGGGTGAAGATCCACAGCAGCCCGTAGGCCACCAGCCCCGCGCCGACCAGCGCGGACAGCAGCACGAACGCCAGGCGCACCTTGACGACATCGACCCCGAGATGATCGGCCAACCCACCCGCGACACCACCGACCACTCGTCCACCGCTGCGGCGGACCAGGCGCGGCGTCTCCGGGGCGGGCGGGCCGGGCGGCACGGGAGCCGGCGCGGGCACGGGACGGTAGCGCGGCACGCCATACCCCTGGGACGCGCCCGGATATGGCGGAGAACTCGGTCGGTACTGCTGCTGCGCGGCCCCGTAGACGGCCGCCCCGCCCCCGAACGCGCGGTCGACGAACCGATGCGGGCCGCGCGGCCGATACTCGCCGAAGCGCGGATTCGCGGCGGCACCCGGATATCCGCCGACCGCCTGCCCCGAGGCGGGGACACCGCCGGGTCGATAGCCGGCCACATTCGGACCGACCGGATATCGGGGGGCGCCGTTCCCCGCGACACTGCCGTACCCGTGGGGGTACCCCTGGGCGACATCGCGAGGGGGAACAGACGGATCCATGTTCTCGATAGTGGCACGCGCGCCGGGGTCGTGACATCAGGTAAGTCCCTGATCTCGTCCCCGATCTCGGCAATCCGGCGCCGACCTGGGCCGCAGCCGTCCGGTCCAGACAAAAAATCACCTTCTACCTGGGTGTTCGCGAGATCCGAGGTCAACCGGACCGGCCGCCGGACCGGAAAACCCGCGACGAGGTCCCCAACAGGCCTTTTAAGCCGGTACGCGGCCGCTCCGAAAGCCCGACCGACGAAGCTTTCCTACGTTGATGGCGGGCCGAGATTGCGGCCGCCGCTTCAGGGGAGGAACACCGTGAACATCTTCACCACCGTGCTGAGCACCACCGTCATCGGACTGAGCGCACTGGGGACCGCGCCGATCGCCTCGGCCGCGCCCATGGCACCGCACGAGACCACCTACCACGGGCCGGCGGGCTTCGAACTCACCCTCGGCCACACCGATGAGTCCTACCGCCTCGTCCCCGCGCTCAACGCGATGCCGACCAACCGCGAGGTCTTCCTGAGCAACACCGCCTACGTCACCGCCCCCGCCGGCGCCACCGGCACCCTCACCTCCGGCTACCTCGTGGCCTGCGCGGTGGAACTGACGCTGTCGGTCGGGCTCGACGGCGGCATCTCGGTGGGCGCGGGGGCGAGCATCGGGTTCGGCTCGTCGGGCCCCGAAGCCTCCGCCGACATCGGCCCGTCGATCAGGGCCGGACTCGATCTGAGTCTGTCGCTGGCACCGGGCAAGATCACGAAGATCGACGTGGGAGACATGCCGCTGAGCTCGGGCACCACCTACCTGGTGAACCGCGACTTCCACCTGATGGTCGCCAACTGCGGTGGCCCGCTCAACGTCTACTCGTGGGCCACCGTCACCGCCGACACCGGCCAGGTGAGCGCGACCAACTCGATCTTCGGCGACACCATGTTCCTGTAGGACGATCAGGCAGCGACACCAACCTGCCGTCCCCCTTGTCCGGAGAACCAGGGGAAATTCTCAGGGTTACCCCCGATGTGCGGAAGGGGCCGCACGGCACACCATGGAGGGCATGAGCAGAACGAGCTTCGCCGACCAGGTTCACCAGATGTGGCAAACGCGGCCCGTCCGGCTGCCTCGGCAGGGGCCTATCGCCGGGGTGGCGGCGGGGTTCGGGCTGCGGTACGGGGTGGACCCGGTGCTGTTGCGGGTGGCCTTCGTGGTGTCGACGATCTTCGGCGGGGCC
Organism: Nocardia lasii; assembly: GCF_042658545.1. NCBI lineage: Bacteria > Bacillati > Actinomycetota > Actinomycetes > Mycobacteriales > Nocardiaceae > Nocardia > Nocardia lasii. The sequence continues at coordinate 193,357 of NZ_JBHSQN010000001.1, forward strand.
GGGATCGTGCTGTATCTGCTGGCCTGGTTGATTCTGGGGTCGGCGGGTAACGAGATGTCGGCGGCGCAGGCGTTGACCGCGCACGAGCACGAGCACACGCAGGGGTCGCATTCGCAGACCAAGACGATCGTGTTGATCGTGGCGCTGGCCATCGCGGTCTCGGCGATGGGGCCGATCGGTTTGGGGATGGGCGGGGGCGGGGTGGTCGGCCTCGGGTTGATGCTCGCCGGGTGGTGGATGCTGTATCTGCGCCATCCCGAGTTGCCCGCCGGGTTCGACGCCTACCGAGCGCCCGTCGGCGGCACCGGGTACCCGGGGGCCGGTTACCCGACCGGTGTTCCGGTGCGCGGCTACCCGTACAACCCGGAGGTGCCACCGACCGGGCCGTACACGCCCTACACCAAGCTCCCCGACATGTATGTGCCCGCGCCCGGTTCGGCGGTGTACGTGTACGGCGGCGGTCGAGCCGCGAACGAGTCCGAACCGCTACTGCGGGCGGACGCCGCCGACACCGTTGTCCTGCACAAGGAGTCCGTCGCCGAGGCGGTTGCCGCCGATCGGACGATCGGGGCGCCGGAACGTTCCAGCGAATCCGTGGCAGTCGAGTCGACCAGCCTGCTCGAAACCCCCGCGGTGTCCGAACAGGCGACTGCCGCGATCACGACCGGCGCGAGTGCGGAACTCACGGAACAGATTCGGCCGGGCGATGATTCGACCGGATCCGTCGACCTCGGCAAGCCCGCGGAAAACCCGACGAGTCTCGTGCCGTCCGCCGCCGAGGAGCTCGTGAACAGCGTGACAACCGTGGGGCCGCTCGGCGCCGATGCGCCGGCCGTCGAGCAATCCGGTGCCACGGCCGTCCTGTACAAGGACGAAACCCGCTCCCCCGCACCGGAACCCCCTCGGATCAACGCCCAGGTCCCCAACGGCTGGGATCCCCTCGCCGTCGCCCCGCTGGCCTGGGAACTCCCCGAGGCGGCACCGCGTTTCGCCCCGGCCCCCGTGCCCACCGCACCGAAACGGCCGCCCTCACGGCTCACCCCGGTCACCATCGGCCTGGCGATCCTCGCCGCCGCCTTGGCCGGCGCGGCGGCCGCCGCGGGCGTGGAATGGATGACCCCGGCCCGGATCGCCGCCTGTGCGCTCGCCGTGGTCGCGATCGGTCTGGTGGTCGGCGCGTTCCTGCGCCGCGGGTACGGGCTGCTGGTGCTCACCGCCCCGCTGGCCGGGTTCGTGATGCTGGCCTCGCTGATCGGGCCGATCGAATTCGACGCCGCCACCATGGGCGACCACACCTGGGCCCCGACCACGGTCACCGAACTGCAACCGCGCTACGCGGTGCGGATGGGCTCGGGCACCCTGGACCTGCGCGGCATGGAACTCACCGAATCCCGCAGCGTGGAGGTCTCGGTGAAGATGGGCGAGGCCAATGTCCTGCTACCGGAAGGCATGACCGTGAAAACCACTTGCGAGGGATTCCTGAGCGAATCACGCTGTACCGATGGCATTTCCGGACCGAACACGCCCGGCGCGCCGGTACTGGACCTGCGGGTCTCCACCCACATGGGCGAGGCGGCGGTGACCCGTGGCTGAGCCGACCACCGTCGAAACCCGACGCCGACCCGCTTTCAGCTTGCTGACCATCGGACTGATCGCCCTCGCGGTGAGTGTCTGGGCCCTGATCGGCGCACCCACCCCGACCGACGGCGGGATCCTGCCGATCGGCTGGGGCGTGGTGATCGCGGCCATCGTGGTCGGCCTGCTGCTCACCCTGGCACCCAGCCGCAAACACCACTGACCGAAGGACAACCCACCAGATCAGCCAATGGCCCGTCAGCGCGACGGGCCATTGCTGTGGGAGGACAACGGCAATGACCGACATCGCACCCGACCGACAACCCTCGACCCCGGTGGCGCGGGTCCTGCCGCCGGCCACCCACCGACCTAGCAGTGGGGGCTTCCTTCTCGGCAGGCTCCTGCTCACTCAGTCGCGGCCACCGGCACGTCCCGCGTGAAACGGGTACGGAAACGACGAAGGCGGTGCCGATCCGAAGATCAGCACCGCCTCCGCGACAACTCAGCTCACTCCCACTCGATGGTGCCCGGGGGCTTGCTCGTCACGTCGAGCACCACGCGGTTGACGTCGGCCACCTCGTTGGTGATGCGCGTGGAGATGCGCTCGAGCACGTCGTAGGGCAGTCGGGTCCAGTCCGCGGTCATCGCGTCCTCGCTCGACACCGGGCGCAGCACGATCGGGTGACCGTAGGTGCGGCCGTCGCCCTGCACGCCGACCGAGCGCACGTCGGCCAGCAGCACCACCGGGCACTGCCAGATCTGCTTGTCCAGCCCGGCGGCGGTGAGTTCCTCGCGGGCGATGGCGTCGGCCTGGCGGAGCAGGTCGAGCCGATCGGCGGTCACCTCGCCGACGATGCGGATGGCCAGGCCGGGGCCCGGGAAGGGCTGGCGGGCAACGATTTCCTCGGGCAGGCCCAGTTCGCGACCGACCGCGCGGACCTCGTCCTTGAACAGCAGGCGCAGCGGCTCGACCAGGTCGAACTCGAGGTCGTCGGGCAGGCCGCCGACATTGTGGTGGCTCTTGATGTTCGCGGTGCCGGTGCCGCCACCGGACTCGACCACGTCCGGGTACAGGGTGCCCTGGACCAGGAACTCGACCTTCGGCGCCACGCCGTCGCCCTGCTCGAGCACGATGCCCGAGACCGCGTCCTCGAAGGAGCGGATGAACTCGCGGCCGATGATCTTGCGCTTCTCCTCCGGGTCGGAAACGCCCTTCAGTTCGCCCAGGAACTTGTCCACCGCGTCGACAGTCACCAGCTTGGCGCCGGTCGCGGCGACGAAATCCTGCTGGACCTGCTCGCGCTCACCGGCGCGCAGCAGACCGTGATCGACGAACACACAGGTGAGCCGATCCCCGATCGCACGCTGCACCAGCGCGGCCGCCACGGCGGAGTCGACACCGCCGGACAGCCCACAGATGGCGTGCCCGTCACCGATCTGCTCGCGCACGCTCTCGATCAGCGACTCGGCGATATTGGCCGGGGTCCACTGCGCCGGAATGCCCGCCAGCTCGTGCAGGAAGCGGCTGAGCACCTGCTGGCCGTGCGGGGAGTGCAGCACCTCGGGGTGGTACTGGACGCCGGCCAGGCGACGCGCGCGGTCCTCGAACGCGGCCACGGGAGCGCCCGCGCTGGTGCCGGTGACCTCGAACCCCTCGGGGGCGTCGGTCACCGCGTCGCCGTGCGACATCCACACCGGCTGCACGGTCGGCAGACCACCGTGCAGGACGCCGCCGTCGACGCTCAGCTCGGTGCGGCCGTATTCGCGGGTGCCGGTGTGCGCGACGGTGCCGCCGAGGGCCTGCGCCATGGCCTGGAAGCCGTAGCAGATGCCGAACACGGGCACATCGAGGTCGAACAGCCGCGCGTCGAGCTGCGGGGCGCCCTCGGCGTACACGCTGGACGGGCCACCGGACAGGATCACCGCCAGCGGCTGCTTCTCGGCGATCTCTTCCACGGTCATGGTGTGCGGGATAACCTCGGAGAACACCCGCGACTCACGCACCCGTCGGGCGATCAGCTGGGCGTACTGCGCGCCGAAGTCGACGACGAGGACCGGTCTCTGAGTATCTGCCACGCGCACAGTTTAGTGACGGGTCGTGACGAGCGAGCAGCGGGCATCGTCGGCCGCCGAGACGCGCCGTAGTGACTGTGCACGACGCGCCACCATTCTTGGGCGTGGCGCGGTAGGGCTGGCTATTCTCGTGCTCGTGCCATTCGCCCGCGCGATCGATGCCGACATCTACTACGAGGACAGCGGTGGCACGGGTCCGGTGGTGTTGCTGGCCCACGAATTCTTCATGGATCGCACGATGTTCGCCTCGCAGCAGGCCGCGCTGGCCCCCGAGTTCCGCATCGTCGCCTGGGACGCGCGCGGGCACGGCCGCACCAGGGATCAGCGGCTGCCGTTCACCTACTGGACCGCCGCGCGCGACGCGCTCACCGTGCTCGACTCGATCGGGGTCGAACGCGCCATCGTCGGCGGCACCTCGCAGGGCGGTTTCACCGCGTTGCGGACCGCGCTGGTGGCGCCCGAACGCGTCGCCGGGCTGATCCTGATCAGCACCGAGGCGCACGGGCCGACCCTGGAGCAGTCCGCGGCCACGCAGCGGTTCCTCGACGAATGGCACGACCGCAGCTCGCGTGAGGAAGCGGCGGGCCGGCTGGCCGACTGGCTCATCGGCGACGACACCTGGTACCGCGACATCTGGACCCGCCGCTGGGTCGGTGACGCCCACAGCGGCCTCGACGCGGCCGTCGGCTGCCTGCTCGGCCGCGATTCGGTCCTCGACCGGCTGCGCGAGATCACCTGCCCGGCCCTGATCATCCACGCCACCCACAGCGGCATCGCGGGCGAACGCGCCCGCACGCTGGCCGACGGGCTCACCGCCTCCACCTTCGTGGAGATCGATGGCGCCCGCCTGGCCGTCACGATGACCCACCCGGAACCGGTCAATACCGCGATCTCCCGGTTCCTGCGCGAACGGGTCGCGCTCGCCCGCGTGCGTTAGCGGACGCTCAGCCCGACCTTCTGGAATTCCTTGAGGTCGGAGTAGCCGGCCTTGGCCATCGAGCGACGCAGGCCGCCGACCAGGTTCAGCGAGCCGAACGGGTCGTCGGAGGGGCCGTAGAGCACGCGCTCGAGGCTCGGGCGGGCGGCGGCGCCGTCGGGGCCGTCGAGCCAGGACTCGTCGACCGGCAGGAACGAACCGCGCGGCACCGAGGGGTGCGCGGTCGCCGAGGGCCAGTACCAGCCGCGACCGGGCGCTTCGGCCGACACCGACAGCGGCACACCGAGCATGACCGCGTCGGCGCCACAGGCGATGGCCTTGGCCAGCTGACCGGAGGTGGCCACGTCACCGTCGGCGATGACGTGCACGTACCGGCCGCCGGTCTCGTCGAGGTAGTCGCGACGGGCCGCGGCCGCGTCGGCGATGGCGGTGGCCATCGGGACGCCGATGCCGAGCACCTCGCCGGTGGTGGTGGCGCCGGGGAACGAGCCGTAGCCGACGATGACGCCCGCCGCGCCGGTGCGCATCAGGTGCAGCGCGGTGCGGTGATCGCTCACGCCACCGGCCACGACCGGCACGTCCAGCTCGGCGATGAAGGTCTTGAGGTTGAGCGGCTCGTCGCCACCCACGTGCTCGGCGGAGATGATGGTGCCCTGCACGACCAGCAGGTCGACGCCCGCCTGGACCAGCGCGGGAGTGAGCGCGCGGGCGTTCTGCGGGCTCACCCGCACCGAGGTGGTGACCCCGGCCGCGCGGACCTGGGCGACGGCGGCGGCGAGCAGATCAGGCTGCATCGGCGCGGCGTGCAGTTCCTGCAGCAGCGCGATGGCCTTTTCGTAACCCCCCTTGTCAACCAGATCGATCAGCTGGTCGATCTTGGCCTGCACGTCGGCGTGGCGCGCCCACAGGCCCTCACCGTTGATCACCCCGAGGCCGCCCTGGCGACCCAGCTCGATCGCGAACTCCGGGGAGACCAGCGCGTCGGTGGGGTGCGCGAGAATCGGGATCTCGAAACGGTAGGCGTCGAGCTGCCAGGCCAACGAGACCAGCTTCGACGACCGGGTCCGCCGCGAGGGGACGATATCCACATCGTCCAGCTCGTAAGTCCTACGGGCGACCCGTCCCATACCGATTTCGACCATGTCACGCACAGTTGCTCCTGTGTTGTTGGAGCGCTGGCGCGCTCGAGTTCGCGGCCACCACGGGCCGCCGGTCAGGCACCGCCGCTTGCTCCTTCGTCGCCTACGCGGCGGCACCTGACCGGCGACCCGGCCGCGAACCCGCCGCTACGCGGCGGGACCCTCCTCGAGGTCGGGTCGTGCGGGGCCGGGAGTTGCCGGTAGGCGGCGGACTCGGAGCCTGCCTGCATTGCCCTTGTGCGCCGGGAGCGTACCTCCCGGCGCACAAACGCATCTATTGTACTCAGCCGCGCCCGGTGTAGTTCGGGGCCTCGACGGTCATCGTGATGTCGTGCGGGTGGCTCTCCTTGAGGCCCGCCGCGGTGATCTGCACGAACTGAGCGTCCTGGAGGTGCTCGATGTTCTGCGAACCCGTGTAGCCCATCGCGGCGCGCAGACCGCCGACGAGCTGGTGGATCACCTGGTTGACCGGGCCACGGAACGGAACGCGGCCCTCGATGCCCTCGGGGACCAGCTTGTCCTCGGCGAGCACGTCGTCCTGGAAGTAGCGGTCCTTGGAGTAGGACTTGGCCTGGCCGCGGCCCTGCATCGCGCCGAGCGAGCCCATGCCGCGGTAGCTCTTGAACTGCTTGCCGTTGACCAGGATCAGATCGCCCGGGGACTCGGCGGTGCCCGCGAGCAGCGAGCCGAGCATCACCGTGGACGCGCCGGCGGCGATGGCCTTGGCCACGTCACCGGAGTACTGCACGCCACCGTCGGCGATCACCGGCACACCGTGCGGCTTGCACGCGGCGACGGCCTCGAGGATCGCGGTGATCTGCGGGGCGCCGACACCGGCGACCACGCGGGTGGTGCAGATCGAGCCGGGACCGACACCCACCTTGACAGCGTCGACACCGGCCTCGACGAGCGCCGCGGCACCCGCGCGGGTGGCCACGTTGCCGCCGACGACCTGGATGCGATCGCCCACCTCGGCCTTGACCTTGGCGACCATCTGCAGCACCTGCGACTGATGCCCGTGCGCGGTGTCGACGATGAGCACGTCCACCCCGGCATCGGCCAGCGTCATCGCGCGCGACCAGGAATCCTCGCCGACGCCGATCGCGGCGCCGACCAGCAGGCGGCCGTCGCGGTCCTTGGTGGCGTTGGGGTACTGGTCGGTCTTGACGAAGTCCTTGACCGTGATCAGCCCGCGCAGGCGACCGTTGCCGTCCACGATGGGCAGCTTCTCGATCTTGTGGCGACGCAGCAGCCCCAGCGCGGCCTCGGCGGTGACGCCCTCCCGCGCGGTGATCAGCGGCGCCTTGGTCATCACCTCGTCCACGCGACGGTCCTGATCGACCTCGAAACGCATGTCGCGGTTGGTGATGATGCCCACCAGCGCGCCGGTCTCGTCGACCACCGGCAGACCCGAGATGCGGAAGCGGGCGCACATGGCGTCGACCTCGGCGAGGGTGTCGGTGGGCCGACAGGTGACCGGATCGGTCACCATGCCCGCCTCGGAGCGCTTCACCGTCTCCACCTGGGCGGCCTGGTCGGCGGCCGAGAGGTTGCGGTGCAGCACGCCCATACCGCCCGCACGCGCCATGGCGATGGCCATGCGCGCCTCGGTGACGGTGTCCATGGCCGAGGACACCAGCGGCGTACGCAGGGTGATGTCCCTGGTCAGTCGGCTGGACGTCTCGACCGAGCTGGGGATGAGATCCGAGGCGGCAGGCAGCAACAGCACGTCGTCGAACGTGAGGCCGAGCATGGCGATCTTGGTCGGATCGTCGCCCCCCGTAGGAGGGCGCACCGCGATTCGTTCGCCCGACACGGGATTACTCATTCGGATCGACCCCTCCTGGTCGTCATAGCGACCGACGCAGTACAGACAGCGCGTCGGCGCTCGAGCGGAAAAAGCTTTCGGATGGTCGGCACAACACAACTCGCCGACACCTGCATTCCATGGTATCCGGCGGGGAATCGAGGCTGTGAAGTGAGCCCTTCGGCAAAACTTGCCCGGTGCATCGCTGGCGCGATGTGCCAAGTACTGCGTACCGTGGGGATGTGCGTGACCATCTACCACCTGGCCTGCCGCCGGATCCCTTCGCCGGAGACCCCTCCGACCCGTCCGCCGCGCTCGATGCGATCGAGCCCGGTGAGCCGTTGGATCCTCATGAGCGCCTCGCGGTCGAGGAAGATCTCGCCGACCTCGCCGTATACGAAGCCCTGCTGGCCCACCGCGGCATCCGCGGTCTGGTCGTCAGCTGTGAGGATTGTCGGCAAGATCACTACCACGACTGGGACATGCTGCGGGCCAACCTCCTCCAGCTCCTCGTCGACGGCACCGTCCGTCCGCACGAGCCCGCCTACGACCCCACCCCCGAGGCTTACGTCACGTGGGATTACTGCCGCGGCTACGCGGACGCGTCGATGAACGAGGCGTTCCACGGCGACGGCTTCGACGGGTTCGACAACTGAGCGGTCGCCGCCGCTCGGTCGCGTCGGGTTGATCCCCGCGCCCTCCCCCGGTCACGCATGCGCCGGGGCGGGCGACCTCGCACCAGAACTTCACACACGACGAAGGCCCCGAACCTGTTCGGGGCCTTCGTTGTTCGGTATTCACTTCATCGTCGACGACTTCAGGAAGACGGCACGACCGGGATCGGGAAGTTGGTCGCGGCGGGCGGCGTCTGCAGGGTCGGCGGAGCCGCCGACGTGGGAATCCCCGTCGGCACTGTCGGGACCGACGGGGGTGGTTCGGCGATGGTCGTCTGCGGCGGGGTCGGATCGACCGTGCCCGGTGGCGGCGTGACCACCGGGGGTGGAGTCGTCACCGGGGGCGGCGTCGTCACCGGCGGCTTCGTCGGTTCGACCGGGGGTACCGACGGCTTGGTCTCCGGCGGCGGCGCCTGCATGATCGTGCCCGGATCCGAGCCACCGGTACCGGGGCCGGTGCCAGGACCGGTCGGCGCGACCGGCGCCGTGGTGTCGGGCTTGGCAGGCGGCGGCACCGCGGGCGAACTCGGCTTGGGCGCGGGCGTCACCGGCGGCAGCTGCGCGGCGATTTCCGGCGCGGCCTTGGCCAGCTGATCGAACAGCACGGTCCAGCGGGCGAGCAGGTCTTCGCGCTTGGCCGGGTCGTCGACCTGGCCCGCGTTGGCCGAGGCCTGCTCGAGTCGGGCCTTGGCCTGTTCGGGATCGCCGGAGGTGAGCAGGTTCTGCGCGGCGAGCAGGTCTTCGTCGGCGTACTGCACGACCGTCGACTGGGCCTGTTCGCTGAACACGACCTCCTTGATCCGCCACAGCGGATCGCCGGGGGCCGCGCTGTAGGAGAAGGCGGTGATGCCACCGAATACCAGCGACAGGGCCGCTGCGGCGCCGAGGAGCGGGCGGACCAGCCGTAGACGGCCGCGCGAGGAGGCACCGACTCGAACCTGCCGGGCGCCGATCTCCTGATTGACCGCCGCGAACACGGTGTCCAGATCAGGGCCCGCGGGCATCGGCTCGGCCAACAGTTCGGCCCGCCAATCCGCGAGTAACGACGCCAGCTGGTACTCCTCGGGACTACCGGTACGTACCGATCCCTCGCCGGCGATCGCGTCGATCAGCGCGTCATCGCCGCGCACCGCCGCGATGTCGACCGGTCCGGAGTCGCCGGTGTCCTCGGCGGCGTAGGGACCGCTGTCGTGCGATCCGCGCTCGCCATCCCTAGCCATACATTTCACCTGCCCTCGCCACTTGTGACTTCAGTTTCGCGAGCGCCCTGTGCTGGGCCACTCGTATCGCTCCCGCCGTGCTGCCCACGGCGACTGCGGTTTCCTCTGCTGACAGACCCATGACCAGGCGCAGAATCAGGATTTCCCGATGTTTCTCGGGGAGCGTGGCCAGCAGCGTGTTCATCTGCCTGCTCGTCTCCGAGTCGAGAGCCCGTTGTTCCGGTCCGTGGTCGGTGGATATGACATCTGGTACTTCGGCCATCGCCTCCGCCTTGTTACGGGCGGCGTTGCGATGGGCGTCGGCGACCTTGTGCGAAGCGATACCGTAGACGAAGGCCATGAAGGGCCGACCCTGATCCTGATAGCGGGGCAGGGCGGTCATCACAGCCAAACAGACCTCTTGCGCAACATCGTCCGCGGAGAGCTGTCCGCGCTCCGCGGCCCCGATCCGCGCCCTGCAGTAGCGAACTACCAAGGGACGGACCAGTTCCAATACCCGAGCTAAAGCGGTCCTGTCGCCCTGCGCAGCCGCAGCGACGGCGAGGTCCAACTCTTCGCCCATATGCGTCATCGTCAGAGATTTTCCTGGCGTTACGAGTGGCGCGGTCGAATGTGACCGAGCTTCCACCGAAAAGGCGGAACGGGACTAACAATAGCGACCCGCGGATCGGTGGCCAGCGGGCGTGGTCGCTTCTAACCCAGCTCTCAGAAAGATCAACTGTGGCCGATCACGTGCCCAGCGGGGCGATGTCGCCGCCGCGGGCGCGCAGCACAGCCGCATGATCTGCGGCTTCGGCGGCGGCGACGCGCGCGGCGTCGGGTTCGGCGACGCCCGAGCGCAACATCGCGGTGGCCCAGCGCAGCGGGAGCAGAGAATTCTCCCGACACCGCGCGTCGACCTCGCGCGCCAGTTCCGCCGACCCGGCGAGGTCGCCGGTGGCCGCGGTGGCCGCCGCGACGAGCAGCGCCGATTTCACCCGGTGGCGCACCGAGGGCAGCGCCGCGGCGAGCTCGACGGCCGTGCTCGCCTCGCGCAGCGCCGCGTCCGACTCGCCCCCGGCGAGCGCGGTTTCGGCGCGCACCCAATGCCAGCGCACCTCGGCGCGCGCGGGCGCCAGGTCCAGCAGGGGCGGCACGCGGTCGAGCAGTCGGTGCGCGAGGGCGAGGCGGCCGGTGCCGAGCGCGTCGGCGGCCAGGCCCGTGTAGGCGTCGGCGAGCGCTTCGGCGCGGGCGGCCCCGGTGGCACCCAGTGCCATGACCGCCGCGCGCCCGTCGAATGCCGCCGCGGCCCGATGGTCACCGAGTTGGCGAAGCAGCGATCCGCCGGTGCTCTCGACCAGTGATCGAAGGCCGGGATCGATCCGGGCGCGCGAGAGGACCCGCAGGTCACAGCGAGCGGCGGCGTAGCGACCCTGGGCCGCGAGGGCGACCGCGCGATGCCAGCGCGCCAACGGATCGGTGGGCTCCGGCAACTCCGCAGCGCCCCGGCCCGGCGTGGGTCCGAAAGCTGTCGCAGCGAGTATTTCGGATCCGATATCCGCAAGTGGGGCCGTTGTACGCACGACGAGACTCTAGCCGCCGCCACGCCCGGACAGTTCGCGTGTTATGTGCCGTTCGCACCACGGCGGCAAACAATGAGCATTTGATCACAGGGCCGATGTTGCCATCAGGTAAATCTCCGCTCGGACATGGTCTCGGCGCAAACTCTCGAATTCACATGCGTTTCGCGCAATTAACCTTCGCGCCCCGTTTTCGCCATCTGCGCACGTTCGCCGGGAGAGGCCCGTTGTGACCCAGCACACCGGCTGACGGACCCCACGGCGGCCACGAGCCCGCCCAGAACGGGCTGGACCTGGGAAAATGCGAATTCTCGGCGACACGCGAGCGAACCCGACCCATAGCCAACCGAACAGTATGGTCGGATCGTGTGTGAAATGTAAATAGTGAGTAGGTTAAATTTCAGCGTTGTGGATTTACTGAACACCTGCGTCGAACTATTGACGGAATTTCCCGCGTGCACCTAACGTATCTCATCGCCACGGTTGGCGCCGCGCGAAATCGCAGCGACCTCGCCAACGGCACCGTCAGGCACCGTCGAGCCGGCACCCCACACCGGGTGCCACGTTGACCTGCCGCACCACTCGCTCGACAACGCTGACGAGCTCGCGCACCAAGGAGTTCACCATGCCCATGCCCACTCACCTCCCCGGACCGAACGCCGACGTCTGGGATTGGCAGATGCGTGGCTCGTGCCGCGGCCAGGACTCCGCGGTCTTCTTCCATCCCGACGGCGAGCGCGGTCGCGCCCGCACCGCTCGGGAGATGCGCGCCAAGGAGATCTGCCGGGCCTGCCCCGTGCTCATGCAGTGCCGCACCCACGCCCTCAAGGTCAGCGAGCCCTACGGCATCTGGGGTGGCATGTCCGAGACCGAACGCGAGATGCACGCCCGCCGCAACCGGCGGCGCATGGCCGTCTGAGCGCGCTCGCGAGCAGCTCGGCGAACTCGGGCCAATCCACCCGGCCCGGTGCGCCGAATTCCTAGCAAACAGCTGGCACCTCGAATGAACACACCCCCGGGCGACGGGAAGTCATAGCCCCGGTCTACATTCGTGTCCGATGACACAGAATGGGTTCCGAAGCGAAGCCTTCCCACCGAGCGTGGATTCTGCGATTACCGCGCGCGCGGTCGAAGGAGTCGAGCTAGCCGCACTGCTGCATCGATGCGGTGAGTTCGACCAGCAAGCCTTTGCCGAGCTGTACGACCGAACGTCGGCCCGCGTCTTCGGCCTGGTTCTGCGGGTCCTGCACGACCCCGGATACGCCGAGGAGACCACCCAGGAGGTCTACCTCCAGGTCTGGCGCACCGCACCGAGTTTCGACCCCGCCAAGGGGTCGGCGGTGACCTGGCTGATGACGCTGGCCCATCGCCGCGCGGTCGACCGGGTTCGCGCCGAGCAAGCCCACACCCAGCGCGAGGTCGCGTACGGGATCCGGGTCCTCGGCCACGAATTCGACGAGGTCACCGAGGAGGTGGAACGCAGACTTGAACAACAGGCCGTCCAGCGCGGGCTCTCGACACTGACCGAGACCCAACGCGAGGCGATCTCGCTCGCCTACTACGGCGGGCGGACCTATGCGGAGGTGGCGCAATACCTCGGCATCGGACTACCGACCGTGAAGTCCCGGATTCGGGACGGATTGACACGACTGAAGAAAAGTTTGGGGGTGACGTGAGATGAACGAAGCCCAGATCGATCTCGCGCACGCCGTCGCGCTCGGATTGATCGACGACGAAGACCATCACGCGATCCAGACCATCATCGATACCGAAGACCCCACCCTGTGTACCGAGTTCCGCCGCGAACTCCACCGAACCCGCGAAGCCCTGGCCCTTTTCGCGTCCGCGACCCCCACCGCGCCCCCACCGGGCCTGCGCGAACGCCTCCTGGCTGCCGTAGCCGCCGAGCATCCCCCCACACCGAGCTGAACTGTTCGGCGACCCTCCCGAGTGGGCATTTTCGTGCAGCCGCACTCCCAAAACGCCGAAAACCACCCGTTTCAGCGCTTCTCCGCACGTTTATGCCACTCCGGAGCCCTGAATACAGAGAAGTCCCGCCGCCGATCACCAGACCAGCGGCGGGACTTCCTAGTTCACCACTCAGTGCGAGTGACCGTGATGCCCGTGATCGTCGTCGGCCTCGACCGGCTTCTCGACGATCGCGCTCTCGGTGGTCAGGATCATCCGCGCGACCGAGGCGGCGTTCACCACCGCGGAGCGGGTCACCTTGACCGGGTCGACCACGCCGTCGGCCAGCAGGTCGCCGTAGGTCAGGGTGGCGGCGTTGAAGCCTTCCTTGCCCTCCGACACCTTGCTGACCACGACGGCACCGTCGAGACCGGCGTTGCTGGCGATCCAGTACAGCGGCGCCTCGAGGCCCTTGCGGACCACCTCGACGCCGACGGCCTTGTCACCGGTGAACGACTCGCGCAGCTCGACCAGCGCGGCGGCGGCGATGACCAGTGCCGAACCACCACCGGGGACGATGCCCTCCTCGACCGCGGCCTTGGCGGCGGCGACCGCGTCGTCGACGCGGTACTTGCGCTCCTTGAGCGCGGTCTCGGTGGCGGCGCCGACCTTGATCACCGCGACGCCACCGGCCAGCTTCGCCAGCCGCTCTTCGAGCTTCTCGCGATCCCAGTCCGAATCGGTGGCCTCGATCTCGCGGCGCAGCTGCGCGCCACGGGCCTTGATGTCGTCCTCGGTGCCCGCGCCGTCGATCAGCACGGTCTCGTCCTTGGTGACGACGACGCGACGCGCCTGGCCGAGCTGCTCGAGGGTGGCCTCACGCAGGGTGACGCCGAGATCGGGGTTGATCACGGTGCCGCCGGTGACCACGGCGAGGTCGTCGAGGAACGCCTTGCGCCGGTCGCCGAAGAACGGCGCCTTGACCGCGACGGCCTTGATGGTCTTGCGGATCGAGTTCACGACCAGCGTCGAGAGGGCTTCGCCTTCGACGTCCTCGGCGATGATCAGCACGGCCTTGCCGGACTCGGCGATCTTCTCGAGCAGCGGCAGCAGATCGGGCAGCGAGCTGATCTTGTCGCGGTGCAGCAGGATGTAGGCGTCCTCGAGGACGGCCTGCTGGGTCTCGGGGTCGGTGACGAAGTAGGGCGAGAGGTAGCCCTTGTCGAACTGCACGCCCTCGGTGATGACGAGTTCGGTGTTCGTGGTCGAGGATTCCTCGACGGTCACGACGCCGTCCTTGCCGACGGTGGTGAGCGCCTTGCCGACCATCTCGCCGATTTCCTCGTCGCGCGAGGACACAGTGGCGACCTGGGCGATGGCCTTCTCGCCGGAGACGGGGGTGGCCAGCTCGAGCAGCACCTCCGAGACCTTCTCGGCGGCAGCGGCGATGCCCTGGCCGAGGGTGATCGGGTTGGCGCCCGCGGCGACGTTCTTCAGGCCGCCGCGCACGAAGGCCTGGGCCAGCACGGTGGCGGTGGTGGTGCCGTCGCCCGCGACATCGTTGGTCTTGGTGGCGACGCTCTTGACCAGCTGCGCGCCGAGGTTCTCGAAGGGGTCCTCGAGGTCGATGTCGCGCGCGATGGTGACACCGTCGTTGGTGACGGTGGGGCCACCGAAGGCCTTGGCCAGCACCACATGTCGACCGCGCGGGCCGAGGGTCACCTTGACGGCGTCGGCCAGCTTGTCGACACCGCGTTCCAGAGCCCGACGAGCCTTTTCGTCGAACTCGATCTGCTTGGGCATAGAGGATTCAGCTCCTGAGTCGGATGGCGGCATTCCCTGGCCCCTGCGTGGTTACGCAAGCTACCGCCTACGGGGCCTGAGCTCATGCCGCGTTCGTGAATGCAGTCCGCCCCGGGGTCGGTGAGAACGACGCCGGGGCGGAACGCTGGTGCGGCGTTGGCCTTACTTGGTAACGACGGCCAGGATGTCGCGCGCCGAGAGGATGAGGTATTCCCCGCCCTGGTACTTGATCTCGGTGCCGCCGTACTTGCTGTAGATGACGACGTCGCCTTCCTTGACGTCGACCGGGATGCGGTCACCCTTATCGGTGACGCGACCCGCGCCGACGGCAATGACGGTGCCCTCCTGCGGCTTCTCCTTGGCCGTGTCCGGGATGACCAGGCCGGAAGCCGTCGTCGTCTCGGCCTCGTTGGCCTGGACGAGGATCTTGTCCTCGAGCGGCTTGATGTTCACGCTCGCCACGTTGAGCCCTCCACTTTCAGGGGAAATTCGGTTGTCCGGAACTGGTGTCCCGGACCGGGTTTCGGTCAGCTCGCGACCCTGCGCACAGCCCCGTCGTCGCGGGTGCCGGAGCCGAAGCCCAGAAGTCGACTGGCACCGGTACAGCTTGCGGTGCCATCTAGCACTCTATACGCGAGAGTGCCAGCACTCAAGGCTGGGTTGTGCCGAAGTCGCATTTTCGACACGCCCACACTGGCCAGTGATCTTCACATCGCTTGCCACAATCTGTAACGTTCGCATAACAGGCTGTGACATTGATAGGAAGGCTCCACCAGGCACCCATCGCTCGTAGCTCGAAGGGAGGTGAACATGCGAACATCCCTAGGCATCTCGGCAGGCAACGAGGTGGTGTGCTCGGCCCTGGTCGCGACCGGACCGGCCGGCGAGCAGAACTTCGACTACCGCGTGGTTTCCGCCGACGAAGCGCATTCCGACCTCGGCGATCTCGTCTCGTCCTCGATCGAGTTGATGACCACCCAGCTGCCGGTCTCGGCACAGGTCTCCCACGGCAACACCATGATCGGCGAACCGCTCGGGCGCTATTCCGGCGGCCAGCGTCGGGCCGAGGCCGCGCGCACCAGGCCCACCAGTGTGGCCGTGGCCTACCGCAACAAGGAACAGGCACAGGCCATTCGGGCCGCGACCACCCGCCATCGTGATCTGCGACTGGTCACCGAGGGCGCCGCCGCGCTGGCGTATCTGCGCCACACCGGACTGCTCGCCCGCTACCCCACCGTGGCCGTGATCGACCTCGGCGCAACGGGTCTCACCGTCACCGTGGCCGACCACACCGACAGCGCGGTCCTGCACTCCGAACGCACTCCCACCCTGAGCGGCAACGCGATCGACGAGCTGATCTACCACCACCTCGTCGACCTGCACTACGCCCGCCGCGGCACCCGCCCCAATCGCACCACGCTCACCAATCGTGGCCGCGCCGCCAAGGAGCACCTCTCGCAGGCGCCCGTGGTCACCATCGATCATGTTGCCGGACAGGGGCTCGAGCTCACCCGCCCCGATTTCGAGCAGCTCGTCGGCGGCCTGCTGCGCAATATCGCGCTGTTCTCGTCGTCGGTGTTCACCCGGTCGCCGAAGTACCCGGACGCGGTCGCGGTGATCGGCGGGTGCGCCAATATCCCGTGTGTCATCGAGACTCTCGACGAACGCCTCGATGTGCCGGTGTTCACCGTGCCCGATCCCGAGGCCGTGATCGCCAAGGGTGCCGCGCTGGTCGCCGACGACGCGGCGCCGTCGCTGCTGGCCGGCGTGAGCCCCGACGTGCCGAGCGGCACCTTCGCCAAGGTGGTCGGCACCCTGGTCGGCGCGGTGGTCGTGGTGGGCCTGGTGATCGGCTACGGGGTCCAGACGGTGACCCCCGACGCGCCCGACGTGACACCCGCCGGAACAAGCAGCACCGTCCGTCAACCCGCGTTACCGCCCGCACCCGTGCCCGTTCCGGCACCGGAGGGCCGCGACCCCGTCACCAATCCCCCGCCCGCCACCGAACCGTCGATCGCGGGCACCAGCGCTCCCACCCAGTCGACCGGGCCGACCACCACCGTGGCCGTCCCGCCGCCGTCCTCGGCGCCCACCCTGCGCCCCGATCCCAATCTCCCGCAGATCCCCTACCCCGAGTCCCCGCTGGACAGCGGCTCGGCGGCGGGCAGAAACCAGCCATCCACCACCACGACACCGAGGCCCGGCGAGTAGTCCACGCGGAGCGGGCACCTCACCGAGTTCGAGGGTCAGCCCCGCACGGCACTCACCGACACCGGCAGACCCGGGTCGGTAGCCACCGTCAACTCCGAGGGCTGCGCGCCAGCCGCGATCACATGCGCACCCAGCGCCGCGATCATCACCCCGTTGTCCGTGCACAGCCGAGGCTTCGGCACTCGCAGCGTCAAACCCGCTGCCGCGCAACGCTCTTGGGCCAGCGATCGAATCCGCGAGTTGGCCGTGGCGCCACCGCCGAGCACGATCGTGTCGACACCGACGTCACCCGCGGCGCGCACCGCCTTCATCGTGAGCACATCGGCCACGGCCTCCTGGAAGGACGCGGCGATATCGGGAATCGGCAGCTGATCGGCGCTGATGCCCTGGCGCTGCGCGGCCTCGACATAGCGGGCGACGGCGGTCTTGAGGCCGGAGAAGGAGAAGTCGTAGCGGGCGTCGCGCGGCCCGGTCATCCCGCGTGGGAAGGCGATCGCGCGCGGGTCGCCGTCGGTGGCCGCCGCGTCGAGGAAGGGCCCGCCCGGGTAACCGAGGCCGAGCAGCCGGGC
Organism: Nocardia lasii; assembly: GCF_042658545.1. NCBI lineage: Bacteria > Bacillati > Actinomycetota > Actinomycetes > Mycobacteriales > Nocardiaceae > Nocardia > Nocardia lasii. The sequence continues at coordinate 210,832 of NZ_JBHSQN010000001.1, forward strand.
GACCTTGTCGAAGGCCTCCCCCGCCGCGTCGTCGACGGTGCTGCCCAGTTCCACGATCGGCGAACCCAGATCCGTGACCTGCAACAGGTGCGTATGCCCGCCCGAGACCAGCAGCGCCACCGCGGGCGGCAGCGGGCCGTGTTCGAGGGTGTCGACCGCGACGTGTCCGCCGAGGTGGTTGAGCGCGTAGAACGGCACGTCCCAGGCCGCCGCGTACGCCTTGGCCGCGGCCACGCCCACCAGCAGCGCCCCGGCCAGGCCGGGTCCGATGGTGACGGCGAGTGCGTCAGGCTTGCTGACCCCCGCGCTCGCCAGCGCGCGCCGCATCGCGGGCACGATCGCCTCGAGGTGCGCGCGCGAGGCGATCTCGGGCACCACGCCACCGAAGCGCGCGTGCTCGTCGACGCTCGAGGCCACCTCGTCGGCCAGCAGCTCGACCGACCCGTCGTCGTGTCGGCGCACGATGCCGACTCCCGTTTCGTCGCACGAGCTTTCGATCCCCATGACGATCACGACAAAACCTCGTCCTGTCGACCCCGCGCGGCCCATTCGTCGGCGGCGGCGGTCAGTTCGGGGCGCCGCATCGTGTACGCGTCGGCGCCGCTGGGGTGGTAGTAGTTCTTGCGCAGCCCGATGATGTGGAAGCCGTGCTTGGCGTAGAGGGCGATGGCGGGCGCGTTGTCGGTGCGCACCTCGAGGAACACCGGGCCGCCGCGCTCGGCGGCGGTGGCCAGCAGCGCCTCGAGCAGCAGGGTGCCGATACCGCCCCGGTGACAGGTGGGGTCGACGCCGATGGTGTGCACCTCGGCCTCGGGATGGGCGTCGTCACCGAGCAGCGCGATGCCCGCGTAGCCGACCATCGCGCCGTCGGGGCCGCGCGCGGTGATGTAGCGGTTGTGCGCCCCGGCCAGCTCGGACCGGAACGACACCGCCTGCCACGGGTCGTCCTCCGGGAACAGCAGGTGCTCGAGTTCGACGCAGCGGTCGATGTCGGGCAGCGTCATGGGGGCGATCACGTAGTCGGTCACGGTGGTCACGCCCCGGTCCGGTCGAGGGTGCGGAAACTGTTCTCCACCGCGTCCGGCCTGCGCAGATACAGCGGCACCAGCGCCTCGGGCGGCGTTGCGGCCAGCAGGGCGGACGCGGCGACGGCGACGAGTCCGGCGGGCGAGGGTGTCTCGCTGGGCAGCACGGGCAGGTCGAAGTAGTCCACGTGCGCGGCCGACCCGGCCACCGCGGCGGCGTCGCCGACGGGCACGTCGACCGGCTTGTTCACCTCGGGACCCGCCACGCGCACCCCGTCGAGGTATTTCGCCCAGTAGACCTCGCGCCTGCGCGCGTCGGTGACCACCAGTAGTTCGCCGGGGTCGCGCTGCTCGCCGAGGGTGTCGGTGGCGATCGCGTCCAGGCTGCACACCCCGTGCACCGGCAGGCCGAGCGCGTCGCCGAAGGCCGCCGCGGTCGCGATGCCGACCCGCAGCCCGGTGAAGGGGCCGGGTCCGAGTCCGACGACGATCGCGTCGAGTTCCCCGCGACTCATCCCGGCCTCGGCCAGACACGCCAGGATCTGCGGGGTGAGGACCTCGGCGTGGGCGCGCGCGTCGACCTTGACGCGGACAGCGAGCGTCGCCACGGCGGGCCGGGTGCCGGGTTCATCGGCAGGTGACAGGTGCACCAATCCCGCTGTAACGGCGGGTGTCGCGGTGTCGACTGCTAGTACGAGCATGATTGTCTCAACAATACCGGGTGGTATCGGCGCCCGGCGCGCACCCGCGCGGGGCTGATCGCGCGTTATTCGATCCATTCCCAGATCGCCGTGCGCACATCGGATTCCGGCTCTCGGGCGAGTTGCACGCGCAGGTGTCGATCGGCGAGATGTTCGACGACCCCTTTGCCCCATTCGACGACGACCACCGCGTGCTGTAGGTCGGTGTCGAGGTCGAGGGAGTCCAGTTCGTCGAGGTCGCCGGCGAGGCGGTAGGCGTCGACGTGCACGAGCGCGACGCCGGGTGTGCCGTCGGGTCGCACCCCGGCCCGGTGGGCGCGCGCGATGATGAACGTGGGCGAACTCACCCGTCCCGCGACGCCGAGACCCACGGCGATTCCCCTGGTCAGCGCGGTTTTCCCGGCGCCGAGCGGCCCGTCGAGGACGACCAGGTCACCCGGGCGAAGTCCGCCGGCCAGTTCGCGTCCGAAGGCTTCGGTGTCCTCGACGGTCTCGAGCACCCGCTGCTGTGGCTCAGCCACCGACGACCTCCCCGCCGCGCGTATCGGTCAGTCCGGCCCGCTCGAGCAGCCGGTCCAGGGCCGCGAGGGTGATCTCGGGGAACTGGAGGTGGGGCATGTGCGCCGCCTCACGCACCCGGACCAGTTCGCTGCCGGGCAGTTTCGCCGCGAGCAGGCGCGAGTTGCGGAACGGGATCACGATGTCGTGCGCGCCGCCGAGGATCAGCACCGGCAGTTCGCGCAGTACCGGCAGCGCGGCCGATTCGTCGTGCAGCTCAATCGCTTTCAAGAACTTCTCGATGGTGCCCACCGGGGTGCGGTCGATCATCATCGTGGTGAAGCGCGACAGCGTCGGACTCACCCGACCGTGGAACGAGCTGACGTGCAGTACCGGCGTGACCACCTGCTTGCTGGCGCTGCGGGTGAGCTGCACCAGCGTCGGCGCGGTGCGAGCCGCCACCCGGAACCCGTCGACGGCGGGGTGTCGCAGCAGCTGGGTGATCCCGGTCGCGGTCACTTCCGCGGCCGCGGTGCTGAGCAGGCCCACCGCGCGCACCCGCGTCGCGAACAGCGCGGGGAATTGCGCGGCGGCCGCGAGCACCGCCATCCCGCCGAGCGAATGACCGACGACCACCACCGGCCCGCTCGGCGCGCACTCGCGGATGATCATCGCGACATCGCGCCCCAGCTGGGCGACCGTGCAGCTGTCGGTGCTCGGGGTGCCGGAGCGTCCGTGTCCGCGCAGGTCGAAGAACACCATCCGCACCCGCGAACCCCACCGTTCGGCGAGGTCGCGGCGCTGGAAGTGGAACGATTCCATGCTGTTGGCGAACCCGTGCACGAACACGATCGTGAGTTCGGCGTCGGCGTCGCCGTAGGTGCGGGTGGCCAGCGACACCCCGTCGTCGGCGAGCACCATCCCCGGTTCGTCGGTGTCGATCAGGGCGAAGTTCTCGTCGCGGTAGTCGTCACCGGCGGCGGGCCACATCACGCGGGCGCCGATCTGGCGCAGTGTGTGGGCGACGGCCAAGCCGGTGAGCAGTCCGGCGGTCGCCATCCCGCCGCGCCGGATCGCGGTGCGCCGCCTCATCGGCCGGTCCCCACGTAGCGGCGCACCGCACGACCACGCGGCGCGCACACCACCTCGTAGTCGATGGTGTCGAGGGTGGTGGCCCAGTCGAGCGCGTGCGGGTGTCCGGTGCCGCCGCCGAACAGCACGGCCCGGTCGCCTTCGCGCACGCCACCGGCGTTGTCCCCGAGGTCGACCATGAACTGGTCCATACACACCCGTCCCACGTTGCGATGTCGCGCGCCACCCAACCATACGTCGAAACGTCCACTGAGCGAACGGAATACACCGTCGGCATACCCGGCGGGGATCAGCGCGATGGTGGTGTCGCGCGGCGCGATCCACCGGTGCCCGTAGGACACGCCCTCACCGGCCGAGACCTGCTTCACCAGCGCGACCTCGGCCTGCAGGGTCATCGCGGGCTTCAACCCGAACTGTCCGAGTTCGGGAATCGGCGAGAGCCCGTACACCGAGATGCCGGGGCGGACCATGTCGAAGCGCAGGTCGGGCCTGGTCAGGGTGGCGGCCGAGTTGGCCAAGTGGGTGAGTTCGGGTTCGAGTCCGTATTCCTTGGCGAGCGCGATCGCCTCGACGAAGCGCTCGCGCTGCCGGTCCAGCATCGGATGTCCCGGTTCGTCGGCGTGGGCCAGGTGGGAGAAGATCGCGCGCAACCGGACCACGTCCCCGTCCACGAGTCCGCGCAGCGCGCGCAGGACCTGCGGGTATTCCGTCGCCGAGACCCCGTTGCGATTGAGTCCGGTATCGACCTTCAACGACACGGTGGCCGGGCGGCCTGCCGTGAGCGCGCCCCGTTCCACCGCGCGCAACTGGGCGAGCGAGGACACCCCGATCTCGAGGTCGGCCGTCACGGCCGCCGCGTAATCGGCGTCGACGGTGTTGAGCCAGCACAGAATCGGTGCGTCGATCCCCGCCGCCCGCAGGGCCAGGCCCTCCGCGACGGTGGTCACGCCGAGTTCGCGCGCGCCCGCTCCCAGGGCCGCGCGCGCCACTTCGACCGCCCCGTGGTTGTACCCGTCGGCCTTGACCACCGCCATCACCGCGGCCCCCTGCGCGTGCTCCCGCAATACGCGCACATTATGGGCAATGGCATCCAGGTCGATGACCGTCTCCACTTGCGCATTCACCACCCCGATCCTGCCTGTTCCGCCTCCCCGAGTCATCAGCGGGTCGTCCGGGAGCTCGGCGGTCAGCTCCGGGCCTCGCGTCGGGCTCGTTCGGCGGGGAGGTTCTTGCCTGCCTCCCGCAGTACCCGCACGGCATCCCGGACATGGCTCAGCAAGGGTGTCGCGGAGATGGGCGCCCCGGCGTCTTGTCCGTCGTAGGCGGCCAGGTTGGCGGCCAGCGCGTGCACCCGTGCCCCCGCCGCGGCGGCCCAGCCGGGATCGCGACCGGCGGCGAGCAGGGCGCCGATGATGCCCGAGAGCACGTCTCCCGACCCCGGCGTAGCGGCCCAGTCCCCGCCCGCGTCGTTCACGTAGGTCACCTTCCCCGGCGAGGCGACGATCGTCGCGCGCCCCTTCAACAGCACCGTCACGCCCCAGTCCTCGGCCAACTTCCGCACCGCCGCCACCCGATCGGCGCCCGCCGGGGCACCGGTCAGGCGCGCGAACTCCCCCGCGTGCGGCGTCAACACCGTCACCGCCGCGCGATCACGCACGAGTCCAGGGTCCTTGGCAAGAATCGTCAGCCCGTCGGCGTCGACGAGCACCGGCAGTTCGGTGGCCAGTACCTGCGCCAACCGATCCCGTGCCGCCGCATCCGTTCCGGCCCCCGGCCCGAACACCCACGACTCCACCTGCCCGGTGTCCGAAATCGTCTCGCTGGCAACGACTTCCGGGAACTTCTGCAATACCTCGGTATCGGACCCGACATACCGCACCATTCCCGAGGTGGCGACCACGGCCGCTCCCGTGCACAGCACCCCCGCCCCCGGATACTTCGCACTGCCCGCGCAGACCCCCGTCACGCCCTGGCTGTACTTGTCGTCGGCGGGCCCCGGCACCGGCCACGCCGCCCCCACCGCCGCCGGATCGAGCTGCACCAGCCCCGGTTCCGGGAGCCGTAAACCGATGGGGACCAGCACAATCCGCCCGCAACGCGGCACGGCCAAGGCGTGCACCGGCTTGTAGGCGCCGAACGCCACCGTCACCTCCGCCGTCACCGCGGGACCGTCGACCGCGCCCGTCTCGGGATCGACCCCGCTGGGCAGATCCGCCGAGATGATCGGAACCTTCACCGCTGAAACAACTTTCGCGGCGTCCGGCCGCAACGAACCGTGCCCCGAGATCCCCACGATCCCATCGACCACCAGATCGACCGCCCCGAACCGCTCGACCACCCGCCCGCCGGCCGCCCGCAACGCCGCGAGACCGGCCCGATGCGCCCGCTCGGGATCCAACAGAATCGCCTCGACCCGAATCCCCCTGCGTCGCAGAAACATCCCCGCCCACAGCGCGTCCCCGCCGTTGTCCCCCGACCCGACCAGCAACCCCACCGTCCGCCCGACCACGGCCCCGGTCCGCTCCCGTAGTTCGTCGACCACCACCCCCGCCAGCCCGAAAGCCGCCCGCCGCATCGGCGTTCCCGCAGGTACCCGCGTGAACAGCTCCGCTTCCGCCGCCCGAACCTCGTCGACGGTGTAGTAGCCACGCCGATCCGACATAGTCGCCTCCCAGTTACCGGCACGGGCCGCCGACCGGCCCAGGGTCGCTCGCAGACTACGCTCCACACCCATGTCGATGGTTCGTCACCGCGCCGCGTTCGCCCGGTTTTCCACCGCTGGCCTCGTGGCCGCCGCCCTGCTGTCCGCCGGTTGCTCCGGCGATTCGGACTCCGCGGGCGCCACCACCACGCTGCGCCCGCTCAACCCCACCACCACCGTCACCCACGACGGTCCGATCGCGCTCACCGTCGCGGTCGGCAATATGAAGTACGCCCCCGCCGACGCCAAGGTCAAGGTCGGCGACACCGTGACCTGGAAGTTCGACGACAAGGTCCCGCACAACGTGCAGGGCATCGGCGACCGCGCGATGGTCCTCAACAGCCCCATCATGGACAAGGGCGAATGGTTCTACACCTTCACCCAGCCCGGCGTGTACCGCTACATGTGCACCCTGCACCCGGACATGCGCGGCACCATCACCGTCGAATAGCGGCTACTCGACGGTGACCGACTTGGCCAGGTTGCGTGGCTTGTCCACGTCGTAGCCCAGGGTCTGCGCCACCTCGGCGGCGAAGATCTGCAGCGGCACCGTCGAGAGCAGCGGTTGGTAGAGCGTCGGCGCGGCCGGGATCTCGATGAGGTCGTCGGCGAACGGACGCACCGTGTCGTCGCCCTCCTCGGCGATCACGATCGTGCGGGCCCCGCGCGCCTGGATTTCACGAATGTTGCTGAGCAGCTTGGAATGCAGGACCGCGCGGCCCTTCGGCGACGGCATCACCACGATCACCGGCAGCCCGGCTTCGATCAGGGCGATCGGGCCGTGCTTGAGCTCGCCCGCGGCGAACCCCTCGGCGTGCATGTAGGCCAGTTCCTTGAGCTTGAGCGCGCCTTCGAGCGCCACCGGGTATCCCACGTGGCGGCCGAGGAACAGCACCGTCGGCACGTGCGCCAGCTCGCGCGCGATGGCGCGGACCTGCGGCGCGGTCTCGAGCACGCGCGAGATCAGCTTCGGCATCGACTCGAGTTCGGCGAACTCGCGCGCGACCTCGTCGGGGTACTTGGTCCCCCGCGCCTGCGCCAACGCCAGACCCAGCAGGTAGTTGGCGGCCACCTGCGCCAGGAACGCCTTGGTCGAGGCCACGCCGATCTCGGGCCCGGTGCGCGTGTAGATCACCGCGTCGGACTCGCGCGGAATCTGCGCGCCGTTGGTGTTGCAGATGGCCAGCACGCGCGCCTTCTGCTCCTTGGCGTGGCGCACCGCCTCGAGGGTGTCGGCGGTCTCGCCGGACTGCGAGATCGCCACCACCAGCGTCGACCGGTCCAAAACCGGGTCGCGGTAACGGAATTCGCTGGCCAGCTCCACCTCCACCGGCACCCGCGTCCAATGCTCGATCGCGTACTTGGCCAGCAGACCCGCGTGATACGAACTGCCGCAGGCGACGACGAAGACCTTGTCGAACTCGCGCAGCTCCTGATCGGCGAGCCGCTGCTCGTCGAGCACGATCCGCCCGCCGTCGGCGTCGACGACGAAATGCCCCATCAGGGTGTCGGCGACCGCGGTCGGCTGCTCCTCGATCTCCTTGAGCATGAAGTAGTCGTGGCCACCCTTCTCGGCGGCGGCCAGATCCCAGTCGATGGTGAACGGCCTGCTCACCACGCCCTCGGTGTTCCCCGCGAAATCGGTGACCGTGTACCCGTCCTTCGTGATCACCACGGCCTGATCCTGGCCGAGCTCGACCGCCTCGCGCGTGTGCTCGATGAACGCGGTGACATCGGAGGCGATGAACATCTCGCCCTGGCCGACCCCGACCACCAGCGGCGTCGAGCGTCGCGCCGCCACGATCGTGCCGGGATGATCGGCATGGGTGAACACCAGCGTGAACGCGCCCTCCAGCCGCTGCAACACCGCGTGCACGCTCGCGGTGAAATCGCCCGCCGTCGGACCCTGCGCGTACGCCCGCGCGACCAGATGGACCGTCACCTCGGTATCGGTGTCGCTGAGCAGCTCCACCCCCGCGTCCTCGAGCTCGCGACGCAGCGGCGCGAAGTTCTCGATGATGCCGTTGTGGACCACCGCGAGCTTGCCCGAGACATCGCGGTGCGGGTGCGCGTTGCGGTCGGTCGGCGCCCCGTGGGTGGCCCAGCGGGTGTGCCCCATCCCGGTCGAACCGGCGAACCGCGCGGTCTGCGACTCGCCCAGCTCGGCTTCCAGATTGGCCAGCCGACCGGCCTTGCGCTCGACCGCGATCGCCCCGTTCCCGTCGAGAATCGCCACGCCCGCCGAGTCGTACCCGCGGTACTCCATGCGCCGCAGCGCGTCGACCACCACGTCGAGCGCATCCCGGTATCCGACGTAGCCAACGATTCCGCACATGGTCCCCCACCCTAGGCGATCGGATAGTCTTCTGACCGTGTCGGTGTCTGCAAAATCGCTCCTGAGCACCCTGTCCGTTCGCGGCCCCCACCGGGTATTGCGCGGGAATCTGGGGATCGCGGGCCAGCCCGGGGTGGTCTTCACCCCCGAGTCCGGCCTCGACCTGCCCGCTGTCGCCTTCGCGCACGGCTGGCTGACCAGCGCCGACAACTACAAGGGGCTGCTCGAGCACATCGCCTCGTGGGGTTTCGTCGTCGCCGCCCCCGACACCGAACGCGGCCCGATCCCGTCACATCTGGACCTCGGTGCCGACTTGCTCACCACCGTCGACATCGTCACCAAGGTCCGCCTCGGTGACGGCACCCTGAGCGTGCGCCCCGACCGCGTCGCGCTGGCCGGCCACGGCATGGGCGCCGGCGCCGCCGTCATCGCCGCAGCTCAACGCCGCGTCGCCGCCGTCGTCGCCCTGTTCCCCGCCCCCACCTCCCCCTCGGCCGAAGGCATCGCCCCCGAGCTCGACACGCCCGGCCTCATCCTGGCAGGCGGCGACCTCGACTCCGCCAACTCCGACGCCCGCGCCCTCGCCGCCGCCTGGTCCGGCCCGTCGTTCCTGCGCACCATCGACGGCGCCACCAACACCGACATCATCGAAGGCCGCCGCCTCTTCGCCGCCCTCGGCGCAGGCCGCTACAACCACAAAACCGACAAAACCACCCGAGCCCTGGTCACCGGCTACCTCCTGTCCACCCTCCTGGGCGACAAGAAATACGCGGCCTTCACCGACCCGGAAACCGACTTCCCCCACACCACCGTGGTCGACCCGACCGCCGAAGTCGAACCCGAAACCCCCAAACTCTCGATCGGCACCGTCGCCAAACTGATCCGGGGCTGAGAGCTCGCTCGCGCGGCCCGAACCGCAGGCCGACCCAAGAACTGGTGCTCGCGACGACGTCGGACCTGCGCGGCTTCGGCTCAACCGAAACGCACTTCACGCACCTCGAGACCGGGGATCCGACGCACGGCTTCGAGGTCGTCGCCGAACTCGGGATCGGGGGTCGCCGCCGTAGCCAGCAGCCGTATCCCGCCGGCCGATCAGACCAACCAGCTCTTGCGCTGGTAGTAGTCAGCTTCGGGGTCGTAGTCGTCCACCGGAGCAGCACGGTCATTCGCGCGGCGGGCGGCGATCGATCGCTCGATGGCTTCGCGCTGTTCGCGCGCCGCGGCCTCCTGACGCTCGCGTTCCTCTGCTTCCAGCCGCTCCCGCTCGGCGGCCTCGGCCGCGTCGCGCTCCCTGGCCTCGCGAATCTCGGCGAGGATCTCGTGCCCGTTGTTACGGACGGCGAGACTGCTGCGCATAGCGTCGTACTCGTCGTCCAGAATCTGTACCCGGCGAAGGAACTCGTAAGCGCCTTCGTCGATCCGCGATCGACTCATGCCGAAAACCTCTCAGCTCGTTGCTTCACAGCGGCCCTGCCTCGGCCAGTTCGGCGCCGGAATCACCCGGTTGGGGCTGCTGCGCGACCGGATAGTCGCCAGCCCAGTGCTCACCGTCGGATTCTTCCTCGGTGTTCGGCACAGTGGCCCTCGGCAGGTTCGAATTGTGTTCTGTGGCATTGCCGTTGGCATTGACCGAACCGGTCGGAGCGGCTGTCGTGTTCGACTGCGATTCGCCGGTGGCGTCCTCGCTGCCGGTCCGGATCTGGCCCGTGCCCGTTTCCGGTGTGCCCGAACCGATATCGGTGGTGAGTTGGTTGTCGGTGACCACCGGCATGCCGTTGGCGTCCAGCGTCAGGCCGTACTCATGGGAGTTTCCGGCGGAATCGGTCGTGCTCAATGTCAGCTGACCGTTGGCATCGGTCGCCACGCTGACCTGGGTCCCGTTCAGATCGAATGTCGCACCGGCGCCGGACACCAGACTGTTCAGCTGACTCGACAGCGACGCGAAACCCTCCTGGATCGAGGTACTCAGCGAGGTGAGGCCGGACGTGAGCGACTCCGCCGTACTCGTCACCAGCGATTCGAGTTGACTCACCGAGGATGCGAGCGTGGTGAGACCGGAGACCACATCCGTGACGGTATCGCTGATCGCGCTGATCGTGTCGGTGATGTCGTCGTCGTCATCGTCATCGTCGTTCTTGTTGTTGTCGGTCTTGTCGTCGTCCGTTGTCGTCGCCGGGTTCGTCGCCGTCGGGTCTTCGGTCGTCGCGGGCGAACCGGTGCTCGGTGTCCCGGTGCTGGGGGTCCCCGTCGACGGCTGTTTCGTCTCGGGGGTTACGGGAGTCTCCGGCTTGCTCTCCTGCGGCATGGGGTAGGCAGCGGTGTCGAGCCCGTTCAGCGCCTCAATGAGGACGCCGTAAATTCGCCGCACCTCAGTGTCTACTTCTTTGCAGACCTGGAGAAACTTGTCGTGCGTGGCGTGCACATGGGGTACGAACACATTCCGTAGCCAATCCTTGGCCTTCGTACCTTCATCGGTGTCTTGCAGCGCCTCTTCGAGTAGGTCATCGATTTGTTTACGACCCACCCCCGATCCATCCTGCTGAGGAATATCAGCTACCCCGCTGGCCCAGAATTTTTGCACTGTGCCGGCTTTGTACCGAACAGCTGTACGCAGCGCGGTCGCCGCGTAGCTCAACTCCAGCGAAATCGTGGCAGCTTCGAAACGATCTTGCTCGGCACGAGAAACCTGCGCGTTCAGCATATTCCAACCGGAGTCGCCCGCCTCGCCCAGCCATATCGACGGAAGCGCCGACAGTTGCCGACGCTGCTCATCCATCTCACCGGGCACTTTGGCCATCACTTTCGACAAGGCAACGGCCATCCGATCGATAGCTTCGATATCCATGCCACGTTCAGTGTCGTACTTCGCAAAAATTGCGCTACGAGTGCCATCCGTAGGGCCAACCAACAGTTCTGCCCGGGCACCGGGGATTGTTATGCGATCGTATGCTGTCGCATAACGGGGACAGTACTCGATAAAATATTGCAGCCCTGTAGCTCCGATGTCGAGCATCTGATCCGCACTGGCATCTGCAGGAATGTCATTCCATGTCGGAGAGTCAGCCATGGAGGTCCCCATCGAAAAACACAAGCGACAGAGTCAAATTCGTGCGCATCAAAGGTTCACCCCCGCTGCGGTAATCTTCTTGACGTTGTCGTCATCCACCAACGCATAAGCATCCGCGCTGGCCGCGAATTGAGCACCGGTCTTGTCGATCGCCGTCTGCCAGTTCTTCAACCACGTCTCGACCTTGCCGATCACACCCCCCACCTTCGTCCCCTCGGCCCCGTACTCACGCCCGGCCTGCGCGGCGGTGAAAGACCACCCCGTGACGTCGCCGGCACACGTCCCGATGTCGGCCGCCGATGCCTTCAGGTTCGATCCCGCCTTGCGCAGTGCCGTCGGATCGACTGTTACTTGATCGCCCACTTCCCCCTCCTTCTGGTCCAGCGCCGTCGAGGCGCACTACTCCCTTAGACGCGCCACGACCGGGATCGGTTCCACGATCGCACGACGAATCCCGCTGTGACCGGATTCGATCACAGCAGTACCCCCGTGCGCTACTTCCCCAGGTTCCCCTGGTCCGTCCGACGCCACTCCGAAGTCCCGTCCGGGTGCCGGTGGTACTCCCAGGCGGCGTAGTCGCCGTCTTCCTCGACGATCGTGACGTGGTCGGCGATTCCGTCGTGGTCGTAGTCGGACCAGATGCTGGTCGAGTCGGGGTCGCTCATGCTCAGGGAGTCGGCGACGCCGTCGTTGTCCAGGTCCAGGGATGGGCTGTTGAGTTCTACGGCGCCGAGGCCGCCCAGGGACGAGTGGGCGTCGATGTCGGGTAGGCCGAGGCCGGGGATGTCGCCCGAGGTGACCATGACTGCTCCTCCAACGGAAAACTCGCGGATGACGACGTGGCGGGGATTGGCGCCTATCTTGTCATCCGCGAGCCGATCCCGTGGCGGTCGGGCTCAGTTCTTGGGGATGAGCAGCCACAGGGCGAGGTAGATGAGGAACTGGGGGCCGGGCAGCAGGCAGGAGGCGACGAAGACCAGGCGCACGACGTTGGCGTTCCAGCCGTAGCGTTGCGCGAGGCCGCCGCAGACCCCGGCGATCCACTTGTCGCTGGTGGAGCGGGTGAGGCGGCGGGTGGCGGGGAGAGTCATCGTGGTGCCTTCCTGTGCTGCGTTGATGTCTCCACTGTGCCGGGTGCGGTGTGGACCCCGCATCGGTCCACAGACCCATACGCACCCTGATTTCGGTGGGCCCCGGGCTCAGGGTGCAACCCCGAGACGGGCACAATCGTCGAGGTGAGCACGACATTGCACGCCAGTGGCCTGTCCGCCGGACACGCCGAGCGGACCCTGTTCGCCGACCTCGATTTCACGCTCGCCCCCGGCGATGTGATCGGGTTGGTGGGGGTGAACGGCGCGGGCAAGTCGACGCTGCTGCGGATGCTGGCCGAACGCGATCCGGGCGAGGGCACCATCGCGCTGAGCCCGCCGGACGCGACGGTCGGCTATCTGACGCAGGAACCCGAGCGCATCGAGGGTGAGACCGTCCTCGAATTCCTGTCCCGCCGAACCGGAGTCGCGCACGCGCAGCAGGTCATGGATGCCGCGGCCGAGCGACTCGGCGAGGGCGGCGACGATGACTACTCGCCCGCGTTGGAGCACTGGCTGGCACTGGGCGGGGCGGATCTGGATCAGCGCGCGCAGGAGGTCGCCGCGGATCTGGGTCTCACCGACGGGTTGGCGGGCGGCCTCGACACCCCGATGACCGGACTCTCGGGCGGTCAGGCGGCCCGTGCTGGCCTGGCCTCGGTCCTGTTGTCGCGCTTCGACATTCTGCTGCTAGACGAGCCGACCAACGATCTCGACCTCGACGGCCTGGAGCGCCTCGAGCGCTTCGTCACCGGCATCCGGGTGCCCCTGATGGTGATCAGCCACGATCGAGAGTTCCTGGCGCGCACCGTGAACCGCGTTCTCGAACTCGATCTGGCCCAGCAGCAGTTCGGCCTCTACGACGGCGGCTACGAGGCCTACCTCGCCGAACGCGAGATCGCGCGCCGCCACGCCCGCGAGGCCTATGACGAATTCGCCGACACCAAAGCGGGTTTGGAGTCGCGCGCGCAGATGCAACGCAACTGGCTCGAGCACGGTGTGCGCAACGCCCGCCGCAAGGGCAAGAACGACTCGGACAAGATGGGCCGCAAGACGCGCGCCGAGTCCACCGAGAAGCAGGCCGCCAAGGCCCGCCAGACGCAGCGCCGCATCGAGCGCCTCGACGTGGTGGAGGAGCCGCGCAAGGAGTGGGAACTGCGGATGGAGATCGCCACCGCCCCTCGCAGTGGCGCGGTGGTCGCGACGGCCAACAACGCCACCGTCACGCGCGGCGAGTTCACCCTCGGCCCGATCACCACCCAGATCGACTGGGCCGACCGCATCGTGCTCACCGGCGCCAACGGCTCGGGCAAGTCGACCCTGCTCGGGCTGCTGCTGGGCAAGATCGCACCCGATTCCGGTTCCGCCGCACTGGGTTCCGGGGTCGAGATCGGCGAGGTCGACCAGGCGCGCGGCCTGTTCCGCGGCGCCGAACCGCTGGCCGACACCTTCGCCGCGGCCATGCCGACCTGGCCCGACGCCGAGGTCCGCACCCTGCTGGCCAAGTTCGGGCTGCGCGGCCAGCACGTGACCCGCGCCTGCGACACCCTGTCCCCCGGCGAACGCACCCGCGCCGCGCTGGCCCTGCTGCAGGCGCGCGGGGTGAACCTGCTGGTCCTGGACGAGCCGACCAACCACCTGGACCTGCCCGCCATCGAACAGCTCGAGCAGGCGGTCGAATCCTTCACCGGCACGCTGATTCTGGTCACCCACGACCGCCGGATGCTGGATTCTGTTCGTGCGACCCGTCGTTGGCATATGTCCGGTGGGCTACTCACCGAGGACTGATCCATGACACTTGGCATCGACACCCGCGTCACCCTGCTCATCACCGGGCTCATTTTCCTCAGCGCCCTGCTGCTGGGGGTGTGGAAGTATCACGGCATCCGGGTCGCCGGAGCGGCGCACGTCTACGTCGACATCGCCCATCGCGCCGCGCTGATGTATTCGTTCGCGGGCATCCTGCTGGCGGTGTTCACCGAACTCAGCGCCTGGCCGACGATCGTCAATCTGGTCGCCGACCTGGTGATTCTCGCGTTCTTCGCCGGTGCCATCGCCAGCTACGCCCTGCACGGGCTGCGCCGCGACACCACGAATCAGTTCGAGGGCACGATCCCGACCGAACTACGGCTGTCGATGTACGCGCTGATCGTCGGCGAGATCGGCGGTTTCGCGGTGCTGTTCAGCGGTTTCGTGGTCGGGCAGTTCTAGAACGACTGCACCACAGCAGGTTCGGCCGCACCGAACAGGTCGATATCGGAACCCAGCTTCATCCCGATCAGCCCCGCGGCGAGGGTGGCGCCGAGCACGACCAACACCACGATCAGCGACCGCGAACGCGGGGCGCGCGGATCGGCGGCGGGCGGGGCGGACTCGTAGGCGTACTGGCCGTAGCCCTCGTCGCGAATCGGCTGGGTGGGTGAATACCCTTGCGGCACTTCCCGACACCCCGGTCGACCGCAGGCTCCGCCGCAGCGGTGCGGCTGGTCGGCCTCGCCGTACTCGTAGTAGTCGTCCTGGTAGTTGCGCGCGGGCAGCGGCGGAACCATGGTCGGTGCCCCCTTCGAATCGTGCTGCGCGCCAAACACTCCGGTGTGCGCTCGAGCACCCAGCGTAGTTCGATCTTAGTACCGGTCAGGCCAACTCGCCACCTGCTCGCGGCGGGCGGGACTACACCGCCGCGACGCGCTTGGCCAGATCGTCGGCCAACTGCTGGGCCTGCGCCGGGTCGGTGGCCTCCACCATCACCCGCACCAACTGCTCGGTTCCGCTGGGCCGCAACAGGACCCGGCCGGTGTCGCCGAGAATGCGCTCCGCCTCGGCGACCGCGTCGAGCACCTCGGGCGCGACCGCGACGGCGGCCTTGTCCGACACCGCGACATTGATCAGCACCTGCGGCACCGTGGTCATCACCGACGCCAGCGAGGCCAGCGAGGACCCCGTCTGCGCCATCCGCGCCATCAACCGCAGCCCCGTGAGGGTGCCGTCGCCGGTGGTGCCGTACTTCGGGAAAACCACGTGCCCGGACTGTTCGCCGCCGAGGCTGTACCCGCCGCGCCGCAGTTCCTCGAGCACGTACCGGTCCCCGACCGCGGCGGTGAGCACGGTAATCTCGGCCGCCCGCATGGCGATGTGCAGGCCGAGGTTGCTCATCACGGTCGCGACGAGGGTGTCGGCCACCAGCTCGCCCGACTCGCGCATCGCCAGCGCGAGCACGGCCATGATCGCGTCCCCGTCGACCACCTCGCCGGCGGCGTCCACCGCGAGGCAGCGATCGGCGTCGCCGTCGAGGGCGACGCCCAGGTCGGCACCATGTTCGAGCACTGCGGCGCGCACATGCTCGAGATGCGTGGACCCGCACCCGTCGTTGATATTGAGCCCGGTGGGTTCGGCGCCGATCGCGATCACCGTCGCCCCGGCCTCCCGATACACCTGCGGCGCCACCTCGGCCGCGGCACCATGCGCGCAGTCGACGACGACCGTCAGCCCGGACAGATCCTGGCCGGTGGATTCGAGCAGATGCTCGACATAGCGTTCGTGGGTGCCCTCGACGCTGTAGTCGCCGCGGATGCGACCGATGCCCGCGCCGGTCGGGCGTCCGGTGACGCCCTCGTCGATCAGGGCTTCGATCCGCGCCTCGACCGCGTCGTCGAGCTTGTGCCCGCCCGCCGCGAAGATCTTGATGCCGTTGTCGGGCATGGGGTTGTGCGAGGCGGAGATCATCACGCCGAAGCACGCGTCGTACAGGCCGGTCAGGTACGCCACGGCCGGGGTCGGCAGCACGCCGACCGAGAGCACGTCCACGCCCACCGAGGTCAGGCCCGCGGTGACGGCGGCCTCGAGCATCTCGCCGCTGGCGCGCGGATCACGGCCGAGCACCGCGACCGGGCGCTTCTTGCCGCGCGAGAGCACCTGCGCTGCCGCGGCGGCGACGCGCATCGCCAACTCCGGGCTCAGCGACTCGTTGGCGAGCCCGCGAACACCGTCTGTGCCGAACAGCCGTCCCATAAACCTCTACCTGTCGTAAGCCCGGTGATACAGCACGAGAGCAGGCGACCAGCCGTGCTGGAAGCCTGCTCTCGCACAGTTGCCCCGCCGACGGTACCGCCTTCACCCAAAGTAAGCGAAGACGGTCCGCGACAGTGCGTAGATCAGCGCTTCGAGTACTGAGGCGCCTTACGGGCCTTCTTCAGGCCGTACTTCTTACGCTCGGTGGCACGCGGGTCACGCGTCAGGAAGCCGGCGCGCTTGAGCGCGGGACGGTCGTCCGGGGTGACCTCGATCAGCGCGCGGGCGATGGCCAGACGCAGGGCGCCTGCCTGACCCGACGGGCCGCCACCGACCAGGCGAGCGTAGATGTCGAAGTTCTCGACACGCTCGACCAGGACCAGCGGGGACTTCACGAGCTGCTGGTGCACCTTGTTCGGGAAGTAATCCTCGATGGTGCGGCCGTTGAGCTCGAAGTTGCCCGAACCGGGCACCAGGCGAACGCGAACGACGGCTTCCTTACGACGGCCGACGGTCTGCACCGGGCGGTCGATGAGGATCGGCTCGAAGGCCAGCTCTTCCTCGACGTATTCGCCTTCGGCGTAGCCTTCGCCGTCTTCGACGATCTCGACGACCACGTCGTCGGTGGCGTCGAACTCTTCGGCTGCGAACTCTTCAGGAGCGGTCACTGGGCCACCTGCTTGATCTCGAACGGAACCGGCTGCTGCGCGGCGTGGGGGTGGTTCGGGCCTGCGTAGACCTTCAGCTTGCCCGCGATCGCGTTACCCAGCTTGTTCTTCGGGATCATGCCCTTGACGGCCTTCTCCACGAGACGATCGGGACGGGTCGCCAACACCTCGCCGACAGTGCGCGACTTGAGGCCGCCCGGGTGTCCGCTGTGGTGGTGGATGAGCTTGTCCTGCTTCTTGTTGCCGGAGATGGCAACCTTGTCCGCGTTGATGATGATGACGAAATCGCCACCATCGACGTGCGGTGCGTAGGTCGGCTTGCCCTTGCCGCGCAGCAGGCCAGCGGCCTGCACGGCGAGACGGCCGAGGACTACGTCAGTGGCGTCGATGACGTACCACGTGCGGGTGACGTCACCTGCCTTGGGGCTGTACGTAGGCACAGTGGATCCCTGTCTGTCGTCGGTGTTGCCGGCCCCTGTCGTGTGGGTCGAGGCGTCCTGGCGGCCGGTGGAGACCCAGGACATCGAACGGACGTCGGACCGCGAACGGTTCGACGCCCCACACGCCAACGGGTAACGATACCAGCCGCGCATCACCGACCCCCAATCGGGCCTCGGACGCCACTCGTCGCGCCTAGATCACCACCGGCGGTCCCGGATCGGTCGCGCGCGCGGGTCCGGGAATCAGATAGCGCAGCGTTTCGATGCCGGGCGTGACGCAGACCCGCTCCCCGATGAGCCCGCCGCGCGCGGTGGCGATGCCCTCGGGCGGGACCGTGTTCGCGTACGGGGTGAACGAGCAGTTCACGTGTTCGGCGGCCGAGGCGATGGCCGGATCGGGTTGCAGGGCCACCAGCGCCAGCGCGCCGACGACCGCCGGCGCGCCGAAGAAACCCTTCTTGACCTTGCCGAGCAGCTTGCCGCGGCGATCCTCGTCGTCGGTGTCGTCGGACTCGAGCGCGTGCCGTGGCGGCGCGCCGGGCGGACCGGCCAGCCCGGTCGGACCCTGCGGATGCGCGGGCGGCCCGGCGACGAAACCGGCCGGTCCCGGCGGTTGGGCCGCGGGCGGCGCCGTGGGTTGGGCGCCCCAGCCGACCTGCGCGGCGACCGCGGGCGCGGGATGGCCGTAGTCCTGGTAGTCGTCCTCGGTGTCGATATCGGGGTCGGTGACCAGCAGGTGCGCCGCCCCGAGCACCAGCGCGTGCATCGGATGATCGGCCACGTGCAGGCGCTGACCGAGGTGGTTCTGGAAGGCCAACCGCAGGGCGTCGTTGAAGCAGACATTGCCCGCGAGCAGCACCGTGGAGGTGTCGGCGCCGATCGACCGGGCCGCGGCCATCGCCTCGATCACCACATTGTCGGCGGTGCGGGCATCGCGCAGCGCCTCGGCGCCGACCGCGACCTCGGTCGACTCGGTCGGCTGCTCGTCGTCGCCGTGCACCGCCACGACCAGCAGCGATCGCCCGTCGGAGTAGATGCCGGTGGCGCCGACGCCGGTGCGATGCCGCTCGCTGGGCGGGGAGACCAGCCCCAGCGCGCGCACATACCCCGACAGCGCCACGCTCTCGGGCAGCGGTTCGACGACCACGTCGAGCTGTTCGACCAGCGCCGCGTAGATCTCGACCTTGTCCTCGGGCCAGCTGTCCGGGTACGGCAGCGCCACCACCTGCGGCTTGCCCTGGAGATGCTTGCCGATCGCGGCCAGCGGGTTGTAGAGCCGGGCGCGGAAGACGAGTTCGGCCGGCCAGGTGGCACCGGCGATCACGATCTGCGGGTGGCCGAGGATGTCGCGCACATCGGCGATCGCCATCCCCAGATCCGGGCGCTGGCGGTCGACACCGGCGGTGTGCAACCGACCCGCGGCATCGGCGAGCAGGTAGGCGGGCGGGGTGTAGGTGCCCTCCACCTGTACCGGGCGGACCGGGGTCGCACCGCCACCCGCGGCAACGGACACCACGTCCCACCCCAGATGTAGGGCCCCAACTCGAACGGTCACAGGCTCAAGTGTGCCCGGTCGACGACAGACCCGCGCATCTTGCCCGCAGATATACCCCTGACCTGCCCGATCATGCCTGTGACTTCTTCAGCCGCAGTCGCGTCCAGGTGAGGAACGCCAGCACCGCCGTGATCACGATGACCATCGCGATATCGAGCAGCCAGATCCCGGGCTTGTGGTCCCAGAGCACGTCCGGTTGCGCACCCCAGAAGATCTCGCGCAAGTTCACCGTCGAAGCGCCCGAGGCGTAGCCCCAGCGCGCCGGGAACAGGTAGGAGACCTGCTCGAGGCCCGGTCGGTCGGTCACCGGGATCAGACCACCGGCCATCACCAGCTGCACCATGATCATCACCACGAGCATCGGCATGACCTGCTCGTTGGACTTGGCCAGACTCGACATCAGCAGACCGAACACCACGCAGCACACCGCGGTCATCGCGATATCGATGTAGAGCTCGACGCTGCCGTTGGGGATCACCGAACCCTCACCCGGCGGCTTCTTGCCGAGCAGGGTGATGCCGATGAGGATGGCCGACTGCAGGAACGCGACCACGCTGAACACCGCGATCTTGGCCAGCAGGTAGGCCGAGGGCAACAGCCCCACCGCCCGCTCACGCTGGAAGATCGACCGCTCACCGACCAGATCGCGCACGCTCAACGTGGCACCCATGAAGCAGGCGCCCAGGATCAACACCACCAGCAACTGCTGGGTCTCGCTGCCGCCGGATCGGGCGAACGAACCGTCGGGTTGCGCGACGAGCGCGCCGGGGGCGAACCCGTTCTCACCTGGCACCACCAGCGACAACCCACCGAGAATGAACGGCAGCACCGCGAGGAAGATCAGGTAGCCGCGGTCGGCGAAGATCAACCGCACCTGCCTGCGCGCCAACGTCGAGAACTGACGCATCCCGCTCGACTGCGGCGGCGCGCCCACATTCCCACGATGGTGTTGCGCGGGTGGCGGGGGCGGCAGGTAGGCCTGCCTGGACCGATAGTTGGCGAAGGCCTGGTCGGGATTGGCCGCGACCTCGGCGAAGATCTCCGCCCAGTCGCTGGTCCCCATCGCCGCGCTCACCCCACCCGGATGTCCGGCGAACGCCGTCTTCCCGCCGGGCGCCAACAGCACCACCTGGTCACACATGTCCAGGCAGGCGACCGAGTGCGTCACCACGATCACCACGCGCCCGGCGTCGGCCAGCTCGCGCAGCATCTGCATGACCTGGCGATCCAGCGCCGGGTCCAGACCCGAGGTCGGCTCGTCGAGGATCAGCAGCGACGGACCGGTGAGCAGCTCCATCGCCACCGACGCGCGCTTGCGCTGACCACCGGAGAGGCGGTCGACCCGGGTGTCGGCGTGCTGGGTGAGCGAAAGCTCTTGCAGCACACCGTCGATCACCTTCTGCCGGTCGGCCTTGGTGGTATCGGGCGGCAGCCGCAACTCGGCGGCGAAGCCGAGCGCCTGGCGCACGGTGAGCTGACGGTGCAGCACGTCGTCCTGGGGCACCATGCCGATGCGCGAACGCAGCGCCTCGTACTCGGCGTGCAGGTTGCGACCCTCGAAGGTCACCACACCGCCCGAGGGCTGGGTGTTGCCCGCGATCAACTTCGACAGCGTCGACTTGCCCGCGCCGGAGGGCCCGATCAGCGCGGTCAGTGTCCCGCGCCCGGCCGTCATGTTCACATCGACGAGCAGTTGCTTGTTGTTCTCGACCGTGAACCCGACCCCGTGCACCGACAGCCCCTGCTCGGCCACCGGCTTCTGCCGGTGCGCCAACGCGCCCTGGGTGACGACGAAGTCGATATTGCCGATGGTGACGATGTCGCGCTCGCGCAACACCACCCGCTGCTGGCGGTGACCGTTGACGAAGGTGCCGTTGGCCGAACCGAGGTCCTCGATGACCAGGCCCTCGGGTGAGGACAGCAGCTTGGCGTGCGCGCGCGAGGCGAGCGGATCGTTGACGACGATCTGGTTGTCGGAGGTTCGACCGATACTCAGCCCCCCGGGCGGAATCCGGTCACCGCGCGCGACGGGTTCGGTCGAGGCGGCCTTGCGGACCGGCGGCAGCATCGACGAGTCGGCGCGGCGGGTCATATTGATGTTGTCCTGCGGCTGCGCGGGCAACTGGGAGGTCGGCACGTACTGCGGGCGGGCAGGCGGTTGCTGCGGTCCCGGCCGCTGCGGCGGACGCTGCTGCGGCGGCTGCGGCGTGGACGGCGGCGCCACCATCGTGGCCGCGTGCCGCGTCGCGAGCGCGGCGGGGACCAGGTGCAGCAGCGGCCCGCTGATCGCGTCGCCGAGGCGCACCTGGGTGGGCCGGTCGATCGAGACGGGCTGGTTCAAGCGACGTGCGTCGACGAAGACCCCGTTGGTGCTGCCGTTGTCGGCGAGCACCCAGGCGCCGTTGCTGAATCGCAAGGTGGCGTGCACACGCGAGACCAGCGGACTGTCCACGAACAGGGTGACCTCGGGCGCGCGGCCCATGGTGATCTGCTGGCTCGCTTCGAAGACTCGTTCGGTTCCATCATGGCGCACGGTGATGGTCTGCGCCCCCGGTGAAGACATGGAGCGGATACTATGCCATCGCCCGGACATCGGCGGTGCCCCCGAGACGGCTTCGAGACCTGTCCGGGGCGTTCGACCCGCACGCGTATCCGGCCGACCAGGGGGACCGATGCCGAAAGCCACAGTGTTCATGGCGATCTGCGCTGCGCTGTGCGCGCTGCTCACGGTGGGTTGCACGCGGTCGATCGACGGTCACGGCGTCTCGATCTACGACGACCCGTTCCAGGTGGCCGGGCTGCCGACCACCGGCGGTCCCAACGGCCCGCGTCCCGGCGTCGAGAACTCCACGCTCACCGCGTCCAACGGGGACGGCGGCGAGGTGGACACGTTGGCGCTCAACGCGATCGACGACATCCAGGCCTACTGGCAGCAGCACTTCCCCGCCGAGTTCCCCGACGAGACCTTCGACCCGGTCACCAAGCTCATCTCCTGGAACGCGCGCGCGACCCGCAATCAGGCGGTCGAGTTCTGCAAGGAGACCACCTACCACCTCGTCAATGCCGCTTACTGCCGCAGCGACAATTCCATCGGCTGGGACCGGGCGATGCTGCTGCCCACCATGACCGAGACCTTCGGTTCGATGTCGGTGGTGATGGTGCTGGCCCACGAGTACGGCCACGCCATCCAGACGATGGCCAAGATGGCCAACAAGCGCACCCCGGTCCTGGTCAAGGAACAGCAGGCCGACTGCTTCGCGGGGGCGTTCATGCGCCATGTGGCCGAGGGCAAGTCCAAGCACTTCACGATCAACACCTCCGACGGCCTGAATTCGGTTCTCGCCGCGACGGTTTCGATCCGCGACTCCGATCCCGACGACCCCGAGAGCGTGCACGGTTCGGCCTTCGAACGTGTCACCGCCGTGCAGATCGGTTTCACCGACGGCGCGCGCGGCTGCAAGGGCATCGACGAGGCCGAGATCGACGCGCGCCGTGGCAATCTCCCGCAGACCTTCTCCGGCGACACCCGACGCGGCGAATATCCCGTGTCGAAAGAGAATCTCGTCGAACTGAGCAAGGCCCTCCAGGCGATTTTGCCAGTGCAGGACGCGCCCACCTACGACTACGCGGGCTCGCGCATCGAATGCAGGGACGGCGCGGTCACCGACCCCGTCACCTACTGCCCCGCCAAGAACACCATCGCCACCGATGTGGCCGGCCTGGCCGCACGCGGCGCCACCGATTCCGACGACGACGGACCGCTGCCGGTGAAGGTCAGCGGCGACTACAACGGCTACGTGGTGTTCATCTCCCGCTACACCCTGGCCGTGCAGCGCAGCCAGGGACAGCAGTTGACCGGCGCGAAGACCGGGCTGCGCGCGGCGTGCCTGTCGGGGGTGGTCACGGGCAAACTCGCGCAGTCCGACCGGCCGGTCGAGCAGGGCGACATCCAGCTGTCGGCGGGCGACCTCGACGAGGCGGTGTCGGGACTGCTCACGGATGGGTTGGCGGCCAGCGACACCGAGGGCAACACGGTGCCGAGCGGATTCGCCCGCGTCGACGCGTTCCGAGCAGGCGTGCTCAACGGCGAAACCACCTGCACCTCACGGTATTCCTAGCCGAACGGCGGCGGGGCGGCCGGTTCGTAGCGCAGGACGCGGTTGCCGATCATCACCTCGGTGCCCGGGATGAGGACCATGGGCTGGTGCGGGGTGAGCCGTACCCAGTCACGGTAGCCGGGCAGACGGGAGCGAGTTCCGTTGGTGGAACCGCGATCCACCAGCTGCACGTCCCAATTCACCAGGTGCACTTCGGCATGCGCGCGCGACATGCCCCCTGAAGTGTCGTCGATGCGCAGCGGGATCAGACCGCGTTGCGCCGCTTCGGAATTCTCCGGATCGCGCCCGATCACCGCGTCGGCGGCCATCAGGTAGGTCATGCCGTCGTCGAGCACCAGCATGCCCAGCGGCGGGCGCACCACCTCGGCCAGCGGCTGGGTCTGGTCCACCGGCATCCCGCACACCGTGCAGAACGCCGAGCGCGGATCGCTGGGATGCGCACGCGCGCACTTGAACCCCATCACCTTGACCGTGAGCACCGTCGACTTGGCGGTCGCCTCGAGCCTGCGCTGCAGGTCGGGATCGGGTTCGGGGGCGGGATTGGTGCCCGAGAGCCGGGTTTCGGCGTTGTGCGGGTCGGCGACGGGCCGATCCACGGTGCCGTGCGAGACCCCGGTGACCGCGTCCATCATCGACGTCGCGGGCTGCATCCCCGTCGCGGGCGGCTCGACCGGACGCGAATCCGACTGCGCCGCACGCGGTTCCCGATCGATGCGCGCGGTTGCCGGTGGCGGCCTGCGCGTTTCGCCGACCGGTGGCGCGGTCCGCACCCGACTGCGCACGTCGTTGGACCAGATCACGGCCCCACCGGCCTGCGCGATTCCCTCGACGAGCCAACCGATTCCGCGTTCGGTCGGCAGATCAGGAATCCGCCCCTTGGCATTGTCGACGAACAACCCCACGGCCTTGGCCGGCTCGGACGCCACCCGGTCGACCGTGAACGCCGCGTCACTGCCGCGGTAGTACTCCGGCCCCCGCTCATCGGCCAGCACCGCCGTCACCGACCCGTGCAGGAAGATCGCCACGCCACCGTTCTCGGCCGCCGAGAGCACCCCGAAATCGATCGGCACACCCGGGGAGATCTGCTCGGCGTACTTCATCAACCAGCGGGTCGCCTCCCGCGCCACCACCGAACCCGGCCCGGCGGGCGCCTGGTCGTGCGCGTCACGCACCAACTCCGCCAACGACTCCAGCGCGACCGCCGCGGTATCACCGGGCCCGAGCCTGCCCGGCCCCCGATGCGCGACCACGATCACCGCACCCGCGACCCGCGCGACCGCGTGACTTCCGAGCACCACTTCCACCTGCCGATCCCTCACAGGTATCGGCCTCCACCGGAACCACGCAGCAGAAGGGTCGCCATGGGTTCCAGACTAGGACAAAGCGGCTCGCTCAGGTCGGGCCGGGCGGGTAACTTCATACAGAACGCGGGAGGAACGTCGAGGGGTTAGTCATGATCGATCCGAGCAGAATTCGCGGCACGCTCGCCCTGTGTGTGGCCGTGCTCGCACTCACCGGCTGTACCGTCAGCGGCTCCCCCCTCGCGGGCGAGCCCGACGTGCGCGAACTGGAGACCGGCACGTTCGACACCGATCGCCACCGCTACACCGACACCGCGGGCACCCGAGGTTCGGTCGTCGAGGGCGCCCGGATGTCGGCGGCCGTCGTGCCGGCGGTCAAGATCGACCCGTCGCTGAACTACGGTCGCGGCGGCGCGGTGATCGCCGATATCGATCGCGCGCTGGACTTCTTGGCCCACGTCTCCGAACCCGTGCTCCGAAACCGCGAGTTCATCGCCGGTTACGCCGCCCTCGGCGCCGACCGCCCCGACCCCGACGGCCAGACCCGCCCCGGCGCCGACGCCACCGCCCTGACCGTGGCCGTGCTGCGCTTCCCGACCGCGGCCGCCGCCACCCTGGCCGCGCGCGAACTCGAGGACGTCGACCTGGCCGTCTCCCCCGACAACCGCAAACTCGCCTCCACCGAATACCCCGACGCCTACCTGCACTGGCGCCCCGGCGTTCCCAGCATCGGCGCCTTCCACGCGCACAAGGAGTTCGTGGTCTCGCTGTTCATCCAGCGTCCCACCGCCGACGCCACCGACCTCACCGCCTGGGTCGACCAGACTCTGGCCGCCGAACTCACCCAACTCGCGAAGTTCACCCCCACCCCCACCGACAAGATCGCGACCCTGCCCGTCGACCCCGCTGGCCTGCTCGCCCGCGCCGTCGTCGACGACCGCGCCGCCATGCACCCCGCCCCCTACGGCTTCGCCTCCTACGCCCCCGAACACCTCGTCAACCAGGCCGAAGACCTCACAGCCCGCCAAAACCTCATCGACGCAACAGCAGTCGAAGCCCACGCGGTAGTCAGCGGCGGCGCCGTCACCCGAGTCCGCGACCAATCCGCCGCCCAAGCCCTCATGCAAGGCCTCATCGACTCCGCGGGCCACTACGACCCCCTCCCCGCCCCCGCCGACGTCCCCGCCTCCACCTGCCTCAAACTCAACGACTCCGGCAACAAGGAAGACGACTACGTCTACCGCTGCTACGTCGCCTACAAGCGCTACCTGGCCATGGTCAGCGCCGACGACGAACCCGAAGTGCGGCAGAAGGTGACAGCCCAGTACGCGTTGCTGGCGAACAGTCTGTGAGTTCGCTGGCCCGATCCACCCCGGGAACGATGACGTAGGATTCCGCCGACCATCGTTTCGGGGAGGGATGATCGCCATGCGTTCGACGAGAACGGTCGCAGTGGCATGCGCTGCCGTGACAGCGGTATCGATGGCATCGGTCACGGCGTGCGGCTCCGGGCACGCCGAACAGGTTGTCGCGGTCGATCTCGCCTCGCTCGATGTCGGCAACTACCCAACCCAGCCACGGCAACTCGGCACGGTCGCGAACATCAGTCAGGCCCGCTACATCGAGGCCGAACGCCTCGGCGACTACGTCCCGACACCGGCCGACATCGATCCACGTTTCGTCCACGCCAACCCGTGGATCGCCACCGTCTTCCTCGAGCCCGATGCCTCGCTGGGCAAGATCATGGCCGTGGACCGATTCACCGAGGCCGCACCGGATTTCATCGGTGGCTTCGTGAGCTCGGGCGAGAGCGAAGCCAACAATTACGGCATCGAACTCACCAACGCGGTCATGATCTTCCCTGACGAAGCTCGGGCCGCGGCGGCGGCTACAGCGCTCGAGCAGCTCGATTTCGGCTACGCGCCGAACAATCAACCCATCGAGATTCCCGGTTATCCCGCGGCGCGGGCACATTGGCAGCCGGACAAACAATCGATCGGCTCCTGGTACGCGACGGGAAACCTCGTCGTCTACACCTGGATATACGACTACCCGAAGATCTTCCTGCACAAGGTCGACCGACAGGCGTTGCTCGACCTGGTCCGTAGGAGTCTCGACACCGCCGTCCCCTCGCTGGCGAGGTTCACCCCCACACCCACCGACAAGATGCTCGATCTCCCCCGTGACCGGGAGTCCATGCGCGCTCGCATCGCGCCACGACTCGAGTTCGACGCGTGGATCAACCCGCCCGGCGTCTACGCGGGAATGACCGCTCGGCACTTCGCCAACGATCCGGTCAACGTCGCGAAGTTCGTCACCGACAACGGTGTCGATCTGTACGCGATCGACGGAGCCGAGCTCTACCGCGCCCGTGACGTCGCGGGCGCGCAGGCTGTCCGCGACGAACTCGGCGGCCTGACCAGGAAGTTCACCGCGTCGGCGGCGCCGAGCAATCTGCCGGAGGCGCGCTGCAAGGAGTACATCGGCAGGCAACAGCGCCTGACGATCCGTTTCTACTGCGCTGTGTCGTACGACCGCTACGCGGCCTATGTCTGGTCGAACCAACTCCTCGACGCCCAACAGCGGATCTCCGCCCAATACGCACTGCTGGTGAACGCCCGATGAGAATCCGTCACTCCGTGCTGGCAGCCACACTGATCGCGGCGCTGACGGCGTGCGGCTCCACCGTCACGGGCACCGCACTACCCGGCGAAACCGACACGCGCGCCCTCGATTCCGGCTCCTACCCGGTCGAACCACTCAACGCGCACGACGACGACCCGGTCCTCGCCTTCCACGAGCGGTACGAGGTGGCCGCGTTGCGGTTGGCCGACTACGTGATCAACCCGAGCCAGATCGACCCGCAGTTGAAGTACGGCCTCGACGCCGGCGTCACGTGGGGCACGATCGTGCCGTCCTCGATGGGAAGTTACGGCGCGATGGGCGACGCCGCGGCAAAGCACAAGATGCTCTTCGGCTTCCATTCCGCGGCTGCGTCGGCCGAGCGGTCGATCTATGACACCTTCGATTGGCCGCGCAAGGAACCCCAGAGCAAGTTCACCGCCGACCTGACAGTGCTCCAGTTCCCGGACGCGGCACACGCGGACGCCGCGGCACAAGAGTTCTACGACATCGACTTCGCCGCCCAACACGGCGCGAACCAGCCGGTGGCCCTGTCCACCTACCCCGGCGCACACGCCCATTGGCGACCCGATTCACCCTTCCTGCGCGTGTTCCTGCCGCACGACAGCTACGTGATCGCGCTGCTCGTCTCCGTCGAATCCCCCGACCTCCCCGCCCTGACCACGCGCGCCGAATCCGCGTTCACCACCCAGATCCAGGCGCTGACCGCCACGACCCCGCTCACCGAGGAGCAGGTTCTGGCCCTGCCGTGGGATCCTGACCATGTCCTGATGCGCACTCTCAACCCCGACCAGTCGACAAATCCGGATGCTGTCGGCGGCAGCTACATCCTCACCGGCAAACACGGCGCCGTGCACTTCGCCAACCGCAGAGTCCTGCCCAGCGACCGCGCCTACGTCGACCAACAGCTGACCCGTATGGAAGCCGACCAGGTGGCGTTCACCACCGCGGCCATCGTGATCCGCACGCCCTCCACCGACATCGCCGATCGCGCGGTCACCGAGAAGCTGTTCCCCTGGCAGGTCCGGCTCGACGCCGATCCTGCTCCCGGTGTCCCCGACACCACGTGCGTGGAGAACCGCCGATCGGACTCGGTCAAACGGTTCAGCTGCCTGCTCGCGTACAACCAATACGTCGGAATAGTCAGTAGCAACCAACTTTTGGACGCCCACCAACGCGCCGCGGCCCAGTACGCGCTGTTCGCCAATACCCGATAGCACCCGCTCGACCCTGCGGTCGCAGTCGTGGTCCCGCGCACAGTACGGCGGCGCGGGAGTCGAGTAGTATCTTCGCCGAACGCCAGGCCCGACCCGGCCGACCAGCTCGGGCACCCGAAAAGTCGGGCACCGAGTAGGCACCACGAAGGCTCAGAGTTATCGCGGGGGGATCCGATGAAGTTGCGAACAAGGCTGCTCGTGCTGGCCATGGTCGGCTCTGTCGCGGCGGCAGGCTGTGCGTCGACAGTGCAGGGCGCGGCCGAGCCAGGGATGGCACCTGTCGACATCTCGAAGCTGAGGTTGGGGAGCTACTCGCCCGAACCCACCGCCTACGAGCTTCCTGAGTCGTCGGAACCGGAGGATGTTCGCAGGCACGAGTCGAAGCGAATGCTCAATTTCGTCATCTCCTCGACCGATGTCGATCCCGAAATCAGCGAACTGACCGGTGTCGAGACCTTCACCGTTCCGGCTGATCCGTTCCGATCCCCGGTTCTTCCGGACAAGTACCGACCGGCCATGTCCGACAACAAGCTGGTGGCCGGCGTGTACGTGGTGCGCACCAACGGCAACATGCGCAGTCTCAAGAAGCTGATCATCTCGGTGCTGCGATTCCCCACCGCGCAGGCCGCGGGCAAGGCCGCCGACCAGATGGTCGAGGCCACCGTGGAGGATCCGTCGCACGTCTTCGCTGTCGACGGCCATCCGGACGTCCTGGCCTCATCGAAGGATTGGCACTCCGGCGTTGCCTACGTCACCAGGGGCAGCTACTTGGTCATCGCCAATTACGCTGTGCCCCAACCCGATGAAGCCAAGATCCGCACGAACCTGAAGAAGTCACTCGACCTGCAGCTCGCGGCCATGAGGGAACTGACTCCGACGCCGTTCGAAGATGTCCTCGACATTCCCTTCGATCCCGACGGGATCATGCGGCGCGCGCTACCGAAGGCCTCTGACTACAGCGATCCGTTCTCCACCGACATCGATTTCTACGCCTACCAGCCCGCCGGCCACCTGCACTACGAACGCAACCCCGCGTTGATGAAGCAGGCTTTCGCCGACAGCGGTGTCGATCTGATCGGTAGACGCGTCGGCATCGTCTACCGAGCCAAGGACCTCGCCGGGGCGTTTCACCTACAGTCCGCACTGGTGACACTCGGCAAGAACGACGAGGAGATCGCGCCCCCACCAGGACTCCTCGATGCCCGCTGCATCCAGCTGTACGAAGGGGACCCACTGCGCAACTACGACCTGCTCTGCGCGGTTGTTCGCGACCGCTATGTCGGTGTCGTGGTCGCCAAGTCCAAGCTCGGCGGCACGGTCGATCCCGGTCTGTATGAAAGGGCCGCGGCCCAGTACACCGTCCTGGCGAAGAGCGAGTGAGAACAACCATGAGACTTTCCATGCGCGTCGGCGCTGCTCTGATCGCGATCATGACCGTTGCCACCGGCTGTGGCGATGACGATCGATCCGCGACACCCGCGATCGATCTGAATCAGCTCGACACCGGCAACTACCAGACGACCCCACGTGACCCGGAAATCTCCAAAGCCGATGACACCGGTCAGGCGATCGAAGCGGTCCGTCTCGGAGCCACCGTTCCCCTGCCCTACGACGTCGACCGCAGCTACGGCTTCCAGCGCCTCAGTACCCCGGTCGCGCGAATCACCTCGCAAATCCCCGGATCGATCACCGCAATCGATGACGACAAGTTCCCGTCGGTGACCGAGGGACTCGTCGTCGGGTGGGACACCAGCGGCGAACGGCGCATTCAGCCCTTTCTCGGGCGCCAGGCCTGGATCTACGTCTACCGTTTCGGAACCGAGGCCCAGGCGACGACCGCGGCCCAGCGCATCCCGGCCACACAACAGGAGCGTCGACCGGGCAGCAAGGTGGAGATTCCGGGATTTCCGGATTCGCGCAGCAGTTGGGCCGGTGACACCCTCGATTCCTGGATGTCCCGCGGCACCATGGTCTTCGGTGTGCGCCTCGAAGACCCGATGACCGAACCCGCGGACCCCGCGGCCGCGATCGACTTCACCCGCAAGGCCTACACCAAGATCATCGAGATGCACGAGGACTACGTCCCCACCCCGGTGGATCAGATCCCGGCGTTGCCGATCGACATCGACGGAATGCTGAGTCGGACGCTGCCGAGCAACAAAGACCTGTGGGTCGGCAAGCGTCCGGTCGGTGCCGTGGAAACAGCGCAGGCCGCGCTCGCCTACGACGACAGGCCAGGAACCACCAAGCCCGCGCTCATCGACGCCGGAGTCGACCTCGTCTCGAGCGATTCCTCGTATTTCCGCGTCTACCGAGCGAGCGACCCGAAAGCGACCCAACGCCTCCAGGCAGGACTGTTGGCGCCCCACCTCGACTTCCTCAAGCCCATCGACGGGCCCCGGAACCTGCCCCACGCGGCCTGCTACGACCGCAAGGACGACACGATGCGCACCTACGGCTACCGGCCGATTTGCTACGTCGCCTACGACCGGTACCTGGCCAGGGTCACCGGTATGAACGTCCAAGATGTCCTCCAGCGAGCCTCGGCCCAGTACAAGCTGCTCGCGGTCGACCGCTGACCGCGACATATCCGCACTCAGAATCGAGAAACCACAATGATCGGCTTCGGCGGCGACAAGAACCGTCGCATCGTGACGGCGATTCTCACGGCAGGTGTGCTGGCCTCGATGACTGTCGGCTGCGGTTCGACCGTGTCCGGCGAGGCTCAGCAAGCCACACCACCCAAGACCACCCTCGACGTCGGCAACTATCCCTCGGCGCCGCGGACGATCGGTAATGCCAAGAGCGACAAGCAGGCTCGCGCGCGAGAATCCCAACGGCTCGGCGACTACGTCATACTCCCCTTCGAAGCCGACCCGAGTTATACGACGGTTACCGGGTTCTTCCCGTCCCCGATCGTGCTGAACCGCAAGGGTCTCAGTCGAATGATCGTCAATGACACCTTCGACGACGTCGCCAAGGATCTGTCCGCCGGCTGGGTCAACTCGTGGTCCACGGTCGGGAGCACCTTGGACAAGGGCCGCTCCGTGAGCATCGCCGTCCTGATGTTCCCGGACGCCGAGACCGCGAAGATGGTCGGCCCGACGCTCGAGCACGACGACTTCACCTACAACACCGACAACCAGCCGGTCGAGATCACCCGGTTCCCGGGCACCACGGCACATTGGCGCCCTGGCGTGTCCTCGATCGGTTCGTGGACCGTCCATGACCGATACGTGGTCTTCATCAAGCTCGACGACGAGAGCCAGCCGGCGGACCTCCCGTCACTCACGGGCCATGTGGAGCGCTTGCTCGAAGTCCAATTGCCGTTGCTGGACAAGTTCACTCCGACTCCGGCACAGGAACTTTCGAACATCGCGCTCGATGTCGACGGACTGCTCGGGCGCACCCTGCCGAGCAGCCCGGAGAACCCGACGCGGGCGCAGCCCGATGGCCTGTTCACCGGCCGTGGCTACCTCTCCCTGCTGATCAACGCCGGACCGCAGTCGCTCACCAGATTCGATGAATTCGACATCGACCTGGTCTCCTTCGGCGAGGCCGTGATCTTCCGCAGCCGCACCCCGGAGGCCGCCGAACGTCACTTCACCGAGCGGGCGAAAGCCGCCGAAACAATGGCGACGGAAAATCGCGTCTTCAAACCGATCAGCGCGCCACCCGGTCTCGGCGAGAACGTCGCCTGCTACACATTCGTCGCCACTGTCGACGGCAAGGAAGTGGCCGCCACCGCCAACTATTGCGGTTTCCAGACCGACCGATACTACGTCGAGGTCGAAAGCACCCAGGTGCAGGACGTGTATCAACAGGTCAACGCCCAGTACGCGATGCTCACCGGCAAGTAAGCGGGACCTGTCGCTTACTTGCTAGATTTCGTCCGAAGGCTCGTTGTCCGGGCGTTCGACAACGAGGAGGAGGACCCAATGGCGTTGCGGCCCGGCGCGATTGTCGGTGGATACCGAGTGCTGAACGTGCTCGGCAGCGGAGGCATGGGCACCGTCTACCTCGCCCAGAACCCCATCCTGCCCCGAACCGACGCGCTGAAGGTGCTCAGCGCCGATCTGTCGACCGACGCGGAGTTCCGCGCCCGGTTCGAGCGCGAAGCCAATCTCGCGGCCGGTCTGGACCACCCGAATATCGTCGCGGTGTACAACCGCGGCGAGGAGGACGGCCAACTCTGGATCGCCATGCAGTACATCGACGGCATCGATGCCAGCGATGAGGCGAAGAAGGGTCCCGCGGTCATGACGCCCGCCCGCGCGCTGCGGATCGTGACCGAGGTCGGTAAGGGCCTCGATCACGCGCACCGACGCGGGTTGCTGCACCGCGATGTGAAGCCGGCCAACTTCCTGCTCGCGAAGGCAGAGGATCCCGGCGAAGAGGAACGCGTGCTGCTCACCGATTTCGGTGTCGCCAAATCCGCGGAGGACAGCCAAGACCTCACCGCGACCGGAAGCTTCATGGCCACGGTCGCCTACGCGCCGCCGGAGCAGCTGGTCGCGACTCGACTGGACCACCGCGCCGATATCTACAGCCTCGGCTGCGCGTTCTTCAAACTCCTCACCGGTCAGAATCCTTATCCGTCCACCGTGCCCGCGGTCGTGATGATGGGACACCTCCACGAACCGCCACCTCGGGTGACGGCTATTCGCCCAGATCTACCACCGGCTATCGATCGCGTCATCGCCCGAGCGATGGCGAAGGACCCGGCCGACCGGTACAACACCTGCAGAGAGTTCACCCGCGACGCGGAAGCCGCCCTGCTCGGCACCTCCCATCAGGCGCCCGGTCCCCACTCGACGGACCCGCGTTACCCGACACAGGCGGCCTATCACACCGGGGGTTCGTACCGGACCGCTCCCACCGACATTCACGGAAACTATTCCCCGCCGCAGACTTTCGCGCCGCCGGTGGCCAACACCGATCAGAACATTGTCGATACTCTGCGCCGAGCCAATGGCGGCCGACCCAAACGTCGACGGATTCTGGTACCCACGATTCTCGCCGTCGTTCTCGCTGTCGCCGTCGGCTCGGCGACATATTTTCTCACCAGGCCGTCCGACGCCGCGACCACGGGCGATAAGAGCCTGATGGCTGATGTCAGAAAACAGCACCCGCAGTTCGACAACAAGACCGTCACCGCGGTGAACTACACCGGATCCTCGCTGGCCGTATACCTCAGTGGGAGTCCGCAGGCAGATTTCTTGCAGGACATCGGGTTCCGCTACTCCCCGAAGTACAAGGCGGTCGGGAGCGAGACCGGACCACGCTCGGTCTCGCTCAATGCGTCGTCATCGGATTTCGACTCCGAGGTGGTCATCATTCTCCGAACCGACAACGAAGCGGGCAACGGCGGATTGCGCGGACTCCCCTCCTCGTTGATGTTCGGCTCCGCCAAGCTCGTAGTCGTCGATGACCTCAATACGATTCAACCCTTTCAGGTCTGGACCGACCAATCACCGCAGCGCCTGGTCGAGACTCTCGTCCCGACCATCGCCAAAACCGTGACCTAGGCGCACCCGATGGGATCGCTGCAGTATGTGCGGGACCTGCTGACGGCGGCTCCGTCCTATGTCGAATCAGGAGTTAGACGAGCATGGCGTTGAATCCCGGAACCGTCGTTGGTGGATACCTCATCCAACGAATCCTCGGCGCGGGCGGCATGGGCACTGTCTACCTCGGCAAACATCCCAGCCTGCCCCGGATGGACGCGCTGAAGGTTCTCAGCGCCGAACTGAGTCGTGATCCGGAGTTCCGGGCCCGCTTCGAACGCGAAGCCAACTTGGCTGCGGGCCTCGATCACCCCAACATCGTGTCGGTCTACAACCGCGGCGACGAACACGACCAGCTGTGGATCGCCATGCAGTACGTCGAAGGTACCGACGCGGCAGCAGAACTCGCTCGTGATCCACACGCGATGACGCCGTTGCGCGCGCTGCGGATCACAACCGAAGTCGGCAAAGGCTTGGACTACGCACACCGTCGCGGCCTGCTCCACCGCGATGTGAAACCCGCCAACTTCCTGCTGTCGAGCACCGACGGCGACGAAGAGCGGGTTCTGCTCACCGATTTCGGCGTGGCGAAGTCCACCGACGACGCCACCGAACTCACACAGACCGGCAGCTTTCTCGCCACCATCGCCTACGCACCACCTGAGCAACTCAGTGGCGCATCCCTCGACCATCGCGCCGATATCTACAGCCTCGCCTGCGCCTTCTTCAAACTCCTGACGGCCCAGAACCCTTACCCCGCTGCGCAACCCGCCATGGTGATGATGGGACACCTCCATCAGCCACCGCCTCAGGCCACCACCGTCCGGGCCGGACTTCCGCCCGCGATCGACCACGTCTTCGCCCGCGCCATGGCCAAGAACCCCGCCGAACGATTCGCCACCTGCCGCGAGTTCACCGACGCGGCAGCCAACGCACTGATGCCGGGATCCAATCCCACCGGGCATTACACGTCCCCGACCTATCCGGTCCAGGTGATGCAGCCACGCGAGCACACCGATCCACGGATCACAGCGGCGTTCCCCGGTATCGCCGCATCCGACCCGAGCCAGGCCCGCAAGCCCCGGCGTACGGTACTGATCGGCGGCGCAGCCGTCGTCGCGACCGCCCTGGTAGCCGGTATCGGCGTATTCGCGTTGACCGGCGCGGACAATCCGAGCTCTGCCGCGCCAGGCTCGAGCGCTCCCGCAGCCGGAACCGCGCCACTGACCCCCCTCGAACAGGCGCGCAAAGACAACCCGGCATTCCAGGGCAAGACGATCACCCTGGTCGACGTCACCCAGCCTAAGGGCTTCGACGTATACCTGACCGGCTCTCCGCAGTCCAAGTTCATCGAACAACTCGGATTCGTCTACAACTTCGAGTACACCGACACCGAGGGTGAGTCCTCACCCAAAGCGGTCAACGACGTCTACGGCTCATTGGAAGCAGCAGACGGAAGCTACGTCGTGGTCTTCCGCAGTGACGAAAAGGCCGGTGGCGGTGGACTACTGGGCCTTCCATACCAGATCACCAGCTCGCGGGCAGTGGTGATTCCCGTCGATGCGCCGACAACGGTCGCCGCGATGAGAAATTGGTCCCCGGACTCCGAGCGCGTACTTGTCGACCAGTTGGTTCCCATCCTGAAGTCCAAGATCCGCTAGTTCTGAATTCCATTCGAGGGGGATGTGTTGACGCTACATCTACGACTTCGGCGCCAAGCCGATACTTCTGCACGAGTTATCACCTCTACTGCCATCGCTATCGGCCTGCTAATGACGACTGCGTGTGGCACCGAGCCCGCCGTGACAGCGACTCAAGATCCGGAACCAAAGATAGAACTCAGCAAACTCGAACTGGGAAATTACTCCGGCGTACCGGAGCCGTTGACGAAACCTAGCGATGAGTCTCATGGTCGCGCAGTTCAAGCCCAAAGGCTTGCGAATCTCGTTCCCCAGCCCATGGATATCGATCCTCGAATGAAACACTATTCATCCATTCAGCCCAGGATTATCACATCCATAGATCACCAGTCTATGGGGTCGTGGGTCGGATCAGATCTCGAACCACACAAGGCCGCTTTGGCTGGATTTATTTCCGGATTCAACAGCGTGGCCAACTCTGATGCACGGTACTCGCTGTCCATTTCACTGGAAAACCGGATTCTGATATTTGACAGCGACGCATCTGCATCGACGGCGATGACTGCGATTGTCGATTCAGAACTCGCAGCGGACCCGGAAAAGACCACTCTTTCTGTGACGGACTTCCCGGCCGCCCGCGCTTATTGGAAGCCAGATCGACCGACTTTGTGGTCGTGGTACACCACGGGAAGATTCGTCATCTTCACCACGGTCTGGGATCGACTGAGCGGCGAACTGTCACAAACAGACCTCGCCGGAATGATGGACCTCGTGTCCAAGAGCCTGTCCAAAATTCCTGACAAGATATCAGGATTCACGCCGGTTCCAGCCCCGAAGCGAGACACAACGTCACCCGACTGGGATGGAATGCTTGCCCGTGCAGTCCCCGCCATCAATGACCGCCAGCCAGGCCTCACAATTCCAGGCGTATACGATCGGGAAGGCGGGCTGCAAATATCGCGCAGCCCGGAACTCGATCGAACTCTGTTCGAAACTGCGGGGGTCGACCTCGTGGCGTTCAATGGAGGCTACCTGTATCGGGCGAAGGATGCGGAAGCAGCCGAAACGGTAACGAACCAACACGCAACCTTCACAAAATTCTATCGAAAAGTCGATTCACCACCCGCACTTCCGGTCGCAAAATGTTACGAGCTGAAGAATCCGACGACTAGATCCAGGATGCGCTACTACTGCAGCGTAAATTTCGACCGGTATGCTGCAGACATATCGGCGAATCAACTCGATGATGCCTATCAGCGAATTTCCGCACAGTACGCCCTCCTCGTCAACGGCCAGTGACACCCGACTTATATATTCATAATCAAGG
Source organism: Nocardia lasii (assembly GCF_042658545.1). Taxonomy (NCBI): domain Bacteria; kingdom Bacillati; phylum Actinomycetota; class Actinomycetes; order Mycobacteriales; family Nocardiaceae; genus Nocardia; species Nocardia lasii. The sequence goes on from NZ_JBHSQN010000001.1 coordinate 247,763, forward strand.
GGATTCATGTTTACTCGAATCGTGCGGACCTGCATTTTCTTAGCTGTCACGGTCGTTGCTGTCGCATGCGGGGCCGAGACAGTCGAAGGAAATGAAGTACCAGGGGAATTGGACGTGCGCACACTCGATGTCGGCAAGTACCCGACGGAGCCGATCGACACCGTCTACGAGTACACCCCAAGCATGTTGTCATCGCAGTTACTGGCCGCAAATCGGCTCGCGGGAAACATTGCATTGGGTACCGAAATAGATCCCGATCTGAGATACGGTGTGGGCAATTCTTTGACATCGCCGAGCACCGCTACGATATATCTCAGCAAAGCAACTCGGGCAGTGTTAGAAAATAGCAAAATGCTCTACGGGTGGGCGAGTGGCAGCAGTAGCGAATCAGAATTCTCAATAAATTCGAATCGAGCCGCCGACGATTCGCTCACCGAGGTTCAACGCAAGCGTCTCAATCCTAGATTTATCGGAATTACAGTTCTGCAGTTCGCAGACGAAGCGACAGCCGAACGTACTGCGAAGGAAATGTCAGATGCAGACTTCGCAGTTGCCGCAAGTGAAAATAAAGCCCTCACCCTCCCAAATTTTCCTCAGTCGAACAGCCACCGGAGGCCAGGGATTCCGACACTCGGATCGACCTTGGCACATGGCAGGTATGTAATCTACATCCATATCGGAGTGCGCGGGGACGAAGAAGCACAATTGATCACTCTCGCAGAAAAAACCTACGCCACCCAAATAGCGTTACTCGAAAAGCTACCGGCTTTGTCTCCCGTCGACATACTACGACTTCCGCAGGATCCTGACGGAATGCTCCGAAGAGCATTGAACCCCAAGCAATTCGATGGGCCTACCGATGGAGAATACTTCACGCTCGATAAAAACGGTTACTATCAAGCGAATCGGGCACAGCAACTCAACGATGCCCTATATTCCGAGGTCGGAGCCGACCGGTTCTCAAGGTCATGGGGTACGGAGCTGACGAGAACACGCGACGCAGAATCAGCTAAAACGCTGCGGGACAAGATAATAAATCTACTTGTCCCCAGCTCGGAGGCTGCCGACTCGCCACAACAGCTGCCAGATGTCACTTGCGCAAAGAATACCGATACCCGCCTAAACGATAAATTCAGTGACACCGGGGAGCGCAAGCGATTCCTCTGTGCGGTGCAATATCGAAACTACGTCGCAGTGGTTGAGTCCGACCAGATTAGCGATGCACATCAACGAGCGGCAGCCCAATATGCCCTATTAGCCAACAGTCAAGCTCAGTGACGACGTGGACAGCGCGATCTGCTGGGGTTTTCGCTGTTGCGATCGCCAGTCCTGAAATGATTCGAGCCCCTGCGTACGATACGCAGGGGCTCGAAGAGCCTAGATGTCAGAACAGGCCGGCGAGTGCCTTGTCCTTGTCCTGCAGCTCAGAGTTGCCCGTGCTCACCAGGCGACCAGCCCCCTGAAGGGTCTCGTTCAGCTGCTGAGCATGCTGGTTCCAGGTGGCCTGGTAGGCAATGACGGCTTCCTTCGCCTGACCGCCCTGTGCCTGGAAGAACGCGTCGACCTGCTTATGGAAGTCATTGAGGTCAGCGGCAAGACGCTCCGCGTCAGCAATAAGCTGGCGGGCGCCTTCTTCGACACCGTCAAAGTTGGCAGAGATCACACTTGACATGAAAATTTCCCTTCGGTTCGCGAGATCTGAGCTTTAGATTGCGGGGAGGTCGAGGCTGGAGACCTGAGCATTGACCTGCGAGGAGAATGCCTGGTCGTGATCGGTCAGAGTTCCGCTCATCTTCCGCAGGTTCTCGGAAGTCTGGATCAGCTGATCGTTCATCTTGTCGGCCTGGAAGTAGTACCTATCCATGAACTGCGTGAACGCGTTTCGGGCCGCACCCTGCCAGTTGGAGCCGTTGGTGATGATCTCCTCACGGTCCTTGAGCCCCTTGATCGCCTGCGCGATCTGGTCATGGCGCTGGACAAACCGCGCGACCTCTGAATCGAGGCCATCGATTTCTGCACTGAAGTTGGTAGTCGTCATTGCTTGCTCCCTGCTCACGGCCAACGTCGCGGTTCGGTTTGGCCTCGTTCATATAGTTGGACGCGCCCGGTGCCCGATCGGTTCCATCGATTCGAAAAAACCTTGGCGCACGATCACGGTAGCCCCCGTTGTCAGCACGTAGTCAGTGCGTATCGAAGACAGGATCACCTGGTCAGGGGCACATGCGGGGCCAACCGAAGCGGCCTCGAACTTGACGTTGTCCACGTCGTTCAGATCTCCCCCCACTACTCCCCTGGCGTGTGTCCAGCTCCATCCAGCACGAGCCAACGAGGTCACCATAGCCGAATCCCCACTTGCGCCGCTACGCCTCTGGCGGATGCCACAGCGCGGCGGCACTTCGAACCACATGCCTGGATGGCTACCGTCGCCGAAGTCAGCGGTCACGCAACGTCCCTCACACGACGCGCCTGCCACCGCCTACCGATTGAACAGCTCGGACCCATGGTCCAGACCTCGCAGCGACTCTGCGGCGGGGTAATTCTGATACAGCAGACCGATGCCGGAACTGTTCAGTACACCGTCCTACTCGAGTGACGCCTCGCCTCGACCGAGCTGCGCAGCAAAGCTGTGTGGTTCCGATCAGGATCCAGCGCCCTTGCGGCAGTACCGATTTGCCAGATACTCGTCGAACGCCGCCCGCGTCGACCGCCACATGCCTCCGCCCCTTGGTGAGTATCCATCCGCGCCCGCATGGCGGTTCGGCGAAGTCCCGCGTAGCTGATCTCGCCGGACGCCAGCGACGGCAGCGACACCAGTCGACGTGGTCCGGCTGTGCCGGGTACGACGAACCGGGTGCAGGTTGTCGATCACGCTGCGAGCGAACAGCTCAGCGAGCAGTCCGAAATCAGCTCGGTCGGATTGGTGGAGCGCTTGTAGGTACTTCGCCCTCCGTGGTCGAGCAGGGCCTCGACTTCACGAAGAACCAGTGTGTTCCCGGTGAATCGGGGAACCCGGTCGCGAAGCTGCTGGTTACCGCGCGCTCCTCGGCGAAGCGGTTCAGAGTCCTACGCGAACCGCTCCGACCACCTGTTCACACGCGGACACCACCCCGTCCCACTCATCCCCCGCGTACTGGCACCCCACACTCACCTGAACTCCGCGTTCGACCAGAACATGCCAGCGAACCGTTGATCCGTCGGTGGGGTGTTCTTCGTAGGCGAGTCCGGGTCGGCCGGCGAAGACTACGTCTCGCCGGACCGGAGTGACGGTGCCCGCGGGTTTCTTGGCTATCTGGGCAGTGAGGTCGGCGGCGACCTCGCTGTAGCCCGTGCCGGGGGTGACAGGCTTCTGGGTGATGGTGATGCGGTGGCGGGTGGCATCGTCGGGGACGAGGTCGACGCGGGTTTCCGTGGCGGTACTGGGGTGCCAGCCCGCGGGGATTTCGATGACTACGCGACCGAGGGTTTCGGTGGCGGGCCTCGGCTTCGGCTTCAACGACGGCGGCTGGGGTGCTTGGCTGGTCGTTGTCGGAGCCGTGGGGGTGGACGCGACGGCGGCGGTCGCCTCTTGGTCACCGGAGCCGAAAAGGAAGAAGCCGCCGATCGCCACCGCGGCGACCACTGCGGCCAGAGCCGCTGCACCGAAGTAGAGCGGGCGGCGGTCGACGGGGTTGGTGGCTGCGGCGCGATCGCGCAGGGGCTGCATCCACTCGGCGGCGGGTGGGATGTTCGGCGTGTAGGCAGGGGCCCGGCGGACGGGACGGGACAGGTCGGTACCGGCGAGTGGGGTCACGGGTACCTTTGCGCCGCCGACACGGTCGACGACGGCGTTCACCGTGTCAAGCACGGCGGGGTCGGTGGTGCCGAAGACCTGGACCACGTCGACCAGCCGGCCGTCGAGAAGACGAACCAGCAGGGCTTCGAGGCGGGCAGTGCCTGCTTCGGTGTCGAGTTCGGCTGCGCAGAGATCGGGATCGACCTCGACGGATTCGACATAGGTGCCGGTCGTGGCGTAGCTGACCGACGACACGGACGTCGACAGCGTGCCGAATTCGATGAGTACGGTGCGGCGACTGCGCGTGGTGGCGACGTCGACGGCAGAGGCTCGCAACGCACACGCCTCGAACACGACCTCGTGCGTGAATCGCGCAGCGGCAGAAGCGAACAGGTCCAGCTCGGGTTGACCCCACCAGGTCGGGTGCACCACGACCATGCGCTCACACGGCACGGCAACGCGTAGCTCGTCCACGACGGCACCGAGCACCGCGGACAATGCCTGACCGACCGTCGGCATCCGCGGCGGTAGCGCGATCACGCCGGCGCCGAGGTACTGCACCACTGACACTGCCTGGGCGGGCGGGTTCAGTGGCTCACCGACGACGAGGTCGAAACCGTTACTGCCCAACACGACCGACGGCACGACGTCCCAGTGTGTGGTGGCACCGCGCGCCCACACCTTGGCTTCGCTGACAACGAGTTCGACGGCCGTCATTCCGCTTGCGGCATCCAGGCGGTCTGGACCAGGCCCTCGCTGTTGCGGGTGACGAACGTTCCGCGACCGGGCGGCTTGGGTCCGGGTCGGGTGGTACCGACCATGACTCCTTCGTCCTTGTTGCAGCTCATCACCAGCGCGGCCGATCCCAGGTCCTTCATCCGCGCCAACGTGGCCTCGTACATGGCGCGGCTGGCGCCACCGGAGCGGCGGGCGATGATGAGGTGGAAGCCGAGGTCGCGGGCGTGCGGCAGATGCTCTACGAGCGCGGCGACGGGGTTGCCCGACGAAGTCGCGACCAGGTCGTAGTCGTCGACGATCACATAGAGTTCGGGCCCGGTCCACCACGACCGCTCACGCAGCTGCTGCGGCGTCACCTCGGGGCCGGGGGTTCGCTTGGCCACGTAGGCGGCGAGGTCGGCCATGTTCTTGGTGAATTGTGGTGCGGTGGAACCGTATCCGGCCTGGTACCCCTCGGGGATGATGCCCAGCATCGTGCGGCGGTAGTCACCGACGATGAAGCGGGCCTCGTTCGGGGTGTTGGACGCGGCGATGCCCTCGATGATCGAGCGCAACAGCGTGGTCTTACCGGATTCGGAGTCACCGATGATGATGAAGTGCGGGCTCTCCGCGAAATCGATGTAGATCGGGGCGAGCTCGGCCTCGTTGATGCCGATCGGGATGCGCAGGCACTTCGTCGAGGGATCCACGCGCGAGGGCCAGTTGCCCGCCAGGTACAGCAGCTGGTCGCGGGGCAGCTGGTCGGGCAGCATGCGGACCTGCGGTGCGGGACGACCCGGTGTCATCCGGCCGATCGTCTCGACCGCGCTCGATACCGCCTGGCCCAGGTTCGACGGGTCCGAGGAACCGTCGATCCGCGGCAGCGCGGTGAGCATGTGCAGGCATTCGGCGGTCATACCGCGACCGGGACGGCCCTGCGGAACCAGCGATGCGAACTTGCGTCCCAGGTCGGAATCCATCGGGTCGCCGAGGCGCAGCTCGATGCGGGTGCCGATCTGGTCCTTGAGCGCCGGCCGGGCTTCGGCCCAGCGATTGAGCGCGATTACCACGTGCACGCCATACGAAAGACCCTGCACCGCAAGGTTCATGATCGTCTGCTCGAGCGCGTCGAAGTCCTGTCGGATCGACCCGTACCCATCGATCACGAGGAACACATCACCGAACGGGTCATCGTGCGCCCCCGTGGCGGCGGGACTGGAGGCGGGGTCGGTCGAGCGAAGTCGACGGAATTCGACCATCGACTCGATGCCGAGCTGGCGGAACTTCGCCTCGCGGGTGCGCACGATCGTGGTCATCTCGGCGACAGTGCGGCGGACCTGGTCCTCGTCGAGGCGGCTGGCCACCGAACCGACGTGGGGCAGACCGAGCAGGCTGGTCAGCGTGCCGCCACCGAAGTCGAGGCAGTAGAACTGCACCTGCTCGGCGGTGTGAGTCAGGGCCATCGCCATGATCAGCGAGCGCAGCGCGGTGGACTTGCCCGACTGCGGACCGCCGACGATCGCGACGTTGCCTCGGGAACCCGACAGGTCGACCACGAACGGGTCACGACGCTGGTCGTAGGGGCGGTCGACGATGCCCATCGGGGCGCGCAGGGTGGCGATCGCGGCGTACTCGCCGGTGAGGATCGAGCGCGGCAGGAGCTGGTCCATGGTCGGCGCGTCATCCAACGGCGGCAACCAGATCTCATGCGCGGGCCGCCCATGCCCCTGAATCCGCGAGACCAGCATGTTCAAATTCGACATCTGTTCGTTCTCGTCGCCGATCGGCTCCGGTTCGAACTCCGGCTGGACCGGCAGGGGGACGCGGTCGGAGGCGCGGAAGCCGATGTGGTTGGCGCTGAAAGGGCGGGCGTTGATGTCGATTTCGCCGCCGACGATGCCGGCGCTGGTGACCTCGCGGGCCGAGCCGCCGCCGACGTAGGGGCCGGAGACGTAGGAGGCTTGGAAGCGTTGGATCTCGCCGGAGTCGGACTTGAGGTAGCCGCCGCCGGGGGTGCTGGGCAGGTTGTAGGCGTCGGGGACGCCGAGGACCTGGCGGGATTCGTTGGCGGAGAAGGTTTTCAGGCCGATGCGGTAGGACAGGTGTGATTCCAGGCCCTTGAGCTTGCCTTCTTCTAGCCGCTGGGAGGCGAGCAGGAGGTGGACCTGCAGTGAGCGGCCGAGGCGGCCGATCATCACGAACAGTTCGGCGAAGTCGGGGTGCTGGGTGAGCAGTTCGGAGAACTCGTCGAGCACGACGAACAGCGCGGGCAGCGGGTCGAGGTCGGCGCCGGCGGCGCGGGCCTTCTCGTATTCGGAGACGTTGGCGAAGTTGCCCGCCTGGCGCAGGACTTCCTGGCGGCGGTTCATCTCGCCGGCCAACGCGTCTTTCATACGGTCGACGAGGTCGGCTTCGTCCTCGAGGTTGGTGATGACGGCGGCGACGTGCGGGACGCCGTCGAGGCCGAGGAAGGTGGCGCCACCCTTGAAGTCGACCAGGACCAGGTTGAGCTGGTCGGGCGAGTGGGTGGCGAGCAGACTGAGCACCAGGGTGCGCAGGAATTCGGACTTACCGGAGCCGGTGGCGCCGATGCACAGGCCGTGCGGGCCCATGCCGTTCTCGGCGGCTTCCTTGATGTCGAGTTCCACCGGCGCGCCGTCGGCGCCGATGCCGAAGGGCACGCGCAGGCGTTCGCGGCCGTAGCGGGGGCGCCAGGCGCTGGCGGGGTTGAAGCCGCCGATGTCGCCGAGGTTCATCAGCTGCGACCAGGTGGAGATGACCTCGGAGTCGTCGGTCTCGACATCGCTGCTGCGCTGGGTGGCCGCGCGGTAGGGGGCTAGACGACGGGCCAGCTGCTGCGCCTGTTCGGCGCTGACGCGGTCGATGGTGGCGAAGCGCTCCTGGTTGCCGGTGGCGCCGCGACCGAGGCACTCGCCGTCTTCGACGACCATCTTGATGCCGCGCGAAACCGCAAGGCGCGGTGCGTAATTGCACAGGTCGATGATGGTGACGCCCTCGTACCCGGACTCGCGCAGCTGGTCGTCCTCGGCCTCGAGCAGGCCACCGTCGACCACGATCACCACGTGCACCATGTTCGGGTTGTTCGGCTGGTTACGCGAGTAGCGCACCCGGTTGCCGAGCAGCGGGTGCAGCCCGCTCATCGCCTCGCGGATGGAACCGTAGAACATGCGCTGGGTGCCGACGCCGTCCTGGGAATCGGGGTGCTGGGTGTGCGGGAGCCACTTGGTCCACTCCCACTCGCGCGCGGTGTCGGGGCCGCAGACCACGGCGACGAGCACCTGGTCGGGGGCCTGGAACATGCACAGCTGCAACAACATCGCGCGCGTCATGTCGCGCGCCTGGGCGCGGTCGCCGTCGAGGGCGACGGTGCCGAAACCCTTCACCGCGATGGCGGTGGGCAGGTCGGGGACCGTGGAGTGCGCGCGCACGAAGCGGCGCAGCGAGACCGCGGCGATGGGCTCCAGCTCTTCGACCGGGCCGGTCTCGGGGGCCACCAGTCTCGTTGCCAGGCGCTGGCCGCCGAGGCCGATGCGCGCGTGGCAGAAGTCCTTGTCGCCGGAGCGGCGTTCCCACATGCGGCTGGTGCCCGCGAGCATCCAGATCAGGCCGGGCTCGGGGTGGGACCACTCGACGGCGGCGCGCTGCTGTTTGGCGGTCTCGTCGACATCTTTGCGGACCTGATCGAGGTAGCGCAGGTAGTCCTTACGATCCTCGTTGGCCTCGGCGGCCTTGGCGCCCTTGCCGCCACCCTGGCCGAACATGGTGACCATCGACATGATCATCATCATCGGGAACATCATCGACATCGGGTTGGACAGCATGCCGCTGCCCTGGGTGAACATCAGCGCCATCATGCCGACCATGCCGACCACCATGACGACGGGCATCAGCTTCATCAGCAGGCTGCCCGGGGTGATCCGCGGGATCTCCGGCGGCGGCTGCAGCGTGACCTCGCCGCCCGGGGTGCGTGGCATCTCGCGCCGGGCACGGCGCTGGAACCTGACTGTGCTCATGGTCGAAGACTCCCCCTGCTTGACTACTCGCTGTCTGTCGTCGCGAACGGGCTCAGTGTAGAGGTCGCGGCCGACATGTCGTATGGTTCGTCAGGCATTCTGCTGTCCGAACGGTGAGTTCCGCAAACTGTCGATCGTCGAAGCGGTCGAGCGGAAACACGAGGTAGAGACGGAACTGGGGGAGTTTTGACGCACGCGCGACTCGATCATGTGGAAGAGGACTCCGCCCGCGGCATCGTACGCGCGCCGGACCTTGCCCGGGTGACCATCCTGGCCAAGCACACGCAGGTAGACATGGCGATTCCGGTGGATGTGCCGGTCGCGCTCGTCATCCCCAGCGTGGTCGACATGGTCGCCAACCACAGTCGCTCCAACGACTTCGACAACGACGGCGAGCGCTTCGAGCCCGCCGAGTGGGTGCTGGCCCGCATCGGCCACCCGCCGTTCTCGAACTCGCTGAGCCTGGGCGAACACGGCGTGCGCGACGGCGAGTTGCTGATGCTCGAGAGCGCCTCGCACACCGCGCCCACTCCCCTGTTCGACGACATCATGTACAACGTCGCGATCGCCGACGCCGAGCACTACCGCAGCTGGACGCCGAAGTCCGCGCGGATCACCGGTTCGGTGCTCGCCGCGATCACCATGCTGGTCGGCTGTTTCGGTCTGTTGGCCGCGCCGGACGCGCTGCCGTTCTGGGTGTCGGGCTCGCTGGCGCTGTTCGTCTCGATCCTGTGCGTGGTCGCGGGCACGATCCTGAGCCGCATGTACCACGACGCCTCGGCCGCGCTGGTGCTCGCGGGCTGCGCGCTGCCGACGGCGTTGACCGGCGGTCTGCTGCTGGTTCCCGACCATTACGGCGCGGCCCATCTGCTGCTCGGCTTCTCCTTACTCGGGGCGATCGCGGTGCTCGCGTGGCGGGTCACCGGCGTGGGTTTGGCGTTGTTCATCGGGACGGCGACGGTGTCGGTGTTCGCGGTGCCGGCGGCCCTGGTCGGGTTGCTCACCGATCAGCCGGTCAAGGCGATCGGCGCCGTGGTCGCCGCGCTCGGCCTGGCGGGTCTGTCGCTCTCGCCGCGTATTTCGATGCTGCTGGCCAAGTTGCCGTTGCCGCCGGTCCCCTCCCCCGGCACCCCGATCGATCCCACCGAGGACGACCCCGACGATCACCGCGCGCTGCCGACGCTGGACGCCCTGCGCGCGCGGTCGGAACGGGCCCGCCACTACCTGGCCGGACTGGTCAGCGCGACCACCCTGGTCACCGTGATCGGCGCGCTGCTGGCCACCGACGCCGGCTCCGACGACCCCTACTGGCCCGGCATCTCGCTGGCGCTGGTGTGCGCGGTGGTGCTGATGTTCCGCAGCCGCACCTACGCGGGCGCCGAGCAGGCGATCGTGTTGATCGCGGGCGGTTCGTCGATCGTGTTGATCATGCTGGTGGGTGTGGCGCTCGAGATGCGCCAGCCGCTGGTCGTTTTCGGCGCCGCGCTGGTGATGCTGATCTCGGCGCTGGTGATGGGGTTGATCCTGCCGAAGCAGTCGGCCACACCGCCGATGCGTCGAGCGGTCGAGTTGCTCGAGTACGCGTTCGTCGCCGCGGTGCTGCCGCTGGTGTTCTGGGTCGCCAATCTCTACTCGCTGGTTCGCGGGCTGTGAGGCTCGGCCTTCGACTGACGGCCGTTGCCATGGTCGTCGGTCTGAACGCCGGATTCGGGGTGAGCGGAACAGCTTTCGCCGATCGGCCACCCGCGATCGATCCCGGCCTGTTGCCCGCGGGTGATCCCGCGGCGCCGCCGGACAAGACCGAGCGCGGCAGCGGCACCAACGGGTTGTGCTTCCGCACGCAGGCGAGCACGTCGGCCGCGGTGATCCCGGCCAGTCAGCGTTCGCTCGATCTGGATCGCGCGTGGCAGTTCTCCCGTGGCGCCGGACAACTCGTCGCGGTGATCGATACCGGGGTGCAGCAGCACCCGCGGCTGCCGGATCTGTGGGCGGGCGGCGACTACGTGGCCGCCGGTGGCGACGGCACCGAGGACTGCGACGTGCACGGCACCGTGGTGGCGGGCATCATCGGCGCGACCAGGGTCGACGGCGAGGGTTTCTCCGGGGTCGCCCCCGAGGCGCGCATTCTCAGCATTCGCCAGACCAGTTCGCTCTATCAGGCCGAGGGCGCGGGCCGCAACAAGTCGCCCGAGGACTTCCCCGACGGCTACGGCAAGGTGTCCTCGCTGGCCAGCGCGATCCGACGGGCGGCCGACTTCGGCGCCAGGGTGATCAACATTTCGCTGGTGGCCTGCAACAACAACTCCCCGGCCGGCGAAGCCGCGTTCGGCGCGCTCGGCGCGGCGGTGCGTTACGCGGCGGTGGAGAAGGACGTGGTCATCGTGACCTCGGCGGGCAACTCCGACAACGCCTGCAAGTCCGGCAATCCCGGGCCCGACCCGTTGAAGCCGGCGCAGGACCTGTGGAGCACGATCCGCACCTATGTGAACCCCGCCTGGTACGACGAGTACGTGCTCTCGGTCGGTTCGATCAACAGCAACGGCGCGCCGTCGTCGTTCACGGTGCCCGGCCCGTGGGTCGGCATCGCCGCGCCCGGTGAGAACATCACCTCCCTCGACGCCAGGACCACCGGCATCTCCGACGGCAAGTACGACAACCAGGGCAAGTACATGGCTTACAGCGGAACGAGTTTCGCCTCGCCCTATGTCGCCGGTGTCGCCGCCCTGGTGCGTGACCGGTTCCCCGAGCTGACCGCCAAGCAGGTCATCGAACGGCTCCAGGCCACCGCGCACGCACCGGCCGAGGGCTGGAATCCCTATATCGGCTACGGCGCGGTCGACCCGGTCGCCGCACTGACCAACGAGGTGCCGAGGGAACTCCCGCCCAAGCAGGCCAGCCCGGCCCGCAGCGTGCAACTCGCCGTCCCCGCCCCGCCGCCGCCCCCGGACAACACCGCCCGCAACGTGGCCCTGATCGGCTCCGGCGCCATCGCCCTGATCCTCACCCTCGGCTTCCTCGCCTCGTTCCCCATCCGCCGCAAGTTCGGCATGACGATCGACGATCTCTGAGTAGGTAGTCAGCACAAAGCAGCGGGCCCGCCGAGAAGTTCTCGACGGGCCCGCTGCCTGTGTGGGTCTACTTCACCTCGGCGACAAGCTGTTTGGCCGGGGAGGGGTCGGGGGCGATGCCGTCGTGGGCGACCATGGCTTCTTCCCTGCCCATCGTGGGGCCGCCCGCGAGCAGGCCGACGATCGGCCAGGGTGCGGGTTCGGGCTTCACCGATTCGAGGCCGAGGGCCTTGACCGCGTCGGCGTTCTTGATGCCGAAGCGGACCCCGGTGTCGGCGATGTAGAACAGGCTGTCCTTGCGCCGGCTGTTGGGTTCGATGCCGGTGGACTGCACGTAGGCGCCCGAGGCGGGCGGGATGTAGACGGTGTCGGCGTTGGGGCCCGCGCCGTCGGCCTGGGCGAGGTCGACCAGCTTGGCCTTGTCCGGGATCGGCAGGTCGATGCCGGAGAGCAGGCTCAGCTCTGCGCGCGCGGTGGCGTCGTCGTTGTCGGTGGCGCCGGCGATCGGCTTCCACGACATGCAACTGACGGGCTGGTCCTTGGCGGTGATCAGCGTCGGACGATCGGCCGGGTAGTCCTGCACCTTCAGCGTCTGCACCGACGGCGCGAAGGTGCGGTCGGTGGACTGGATGGTGGTGCCGTTCATGACCGTCGGATAGAAGTTGCGGATGATCTGGGCGGTCAGCATCGAGATCGGCTGGAGTCCGTCCTGCAACACCACGTAGTTCTGGTTCGACTCGTTGAAGACCTGCACCACATCGGCGATCTTGTGCCCGCTCACGTTGTAAGACGGTGTGCCACCGGCATTGACGATCGTCGGGGTGATCAGCGGCAGCGTCTCCGGGATCGCGTTGAGCAAGCCCTCGCTGATCGGCCGCGGTGCGACCCCGCCGATGCCGAGCGCCTGAATCGCGGCCGGGTCGTCCATCTTCACGCGGGCGCGCTTGCCGTCGTAGACCAGGTAGACCGAATCCTTGCCCTTGACCAGCATCGCCTCGCCCTGCTCGAGCGGCGAGGCCTTGGCGCCCAGATCCGGGTCACCGGCCAGGACCGAGGTGGTCAGATCGGCGCTGCCGTCGGCCTTGAGCCGATCGCACACCGTCCACGCCCGACCCTTGCCGACCTTGTCGTAGAGGATCGACGACGGGGCGCCGGGGATGCCGATGAGCTGACCGCGCGGCTTCTTGCCGAGCTCGGACTCCTTGACGATCGCCGCCTTGGACGCCTCACCGGCCGCCAACCGGGCCGAGGCCAGATTCAGCGCGGGATGCACCACATTGTCGACCACGACGTACACGCCGCCGGATTCCTTGGCGATCAGGATCTTGCTGTCGCCGATCTTGTCCTGCGGGCGCAGCAGCGCGAGGATGCCGCAACCGGCCAGGACCACCAGGCCGAGCACGAGACCGACCACATAGGCCCGGGTCTGCGCGCGCATGGGATCGTGCAACATTCGCACGTCCCGGCGCACCAGGGCGTGCTCCATTCGCCGCACCAGGAAGCGGTATCCGCTGACCTGCCAGCGCGTTGTGGGTTTTGAAGGCATGGTTCCTCCCCCGAACAGTGCTCTCGTCCGGGCAACACAGTACAGTTCCCGGCAACAGTTGTTCGCATTCGGCCATCGGTCGATCGACAATCGGGTACTGGGGGAGGAACGAATGGCTGAGTTCACCGGTGCCGGACCGCGCCCGCTGTTCGGACGGATCACACTGCCGCACCTGATCACCGCACAGGTCCTCGGCTTGATCGCGGGCGTCATCGCGCTGGTCTGTGGGCTCGGACCGTGGCCCTCGCTGGCCATCGGTGTCGGCGTGGCCCTGGTGCCGCTGATCCCGATCGGCAAGCGCACGATCCTGGATTGGATCGCCACCATTCGCCGGTATCTCGGCAAGCGCGAGTACACCCTCGGCGACACCGTCGACTTCCGCGACACCGACGGCCGTTCGCTCGGCCTGTACTGGGACGGCTCGCGCGTGGTCACCGTGGTCGAGGTGCTGCCGCCCAAGGGTGGGCTCACCCGCATCGCGCGCACCGCCGTGCACGCCTCGCACCTGCTGCCGCTGCCCGAACTCGCCGCCTGCCTCAATCAGCACGACATCCTGCTCAGCGGGATCGACATCATCAGCCACGGCCACCGCAGTCGCGCGGGCACTCCCGCGGGCGCGATCTACGAATCGCTGCTCGGCCCGCTGCCCGCGACCGCGCACCGCACCGTCTGGTTGGCGATCAGCTTCGACGCGGTGGCCTGCCCGGACGCGACGGCCCGCCGCGGTGGCGGTGCCGACGGCGCCTCGCGCGCGGTGACCATCGCGACCCAGCGCATCATGCGCACCCTGGAAGACGCCGATTGCAACGCGCGCATCCTCACCGCGCCCGAGATCCGCAAGGCCGTGCAGCAGATCACCGCCGGGCTGGATCCGCGCACGCTGAGCCAGCGCTGGAAGTACGCCGAGATCGGCAACGCGGTCAATGTGGGCGCGGCGGTCGACCCCAAGCAGTTGGGTTCGGATCTGCTCGCGCAGCTGTGGGTGGCGCCCTCGCGCGGCACCACGGTGGCGGTGCGGTTGCGTCCCGGCAGCGACGCCGAGTCCGTGAATGTCGGCGCCGCTTGGCGTTTGACCGCGCGCGAGGTGCCGGAGAAGGCCAAGTCCAAGGGCATGGTGTCGATGCGCGGCCGTCATCGCGACGCCCTGCTGGCGCACCTGCCGATCGCGGTGCCGGGCGTCGACGACACGATCCCGACCACCGAGTACCCGATCGAGGTCATCGGCGCGCTGCACCTGCCGTCCTCGGGCTGCGGGCAGCTGCTCGGCTCCGACGACGAGGGCAACGGCGTGGCCACCAGGATCATCGGCGCCGGTATCTCCACGGTGTATGTCGCCGGTGAGCTGTATCTGGCGCAGCAGTTGGTGTTCCGCGCGTTGGCCGTCGGCGAGCGCGTGCTGGTCCGCACCGACCGCGCGCAGGCGTGGGAGCAGTTGGTGACCACCGTTGGCAACCCGGAGCGCCTGACCATCGCGGTCGAAACCCACCAGTCCGACGCGGGTTTCACCGCCACGGTCGTCGACGGCGTGCTCGCCCCCGCCCCGCACGCCGGCGTCACCACCATCTACCTCACCGGCGACCCGAACGGGTGGCCCGCCTCGCGCCCCGACCTGGAGATCTTCCAGCCCGGCGCGATCGGCAACCGGGTGGTGCTGCGCACGGGCACGACGAGGGTGAACCTCACGCTGGTGTCGATTCCGCGCGAGGCCACCTACATCGGGCAGCCGCGCGGCCAGCAGCGCTCGATGAGCTACGCCTAGCCTGGATAGGGTTCCACCGTGCGGGCGGCCCGCAATGTCGTTCCCCACCAGGCCAATTGGTTCAGCATCCGGTCGCAGGCATCGATGGCGGCGTCGTCGTTGGTCATGCCGTTCTTGTCGAAGCGGCGCTTGGCCTGGGCGAAACTGACCGATTCGCGCACCGACACCATGTGCAGTTCGGCCACCACCTGACGCAACTGCTCGACCGCGCGCAACCCACCCGACAGACCGCCGTAGGACACGAATCCGATGGGCTTGGCCCGCCATTCGCGTTTGGCGCTGTCGAGGGCGGTTTTCAGCGAGGCCGGGTAGCCGTGGTTGTACTCGGAGGTGACGGCGATGAACGCGTCCGCCGCGGCCAACCTCGACCGGTAGTCCTCGACCTCGGGGGTGTCGGTGAGGTCGGTGGGCAGCGACCAGTCGCGCAGGTCGAGCACGCCCACTTCGAAATCGGGCCGCTCACGCAGCGCGGTGACCAACCAGCCCGCGGGCACGTCCGCGAAGCGCTCGGGACGGGCACTGGCGACGAGGATCTCCAACCGCAGTGGTGCGTTCATGGCGCGAGCTTATCGACAACGGGACGCCTGGCCGTGCGACGCTCGCCGGATCAGGCACGATAGGACGCTGACATAGGCTGTCTCCAGGTGCGAAGGGGGTCGCGTGATCATCGGACAGTGGCAACTCGTGGAGACATTGGGCGGGCCGGAGAGCTGGTCGATGCTGACCGCGGGCACGACTCCACGCGAGTGGGCGTCGTATCAGCGCGCGATTCCGGCCCGGCTGCGCACGCTGGTCGCGGCCGCGCACCAGACCCGCGCACCGGTCGAGCAGGCCCTGCCGAAGTCACGGAATCCGTGGTCGCAGTTACGGTTTCGAGCCTCGCCGGTGGTCTGGCCGGATGCGGACACGCATGCGGTGAAGGTGTGGGTGGGCCCGGATGATCCGGCCGACGAGCTGTCCGTCTCCCCGTTCCTGATCGACGCGCGAACCCGCACCGTGAGCAGCCGATCGGCGGACGGCGGGCCGGTCGAGTACAGCGGCGTCGAATGGTTCCAGCGGATCGAGCGTTTCGATCACGCGCTGGAATTCGTTGCGGCGCTGCATCGCTCGGAACCCGACAGCCGCTGGTCGGGCGTGGCTACCGCGCGGACCGGCCCGCGCTCGGTGTTGCTCGCCGCCCGCAACGGGACAGCCGAACAGCGGTTCGCCTGGCGCGGGGTGGCCGTGGATGTCACCGACAGCGTTGCCCCGCAACCGAAATCGTTCGAGGCGACGACGCTGGACCTGGTGCGCGAGTCCCAGCCGGGCCTGTACCTGGTCATCCTCGACACCGCGCAGGGCCGGCTGGTCCGGTGGATCACCGAACCGATGCCGGGCCTGCGCTGGCGCGGAACCGACGAGCGCACCCTGCCCCACCCCGACGACCGAGCCGCGCTCGCCGCCTTACGCGCCGAGATGCTGACCGGCGCCGCGCGCGCGGAACTGCCGGGGTTGCGGCTGGCAACCGAGTGCGGCGGGTGGCTCACCGTCGATGTCGAGGTCTCACCACTGCCGGGCAGCAGTGCGGTGCCGCTGTTCGTACTCGCTCAATTACAGGTCACCGCACCGTGATTCACGGCAGTTCGAACGGCAGCGACACCCCGACGTGCACGCGGCAGCGCTCGCACGTGTCGGTGCCCGCCACCTCGGTCACCGCGCGGCGCAGCAGTTCCTTGAACGGGCCGAGGTTCTTCTTGAACTCGGCGAACACGTCCACCGCGTGCACACCGTCGCCCTCCTCCAGGCCCGCGTCCAGGTCGGTGATGAGAGCGACTGCGGCGTAGCACATTTCGAGTTCGCGAGCCAGGACGGCTTCGGGGTGGCCGGTCATGTTCACCAGGTCCCAGCCCTGTCCGGCGAACCAGCGGCTCTCCGCGCGGGTGGAGAAGCGCGGGCCCTGCACGACGACCATCGTGCCGGAGTCCTCGACGCGCAACCCGGTCTCCGACGCGCCTGCCCGCACCGCCGCGCCGCGCAGGTCCTCGCAGTAGGGGTCGGCGAAGGAGACGTGCACGCCGCCACCGTCGAAGTAGGTCTGCGGACGCCCCGAGGTGCGGTCGACCAGCTGATCCGGCACCGCCACGGTGCCCGGCCCCCAGTCGGCGCGCAGGCTGCCGACCGCGCACGGCGCGAACACCCGCCGCACGCCCAGCGACCGCAGCGCCCACATGTTCGCCTGGTAGGGCAGGGTGTGCGGGGCGAACTCGTGCTGTTTGCCGTGGCGCGGCAGGAAGGCCACCGCGCGCCCGTCGACCTCGCCGATCGCGACCGGCGCGCTCGGCTTGCCGTAGGGCGTGTCGACCTCGACGTGGGTAGCGTCGTTGTCGAAGAAATCGTAGAAACCGCTGCCGCCGATGACGGCGAGCGCGGGGCGGGGAAGCGAACTCATGGCGCCGATTCTTCCGTCCTGGCGCCTCGCGCGTGGCACCGGGCTGCCCATCTGACAATTCCGCCGCGAAACTGTACCCTAGGGGGGTATTAGTTCGCCCGGCGAGCTACCAGGCAGGCGAGGAGACCTTCGGTGAGCACACCCACCCCCGACACCGAGCACTCGGGCCACGACCACGCGGGTCACGGCTACATCACCGCCAAGGACGACTACCTCAAGCGCCTGCGCCGCATCGAGGGCCAGTCACGCGGCCTGCAGCGCATGGTCGAAGAGGAAAAGTACTGCATCGACATCCTCACCCAGGTCTCGGCCATGACCAAGGCCCTCCAGGCCGTCGCCATCGGGCTGCTCGAGGATCACATCTCGCACTGCGTGGTCGACGCGGCCGTGGCCGGTGGGCCCGAGGCCGAGGCCAAGATCAAGGAAGCGACCGACGCGATCGCCCGCCTGGTGCGCTCCTAACCCGCCGCCCGCATATCGGTCCACGGGTTGACCGACTCGTCGAGCACGAGATCGGCGAACAGCAGGCCCGAACGGCCGGGCGGCAGCGGTCGGACCAGATCGCGGCCGTCGGGTCCCAGGATCCTGGCGACCCCGCCCCCGCCGCTGAGCAGTACGTGCTCCGGCGAGCGGGCGTCGACCACCGCCCACCCCGTCATCGGGACCAGCGCGGTCGGCGCGATCACCACCACCCCGCCCTCGCGCGCGTACTGCTCGGCGACCGAACTGTTCACCGCCACCGTGATCTCGTCGCTGACCTCGTGATACACCGTGAATCCGGAGAACGCGGCAACGTGGACCTGCTCCCGCCACAGGTCGACGCGCCGGTCCGGGCACAGATGGTCGGCTCCGCCCAGCACGCCGACCCGGCCCAGTTCCGTGTGGTGCACCTCCGAGGGCACCATGCCGTCGGCGAAGACCTCGCGTTCCAGCGGCGTCGGCCACTGCTTGCGCGAAACCTTCACCTGTCCTTCGGGACTCACCATCGCGGTCGCCATGTAGACCTCCTCGCCTGCCCGCTCGGCGAACCCGAGCACCACCCGCACCCCCGCCCACCGCGCGGCGTCGGCGATGGCGGTCATCTCGGGCCCGTCGGCGGTCATCGCGTTCGCCAGGTACCGCGCCTGGAACTCCGAACCCCAGTCCACCGAGTTCAACCACAACCACCACGGATACCCCGGCAGGAACACCTCGGGAAACGCGACCAACTGCGCCCCGCCCGCCCCCGCGTCCTCGATGAGCGCGATCGTCTGCGCGACCCCCGCCGGTAGATGCAGCCACGCGGGTTCGGCCTGCACCGCCGCCGCCCGGATCCGAATCGCCATCCCACTGCTCCTCGCACGCACTCGACCTGCGAAACCCAGTGTGCGGCAGAGCCCTTCACCTCCCACAGACCTCCCGTGCCAGCCCACTGACCAGCGGTGCCATGATCAGCGCCGATGCGCGTGCCGATACTCCCCCGGCGTCATCCCGGTCTCGGCCTGGAACACCCGATAGAAGTGCCGCTCCGAAGCGAACCCGGACGCGAAAGCCACCGCGGCAGGCGAAGGAAACCCCTCCCGCATCAACAACTTCCGCGCATGCCGAGTGCGCATCCGACGCAACGTCACCGCGAAGCTGTCCCCCGGCCCACTGAACAGTCGAAACAGCGTGCGCCGCGAGATATGACAAGCGGCCGCGACCTCGTCGATCGTCAGATCCGCATCGGTACAACGCTTTCGGAGATAGATGAGGACATGCTCGCGACTGAGCGTGTCAGCCGGAGTGTCGATGGGTTTGCCGCCCGCGGCCAGGAGCACCGCCGAACCGAGGAGGTCGAGGGCTCCGGCGGCCAGGATATCGGCTTGCGCCGGTGACTCCTGTCGAACTCGGGCGAGTTCGCGAAAGTAGGTCCCCACCACGCCCGCCGGACTCTCCGGGACGACCAGCCCGGCCGTCGGGATTCGCACCTCACTCAACCCCGGCTGCTGACGCAGGATCCTGCTCGGCAACTGCACGAGCACCTGTTCGAACGCCATACTGCCGTCCCAGAGCGAGGGCAACGCCGAATCGAGGAACGTCATCTGCCCCGGCAACAACGTCACCGACCGCCCACCAGCGGTCAGCCGCGCCCGCCCGGAAACCTGAATGCTGACCAGCAGGTACTCCTCAGCCGCCCGAGCCACATGCGTCTTGGTCCGCCGATACTCCTGATTCCCACCCGCGTGCGCGACAAGCGAGAAGTCCTCCGCCCCCGGCAACACCCCACTGGTCAACCGCCCGAACGTCGGCCCCTCCTCGACCGGCTCGAGCGACAACGGAAAATAAGCCCGCTCGGTCACCGCCGCCCACTGCTCGAACTCCACACTGCGCGGCGACGACGCCGAGAACTCCAGCGTCGTCGGTTCGATGGTCATCCGGCCGACCTCCGCAGCTCGGGCCCGGCCGTCGTTACGGCCTCATCGGCCAACGATAACCCCGGGCCTGCGAGGGCTCAAGGGACTGTTCGGTATGGTTGACCAGCGAAAACAGCGGTGTGCAAGACTCTTTCGACGCGGTGCGGATCGATCACGCCGGTTCGACGACCTCGGGGCGGGGTGAGTCGCGGCGCGAGTCCGGTGGCGTCGACTTCGCGGGTGCGGCGGGGCGGGGCAGGCCGCTCATTTCGAGGTCGGCGAACAGTAGCCCGGCCTGGCCTTCGCCCAGTGGGGTCGCCAACTCCACCCCGCCGGGGCTGAAGATGCGGGAGACGCCCCCGCCGCCGCGCAGCAGTCGGCGGTCGGGTGTGCGCGCGTCGACCACTTCCCAGCCCGTCACCGGGACGACGGCCACGGGTGCGATGACGAAGGTGTTGCCGTCCATGGCGTAGCGGACGGCGGCGGCCGCGTCGAGGTCTCGGCTCTGGTCCTGGTCGGCGCCGTAGTTGACGGTGAAACCGGGCCAGGACGCCACGTGGATCTGCTCGCGTCGCTCGTGCATGCGGGCCCGCAGGTCGGCGCGGAGGTGGTCCGCGCCGCCGAGCACGCCGACGCGCCCGAACTCGGTATCGCGCACCAGCAGCCCACCGTCGGAGGTGCTGAACACCGTGCGCTCGAGCCCGGTCGGCTCCGATTTGCGGGCGATCTCGATCGCCCCGTCGGCGTCGATCAGCGCCTGGGACATGAACACCGCGTCCCCGGCCCGCTCGGCGAACCCGATCGACACGTGAATCCCCTTGCGCCGCGCCGCGTAGGCCACGGCCCGCAGTTCCGGCCCGTCGGCGGTCAGCGCGTTCGCCAGGTATCTGGCGAGGAAGTCGCCGCCCCAGTCGACCGAGTTCACCCACATGCCCCACGGGAAGCCGGGCAGGAAGGTCTCCGGGAAGGCGACCAGCGCGGCGCCACCGTCGGCGGCCCGATCGACATACCCGATGACCTGCTCGACTCCTGCCGGCAGATCCAACCACTTCGGCTCGGCCTGCACGGCCGCAACGCGTACCAGCCTCATCGTCACAGACCAGACGCTAATCCCCGCAGCAGCCACCATCGGGGACCGGCACGGTACGGGTTTCGCGCGTCTGGATATTGCGGGCGGCCAGCTCGGCGTCGGCGGGGTAGTCGACCGCGATCAGACTCAGCCCGTGCGCGGGCGCCACGGTGACCGAACTGGCCCGTTCGGTCTCGGCGAGCAGCGCGGCCACCCACTCCGGCGAGCGCCGCCCCTCCCCGACCGCGAGCACCGCGCCGACCAGGCTGCGCACCATCGACCAGCAGAACGCGTCGGCACTGACGTAGGCGGTGAGCAGATCCCCGTCGCGTTCCCAATCGAAGCGCTGCAGCTCACGCACGGTCGTCGCGCCTTCCCTTCGACGACAGAAGGCCGCGAAGTTGTGCAACCCCAACAGGTTTCGCGACGCGACCCGCATCGCGTCGAGGTCGACCCCCGGCCGACACGGCACCACCCCGCGCGCCTGCAACGGCTGCGCGCCATAGGGGGCGGTGGTGAGCCGGTAGGCATAGTGCCGACGCATCGCCGAGAAGCGCGCGTCGAATTCCGGTGGGGCGTCGCGGATCTCGGTGATCCGCACGTCCTTGGGCAGGAACTTCGCCATCCGGTGCAGCAGCTTGTCGGCGTCGAACTCGACCTCGGTATCGAAGTGCGCGACCTGCCCCTCGGCGTGCACTCCCGCGTCCGTGCGCCCCGCCACCGTCAACACGACGTCCTCGCGCAGCACCTTCGACAGCGACTCCTCCAACACCCCCTGCACCGTGCGCAAACCCGGCTGCCGCGCCCAGCCGGTGAAATCGGTTCCGTCATAACTGATTCCGAGCCGCACCCGCGTCACGTCGTCCTCCTGAATTCGCGCACGAAAAGAACCGAGCCCGCCACCCACGAAGGGTGACGGGCTCGGCGGAACTCCTGACAGATCAGGCGTCCTTCTTGTCCTCGGTGGCCTCGTCGGCGGCCGGAGCCTCGACGACAGTCTCCTCGACGACCTCGGCGGCCGGAGCCTCTTCGGTCTTCTGCGAGGCGGCGACACGACGGGCACGATCGGCCTCGTTGGTCACGGTCTTCTCGCGGACGAGTTCGATGATGGCCATCGGCGCGTTGTCACCCTTGCGCGGCAGCGCCTTGGTGATACGGGTGTAGCCACCCTCGCGACCCTCGAACGAGGGGCCGATGTCGGCGAACAGGACGTGGACGACGTCCTTGTTGCGGATATCCTTCATCACCTCGCGACGGTCGGCGAGGGTGCCGCCCTTCGCCTTGGTGATGATCTTCTCGGCGTAGGGGCGGACCGCCTTGGCCTTGGCCTCGGTGGTCGTGATGCGACCGTGCTCGAACAGCGCCGTGGCCAGATTGGCGAAGATCGCCTTCTGGTGCGACGCCGAGCCGCCGAACCGGCGGCCCTTCTTGGGCTTGGGCATTGTGGGTTTCTCCTGGGCGTATTAAAGCTGTTCGGTTTCGGCGTAGTCCTGCTCGCCGCCGTCGGTATCACTGAACGTGCCGCTGTCGCTCCACGTTCCGGTGCTCGCGTCGTAACCCACCACGGAGGACGGGTCGAACGACGCGGGGCTGTCCTTGAGCGAGAGGCCGAGCGTGTGGAGCTTGACCTTGACCTCGTCGATGGACTTCTGGCCGAAGTTGCGGATGTCGAGCAGATCCGACTCGGTGCGGCCGACGAGCTCGCCGACCGTGTGCACACCCTCGCGCTTGAGGCAGTTGTAGGACCGGACGGTGAGGTCCAGGTCCTCGATCGGCAGACCGAAGGAGGCGATGTGATCCGCCTCGGCCGGGCTGGGGCCGATCTCGATGCCCTCGGCTTCGACGTTGAGCTCACGGGCCAGGCCGAAGAGCTCGACCAGGGTCTTACCGGCCGAAGCCAGCGCGTCCCGAGCCGTGATGGAGTTCTTGGTCTCCACGTCGAGGATGAGACGGTCGAAGTCGGTGCGCTGCTCGACACGGGTGGCCTCGACCTTGTAGGTCACCTTGAGCACCGGGGAGTAGATCGAATCCACGGGGATCCGGCCGATTTCCGCACCGGTCGCCTTGTTCTGCACGGCGGGCACGTAACCGCGACCCCGCTCGACGACGAGCTCGATCTCGAGCTTGCCCTTGTCGTTGAGGGTGGCGATGTGCATGTCCGGGTTGTGCACGATGACGCCGGCGGGCGGGACGATGTCACCGGCGGTGACGGTGCCCGGACCCTGCTTACGCACGTACATGGTGACCGGCTCGTCCTCTTCGGAGGACACGACCAGGCCCTTGAGGTTCAGGATGATGTCGGTGACATCTTCCTTCACGCCGGGGACGGTGGTGAACTCGTGCAGGACGCCGTCGATGCGGATGCTCGTGACCGCGGCCCCCGGGATGGAGGACAGCAGGGTACGACGCAGCGAGTTGCCGAGGGTGTAACCGAAGCCCGGCTCGAGGGGTTCGATGGTGAACTTCGAGCGGTTCTCCGCCACAACCTCTTCGGTCAGTGTCGGACGCTGGGAAATCAGCATGGAGATCTACTTCCTGTCAGGGCATCCACTATTTGATGCCTTATCAGTGATTGCGGGGGCCGCCGTGCGGGCGACCCCCACCAAAAGCGCTTACTTCGAGTAGTACTCGACGATGAGCTGTTCCTGCAGCGGCACATCGATCTGCGCGCGCTCGGGCAGCTGGTGCACCAGGATGCGCAGGCGGCCGGGGACGACCTGCAGCCAACCGGGAACCGGACGGTCGCCGACGGTCTCGCGAGCCACCTGGAACGGCAGCGTCGGGAGCGACTTCTCCTTGACATCGATGATGTCGTACTGGGAGACCTGGTAGCTGGGGACGTTCACGTTCACGCCGTTGACGATGAAGTGACCGTGGCTGACCAGCTGACGGGCCTGACGACGGGTACGGGCCAGACCGGCGCGGTACACGACGTTGTCCAGACGCGACTCGAGCAGACGGAGCAGGTTGTCGCCGGTCTTACCCTTGAGGCGGTTGGCCTCTTCGTAGTAACGACGGAACTGCTTCTCCATGACGCCGTACGAGAAGCGAGCCTTCTGCTTCTCCTGCAGCTGCATGAGGTACTCGGATTCCTTGATCCGCGCGCGGCCGTGCTGGCCGGGCGGGTAAGGACGACGCTCGAACGCCTGGTCGCCTCCGACGAGGTCGACGCGCAGACGACGCGACTTGCGGGTGATGGGGCCTGTATAACGTGCCATTTTAAGCTTTTTCCTTTCCCGCTGTTAGACGCGACGCCGCTTGGGCGGACGGCAGCCGTTGTGCGGCTGGGGAGTGACATCGGAGATCGAGCCGACCTCCAGGCCTGCGGCCTGCAGCGAACGGATCGCGGTCTCGCGGCCCGAACCCGGGCCCTTCACGAACACGTCGACCTTCTTGACGCCGTTCTCCTGCGCCTTGCGGGCAGCGTTCTCGGCAGCGAGCTGCGCGGCGAACGGGGTGCTCTTACGCGAACCCTTGAAACCGACGTGACCCGACGACGCCCACGAGATGACATTGCCCTCGGGGTCGGTGATCGAGACGATCGTGTTGTTGAACGTGCTCTTGATGTGCGCGTGGCCGTGCGGGATGTTCTTCTTATCCCGGCGACGCGACTTCTGAGTCTTCTTCGGGCCAGCGGCCCGGCTCTTCGGAGGCATACGCTATCCCTACTTCTTCTTGCCGGCGACGGTCTTCTTCGGACCCTTGCGCGTACGCGCGTTGGTCTTGGTGCGCTGACCACGAACGGGCAGGCCACGACGGTGGCGGATGCCCTGGTAGCAGCCGATCTCGATCTTGCGGCGAATATCGGCCTGAACCTCGCGGCGCAGGTCACCTTCGACCTTGTAGTCCGAGGCTTCGATGTAATCGCGAAGCTTCGACAGGTCGTCGTCGCTCAGATCCTTCGAGCGCAGATCGGGGCTCACGCCCGTCTCGGCCAGGATCTGGGTGGCGCGGGTGCGCCCGATTCCGAAAATGTAGGTCAGCGCGATCTCCATGCGCTTTTCGCGCGGGAGATCAACGCCCATCAGACGTGCCATGTGGCAGGTTCCTTAATGGTTGCGGAGGTCTGCTCCCTGTCCGTCCCCCCGTGTGGGAAATGGGGGCACCGGCCTCCGTGCCGGTGGATGGCGCGTACACGTGCATACGCGCTGGAGCTGGGAGTTCTTCTTTTCGGTCAATCCGATCAGACGATCGGTGCCCGGTGGTGAGGCTGAATCAGCCCTGACGCTGCTTGTGGCGCAGGTTGTCGCAGATCACCATGACCCGACCGTGACGGCGGATCACCTTGCACTTCTCGCAGATCTTCTTGACGCTCGGCTGAACCTTCACGTCCGTCCAATCTTTTCTTGGTCCACACAGGAGGTGTGAACACAGTTTTTCCCCAGTCGTCGACTGGGGAAGTCTGGTGTGCGTCCCCCGAGGGGGACACTGGGCGACGTCGCGCGGGACGCGACGCCGTCAGGCATCACTTGTAGCGGTAGACAATCCGGCCGCGAGAGAGGTCGTAGGGCGACAGCTCGACGACCACGCGGTCTTCCGGAAGGATACGAATGTAGTGCTGCCGCATCTTTCCGCTGATGTGCGCGAGAACCTTGTGACCGTTCTCGAGCTCGATCCGGAACATCGCATTGGGCAGCGGCTCGACAACTCGACCCTCGACCTCGATGGCCCCGTCTTTCTTCGCCATATCCTCCGCGATCCCGGTTACGCTCAACCTGAGTTTGGAATACCTCGTGCTGTTCACCCGCGGGGCCCGACGATCGGTCGGGGCGCATGCGAACAGTCGGCGCATAGGTGCACCGCCGCTCAAGCTTACCGGGCCGGGCTGCGATAGGCAAAAATGCCCCGAACCGTACACCGTTGGTGGGCCTGTCGCCGGACTATCTCAGAGCCCAGGGTCGGGGTATGAGGCGGCGACCACGTCAGTGAGGTTGTCGCGTAAACTCACCGGCGTCGAGTGAAGTGGGTCGATCAGATCGGGGGACCCTGGTGAGTGAGGCAGGCCGGTGAGCCGCAACAACGACAGCCTCCCGATGCTGCCGCCGTGGCTGTCGGAGAGCGATGTCACACAGGTCGGGTACGAGGCTCCGGTCGAGAACCTGCCCCAGGACGACGAGATCGACGAGGCACCCAAGCGCCGCCGCTTCCTGAGCCGCGGTGACGACAGCCCGCGCAAGGAAAAGGGCCGCCGCCGTCGCAAGTCCGACGACGAACCCACCGAAGCCCCCCAGTCCGGCTGGTCCACCCCGCCGACGAACGCCCCCATCCCCGGCCCCACCCACCAGCAACCCGAGCAGACACACCCGGACCCGACGTACCCCCAGTCCGGCCGCGACTACGCGCCACAGCACCCGACCTCGCCGGAACAGGGCGCGGCCCAGCCGTACGCGCAACCCGCCGCTCAACCGTCCCCGGAACGCAGCGGCCCGCAGTCTTTCGCACAGCCCACTGCTGAACAGGGCGGCTTCCAGCCTTTCGCACAGCCCACTGCTGAACAGGGCGGCTTCCAGCCCTTCGCCCAGCCTTCGCCCGAACGCGGCGGGCCCCCGCCCTACGCGCAGCCCTCCCCCACGCAGGGCATCGATCGCCCCAACGGCTCATATGGCCCCGCGACCGGCGACCACGGCATTCAGCCGACCCACGACCCGCGCCAGCCATCGGCAGCGGATCAGCCGAGCACCGGTTGGCAAGCGGCTCCGAATCCCCTCACCCCGCCGATCGGCGAGTCCCGCCCGCCGACCGACCAGTCCCGCCCGCCGTCGCCCGATTCGCCGCCGTGGCACGCCTCCCCGTCCGCGACTTCCGGCCCCGCAACCGCCGATTCCCCGTGGACCACCGGCCAACCGCCGGCCAGCCCTGGCCCGTGGCCGACCGGCCAGTCCACGCCGCTCAATGGCGGGTCTCCGCAGACACCGCACACCGGCACGCCCACACAGGCTCCCGACGGCGGCGTCGCGTCCCGCGCGACCGCGTCCCCCGCGAGCCCCTCCGTTCCGAGTCAGTCGGGACCCGGTCATCGGGCCGATTCGTCCGGCCCGGCCACGACCCGCGCGGACAATGCGCGGTCGGTCGACGCGAACGCGTCTGGCGCCCATACGAGTTCGCCCGCGCAGAGCGGCACGGCCGATCCGAATGCGTCGACCCAGCATCCGGGCCTGCCCGCGAACGCGACCACCACGGGCACACTCCCCACCCGCACCCCGGCGCCCCCGTCGAACGGCTTCACCCCGCTCGGCCCGACCCACCAGCGCCCCGACCTGCCCCCACCCCCTCCCCTGCCGAGCCCGCCCGCCCATGCCGAAGCGGCACCGGTCCAACCGACCGAGGCCGAGGCAGCACCCGCTCGCCTCGCCCAGCCCGAAGTAACAACGACCCCGCCCACCCAGGCCGACGTGGCACCCGCTCGGCTCAGCCAGCCCGAAGCAGCACCTGCCCGGCTAACACAGCCCGAAGCGGCGCCAGTCCGGCCTACCCAGGCCGAAGCAGTACCTGCCCGGCTAACACAGCCCGAAGCGGCACCGGTCCGACCCACCCCGGCCGAAGCAGTACCCGCGCAGCCCACCCAAGGTGAGGCAGCGGAGGTCCGGCCATCACAGGCCGCAGCAGCACCGGCCCAGCCGACCCACGGCGAAGCAGTACCGTCGCGGCCCACCCAGGCGCCGCCGCGCCTGACCGATCCGACTCGACCGGGTCCGGCCACCGGACCGTCGCGCGCTCCCGAGCAGTCTTCCGAGTCTCGCCGCGGAGCCGAGCAGCTTCCGACTGAGGCACAGGCAGCCCCGTCAGGTGCGGGTACCTCGCACGCGGCGGCGGCCCAGTCGCCAGCGCAGGTCGCCGACGACACCGCCGCGACCGGAACCCGTCCCTCGACGGGCGGCTGGACGATTCCCGATGAGGGTTCGGCGGCGAACACCGCTGCCCAGGCGGCGTCGTCATCCACGACCGCTCGAGTGGCGCCGAACGTCGATCGGTCGACAGGCCGGATCCCGCACACCGCAAGCGATTCCGCTACCGGATCTCCGTACAGCTCCGAGGAATCCGCGGATCGTCGCCAGTCCACGGAAGGCGAGTCGCGCTCGCCCTATGCCTCCGGTGACAATGCCCAGCCGGTTCATCCTGCGGCCCAATACAATCCGGTCCCCGGCGACCCCGCGTCACCGACCCACGCACCGGATGGACGTGCCGAGGTCTCCCGCGCGGACGACCCCCGCCTCGTCGGCGACCCGAACCAGGCGTCGGCGGGCGCGAACACCGCCGCTCCGCACGGTTCCCAAACCGGTTACCGCTCAGGTGAGTTCGTGCAGGCCGCCGAGGCTGTCTCCCCGTACCCGCGACCCGACGGCACCCCGGCACAGCACCAGCAGCCCGACGGCCTGCCCACCTACGGCCCGGACGGGATCGCGCGGCGCCCCGACACCTCGCCGCAGCAGTACAGCGTTCCCGCGCCCACGTCACAGCCGGATTCCGCCTTCCGGCCCGACGGTTCGCAGTACGGGCCCGACGCGCAACAGTCGAACCCGGAGTATCAGCACCCGAATCCGAATGGCCTGCAACAGTTCCCGGCCAACGGTGCCCCGCAACAGTACCCGCACAACGGAACTGCCCCGCAAGACTTCCAGCACAACGGCACGGCCCCGCAGCAGTTCCCGCCCAACGGCGTCACCCCGCAGCAGTTCCTCCCGAACGGAACCACCCCGGGCATTCCCGACGGCAACCCCGCGCAGCCGATCAACCCCGCCCAGCAGTACCAACAAGCTCCCGGCCAGTATCTGCCCGACGGCACCCATGCCCCGCAGTTCCACCCGGACGGCACCCCTGTCCAGCAGAACCGCCCCCACCGCTACCTGCCGGACCCCGCCCCCACCAACGGCCCCGCCCAGTACGGCGCCCCGCAGCAGTACCAGCAGCCCCCGAACCACCAGCAGGGCCAACCCCAGCAATACGGCCAGCCGAGCCAACCGGGCTGGGGCGCACAGCCGCAGGGCTACCAGCCCTCGCTCGACGATGTCCCGGTCAAGCGGGCCAAGAAGGCCCCGGGCAGCGGCTGGCGCAAGGCCGTGCACCACGTTTCGGGCGGTGCGATCAACCCCGGGATGTCCGCGGAGGAACTGCGCCTGCAGGAGCTCGTGGCCCGTATCCGCCAACCCGTGCGCGGCGACTACCGGATCGCGGTGCTGTCGCTGAAGGGCGGCGTCGGCAAGACCACGACCACCACCGGTCTGGGCTCGATCTTCGCCTCGATCCGCGGTGACCGCGTGATCGCCGTGGACGCCAACCCCGACTTCGGCACCCTGTCCCAGCGCGTGGCCATCCAGACCCGTTCGACCGTGCGCGACCTGCTGCTCGACCCGTCGATCGAGCGCTACTCCGATGTCCGCCGGCACACCTCGCAGGGCTCGAGCCGCCTGGAAGTCCTTGCCAGCGAACGTGATCCGGCCGCCTCGGAAGCGTTCAACGACGAGGAGTACCGGGCCGTGGCCCGCATCCTGCAGCGCTTCTACAACATCATCCTCACCGACTGCGGCACCGGTCTGATGCACTCGGCGATGAGCGGCGTCCTCGACCTCGCCCACTCCCTGGTGCTGATCTCCTCGGCCGCGATCGACGGCGCCCGCAGTGCCGCCGCCACCCTGGACTGGCTGTCACTGCACGGCCACGACCACCTCGTCCGCAACGCGGTGGTCGTCATCAACCTGCCCCGCGAGGGCTCCCCCAATGTCGGCGTCCAGCAGCTACGCGAGTACTTCCTGTCGCGCTGCCGCGCCGTGCACATCATCCCCTTCGACGAACACCTGTCCGAGGGCGCCGAGATCGACCTGCACCGCCTGCACAAGACCACCAAGCGCGCCTATGTCGAACTCGCGGCGACGGTGGCCGACGAGTTCGGCGCCGATCATCGCCGGTTCGGCTGACCCACTCGGTGCCTCACCACTCCGGCAGCCGCCGGCGCCCCGCCACCACGTCGCGCACGAGATCGTCGTAGGCGTCGGCCAACTCGGCCAGGTGATGCCAGGCGCTGTGCAGCATCTCGTCGTTGGCGAGCAAGGTCATCAGCGCGTGGTGGGCCCGCACGGAGGCTTCGGCCAGTCGGTCGATCACGGCGCCGATGGTTTCGGTGTGCAGGGTGGCGCCGAGACGGTGCTGGGGTATTCCGCGCAGCACCCAGTCGTCGATCGCCAGCACGAGTTCGGCTCGGCGACAGTCTATTTCGCGAAGGGCCGCGAGGTCGGTGGCGCCGGGATCCCGTTTCTCGTGCAGCACAGCGAGATCGCGCGCGAACCACAGCAGCGGTCCGCCCACCACCCGATGCCCGCGACACGCCCGGACGAGCAGATCGGAGAGGGGTAACAGACCGGTAGTTGCCTGGGGCCCGGCAGGATCGACACCCCGCAGGTCGTCGGGGAAAGCCATTACAACGGTAGAACTCTCCGAACCAGCCACGTTGCCTCGCCGTCATCGCCGCAGAGCACCGGATCAGGACGTTCATTACAATAAACCTCGCAAGCTCTCTGTCAAGCATTACTCGGCCGTAGGTAACCGATACGAGTACACTTCGTTACCTGCACGACCTACCGAGGAGCGAGATGGCGGACGGTCCGACCTATCTGCGGATCGCGAACCTCCTGCGCGAACAGATCCGCGCGGGCACATGGAAACCCGGCGATCGGCTCCCGAGCCATTCCGAGCTCGCCGATCAGATGCAGGTCTCGATTACCACCTCGCGCAACGCGATTCAGGTGCTCGTCGCCGAAAACCTCGTCTACACAGCGACTTCCCGTGGCACCATCGTGCGCAATCAGGAGGTCCTCGAGTCGGTGGTCACCGACCACATCCGGCGCGATCGCCCGTCCTCCGCGCACGACATCTTCTCCGAGATCGCGCGCGCGGCCAACCGGGAACCGTCCAAGGAATTCAGCACCAGAATGGAACCCGCCGACACCGAGGTCGCGCGCTGGCTCGGCGTCGCGGCCGACTCCTGGGTGCTGGCCCGCACGGTCGTGCAGTACCTCGACAACGAACCGTGGTCGTGGGAGGTCAGCTTCTACCCCCGCGACCTCGCCGAAGCCGCGGGCATCGACTCACCCCGCGACATCCCCGAGGGCACCACCCGCCGCCTGGCCGATCGCGGCTACGGCGAGACCGCCCACCGCGACACCGTGCTGGCCCGCCCCGCCACCGCCGAGGAGGCCGCCGTCCTCGGCGTCGCCACCGGCACCGTCCTGCTCGACCACCTGCGCATCGGCGCCAACCACGAACGCGTCACCCGCGCCACCCGCCACCGCTCCCTGGCGGGCCGCAACCAACTCGCCTACCAGCTCGGCGACACCGCGGGCACCGACGTCATCGCCCGCACCCTCGGCATCGCACCCCACCCGGCCGTCGCCCTGCCATGACGGTGCGCCTGCGCCCGGCCACCCTGGGCGATCTGCCGCTGATCTGCCGTCTGCGCGTCCAACGCACCGCGTGGCTGACCGCGCGCGGCTCGGACCAGTGGACCGTGGCAGGCCGCGGCCGCCCGATCGAGATCTTCGCCGGCGCCGTGGGCCGCGCACTCGACCGGGGCGAGACCTGGATCGCCGAGGTCGACGGCAAGCCCGCGGGCACCATCACGGTCAACCACCGCGCCGACCCCGACCTGTGGTCCCCGTGGGAACTGGCCGAGTCGGTGATCGTGCACTTCATGATCGTCGACCTGCGCTTCGCGGGCCGCCGGGTCGGCACCCGCATGCTCGAGCACGCCGCGCACGTGGCCGAACAACACCGGCGCGACTGGGTCCGCCTCGACGCCTGGACCACCAACAAGGCCCTGCACGCCTACTACCACCGCGAGGGCTTCCGCCTGTCCCGCATCGCGGGCCCGATAGCCAGCGGCCCCTCCCGAGCCCTCTTCGAACGGCCCACCGCCGACTGGTTTTCGATCTCGCGACCACTGTCCACCGCCCGACACCGCTGACGACGAAACCGGCAGTCCCCCAGACGATCCCGATGATCCATCCCCCCGTGACCTATAGCCGCACCCAGCCATCGCGCAATACCGGACTGACGCGATGATCGCGGCGGCCGAATCCCACGGTTTCCGAACCGGTCAATCCGGTGACGATCCGGTGGGCGGGGGCGATCTGTGGCAGACTCGATCGAAGCACCAGGGCCGCTCGACGGTCGCGTACGAACGAGTGATGGGGCCGAATTGACGTCGCGAGGGAACTGCTCATGAACGACCTGAGCGGCCTCGAACGTCGCGTGGCGGCCGATCGCACGGCCACCCGGAGCCAGACCCCCGACGACTATCTGCGGTTGGCCGGGTCGCTCACCGAGTTGGCTCAGGGGCTGCTCGCCACCCGTGACGACCCGTCCGCTCGGGACCGCACCGCCGAGGCGTTGGAGCCCGCGCAGGAGGCGGTGGCGATTCGACTGCACTGGCTGGTCGGTGGGTATGTGAGCTACGAATACGCTGGGGCGCTACAGGATTCGCTGCGGCTGTTCGAACAGGCGACGCGGCTGGTCGGGCATCGGCAGTTGGCGACCAACACCATTCGCAGTGCGTGCCAGGCGTATCGGCAGGTGGCGCAGGACTATCCCGATGTGTCGCCGATGTGCGCCGACGGGCTGTCCAAGTGCGGGGTGTGGTTGATGCGGCTCGATCACGACGCGGCGGTCGCGGCGACCGAGGACGCGGTGCGGATCCGGGCCGCCCGGTACGCGCGCGATCACGAACAGCCCGGCAAGTACCTGGCGAGTCTGAGCACGCTGCTGCGCACCCTGATGGTGGGTCGGGCGCGCAAGCAGGCCATCGCGAGCTATCGGACGCTGTACGCCGAGGTCACCACGGCCGTGAGCACGGCGAAACTGCGCGAGACCCGCGTCGATGAACTGGACCTCACGCTCAAGACCACCCAGGCGCTGATCAAGTTGGGCGCGCAGACATTGGAGCGCGCGGGTCGATTGACCCAGCAGCAGATCCTGTACCAGTCGGGTGGCGACCTGGCCACCATCGACGAGATCAACTGGCGGCTGGCGCTCGTCGGCCTCAAGCCCCTCGCGGCGGGCGCGATGCCCGAACCGCCGTCGCGCCCCGTGGAGATCTCGGCGACCTACGGCGCGATCGCCGTGCGCTGCTCGGCACCCGACGCCCTGGATCAGGTCCGCGCCGCGATCGTCGCCGCCTACGCGCAGGACGGCGCCGAACCGGTCGACGCGGGCCGTTTCGCCGGGGTGCACGACAAGCACTGGGGCGTCAAAGAACCCAAGGTCAATCTCGCGACGGAACTCGGCGCCGACGTGGTGCTGATCGAGAAGTCCTCGGGCAGTTGGATTTCGGTGAAATCCCTCAACTGGGAGATCGGCGCCCTCGCCAAACACCCACTCGCCGTAGCGCTCTCCGCGAAGTGGCCGGTCCTCACCGTCGCCACCATCGAGAAGATCTCCTACGAACTGTGCCTCTACGACAACGGCACCGCCACCCAGTACGCCGCCCTCGGCCGCCCCGCGGGCCAAGCCCCCCTCGACACCCCCCTCGCCCCCCTGGATTTCGCCACCCTGGCCGACTACGGCGCCGACTACGCTTCCGAAACCCAGGTCAGAGCCGCCTTCGGCAACGCCGAGATGTTCGCCAAGGTCACCGAACTCCCCGGCGCCGGCATCCGCCAGTCCGCCGAACAACGCCCCCTCACCGAATACGGCCCCGACATCCTGTTCTTCGGCAGGGACTGACACCGCCCGCTGACGGGATGGCCGCCGTGCTCAGGTGACGTGACGACGGAGGACCGGTACCAGACCATCGAGCACCTGCTGGTCGGACCCGCTCACGTAGTTGCGCAGCGCGACCACAGTCCTGGGATCGTCGATGACGATCACCTTCGCGCGGACACCCGTGATCCGCCAGTCCAGGTTCAGCAGCGACCCCGCACCCGAGCCCCGATCACTGCGGACAACGAGCAGATAGTCGGCGAAGTACGCGGCGCCGAACGTCTTGTACCGGGCTGAGCTGTCGAGCAGCCTCGGCGACGCCTCGTCCGCAGAGCTGGCGAACCCCGTGTAATAGGCGAAACCGAGAGACTCGAGCAAACCGGACTGCGGCGATCCAGCCAGGTGCACCGCGGTGGAGGCCGTTTCGTACCCGTTGTCGACGGTCGGTTCGACCGCGGCGACGTCGACGATCCCGATCGACTTACCAGCGAACTGCGGATTCGCCGCCTGAACGTCCGCCGCTGTGACCGGGTTCGCCCTGGTGGGCGATGGGGTGCTCACCGCCAAGGGTGGCGTGGCGTCACCACTCGATCGAAGGGCCAGCGTGGTCGCCCCGATGGTCAGGGCCCCGACGACCGCGGCAGCGAGCATGATTCGTTTACCGCGTCGCGGAGCCCTCCTGACGGACGTCGACACGGGCGATGCGTTGAGCGCGGGACCGATACCCGTTGTCAGCGCCTGATACGCCGCGTCGCTCAACTCGCGGCAGCTGTTGAAACGGTGCGCGGGCTCTTTGGCCATCGCGACGGCGATCACGGCATCGATCGCCGGGGGCAGACGGGGATCCACAGCGCTCGGACGTGGCGGCTCCTCGTAGAGGTGCCCAGCCATGACAGCGGCGGGCTGGATCGCGGGAAAGGGGTTCGCACCGGTCAGCAGCTTGTACAGAGCACAGCCCAGGCCGTAGATGTCCGTGCGGTGGTCGAGTCGGCCGCCGAGCAACTGTTCGGGCGCCGCGTAGGCGATCGTCGCCAGGATCGCGCCGGCGGCGGTGATCTCATTGGTATCGGCGAGCGATTTCGCCACCCCGAAATCGGTGAGCAATACCCGCTCGACCTCGTGCCCGGACGACGACAGCATGAAGTTGGCAGGCTTGACATCCCGGTGGAGCAGGCCGCGCCGGTGCGCGTAGTCGAGCGCCTTGCCGACCTCGGTGACAATCCACAGCGCCCGGTCCGACGTCATCGACTGGGGCGCCCTGACCAATTCGGCCGCCGCGTCGGTTCCGTCGACATACTGCATCGCGATCCACAGATAACCGCCCGCTTCACCCCGGTCGTTCACGGCGACGATATTGGGATGGTCCAGGCTCGACGCCAGGTCCGCCTCGCGTTGAAACCGGGCGCGAAACTCGACGTCGCGGGTCAGCTCGGGTTTGAGTACCTTGAGCGCGTTGTGACGGGGCAGGCTCGGGTGCGCGGCGAGATAGACCGACCCCATACCGCCGGTGCCGAGTACACGCTCGATCCGGTATCCACCGATCACCGCACCTGCACGCAGAGTCATCGAGATCCCTTACTGGTAAGCACTATTGGCGAGTAGTGCGTATTGGGCAGCGGCGCGTTGATGGACATCGGCGACCTGATTGCTCATCACCACAGCGACATAGCGGTCGTACCGCAGGACGCACAGATGCCTGTGCTCGATCGACACAAAGGGTTCGGCGGGCGAGTCTTCCTCCGGATTGTCGAAACAGTAGGTGTCAGGCACATCTACCGGACCCGGCATCGGCGTCGTCGTCGGCAGGTCCTTGCGCGCCTCCCACACCTGTTCGGCCGCTCGCGGGTCACGGGCTCGCAGCAGTAACGCCCCGTCGTGAATCATTCCGATCCGGTCGACGCCACCGAGATCGAGCACGCGCTGCCATTCTCGCCGGTCCTCGGTGATATGCAGGAATGCCCGGGGGCCCACCACTATTGTCTTGCGACTGGTATCGAAGGCAGGACTGGCGAAAAAGTGAGTGCCCGGGTCGAGAACCCGACGGATGACCCCGTCGGGATCCTGATCGAGGCGATGCATTTCTCGCGCTGACAACGGTGGCAGCACATCGAGCAGTGGCAGCTGGACATCGAGAGTGCGCTCGGTCAAGGTGCGCAGCGCCATCAGATCAGGCTCAGGTGTCACCGCGTACACGTGGACGACATACTGGCCGCGAGCCACCGTCGACACCATGGACCGCACTCCCGGCCGCCAATGGCCGTGCGCCTCCGAATACTTGTTGAGCGATACGGTCGCATTGAGGTCGGGGGCAAGCAGCAGATCGACCTGGTCCAGTTCCGCCGCGGCGGCTCGCGCAGCGGCCTCGTCAGGGAACTGCAACACGGTGATCGCGACGCCCGTCGTGTCACCGTCATCGGGCTCGCCCTCGAATTCCGCACTCGCGTAGGTGTAGTTCCGCAGCGGCGTGGTTCGACTCCTCGCGGAGAAGCCGAACACCATCGAGTGCTTCTCGGCGACGCCCATCGCGACGTCGGCCATCACCCCACCGAGACCGGCCGGTGCGGTGATCATGGCCCTGCCGATGCCGTAGCGCAGGGCCGGATCGATGTCGGTGCCCTGCGCGACATTGTCCGCCAGACGTGCGATGGCGTGCGTCTTCCCCTTGTCGAGCGAGTGGTAGTAGACATCCTGTCGAAAGTCGAGCGGGAGTACCGCGTACTTCCCGACATCGAGTTTCCTGACATCGACCTCGCCCGGCAGCGCGTGTCCCCGCACTGTCTCCCCACAGGCGGTGAAAGCGAGCGCGGCGACGAGCAGCAGCACCGCACCACCTCCGATACCTCGTGCGCGCCGACTGTTCATCCCGCACTCACCAGAATCGCGTACTGCGACGAAATCGCCTGCAACACATCGCTCTGCTGGTTCGACGCCACCACCGCTACGTAGCGATCGTGGCTCACTCCGCAGAAGTAGCGCGACCCCGACCGCGGCCGCAGGGTCTCGTAGCAATCCGCTGTCGGCAGACCCACCGGTCCCTCGATCGGACGCAGAAACTTGTCGTGGCCTGCTTCGGTGAGGAACCAGCGTGCGCTGGTCGCATCCCTCGTGCGATAGACCGTGCTCTTGCCATCAGCCACCCGGTCGACCCCCGCCTCGTCGTTCATTCGTCGGGTATCCACCAAATCGATCGTCCCGTGCAAGAACCCATAGGCATCGCGGACAGAGGGAAACCGACGGACGCCGCCATTTTCACGCCCGATCGGCAGTACCCGAGCGAACATCCCATCCGGGTCGACCGGCACCGATTGCAGTCTGTCCAGCGGGGTCGGCGTGTGTGCGGCGAGTCGCTCCGCGGTGACCGTCAGCGCCTTGTCCGCCAGGGGAAGAACGGCCGCCTGATCCGAGATCTCCAATTCCACGTTCTCGTCACTCCACGAACTGACCTTGATGACGAACCGGCCGGTCGCCATCCACCCGGTCACCCGCTGTTGGTCGGCGCGCCACAACATGAGCGCGTCGGGGTGGCGCGCCGATCGAACAGGCTCCGATATCGCATTCGGACCGAATCCACGTCGATGGAGCGCGACAGCGGCCGCCTGGGCCGCCGCCACCGATTCGAATACCATCGCCTGGATGTACAGGCCCTGGGAGATACTGAAATCCTGGTGCCACCTGGCACTGGTGGTATAGCCCGCGACGAGACCTTTCGTCTCCTCGTCGAACGTATCCCAGAAGGTCTCGGTCAGCTTCTCCTCCGGGAACGGAAACGCCCAGCCGCCGACATAGGGCACGACGAACCGAGAGTCGATATCCACCGGCAGCGGCAGCACCGAACTCAGCCGCATACCTTCCAGATAGCGCGCCAGCGCCCACGAGGGTGTCGTCGTGATTTCCTGTGGATCCCTCGGATAAGGGCCCACATCCAATGCCGCGAGATCGACCACCGGCTCAGATGGCCGTGTGTCTTCCGCCGCGTCGTCCGAACACCCACTCACCACCAGCATCGATGCGGCAAGGAGCCAAGAAAGTAGTGCAGTACCGCGCATTCCCCCGCTGTTCCCCGTCTTTCGGCATCGACCGCGCCGGGTCGGCTACCTCACCACCCACCTGATCAAGGGGCTAGCGCGAACATACCGCACAGTAGCGCGGAACGCCCTCCGCGGCTTTGCCGTCGAAACCACTGTCGCCCAGAATATTTGGCTGGAAACCGGCCCCAGGAGGCCACGATGTGTCGACACCCGGCATGATCGGGCTGTGCGAGTACTGCTGCAGCGGGTGACCAGTGCCCAGGTGAGTGTGGACGGGGAGGTTGTCGGGCGGATCGATCCGGTGGCCGACGGTGTTCCGCATGGCCTGCTCGCGCTGGTCGGTGCCACCCATACGGACACCGAGGCTGTTGCGAAGGCGTTGGCGGACAAGGCTTATCGGTTGCGGATACTCGACGGTGAGCGGTCGGCGGCGGATCTGAACGCGCCGATTCTGGTGGTCAGCCAGTTCACGCTCTACGCCAATACCAACAAGGGGCGGCGGCCCTCGTGGAACGCGGCCGCGCCGGGTCCCGTCGCCGAGCCCCTGGTCGACGTCTTCGCCGAAATCCTGCGCGAGCTCGGCGCCACCGTGGCCACCGGCCGGTTCGGCGCGCACATGCAGATCGAGCTCACCAACGACGGTCCGGTCACCGTGATGCTAGAGGGGTGAGTTATTTGTCGCCGGGGCGGTAGGGGATGCCGTCGGCGGCGGGGGCTACGGCCTTGCCGATGAAGCCGGCGACCACGACCAGGGTCACCACATACGGCAGCATGCCGAGGAATTCGGTGGGGATGGGGTTGCCGGGCATGGTGTTGAGGAAGCGTTCCAGGGCGCTGGAGAAGCCGAAGAGCAGGGCGGCCAGGAGGGCGCCGACGGGGTTCCAGCGGCCGACGATCATGACGGCGAGGGCGACGAAGCCCAGGGCGGCGGTCATGTTCTTGCTGAAGGCGACATTGTTGGCGATGGTGAAGAACGCGCCGCCGAAGCCGGACAGGGCACCGGCGAAGGTGACGTTCCAGAAGCGCAGGCGATTGACGTCGATGCCGGCGGCGTCGGCGGCGGCGGGGTGTTCGCCGACCGCACGGGTGCGCAGGCCCCAGCGGGTGTGGAACAGCAGGTAGGACAGGCCGAAGACGCAGGCCAGCGCGACGTAGACGAACAGGCTCTGGTCGAACAGGACGGGGCCGAGGATCGGGATGTCGGTGAGGAAGCCGAGGCCGATGTCGTGCAGGAACTCGCCGATGCGCGGCACGGTGCTCGGGCGGTTGAGCGAGTGGTCCATGCGCATGAGGCGTTCGAACAGGAAACCGGTGAGGCCGAGCGCGAGCAGGTTCAGGATCACGCCGGTGACCAGCTGGTTCACCTCGAAACGGGTCGCCAACCAGGCCAGCAGCAGCGTGGACAGCATCCCGCTCAGGATCGCGGCCAGGATGCCGACGTAGGGGTTGTGCGCGATCGAGGAGAACAGCACCGCGGTGAACGCGCCCGCCAGGAACTGGCCCTCGATGCCGAGGTTGATCACGCCCGAACGCTCACACACCACCCCGGACAGCGCCCCGAAGATGAACGGCAGCGCCAGGAACAGTGTCGAGGCCAGCACGAACTCCACCGGGAACCCGACGCCGGGCGTCACCACCCAGGCCAGCGCGGTAATCACCAGCGCGACCACCCCGGCGCCGACGAGCACCGCGTGCACGCGCGAGGACAGCGGTCGACCCAGCAGCACGGCGCCGAGCAGGGCCGTGACGACCCCGAGGGTCGAGACGATGCCGAGAGTGGGCAGGGTCCAGCTGTCCTCGACGGTCTGGTCCAGCCGGAACGTGGTGGTGCGGCCGTCGGCGATGAACAGCAACCCGAACACGACGAACGCCAGCCCGCCGCCGAGCAGTACCGTCCCGGCCAGCGCGTGCCTGGTCTGCTCGTGCACGACCTCCGGTGCCGCGACAGTGGTGCTCACCAGCCCCTCGCTTCCAGAGTGTTGAGGCCGCCGCGCGGTGCGCGCAGGTGCAGCAGGGTTTTCACCAGGGCGGGCGCGGCCACGAACAGCACGATCACCGCCTGGAGCAGCGTGGACATCTCGACCGGGATGGCGGGCTGCATGTGCAGGGTGCCCGACTTCAACGCGCCGAACAGCAGGGCCGCGGCGACGATCCCGCCCGGATGCGCTCGCCCGAGCAGCGCGACGGTGATCCCGTCGAACCCGAACTCCGCGACCGTGCCCGGATTCACCGTGTACGGGTTCAAGCCGAGCACCAGCGCGGCGCCGCCGATCCCGGCCAGCGCACCCGAGACGCCCATCGTGGTCACCCAGGTGCGGCCGATGTCGATGCCTGCGGTCTCGGCCGCGTGGTTGTTGGCGCCGACCGCGCGGATCCGATAGCCGAAGGTGGATTTGCGCAGCAGCCACCAGATCCCGGCGGCCAGCGCGAGCGCGATCAGCAACCCGACGCTGACCCGCAACCCCGAGCCCGCCCAGCCGAGCAAGCGCGGCAGCCGGGCCGACACGTCCACCGGTTTGGAGACCAGCTCCTGCGAGGTGGTCGAGTGGATGAACGTGGTGCCCAACGCCCAGACCAGGAAATAGGTGGCGATGTTGTTCAACATGATCGACGAGATGACTTCGTGCGCGCCAGTTTTCGCCTTGAGAAGGCCGGGCACCGCGCCATAGAGACCACCCGCGAGCGCACCGGCGAGCAGGGCCAGCGGCACGTGCAGCACCGGCGGGAGGTCGAGTGCGAAGCCGATGATGAGCCCGCCGAGCATCCCGAGGATGAACTGTCCGTGGCCGCCGATATTGAACAGCCCGGCCCGGAACGCCAAGCCGACGGCGAGGCCGGTGAAGATCAGCGGGGTGGCATAGGTGAGCGTCTCCGAGATCGGGCGCAGCACCTGCGCGAGGGTGGCCTCGCCGTCGAAATACTGTTGCAGGCGGCCGAAGTCGATGATCGCGCCCTCGAACATGTCGCGGTAGCCGGTGCTCACCGCCTGCCACGAGAAACTCAGCGCGTCGGAGGGCCGCTGGAAGAAATAGCCCCAGGCCCCGCGCACCGACGCGTCGGAGAAGATGATCAGCAGCGCGCCGATCGCGAAGGCCAGCAGCAACGAATAGATCGTCACCATCACACTGTTGGCCTCGGTCAGGTATCCGAGGAAGGTACGGCCGATGTCCCGCTTGGGTTTACGCTCGTCGGGCGAATCGGTGTCCGGTTCGATCGTCGTACTCGGCATGGATGTCCTCAGCTCGCGGTGGCTGGATCTGCGGGACGGTGGCCTGCCATCAGCTGACCGATGACCTCGCGCGGAGTGTCGGGCGCGACCTCGCCGACGATCTGCCCGTTGTGGATCACCGCGATGCGGTCGGACAGGGCCAGGATCTCGTCCAGCTCCGCGGAGATGAGCAGGACCCCGGTCCCGGAATCACGTTCGGCGACCAGGCGGCGGTGGATGAACTCGATGGCGCCCACGTCGACCCCGCGCGTCGGTTGCGCGGCCACCAGCACCGAACGGGGCCTGGAGAATTCGCGCGCGATCACCACCTTCTGCTGGTTGCCGCCCGACAGCGCCGACACCAGCTCCCCCGGCCCTCTGGTCCGGATGTCGAAATCGGCGATGGCCTTGTCGGCCAGAGCGCGCACCGCCGTCGCGTCGACCACCCCTCGATTCGACAGCGGTGCGTCGCGGTACTGGTTGAGCACGAGATTCTCCGCGACGGTGAAATCCCCGGCCAGGCCGTCGCGGCCGCGATCCTCGGGGATGTAGCCGAGCCCGGCGACGATCCGCCGGTACGGATTCCAGCCGGTGACCGGCGTCCCGCCCATCTCGATCGACCCGCTGTCGGGCGTGATGGTGCCCAGCACCGCCCTGGCCAGCTCGGTCTGCCCGTTGCCCTCCACCCCGGCCAACCCGACGATCTCCCCGGACCGCACCGCCAGATTCAGCCCGTCGAGCATCGCGGTGCCGCGCTCCCCGAGCACGGTCAGATCCTTGATCTCGAGCGCGACCGCACCCGGATCGGCCGGCGGGCGCTCCACGGTCAACACCACCGAGCGCCCGACCATCGCCGCCGCCAGCTCGGCCTCGGTATCCGACGGCGACGCCTCGGCCACGACCTTGCCCCGGCGCAACACCGTGATCGAATCGGCGATGGCCTTGACCTCTTTGAGCTTGTGGCTGATGAAGATCACCGACATCCCCGCATCGGTGAGGTTGCCGATGATCTCGAGCAGTTCGGCCACCTCCGGCGGAGTGAGCACGGCGGTCGGCTCGTCCAGGATCAACAGGTCGGTCTCGCCCGAGAGCGCCTTGACGATCTCGACCCGCTGCTGCACCCCGACCGGCAGGTCCTCGCACAGCGCGTCCGGGTCCAGCGCCAAGCCGTACCGCTGCGACACCGACAGCACCGCCTGGCGCGCACCCTCGCGATCCAGCCGACCACGCGTGACGTGCTCGCGCCCCAACTGCACGTTGTCGGCGACGCTGAACGGCCCGACCAGCTTGAAATGCTGATGCACCATGCCGATTCCGGCGGCGATCGCGTCGCTCGGCGAGGAGAACCGCACCGGGTTACCGTCGATCAGGATCTGCCCGCTCGTCGGCGCGAGAATGCCGTAGAGCATGTTCATCAGCGTCGACTTGCCCGCGCCGTTCTCGCCGAGGATCGCGTGCACCTGCCCCGGTTCCACGATCAGGTCGATATCGTCGTCGGCGAGGAAATCACCGAACGCCTTGGTCAAACCGCGTACTTCGAGTCGCATGTGATCGTCCTCAGAGTTGCGGGGCGGCAGGGGAATTGATCACGATCGTGCCGTCGACGATGTCGCCGCGCAGGGTCGTGAGCTCCTGTTTCAAGGACTCGGGCACCTGCGCGTCGAAATCGTGGAACGGGGCGAGTCCGACCCCGGAATTGCTCAGGGTGCCGATGTATCGGCCGTCTGTGACTCCGTCGCCGAACGCGTTATCGATCGCGACCCGCACCGCGGCGGAGATATCCTTCATCGACGAGGACAGCATGATGTCGCCGTACTCGGGCACCGCCTCGAAACCGTCGGAATCCACCCAGATCATCATCACCCCCGACGCGTCCTGCACCGCGGAGGCGCCACCCATGCCGACCGGCCCGGCGACCGGGTGGATCACATCGGCGCCCTGGGCGATGAAGTTCTCGGTGAGCGAGCGACCGGCGCTGGTGTCGTCGAAGTTGCCGGTGAACGAACCGTCCTGATCCTCGACATCCCAGCCGAGCACCGTCGTCGCGGTGCCGTGGCGGGCGTTGTATTCGGCGGCGCCCGCGGCGAAGCCGTCCATGAAGATGGTGACCGCCGGAATCTGCATGCCGCCCCAGGTCGCCACCCGACCCGTCTTCGACATCCCGGCCGCGAGATAGCCTGCGAGATACGAGGATTGGGCCGCGTTGAACTCCATCGAGTACACATTGTCGAGCTCGACGTGCGCGTCGACGATCGCGAAACGCTGATCGGGATACTCCGAGGCCACCTGCGCCACCGCCTCGGCCATCAGACCGCCGACGCCGATCACCAGATCGCAGTCGTCATCGGCCGCGGCGCGCAGGTTCGGTTCGTAGTCGGCGGAGCTGTTGGACTGGCGGTAGGAACCGTAGACGCCGGGATTCGCGTCGATCGCGGCCTTGACCCCGTTCCAGCCGGACTCGTTGAACGACTTGTCGTCCACCCCGCCCGCGTCGGTCACCATGCAGGTCTCGAAACCCGCGTTCGCCGAACCATAGGTGTTGCCCGAACCGATGTAGCGCGCGTCCGGGGGCGGCTCGGCGCAACCGGCGGCGAGCGCCGCGGCGGCGATGGCGATCAACGCGAGGCGAGATCTCATTACTCAGAGATACAGGATCACACCGACAACCCGACGCATTGAAAACGCCGGGTCCGCGAAAAGTCGTGCTACTCCGGGCGCAGCGTGAGGATGCGCGGGCCGTCCTCGGTGACGGCGACGCTGTGTTCCCAGTGCGCGGCCCGCGAGCCGTCGGTGGTGACCACGGTCCAGTCGTCGTCGAGCGTTCTGGTCTCGACGGTGCCGAGGGTGAGCATCGGCTCGATCGCCAGCACCGAACCGACCACCAGGCGCGGGCCCTTGCCGGGCGCGCCCTCGTTGGGCAGGAAGGGGTCCATGTGCATCTCGCGGCCGATGGCGTGGCCACCGTACCCGTCGACGATGCCGTACCGGCGGCCGTGCACCTGCTCGGCCGCGCGGGTCCCCAGCTCGATGGCGTGGGAGACATCGGTGAGCCGGTTGTCGGGCACCATGGCCTCGATCCCCGCCTGCATCGACCACATGGTCGCCTCGCTCAGCAGCCGATCGGCCTCGATGATGTTGCCGACGCCGAACGTCCACGCCGAGTCGCCGTGCCAGCCGTCGAGGATGGCGCCGCAGTCGATCGACACCAGATCGCCCTCGGTGAGGATGTCACTCGCCGAGGGGATCCCGTGGACCACACGGTCGTTCACCGAAGAGCAGATCGAGCCGGGAAAGCCGTGATAACCCTTGAACGACGGGACAGCGCCCGCGTCCCGGATCGTCGCCTCGGCGATCTCGTCGAGCTCCAGCGTCGAAACGCCGGGCTTGGCCGCGTCACGAACCGCGACCAACGCCCGTCCGACGATCGCGCCCGCTGCCGCCATGGCATCGAGCTCGCCCGCCGAACGGAACGGCACGACCTTCTTCTTGCGGTTGAAGACCATCCGGCCTCAGTACTCCGATCAGGTGGGTTACTTGCCGAGCGCTGCGAGCGCGCGGGCGTTGACTTCCTCGACCCCGCCGACGCCTTCGACCGTCACGACCAGACCGTCGTAGTACTCGAGCAGCGGCTCGGTCTCCTCGCGGTAGACCCGCAGCCGGTTGTCGATGACGTCCTCGGTGTCGTCGGCGCGACCGCGCGCGAGCATCCGCTCCTTGAGCAGCGACTCGGGAACCACGAAACACAGCACGGCGTCGACCTCGGTGCCGTAGTGCTCGAGGATCTTCTTCAGCGCGTCGCCCTGGTCGACCGTGCGCGGGTAACCGTCGA
The DNA here is from genome assembly GCF_042658545.1 of Nocardia lasii. Classification (NCBI taxonomy): domain Bacteria; kingdom Bacillati; phylum Actinomycetota; class Actinomycetes; order Mycobacteriales; family Nocardiaceae; genus Nocardia; species Nocardia lasii. The sequence goes on from NZ_JBHSQN010000001.1 coordinate 292,283, forward strand.
GGACGAAGCCGTTGGCCGCGTCGGGCTCACCGACGCGCGCTTCGACCATCCGGTTGGTGACGTCGCTGGGAACGAGGTCGCCCGCATCCATGTACTTCTGCGCTTCGCGACCGAGGGCGGTCTGCTGACTGATGTTCGCGCGGAAGAGGTCTCCGGTGGAGATGTGCGGAACGCCCAGCTTCTCTGACAGCAGGACGGCCTGAGTACCTTTGCCGGCACCCGGCGGACCGAGCAGAACAACTCTCACTTGAGGAACCCTTCGTAATTTCGATTCATCAGCTGGCTCTCGATCTGTTTGACCGTATCGAGACCCACGCTGACCATGATGAGCACCGCGGTACCGCCGAACGGAAGGTTCGCGACCGCACCCGAATTGCCCATGTCGAGGAACACGTTCGGGAGCACGGCGACCAGACCGAGGTAGATCGAGCCAGGCAGGGTGATGCGGCTCAGGACGTAGTTCAGATAGTCGGCGGTCGGCTTACCGGGGCGGTAGCCCGGGATGAAGCCACCGAACTTCTTCATCTCGTCCGCGCGTTCCTCCGGGTTGAAGGTGATCGCGACGTAGAAGTAGGTGAAGAACACGATCAACCCGAAGTAGATCGCGATGTACACCGGGTTGGACGGATTCACCAGGTATTTCTGGATGATCTCCTGCCACCAGCTCGGCTCGGTGGCCGTACTCGACCCCGTCAGCTGAGCGATCAGGTTGGGCAGGTAGAGCAGCGAGGACGCGAAGATCACCGGGATGACACCGGCCTGGTTGACCTTCAGCGGCAGGTAGGTCGACGATCCGCCGTACATCTTGCGGCCGACGACGCGCTTGGCGTACTGCACCGGGATCCGGCGCTGACCCTGTTCGACGAAGATCACCGCGACGATGATCGCCAACACCGCGGCGCACACGAGGCCGAAGACCAGGCCACCGCGGGTGTCGAGGATGTTCTTGCCGTCGATCGGGATTCGCGCGGCGATACCGGCGAAGATGAGCAGCGACATGCCGTTACCGACACCGCGCTCGGTGATCTGCTCGCCGAACCACATGACCAGCGCGGCACCGGCGGTCATCACCAGCACGATGATGATCATGCCGAAGATGCTGGTGTCGGCGAGGATGTCCTCCTGGCAGCCCTGCAAGAGCTGACCGCGCGCGGCGAGCGCGACGAGACCGGTGGCCTGCAGGACCGCGAGCGCGATCGAGAGGTACCTGGTGTACTGCGTCATCTTGGTCTGGCCGGTCTGGCCTTCCTTGCGCAGTTCCTCGAACCGCGGGATGACGACGGTCAGCAGCTGGATGATGATGCTCGCCGTGATGTACGGCATGATGCCGATCGCGAACACCGACAGCTGCAGGAGCGCACCACCGGAGAAAAGGTTGATGAGCTGGTAGATACCGGCGTTCTCGCCACCGGAGACCAGCTTGACGCAGTCTTGGACCGCGCGGTAATCGACGCCGGGGGACGGCAGCGCGGCACCCAACCGGTACAGCGCGATCAACCCCAGCGTGAAGAGAATCTTCCGCCGTAAGTCCGGAGTCCGGAAGGCCGATACGAAGGCGGAAAGCACAGATCCTCCTGGCGAACGACATGGTCATGCCATGCGGGAAGCACATGACGAGTCTTGGCAGACACTACTTGGTGAGACTCTAACAGTGGCACCGGACGAGCCTCGACTCGTCCGGTGCGACTGCTAACTACAGTACCGTCAGGCCAGTTCGGTGACGGTGCCGCCGGCGGCGGTGATCTTCTCCTTGGCGGAGCCGGTCACCTTGTCGGCGGTCACCTGAATGGCGACGCCGATCTCGCCGTCGCCGAGAACCTTGACCAGCTCGTTCTTGCGAACGGCGCCGGCCGCGACGAGCTCGGCCTTACCGATGGTGCCGCCCTGCGGGAACAGCTCGGCGATACGTCCGACATTCACGACCTGGTACTCGACCCGGAAGCGATTGGTGAAGCCGCGAAGCTTCGGCAGACGCATGTGCAGCGGCATCTGGCCACCCTCGAACGCCGCGGGGACGTTCTTGCGTGCCTTGGTGCCCTTGGTACCGCGACCGGCGGTCTTACCCTTGGAACCCTCACCGCGACCCACACGGGTCTTCTCGGTCTTGGAGCCAGGGGCGGGACGCAGGTGGTGCAATTTGATGGTCATGTCTAGACCTCCTCAACTGTTACGAGGTGGCGCACGACGTTGATCAGACCGCGGTTCTGAGCGTTGTCCTCACGAACCACCGACTGGCGGATCTTCCGCAGACCAAGCGTCCGCAGGCTGTCGCGCTGGTTCGACTTGGCACCGATCGTGCTCTTGATCTGAGTCACCTTGAGATCAGCCATGTCAGGCTCCCTGTCCTGCACGCGCACGCAGCATGCCCGCCGGAGCGACATCCTCGATCGGCAGACCGCGACGCGCGGCAACCTCTTCGGGACGCTGGAGCATCTTGAGCGCGGCAACCGTCGCGTGAACGACGTTGATCGCATTGTCGCTACCGAGCGACTTGGCCAGAATGTCGTGAATGCCTGCGCATTCGAGCACGGCGCGAGCCGCGCCGCCCGCGATCACACCGGTACCGGGCGAAGCCGGACGCAGCATGACCACACCGGCCGCCGCCTCACCCTGCACGGGGTGAGTGATGGTCGAGCCGATCATCGGGACGCGGAAGAAGCTCTTACGAGCCTCCTCGACACCCTTCTGGATGGCCGCGGGAACTTCCTTGGCCTTGCCGTAGCCGACGCCGACCAGACCGTTGCCGTCACCGACGATCACGAGGGCGGTGAAGCTGAAGCGACGACCACCCTTCACGACCTTGGAGACACGGTTGATCGCGACGACGCGCTCGAGCTGGTTCTTCTCGGCCGCGTTGTCGCGACGGTCGCCGCCACCGCGACGATCGCCACCGCCACGACGGTTGCCCTCGGGGCCTCCGGCGTTGCTGTTGGTGTTGTTGTTCTGTCCGGCGGGTCCGTTGCCGCCGTCACGCCGCTGACGTCCCGGCATCAGACGTTCCTTCCGTTCGAAATAACAGTCATCAGAACTTCAGCCCACCTTCACGAGCGGCATCGGCAAGCGCCGCGATACGGCCGTGGTAGTCGTGACCACCACGGTCGAACACGACCGCCTCGATACCGGCAGCCTTGGCACGCTCGGCGATCAGCTGACCGACCTTCGCGCCCTTGGCGGACTTGTCGCCCTCGAGGGCGCGCACGTCGGCCTCGATCGAGGAAGCGGCGGCGATGGTGCGGCCCGCCGAATCGTCGATCAGCTGCGCGTGCAGGTGCCGCGAGGAGCGGTTGACCACCAGGCGGGGACGCTCGGTGGTGCCTTCGACCTTCTTACGAAGTCGGAAGTGACGACGGGTCTTGGACAGCCGGCGCTTCGTGGAAGCGTCCTTGCCCAGCGGAATCCGCTTCGCCTTCTGGTTAGCAGTTTGCGCCATGATCACTTACCCGTCTTTCCGACCTTGCGGCGAACGACCTCGCCGGCGTAGCGGATGCCCTTGCCCTTGTACGGGTCGGGCTTACGCAGTCCGTGGATCACAGCGGAGATCTGACCGACCGCCTGCTTGTCGATTCCGGACACCGAGAACTTGGTGGGCGATTCCACCGCGAAGGTGATGCCTGCCGGGGCCGTGATCGGCACCGGGTGGCTGTAACCGAGGGCGAACTCGAGGTTCGAACCCTTGGCCTGAACGCGGTAACCGACGCCGAAGATTTCCATCTTCTTCTCGTAGCCCTTGGTGACACCCTCGATCATGTTGGCGATCAGGGTGCGGGAAAGGCCGTGCAGCGAACGGTTCGCGCGCTCGTCGTTGGGACGAGCAACCTCGAGCTCATTACCTTCACCCTTGGTGACGGTGATGGGCTCGGCCACGGTGTGGGTGAGGGTGCCCTTGGGCCCCTTGACCGTGACAACCTGGCCGTCGATTGCGACGTCGACGCCGGCCGGAATCTCGATGGGCTTCTTACCAATACGCGACATTAGTCCTGACCTCCCTTACCAGACGTAGGCGAGGACTTCGCCCCCGACGCCCTGCTTGGCCGCCTGACGGTCGGTGAGCAGACCGGTCGACGTGGAAATGATCGCCACGCCGAGGCCGCCGAGGACCTTGGGCAGGTTGGTGGACTTCGCGTACACACGCAGACCCGGCTTCGAGACGCGACGCAGGCCCTGCAGGCTGCGCTCACGGCTGGGGCCGTACTTCAGATCGACGACGATGGCCTTGCCAACGGTCGCGTCCTCGGTGCGGTAATCGGCGATGTAGCCCTCACGCTTGAGGATCTCGGCGATGTTCACCTTGATCTTCGAGTGGGGCGCCTTCACCTGATCGTGGTACGCCGAGTTGGCGTTGCGCAGACGCGTCAAGAAGTCTGCGATCGGATCAGTCATGGTCATGGTTAGACCTCGACACCTTTCTCGCTGCGGTTCCCATGCAACATCGCCGGCACGCATACGCGCAGGTGACCGTGGGCCTACAACAATTCGGCTGGTCCGGTCGGCACTTACCGACCGGATGAGTTCTCTTGCGAGCTCTCGGCGCCTGGCACGGTCGCATACGCGCCGAAGCGCGCAGCGGACACAGATCTGCCCAGGCAACCGCTCTAGTGTAGACAACCCCGTGGTCAGGACCAAACTCGGGGGTTCGGCATCACTCAGGGGAAGCTCAAGCGTGACCCGACGGCAATCCAGCGGTGGGTCCGGAGCCCGATTGAATCAACCCTCGAAACCGTTCCATGACCGATCCGATGCCCGGGAACACAAAGCTGACCTCATTCGGAAAAACCATCGAGGTTTGGAGGAATCGTGAGAAGGCTCGTCGCATTGACCATCGGAGCGTCATTCGGCGCTCTCGCCGCGCTCGGCACGATCGCGTCCGCGACACCCGGAGAAAGCTATCGGATGGGGGAAACCGCCACCATCCCGACCCTGAACTACAACGGCGCTCCGACCACCGTTACCGAGATCACGGCGTCAGACTGGGAGTGCAGCTTCGAACAGGACAGTTGCACCGCGTGGATCCAGTTCGAGCACCGTGGGACACAGGACACCGATCCATCGACAATCAGCTACCACCTGTCCTACGCCGACGGCACACAGATCGCGGCCATCTCGGAACCCGACGTCGGAGATCTGTACGACGGACGTCGAGTGGGCGGGATCGTGTCCTTCCCATTCACCGACAAGTCGTCCGTGGCCGGCGCGCTCGTCCTGCGCGGCGAAGCGTCGGGCAACGTACTGGGCAAGTGGGTATTGCCCTGACGGTTTCGCAAGTCCCAGGCCACTGTGCCGAGGACTGGAATCGCGTCGGAGTCCGCGCCCGCTCCGACTCCGACGCGATCGACGAGCCGTCAGCTGAGCCAGCAGAGCAGATCGTAGAGCGGCGGCTTCTCCACACTGCCGGTAGCGAACAACACCCCCGCGATCGGCGAGCAGAGCAAATCGGTCTCCGACGACCCCGACCCACCCCCCGACCCGGACCCCGCCGGGGCGGCGGAGGCGACGGCGGGCGACCCGATGAGCGCGACGGAAAGAACAGCGACTGTGACGAACTTCTTCATGCGCCCAGAAAACACGGCAGACCCCCGCCGCGTAGTGAAATGGAAATATTTCACCAAGGTCGTCGCACAGGCGCGCTATGAACCGTGGGCCCCGTGTCGCCGGACTATCATTACGTCATGACGAACGCGCACCAACAGCGCCCTGACCTGCCTGAATACATGACATGGGAAGAGCTGGAGCGGCTCCCGGAAGAAGTCGCTTCCTGCGTCGAACTGTGGGACGGGCGTGTGGTCTGGGCGCGGCGAGGGCCAGGCGAACACCAGGAAGCCAGCAATCTGCTGTGGAGCGCTCTCCGCCGCGATGCCAAGCGCGCGAGCGACAATGACCCCGACGAGTGCTGGCGTGCGCGCACCGAGACGAACGTCTTCTTCGGTCAGCAGGGCAAATCCGATTTCGTGACGCCGGATTTCATGGTCCACCGATGCCTGAGCACGGCTTACGCGCACGTGCGTGCCGATGACGCGCTCTTGGTCGGTGAAGTTCTCTCCCCGTCGAACACCGCGGCCGAGATGGAAGCCAAGAGAGCCCGATACGCCGCCGCCGGCATTCCGTGGTATTGGGAGGTGACCCTGCATCCGGAACGCAGCGAGATCGCCTACGTGCAGGCGTACGGCTTGGCGTCGGGGATCGCGGATCTACCTGCGGGCGTATCGCCCCTCCACAAAGCCAACTACCTCTTGGTCGGCACCTGGTCGCCCGCCGACTCCACGGAAATCACCATCGACTTCCCCTTCCCGATCACCATCGCGTGGTCGGAACTGTCACTGTGACCAAGTGGGCCCTCGTGGCCGCCTTCACCGCGCCACCGGCGGCCACCCAGTGGTTCAACGCGATTCCTCGGCAGTCCTCGCGTAGTGCGGTGCCAGCGCCTCCATCTGGTCGATCACCAACCGGATCGCCTCCGGCTGTTTGTCCGGCGGGTATCGGTACTTGATCACGACGAGGCCGTCCTGCTTGCCCTCGCAAGGTGCGGTTCACACGCGCGATCGTCTGCATGAGCAACGCGCCCTCGAGCGGGCGGTCCAGGTACAGGGTGTGCAGGGGTGGCGAGTCGAAGCCGGTGAGCATCATCGACTGCACGATCACCAGCTGGAGTGCGTCGTCGGGATCCTTGAGCCTGGCCTGGATCAGCTTGTTCTCCCCCGCGCGGCGAACGTGCTTGGCCACCACGCCCTGATCTTTCGCCGAGCCGGTGTAGACGACCTTGATGACACCCTCTTTCACCGAGTCTGCGTGCCAGTCGGGACGCAGTTCGATGATGTACTCGTACAGGTCGGCGCAGATCTGGCGGGTGCCTGCGACGATCAGCCCCTTGCCGGGGCCACCGATGAACTCGACCATCGACTTCGACCGGTTCTCCCAGTGCGCGACGAGGTCGGCGGCGACCTTGCGCAGTCGGGCCGGGGCGCCGTAGATGGCGTTGATCACCGCGACCGCGTTCTCGACCTTGGCGCGCTCCACGTCGTCGAGCCCGACCACGGCTTCGTCGGCCGCGTTGTCGATGTCGTCGTCGGAAATCCCCTCGACCACCCGCACTTCCGGGAGTCGCGGTTCGAAGATCACCCGGACGGTCGCGCCGTCCTCGACCGCGCGGGTGAGGTCGTAGACGTCGATGTCGTCGCCGAAGCGAGTGGATAGCCGACCAAGACCGCCAACGCCTCCCCCGCCCCCTGCTGACGGACGTGCTCACGACTAACGTTATCCACCCGGTCGTCTGTTCGCGACTCTCAGTCAGCCTTTCGCCAGTCGCTCGATCTCGGCGATGACACCCGGCGGCATCGGCACAGTGGCCTCGCCGGGACCTTCATTCATGCTGACCGCGACCCTTCCACGCCAGTACCCGTGTGGCGACTCATAGGCGACGCTGGCCACATAGCTGCCCGCCAGGGGGTTCCGCTCGCCGGCCCCCTCCGCGAAATCGTCATCGAACCAAACCAGGACAGAGCCCGCCACGATCATGTCCAGGATGAGGAACTCGTCGCCCTCGAGGAGCTGTGCGCGTATGGCGGTCGCGAGTGGCACGCCGTCGCACGCATGCTCCGTGATCCGGCCATCGGGGTGCAGGACAACGAAATCGACTGGAGAATTCCGGGCGTCGTCAGCAGACGCGAAGCCGTCCTTGACGGTACCGACTTCGACGCCGTCGGTCTCGGGCACGAAATTTCGCGAGATACCGGAGCCTGCCGTCACGGCAACTCGTGCGCGCCGGTCGCGTTCGCGTTCGAAGACAAAGGCAATGCCGAAGCCCAACGCGATGCCAACCCAGCCCAGGAGGGGAGAGTTCGTCAGTTCCACGGCAATAGCACCGATTGCGACTGCGACGAATACTTTGACAACAAGCGATACCGGCACCATGTGAATCCCCCGAAACCGTCGACAACTACCCCATCGACACTAGAGCCCGAACACATTGTTACGCAGCCTGTTTCGCGAGTGTTCACGTCGGAGCCAAGTCGACGACGCACGACAAGGAGCGACAGGTCCTGCACAAACGCAGCAAGGCACGGACTCTCGACTCGAGAGTCCGTGCCTTGCACGGGTATTCGTCTAGACGGCAGCGCTCACGAGGAGCGCGGGCTCACCAGGAGCTCTTGTGCACGCCAGGGAGCTCACCGCGGTGCGCCATTTCGCGGACGCAGATGCGGCACAGGCCGAACTTGCGGTAGACCGCGTGCGGGCGACCGCAGCGCTGGCAACGGGTGTAGGCGCGGACGGCGAACTTCGGCTTGGCCTCCGCCTTGATGCGCAGTGCTTTCTTAGCCATGTGCTCAGTTCTCCTTGAACGGGAAGCCGAGGTGCTTCAGCAGCGCGCGGCCTTCTTCGTTGTTGGTCGCGGTGGTGACCACGGTGATGTCCATGCCGCGCGGGCGGTCGATGGAGTCCACGTCGATCTCGTGGAACATCGACTGCTCGCTGAGGCCGAACGTGTAGTTGCCGTTGCCGTCGAACTGCTTCGGCGACAGGCCGCGGAAGTCGCGGATACGGGGCAGCGCGATGGACACGAGACGGTCCAGGAACTCCCACATGCGGTCGCCACGAAGGGTGACCTTCGCGCCGATCGGCATGCCCTCACGCAGCTTGAACTGCGCGATCGACTTGGTGGCCTTGCGGATCTCCGGCTTCTGGCCGGTGATCAGCTCGAGGTCCTTGACGGCACCGTTGATCAGCTTCGCGTCACGGGCGGCGTCGCCGACACCCATGTTCACGACGACCTTGACGACGCCGGGGATCTGCATCACGTTGGCGTACTCGAACTCGCCGTTCAGCGCGTCCTTGATCTCGGCGCGGTAGCGCGCCTTCAGCCGGGGCTGAGTCTGCTCAGAAGTAGTCATGTCAGATGTCCTTCCCGTTTTTACGGGAGATCCGGACGCGCTTGCCGGACTCTTCGTCGGTGCGGTAGCCGACGCGAGTCGGGTTACCGTCGGAGTCGACGACCATCACGTTGGAAACCTGGATGGGGGCTTCCTGCGTGACGATGCCGCCCGAGGAAGCACCACGCTGGTTCGCGGAATCCGCGACGTGCTTCTTGATCCGGTTCACGCCTTCGACGAGAACCTTGCCGGTCGCCGGGAAGGCCTGAATGACCTTGCCCTTGGCGCCCTTGTCCTTGCCCGAGATGACGAGGACGGTGTCACCCTTGTGCACCTTCATGGTCAGAGCACCTCCGGGGCCAGCGAAACGATCTTCATGAAGCGCTTGTCACGCAGCTCGCGGCCGACGGGGCCGAAGATGCGGGTGCCACGAGGATCGTTGTCCGGCTTGATCAGCACGGCGGCGTTCTCGTCGAACTTGATGTAGGAACCGTCGGGACGACGACGCTCCTTGACGGTGCGAACGACGACAGCCTTGACGACGTCGCCCTTCTTCACGTTGGCGCCGGGGATGGCGTCCTTCACGGTGGCGACAATGATGTCACCGATACCGGCATAGCGACGCGACGAGCCACCGAGCACGCGGATGCAAAGGATTTCCTTCGCTCCGGTGTTGTCGGCGACGCGCAGTCGCGACTCCTGCTGAATCACTTCAGCACCTCCTGGACCTGGATGTATACGTACGCCGGATTGCCGACCCGACGCACATGGTCAGTTGCCACCCGCACGCGCGCCTGCCAGCGGAAACGAGCTCCACTGGGGGTTCACTGCCGAGTCGCGGGAACAGAGCTCCCGCAGGCAACCGCTCTAGTGTAGGTGAACCCCCAGGTGGACGGAAATCGGGGTCAGTTCGCCCGGACGGGCGCGAGCTGCCAGGAGCCCTCACCCTCGAGGGTGAGGACCTGGTTGTGGTGTTGGTCGACGGTGCTGCGGTGGGCCACCGAGACGACGATGGTGTCGGGGACCTCGGTGCGGATGAGCTTGTAGAGGGAGTACTCGAGCCCCTCGTCGACGGCGGAGGTGGCTTCGTCGAGGAAGACCACCTTGGGGCGCGCGAGCAGGATGCGGGCGAAGGCAAGGCGCTGCTGCTCGCCCGGGGACAGGATCTTGGCCCAGTCGGCCTCTTCGTCGAGGCGGTCGACGAGGTGACCGAGGTGGACCTTGCCGAGAACCTCGCGCAGCGTGTCGTCGGAGACGTCCTCGGACTTGGCCGGGTATTCGACCGCGGTGCGCAGATCGCCGAGCGGGAGGTACGGGAGCTGGGACAGGAACAGCGTGTCCGTGCCGGCCGGTCGGCCCACCTCGCCGTCGCTGTAGGGCCACATCTGCGCGAGCGCGCGCAGCAGGGTGGTCTTGCCGGTGCCCGAAGCGCCCTTGACGACCAGCGCGTCGCTGGGGACGAGGCGCAGGTTCAGCTCGTCGATGAGCACCTCGCCGTCGGGCTTGCGGACGCCGACCTTGTCGAGGCTCACGGCGTCGTCGAGGTCGACGGCGGCGAGCTTGGGCAGTTCGCGCGATTCCTTGCTGGCGATCAGCAGGCCGTCGAGACGGATGAGCGAGGCGCGGTACTCGGCGAAGTCGTCGTAGGAATCACGGAAGAACGACAGGGAGTCCTGGATCTGACTGAAGGCGGTCGCCGTCTGGTTCATGCCACCCAGGGTGATCTGGCCGCTGAAGAAGCGCGGCGCCTGGATGAGATACGGGAACAGATAGGCGGATTGGGAGACGATGAAGTTCCAGCCGACGAACTGGAGCATCCGGTAGACGTAGGCCCACTGGACCTTGATCACCTCGGCGAATCGACTGAGCAGACCGGCTCGTTCGACACCCTCGCCCCGGTAGAACGCGATGCTCTCCGCCGCGTCGCGCACCCGCACGAGCGCGTAGCGGAAGTTGGCTGTGGTCCGTTCGCGCAGGAAGTTGATCCTGATCAGCGGGCGGCCGATCCAGAACGCGATCACCGTCGAGATCAGGACATAGGTCATCACGATGACCAGCGCGGCCCGGGGAATGGTGACCCCGAGAACGGTCATCGGCCCCGACAGATCCCACAGCACCTTGGTGAAGGACACGACCGAGACGATGGCCGTGACCGCACCGAGGGTCAGCGTGCGGGACTGCACGGTGAACGTGTCGGTATCGGCCTGGATTCGCTGGTCGGGGTTGTCGATCGTGTTGTCGATGAACCGGGTCCGGTAGAAGGCGGCGCCCTGCATCCAGTCGCTGGTGATGCGCTCGGTCAACCAGACGCGCCAGCGGATGTCGAAGGCCAGCTTGGCCCACAGGTACACCAGCTCTTTGACCGTCCAGACGGTGATCAGCAGGGTGAACAGCTTGGCCGAGTTCCAGAAACCGGTCTTGGCGTCGGACAGTGCCGCGTCGTCGCCGGAGTTCAGGGCCGAGGCCGCGAGCTGGAACGAGGCGAACATGTCGTTGCCCCAGTAGCTGAGCAGCACGCTCAATCGCACCGTCAGCAGGGCCATCAGCAACAGGAACGCGGCGAACAACCAGGTCCGCCATGCGCCCGGACCACGGAAGTAGTCGCCGCTGACATGCCAGAACTGCCGACCCCATTTCGTCAGCCTGAGCAGAAGTGCGGCGACGACAACGAAGATCACCGCGGTGATGACGAAGGCGAATCCGAGCCATTTCACGCTCTCGAAGAGCTCGTTGCCCCAGTCCCTTGAAGTTTCCACCGAGCTCCCAATCCCCTGCCGACGTGCCGAAAGTCGGCGCAGTCTAACCCGGTGGGATCGTCGGCGCCGGATGTGTGGGCGGCGCATTCGCGGCGTATCGATTGTCCAGCGATAACGAGGCTAGGTTAGCCTAGGCTGACTTATGCTGGAACTGGCTCTCGGAGGACGCAACATGACTGCTCGAATTTCTCGTGGCTGGCGGCGTGCGGCGGTGGCCGCGCTCGCCGGCGCCCTGGCGTTCGGGGTGGTCGCGTGCGGCTCCACCGAGGACGAGGCCGGTTCCGGCGAGTCGGTGACCATCACCCACGCGCGTGGCGAGACCACCGTCACCGGCACGCCGAAGAAGATCGTGGCGCTGGGTAACCAGTGGCTCGACACCACCCTCGCGCTCGGCGTGACGCCCGTCGGTTACATCGACAATGTGGCGGCCGTGTCCAAGAGCACCCCGCCGTGGCAGCAGGCCGATCAGCTCGCGGGCGGCACCGCGCTCAACACCTCCGGCAGCATCACCGAGCAGGTCGCCGCGCTCGAGCCGGATCTGATCCTGGCCGACCCCTTCATCGCCGCCGATCAGAAGACCTACGACGACCTGAGCAAGATCGCCCCGACGCTGCCCGCCCTCACCAAGGACGCCGTGAGCCCGTGGCAGGACCAGGTCACCGCGCTGGGCAAGGTGCTGCACAAGGAGTCCGACGCGGACGCGGTGATCAAGAAGGTCGACGACAAGGTGGCCGCGATCGCCGCCGCCAACCCCGGCCTGAAGGGCAAGACCTTCGCCAGCACCTGGCTCGCGAGCCCCTCGCAGCTGATGGTGCTGACCGACCCGAACGACGGTTCGGCCAAGGTGTTCACCGCCCTCGGCATGGGCATCCCGGCCAACCTCACCGCCCAGCCCTCCACCGGTGGTCGCCTGGCGCTCTCGCCCGAGCGGGTCGACGAGCTGACCGCCGATCTGCTGCTGGCCGGCTACTCCCCCGGCATGGACGAGAAGTACCGGCAGCTGCCCGGCTACTCCGAGCTGCCGTCGGTGCGCAACGGTTCGGTCACCTTCCTGACCACCCAGGAGATCAGCGCGATCAACCAGCCCACCGCCCTCTCGGTTCCCTACATCCTCGGCAAGCTCGAGCCCTCCTTCGCCGCCGCCGCGAAATAGGTTCCGCACCAACCACGTTCGACCAGCAAGGATTACTCGTGCTCGCCTCCGCGTACCCCGCCCAGACCCGTTTCGCGCTGCGCGCCGGTGTCACCTGCCTGACAACTCCCGCCGGTGCGGTGCTGCTGAACCCACCGCGCAACGAGAAGTTGACCGGGCTGGGCGCGGGGGCGTTGCGCGCGTTGAAGACGTTGAACCAGGGCCCCGCGACGGCGGCCGAGATGGCGACCGCCGCCGCCGGCGACGACATCACCGCCCTGATGCGCAAGCTCACCGACGGCGGCTGGCTGTCGGTGACCGTGCGCGACGGCGGCCGCGACCTCTACAGCATCCGCCCCTTCGCCGATCCGGTCCCGCGTCCCGAGGTGGCGCTGCCCGCCTGGTCGGCCACCCTGTCGAAATTCGCTGTCCTGCACCGTGACAGCCAGGGTTTCGTCCTAGAACACCCCCGCTCGTGGTGTGATCTGCGCATCCACGACCCGCGCCTGCTGGCCCTGCTCGACGGCCCGCTGGCCGCCGACTCCCCCGTGCCCGCCGCCGTGAAGACCCAGTTCATGGCCGACCTGCAGTGGTGCGGCCTGCTGGTCGACGGCGACGAGGAGGAGCGCGAGTTCACCACCCGCTCCTGGAACACCCCCGACCTGTGGTTCCACCGCCGCAGCACCCTGGGCGCGCGCACGGTCACCTGGGACGACTTCGGTCCCACCCGCTGGGCCGAGGGCCAGTTCCCCGAATTGCCCGCTCGCCGTGCGGTTTTCCCCGGTGAAGCAGTGCCGTTGACCAAGCCGGACCTGGTCTCGCTGCGCCTGTCCGATCCGAGCCTGGCCGCCACCATCGAGGATCGCGTGTCCACCCGCGCCTTCGACGAGGCCGCCCCCATCACCTCGAATCAGTTGGGCGAGTTGCTGTTCCGCGCCGCCCGCACCCGCGAGGACGGCTCCCGCCCCTACCCCTCCGGCGGCGGCGCCTACGAGCTCGAGATCTACCCCGTGGTCCGCAACGTGTCCGGCCTGGACAACGCCATGTACCACTACGACTCCACCGACCACGTCCTACGCCCGGTAGCCCCCCTCGACTCCCCCGCCGTGCGCAAACTCCTCAAATCCACCTCGGCCACCCTCGCCGGCGGCGCCGAACCCCAAGTCCTGCTGCTGATCTCGGCCCGCGCCGGCCGCGTCATGTGGAGCTACGAACAGGTCGCCTACGCCAACATCCTCAAACACGTCGGCGTCCTCATGCAGACCATCTACCTTACCGCCACCGCCATGCACCTCGGCGCAGTCGCCCAAGGCTTCAGCGACACCACCGCCTTCGCCACCGCCACCGGCCTCGACGAACTCGAGGAGTGCAACGTGGGGAGCATCATCGTGGGCTCCCCCGCCCGCTGAACGTTCCCCAGTAGCAAAATCGTGCAGTCCGGTAGCGAAACCGCGAAAATGGGCCGGGTCCAGACCCCGCGTGCACGATTTTGCCAATGAAGTGGCCTCGACCCGTCAGTGCGTACTGACGCGGGGGACTTCCAGGCCGTCCGAGGCAACAGCGAGAGTGGTATCATGAATGTTACTATCATTCTTGATACCAAGGGGGTCGGGTGGACTTCATCGGGCGGTGGCGCGAATTGCGGACGCTGGAGTCCGCGTTGGACGGCGTTCGCGCGGGGATCGGGACCTCGAAGCCGGGGCGCTGCCTGATCCTTCGTGGGCGGCGACGCATCGGCAAGTCGGCGCTGGTCGAGGAGTTCACGCAGCTCAGCGAGGTGCCGAATGTCTTCTATACCAGCGAAATCGGTTCCGATCCGTTGGCCGAATTCTCCGAGACCGTCGCGCACTCCTCGCTGCCCGATGCCGAGATCTTCAGCGAGGCACTGCCCGCGAACTGGACTGCCGCACTACGGCAGCTCGCCGGTATTTTGCCCGACAACCAGCCGAGCATCGTCGTTCTCGACGAGTTGCCCTATCTGATGGACGAATCCGGCGCGTTCGAGAGCGTTCTGCAACGGGCGTGGGACCGCGAGCTGTGTCGAAAGCCGGTGCTGCTCATCCTGATCGGTTCCGATCTCGCCATGATGGCCGCACTCACCTCGTACGGTCGTCCGTTCCATCAGCGGGGCACCGAGATGCGGTTGGGTCCGCTCGATCCGGCCGATGTGGCGGCGATGACCGGCACCGACGCGGCAGCCGCCTTCGACGCCACCCTCATCACCGGCGGGTTGCCGATCATCTGCGCGCGGTGGCGATCGGGCGAGGATGTGTGGGATTTCCTGTCGCGGGAGCTGGCCGACCCGGTCAGCCCGCTGATCGTGTCCGCGCAGCTGTCGTTGGCCGCCGAGTTCCCCGAGCGGTCGCTGCCACGGCAGGTCCTGTCCGCGATCGGAAGCGGCGAACGGACCTTCGCCAATATCGCCCGCGCGGCTGGCGGTTTGGCCAACACGAGCCTTTCGCGAGCCCTGGACCTACTGATGGACAAGGGCATCGTGGCGGGCGAACTACCGATCAGCCTGACCCCCTCCAAGGACCGCCGCTACCGCATCACCGACTCCTACCTGCGGTTCTGGCTCACATTCCTCGGCCCCTACCTTCCCGAACTGGATCGCCTGCGCGGCGACCTGACGGTGGATCGGATTCGCCGTGGCTGGACGAGTTGGCGCGGCCGTGCGGTGGAACCACTGATCCGCGACTCGCTGGCCCGCCTCCTCCCGGCCGAAGGTATTCCGTCCGTACCCGCGATCGGCGGTTACTGGACGCGCACCAACGACGTGGAAATCGACATCGTCGGCGCGGACCGCGAACCCGTCGCGAAAGAACTAGCCTTCCTCGGCTCGATCAAATGGTTGGAGAACTCCCCCTTCGACTCCCACGACCTGACCGCCCTACAGAACCACCGTTTCCGCCTCACCGCCGATCCCGTCCCACTGATCGCGATCAGCCGTTCGGGCATCACCACCCCCCACCTCGACGCGGCTTTCACCCCGAATGACCTGCTCAGCGCGTGGCAACCGCGGAGCAGCAAGGAGAAGGCACCACAGATCCCCACTGCCTGACCGGACTGGGCTCGGCCGAGGCGAGTGTGCGCTACGCCGTGCCGTCGGGCCGCCGCGACGCGAGCGGTGATGGTTCGGTCGTGTCGCAGCAGTAGCGACAGGGCTTCGGAATCCAGGACTACCGACCGACGCCTCCATCCCGAACGAACTGCTCGGTTCGTGACAATGGACGACCGACTGCGCGAGGCGTGAGCTCCTCTCCCACAGCGGCTTTCGACTCTGGCAGATATCATGGTCATCAGCTCGATGAAGGGGACTCGATGGCCTATCCGGCTCCGACATTTCAGACAACACCCGCAGAACTTGTCGAAGCCGCGACTGCGGTGAGAACGCTTCTCGACGGTCTTGTCTCGGGGTTCAAATCACTTGATTCCGACGTCACCGCTCTCACCGATCGCTGGAAGGGACGACAGGGCGAACAGTTCGCCGCAGGGTTCGCCGACGTTCGCGACGGACTGTCCGAATTGCTGGACGCAATACGTGACACCACGGTCGCCTTGGACGACAGCGCTGAGGCTTACCTCGGCCAGGAGGGCGCGAACGCCGCTGCTATCGAGGCGGTTGCTTCGAGTCTGGATCTGCCCGGTGTCTCATAGCGTCAACCTGACACAACTCGATGCGGTGATCGCCCGAATGCGTGGCTTCGAAGGGTTTTTCGACGACCAGATCGAAGCGTTCAACACCGCGATCAGCAAGCTGCAGACCGGCTGGGACGGCGATGCTGCCACTGCTCAGGAAACAGCACACCGGCGGTTGATGGCAGCGGCAACGGAGATTCGCGAAGGCGTCGAAGCCATGCGAACTGCCGCACAAGCCGCCCACTCGAACTACACCGAGGCCATCGCCGCCAATGTCGCCATGTGGCGGAGTTGACCCGCCGTGACCGAATTGGATGTCGACCCGGAGCTGTTCTACGACCTCTCCGGTCAGTACAGCTCCGCGAGTCGTACTGCCAGCACCGCACTCTCGACCATGGACACCGAACTGCGTAAAGCGGAGAACATGGCGGGCAACGATCCGCATGGCGTTTCGTGGGGTCGTGGCTATTTCGTCTGCGGTATCGAAGCAACGGTCACTGCAGGCAGGGCAACTGAGGTACTCGCGAAAATGTCGCTCCTGATACGACAGAGCGGAATCAATCACGACCAATCCGAGAACGCAGAAGATTACAACAGCGGGAAATCACTGCCACCGTCGGATCCCGGCTCCAAGACCTTTATCTGCCGCCCATTGAAGTCACCAAAGGGAGGAAAGCGATCCAAACCGGCAGCATGGGATCTCGTCATGTCCCCGGAAACCTGGATCGACGGCAATGCGGACCTCATGGCGCAGGTATCGACGAGTTGGCTCAATACGGCATCCGCCTACGGCACCCTGGATACAGATCTCCGGAAGAAGATGGCGAATCTCAGTGGATCGCAAACCGATGAGATGCCCGATATTCAGGAGTCGCACAATTCGGTCATCAATGCATTCGACACCCTCAGTGACGCAATGCGTAACATCTCCGGGGCGACAAGCGGTTACGGCACAGTTCTCAAGGATGTACAGGAGTATTCCGAGCTACAGCTCAGCCTCCTCTCCGGCGCCATCGGAGCTGACGTGCTGGGTGCGCTCATCGGCGGACGGGCAGTGACACCCGCAGCGAAAAGGTTGGCCGAGGAGCAGATCAAGATCGTTCGGGACCGCATCGAGCTCGCCATGAAGGCCCTCACCCAGGCCGAGTCCACGTGCACTACCACGTTCACGGCCGCTTCGGGCACCGTCCGATACGTCATGACATCGCAGTTCCAACCCGTCTTGGACAAGCAGTTGAAGAACCCTCCGCCGCCCGCGAGCACCGGGACCCAACGGCGCAATAGGCTCGAGGGAGAAAAAGCCGAGGTGCGCGCCGGAATCGATCCGATGAAGACGAAGGAGGCGATTGTCGGTAACTCCGGGAAGCGCCGGGTACCGGATGATCTCGACCATGGGCAGAAGCGCCTGACCGAAGTGAAAAACGTGCAGAACCTGAGACTGACCGATCAAATCCGGGATGATCTGGCTTACTGCGATCAGTATGGATACGAGTTCGTACTGATCACCGACAATAATACCGTTCTATCATCTGACATTCAGAGTTTGATCAGCCAAGGAAAAATCAAGCACGTGAGAATGGACTTCCAAAGTTGACGCCTACCGACGACCGCGCAGGAACCCAGCTATTAGAAGAGTACATCCAATCCGGAGGATACGCTCGCACAATATTCGAGCTTCCACACAAACCAGTCGACAACAGAATAATTTCGGTACTGGCCGCTTGGCTTTCCGAACTCGAAACCCGCTGGCCCGGCGACGAAACCAGTGGACGAGAAATGGCGAGATTGATGATCGCGACGACACTTGGCAACAAAGAGTCACGCAAGTCAGTCGCCATACCGGCACTGATTTCGCAATTCTCCCACGCGAAACCTATCAGCGAGCGTAGCCGATGGGCAGCAGGAAATTCCATCTACGATATTCCGGCTGGAAAAGAGTATTTCGACGAGCTTGCCGGGATCGCGGCGGATCGTGGCTTCGGCCGGAGCCGAGGAATGATCGTCACCTGGCTGGGTAAATCACGTCATCCTAATGCGGCGGCAGTCGCCCTCAGCCTGATCGACGACGAAACTGTCGAAGGAAACGCGCTGGAGGCCCTAGCGAAGATGCGAGTTCAGGGGGTACGTAAGGAGATCGAACCTTTCCTCGACTCCGAGAAGGCCCGGATCCGTCAACTGGCGAAACGGATCCTCACCCACGACCAGAGCTGACTCGCCGCGGTCTCACCACACCGCGCGCACTGCGGTGTGTCCTTCCAGCGGTTCGACGGTGAGTTCGCCACCGGACAGGCCATAGGGCTCCAGCACGCCGATGGCGATCCCGTGCGTGTGCTCGAGATGGACCTCGATACCGCTGGACCCTGTCTCGGGGAGAGCCACATCGGTGACCACCGCGACCGCACGCAAGTCACCGCGCATCCGCGCCAGTGCGGCGAAGAGCGCGGTCTTGGCTTGCTTCGCCTCCGCCACATCAACATCCACAACCTGTACACCGCTTTCGCGATCGACGACCAACCCGAACGGGAAGAACGCGCCTCGGTCTCGCAGATGCGCTTCCGACATGGTCAATGCGGCGTCGAGGAGGTTGTCAACGTCGTCCTGCACCGATTGAGGTGCCTCGTCGCGCCACGACATCGCGGTTCCTTTCTCGCCAGGCGTTACCATCGCTCGAGCACCGGCTATCCGAATCTCTGTCGCGGATGGCTCGTCAGATTCATCGGATTGCTTGTGATCCTTCGAGGCTAACCCACACGGCTCGTCCCCGGATACCCACAGTCGATGTCGTCTGGAGCCGCTAGCCGAGGGCTTCGGTCAGGGCGGTGACGGCTTCGGTCCACAGACGAGCGAAGCGGGTGGCTTCGGCTTCGGTGAACAGGGCGGTGCTCCAGCGGAAGTTGGTGGTGAGGGTGGGGCCTTGGGGGGTGGTGCCGATGCCTGCGATCACGTCGATGGCGTAGCGGAGGGGGAGGTCGGGTTCGGGGTCAAGGGGGAGGGCGGTGTCGTGGGGGCCGACGAGGAGGGACCAGGGGGCGGAGTTGTTGCCGCTGAGGTCGATTCGGCCGAGGTAGTTGAATTCGATTTGGGGTTCGGGGGCGGTGCGGAGTTCGGGGGTGCGGGTGACGTAGCGGAGGAGGCCGTAGTCGAGGCCCTGGTTGGGGATGGTGCGGATGTGTGTGGTGACCGAGTCGAGGAGGGCGCGGGTGGCGGCGGGGTCGGCTTGGGCGCGGGTGATGTCTACGGCGGTGGCGCCGACGCCGAGGCGGATGGGGTAGACGCTGGTGAACCAGCCGAGGGTGTTGGCGGTGTCGGTGCCGAGTTCGGTGTCGGCGCGGCCGTGGCCTTCGAGGGCGATCAAAGCGCCTGCGGCGGGGTCGTTTCCGTTGTCGGCGTGCATCGAGGCCATGGTCATGGCGAGGGCGGTGAGGAGTAGTTCGCGCACGCCCTCGTCCTTGCCGACGTGGTTCAGGAGGCGTTCGGTGACCGCGACGGGGGTTTCGACGGTCTGCACGCGCAGGGTGGACCAGGTGTCGGTGGTGGGGTCGGGGTGGCGGGAGCCGAGGGCGGCGTCGGGCTCGCGGACCTGCGATGCCCAATAGTCCCGCTGGGCAAGGACTTCCGGGGCGTCGGCGCGCTGCCACATGGCTTCGGACCACTGCCGGTAGGAGGTGAACTCGGGCAGCGCCTTCGGGGTGGTGCCCGCCTGGATCTGCTGCCAGGCGGCGGCGAGGGCGTCGAGCATGATGTGCCAGGACACGACGTCCACGGCGAGGTGGTGGACGGTGAGCAGCGCGATATCGCCGGAGGAGGTCGCCGGGAACCGGACCAGGCGCACCAGGTCGCCGGCGCGGGGATCGATGGCGTCGTTGGCGATGCGCGCGAATTCGGTGATGGCGGAGTCGAGTTCGGCACCGGCGAGGCCGGCGGGGGCCTCGAGCACGAGGTCGGTGGCGTTCACGACGCCGGGGGCGCGGGTGCGCAGGCGGGGTCCTTCGGTGGTGTCGGTGAGGACGGCGCGCAGGGTGTCGTGTGAGTCGAGCAGTGACTGGAGGGTGGATTCCAGTGCGGCGCGGTCGATTCCGGTCGGCAGGCGCAGCAGGGCGGCCTGGGTGAAGCGGCGGTAGTTGCCGTATTCGTACATCCAGGAGACGACCGGGAGCGGCGGGACGAGACCGTAGGCGTCGGCACCGGATTGCGCGGCGGGGGCCGGTGCGTCGTCGACGGCGGCGGCGAGTTCGCGAATGGTGGGGCAGGCCAGCACCATTCGTGGGTTCAGGGCCAGGCCGCGGCGGCGGGCCTTGTTGACCAGGGAGATGGCGACGATGCTGTCGACGCCGAGTTCGTAGAAGTCGGCGTCGATGCCGGGGGCGCGGCCGTCGAAGAGTTCGGCGAACAGTTCGCTCAGCGCGATCTCGGTGGGGGTCTCGGCGGCGGCGTTGCTGTCGGCGCTCGACAGGGCCTGTTCGGCGAGTTCGGTGAGCGCGTGGTTGTCGAGTTTGCCGTTGACGTTCACCGGCAGCCGATCCACGACGAGGATGCGCGCGGGAATCATGTAGGCGGGCAGGCGCTGGGCGAGGTCGGTGCGCAGGCGGCTCACGACCACCGCGCGATCGGCCTTGCCGACGACGAAGCCGACCAGCGCGGCGCCCCCGGCGCGACGGACCACGGTGACCGCGGCGGTGTCGATGTCGGCGGAGCGGCGCAGAGCGGTCTCGATCTCGCCGACCTCGATGCGGTAGCCACGCACCTTGACCTGGGCGTCCGCGCGACCGAGGTAGCCGAAGCGGCCGCCGGGCAGGCGGCGCACGAGGTCGCCGGTGCGGTACATGCGCTCGCCGGGGCGGGTGGGGTCGGCGACGAAACGGTCGGCGGTGACGGCAGGTTTGCCGAGGTAGCCGCGCGCCACCTGCACGCCCGAGAGGTACAGCTCGCCGACGATGCCCTGGGGCACCGGGCGCAGCCGGGAGTCCAGGACGTAGCCGACCATGCCGCCGTTGGCGGTGCCGATGGTGGGGATCTCCGAGGTGGCCACGGGCGCGACCACGGCTTCGACAGTGGTCTCGGTGGGGCCGTAGCAGTTGTACACAGCCGTCCCCGGCAGGGCGCGCAGGCGCGACCACAGGGCGGTGTCGATGGCTTCGCCGCCGAGGGCGAGGACCGGGAGTTCGCGCTCGAGCAGGCCCGCCGCCGCCAGCTGGGCCAGCATCGAGGGGGTGGTGTCGATCATGTCGATGCCGAATTCGGCCATGCCGGAGACGATTCGGTGCGCGTCGCGCATCTCGTCGGCGTCGAACAGGTGCAGGGCCTGGCCGGCGAAGAGACCGACCATGGGCTGCCAGGAGGCGTCGAAGCCGAGCGACCAGGCGTGGGCGACGCGCAGCGGGCGGCCGAGGCGGGCCATGGCGGGGCGGTAGAAGCGGTCGAGGTGGTCGGCGAAGTAGCCGGCCAGGGCGGCGTTGGTGCCGACGACGCCCTTGGGTTCGCCGGTCGAGCCGGAGGTGAAGATGATGTAGGCGCTGTGGTCGAGTGCGCGCCGCACGGTGGGAGCCTGGGCGGGGTGGGCCGCGATCCGCGCCAGGACGGTGGGATCGTCGAGAGTCAACACCTGGATGGGTCGTGCGGTCGAGGCGACATCGGAGCCGATCACTGGCGCGAGGCCGTCGACGGACACGGTGGCGAGGGACGTGTTGGTGAGCAGGGTGCGGTCCGCGTCGAGGAGGACGGCGAGGGTCGGGTTCGACTGGCGCAGAATGGATTCGATGCGGGCGGGCGGGAGGGTGGTGTCGACCGGGACGTAGGCGGCGCCTGCGGCGAAGGTCGCCAGGATGGTGGTGATGGCGGTGGTGCCGCGCGGGAGCAGCAGGGCGACAACGGTTTCCGGGCCGACGCCGTGGGTGGCGAATTCGGTGGCGAGGCGGGTGGCGTCGTCGTGGAGGGCTCGGTAGGTGAAGGACTCGCCCGCGGTGGTGGTCAGGGCGAGGGCGTCGGGGGTTTCCGTGGTCTGCTGGGCGAACAGTTCCCAGGGTGTGGCGGTGGGTGCGGGGGCGATATCCGTTGCGGCGCGGGTGAGTTCGGCGTGTTCGGCGGGAGTGAGCAGGTCGATCGCGTCGGTGGTCGCGGTGGGGTCGAGGGTGGGCAGGGTGCGCAGGATGGTGAGCAGGCGGGTGCCCAGGTCGGCGGGGTCGAGGTGGCCGAGCAGGGCGGGGATGGCTTCGACGAGGACGAGGAGTTCGCCGTCGCTCAGGTGAGAGACGACCGTGAGCGGGTAGTGGGCCAGGCTTTCCATCTCGATGGGACGGAACTGGGCGCCGTCGGGGGCGGTGACGGTCTGGATGGCGTCGTCGATGGGGGCGTTCTCGAACACGAACAGGGTGTCGAAGAGGGCGCCGTGCCCGGCGGCGCGTTGCAGAGCCGACAGGCTGAGGTAGCCGATGTCGCGCATGGTGGCCGAATCCCGTTGCAGGCGCGCGCATTGCGCGACCACGGGTTCGGCGGGGTCGAGGCGGTGCACGACCGGGACGGTGTTGATGAACAGGCCGACCATGCCCTCGACACCGGCCAGCTTCTCGGGGCGACCGGAGATGGTGGTGCCGTAGACGACGTCGCGGCGGTCGGTGACGCGGCCGAGCAGCAGGGTCCAGGCGAACTGCACGGCGGTGTTGAGCGTCATGCCGTTGGCGCGCGCCCACTGCTGCAACTGCCCGGTTTCGTTGGTGGACAGGCGAAGTCGGGTGGTCTGCGGCACGGCCGATCCGCGATCGCCGGTGCCGTCGGCCAGCACCAGCGGGGCGCTGACCTGGTCCAGGTACTCGGCCCAGCGGCGCGCGGCGGCGTCGTGGTCCTGGGCGCCGAGCCAGCCGATGTAGTCGCGGTAGGGGCGGGGTTTCGGCAAGCCGTCGAGGGCGCCGCCCTCCTGGTAGACGGCGAGCAGTTCGGTGAAGAACACCGCGACCGCCCAACCGTCCATGAGGATGTGGTGGGCGGTGAGGATCATCCGCTTGCGCGGCGCGGGCGCGTCGGTGACGTCGAGCAGCAGCACGCGCAGGGCGGGGCCGCGACTCAACACGAACGGGACGCGACGCTCGGATTCGGCGATCGAGTCGAATTCGTCTGTCCGCGCGGCACGTTCGGCCCACGGCAGTTCCGCCCGGGACGGGATGATCTGCACCGGCTTGGGCACGTCGGTGTCCCAGAACGCCGCCCGCAGGTTCGGGTGGCGGTCCAGCATGGCCTGGGCGCTGCGGCGCAGCAGGTCGGTGTCGAGCGGGCCGTCGATGTCGACCACGAATTGCATCGTGTACAGGTCGATCTCGGTGCCGGTCAGCCGCGACAGCGAGAACAGCCCCTCCTGCAGCGGGCTCAGCGCGAGTACGTCTTCGATCTGCGGCGCACTCATGCTGTTTCTTCTCGGCATGCTCGGGCGCCCTCCGTGGTGACGCGGGCTGCCTCCTCCGGGCGCTGACCGCTCATGCCGTGTCCTCTCCTAGCTGCTGGATGATGCTGTGCCTTGGCGCCGACCGCACCGAGCGGCCAGCGCCGTGCCGTACCGGCGCCGACTCGCTCATCCCTGTGCGGACCAGGCGGCTGTCAGCGCGGACAGGGCGTCGGCCTCCAACCCGGACGCGGTCATCGGCGCGTGCGAAACCTGCTCCGGCTCTTCGGCACTGGGCTGGTCGGCGGCCGCGTCGACGGCGGCGGCCAGCGCGGTGATCGTGTCGCACTCGAACACCAGCTGCGGGGTCAGCGCCAGGCCGAGTTCCTGGGCGCGGGCCGACCACTGGATCGAGATGACGCTGTCGCCGCCGAGCGCGAAGAAGTTGTCGTCACCGACCACCTCGTCGATCTCGAGGAGTTCCTCGATCAGGGTGATCAGAGTGCGCTCGGTGTCGGAATCNNGGTGCCGGTGGCGATCGCGGCCGGGGCGGCGAGCAGGCGCGCGAGGTCGCCGTCGGGCAGGACGCGCAGATCGGCGACCGGCAGGTCGGGGGTTTCGGCGAAGGCGCGCAGGGTGGCGGCGAGCGCGTCGGCGATCAGCGCGGCGGTGGCGGGGTCGTACAGGTCGGCGTTGACGACCACGCGCACGTCCATGCCGCCCTCGGCCGTCACGTTCAGGCTGAAATTCAGGTCGAGGAACGAGACGTCGAAGTCGGCGGGGATCACGGTGACGGTGCTCGCGCCCGAGGTCGCGAACGGCAGCGTGGTGGGCGCCCAGTCGCCGCCACGGAAGTGAACCATGCTCTGGAACAGCGGGTTCCGCGACCGCGAGCGACGCGGGTTGAGGGCTTCGACCAGGCGCTCGATGGGCAGTTCCTGGTGGGCGTTGGCGTCGAGGACGACCTCACGCGCGCGAATCACGGTGTCGCGCAGGGTCGGTGCGTCCGCGAGGTCGTTGCGCAGCACCACCATGTTGGCGAACAGGCCGATCAGGTTCGTGGTCGACGGGTCGGTGCGGGCCGCGACGGGGGTGCCGAGGGTGATGTCGGTGCCGCCGCCGAGGGTGGTGAGCAGGGTCGCGACGGCGGCCTCGCAGACCATGAACTCCGTTGCGCCACTGCGCTTCGCGAGCTCTTCCAGCCCCGAGCGAACCGACGCGGGCAGGGCGAAGGTGACGACCTCGCCGCGCTTGCCCAGCACCGGCGGACGCTGACGATCGTGGGCCACCGAGATCTCGTCGGGCACATCCGCGAGCCGGTTGCGCCAGAAGTCGAGCTGGGTCAGGGCGAAATCGCTCGGCGCGGACTGTTCGAACAGCTCCCGCTGCCACAGCGCGTAGTCGGCGAACTGGATGGGCAGCGGCGACCACGCGGGGGCGGTGCCCTGTTCGCTGCGGGCGCGGTAGGCGGTGGTGAGGTCGTCGAGGAGCACGCCGAAGGAGGCGTGGTCGGCGACGATGTGGTGCACGAGCAGCGAGAGCACGTGGGTGTTCGCGTCGAGGGCGAGCAGTTCCGCGCGCAGCAGGGGCTCGCCGTCGAGGGTGAAGTGGTAGTCGGCGATCTCGGCCAGCGCGGTCGCGAGCTGGTCGGCGGGGAGTTCGCGGACGGGCAGCGGGACCTCGGTGGCGGGGTGCACGACCTGGTACGGGACGCCGCCGTGCTCGGGGAAGGTGGTGCGCAGCGACTCGTGCCGGGCCACGACGTCGTCGAGGGCGCCACGCAGGGCGACGATGTCGAGCGGGCCCTCGAAACGCAGGGCCAGCGGGAGGTTGCCGACCGAACCGGCGCCCTCCATCCGGTACTGGAACCACATCGCGAGCTGGGAGTACGACAGCGGGATGTGCTCGCCGCGCGGGCGTCCGCCGATCGCGGGACGGTCGGTGCGGGTCGTGGCGACCTGCGCGTTCACGCTGGCATCCGCGCCGTTCGCACCCTGCTCGACAGCGGCGGGTTCCTCGTCGAAGTCCAGATCGACGGCGTCGAGGTCGATATCGAATTCGGCCTGGAAGCGGGCGACCAGGTTCGCGGCCAGCGCGGCCGGGGTCGGGCTGTCGAACACCACTCGCACGTCGAGTTCGACGCCGAATTCGGCGCGGACCTGCGCCACCAGGCGCGCGGCGAGCAGCGAGTGGCCGCCGAGTTCGAAGAAGGAGTCCTCGGCGCCGACCTCGTCGAGGTTGAACAGGCCGCCGAACAGGGCGCAGACCTTGCGCTCGGTCGCGGTCGCGGGGGCGCGGTGGGTGCGCGCGACGGCGGGGGTCGCGGCGGGCAGGGCGCGCTTGTCGAGCTTGCCGTTGACGGTGAGCGGGATCTCGGGGATGACCGCGAAGGCGTTGGGCACCATGAAATCCGGGAGTCCGCTACCGGCGAAACTCTGGATCTCCGCGAGGTCGACGGTGTCGGCGGCGGGCACGACGTAGGCGGCCAGCACCGCGCCGAGGGCGGGGTCCTCGGTCACCACCACGACGCAGTGCGCGACGGCGGGGTGCGCGGCGATGGCGGCCTCGACCTCGCCGAGTTCGATGCGGAAACCACGCACCTTGACCTGCTCGTCGGCGCGGCCGATGAACTCGAGTTCGCCGAAGTTGTTGCGGCGCACCAGGTCACCCGAGCGGTACATGCGCGCACCGGCGGCGGCGGTGTCGACGGCGGGGGCGAACGGGTCGGCGACGAACCGCTGCGAGCTCAGGGCGGCGCGGTCGAGGTAGCCGCGGGCGAGCTGGTCGCCACCGAGGTAGAGCTCGCCGACGACGCCGTCGGGCACGAGCTGGAGCGCGTCGTCGAGGACGTAGGTGTAGACGTTGCGGTTGGGCAGGCCGATCGGCACCACGCCGGTGCCCTGTGGCCCCTCGACGGGCATGTGGGTCGAGCAGACCACGGCCTCGGTGGGGCCGTAGTGGTTGCGCAGTTCGGCCTCGAGGGTGTTGGCGAAACGGTCGGCGACCTCGCCGGGCAGCGCCTCACCGCCGACGGGGATCTGGCGCAGCGAACGCCATTCGCTCACCTCGGGCAGCAGCAGGAAGGTCGACAGCATGGACGGCACCATGTGCAGCACCGTCACCTCGCGCTGGGTGATGAGGTCGGCCACGTAGCGGATATCGCGGAAAGCGTTGGGCTTGGGCACGATCAGCTGCGCGCCGACCGACAGGGTGATGGCGATGTCGACCAGGGAGGCGTCGAAGCTCACCGAGGACGACTGCATCAGGCGGTCGGCGGGGGTCATGTCCCAGTCGGCGGTGAAGCAGACGATGTGTTCGGCGATCGCGTTGTGCGGCACCGGAACACCCTTGGGCTTGCCGGTGGAGCCGGAGGTGTAGATGACGTAGGCGAGGTTCGACGGGCGCAGCGGACGCAGGCGCTCGGCGTCGGTCGGCGCGAGTTCCGACAACTGCGCCGCGGTCTCCTCGGCGGCGGCCAATTCGACTGCGCCGAGCAACAATCGGGGGTTGGCGTCCTCGACGAGGTACTCGATGCGGTCGTCCGGGTAGGCGGGATCGATCGGCAGGTAGGCGCCGCCTGCCTTGAGCACGGCGAGCACGGCGACGATGAACTCCACCGAGGTGCCGAGGCGCAAGCCGACGAGGTCCTCGGTGCCGATGCCCTGGCCGATCAGCCAGTGCGCCAGGCGATTCGCGCGGGCGTGCAGTTGCGCGTAGGTGAGTTCGGCGTGATCGGCGAGCAGCGCGGTGGCGTCCGGAGTGGCGGTGGCGGCCGATTCCAGCAGGGCCACCAGGGTTGTCGCGGGCTGGTCGACGAGGACGCCGTGCGAGCGGTCGAGCAGGGCGGCGCGGTCGGCGGCGCCGAGCATGTCGAGGTCGCCCAGGCGGCGGGTCGGGGTGCGCAGGGCGCTGTCGAGGAGCTGGCCGAAGTGCGCGAGCAGCTGGTCGACGAGGGCTTCGGCGAGCACGTCGGTCTGGTACTCGGCCTCCACCACGGCGGTGCCGTCGTCGTCGAGGACCACGGCCAGGGCCAGCGGCACCTGCGCGCTCGCGGCGCCGAGTTCGAGCTGGGTGGAGCGCACGCCGTCGAGGGCGAAACCGTCGGCGCTCTTGCGCACGGAGAAGCCGAGGCGGACCAGCTGGTCCAGGCCGTCGCGGCCGGCGACACGGTCCGGGTTCGCTTCGCGCACAACACGATCGATACCGACGCCGCGACGCGCGAACGCGCCGGTGCAGGTGTCGCGCACGGCGGCGACGAGGGTGGTGAAGTCGTCGCGGTCGCCGATACCCGCGCGGATCAGCAGGGTGTTGCCGAAGTAGCCGATGAGCCCTTCGGTGCCCGCCGGGCGGTCAGTGACGGGGATGGAGACGAGGAAGTCGTCGGCGGCGGTGTAGCGGTGCACGAGCGCGTCGAAACCGGCCAGCAGCACCATGAACGGGGTCGCGGCCTGCTCGCGGGCGAACTGCTCGGTGCGGGCGACCAGGTCGGCGGGCAGGCGGTGGGTGCGACGCTGGGCGCCGCGACCGGGGTTCGCCGTGGCCGAACCGGGCAGTTCGAGGGGCTCGGGCAGCGGGCGCAGGGCCGTGCGCCAGTAGTCGACGTCGGCCTCGGCCGGTTCGGCGGTGGGGGCGAGCGCGGCGAACTGCACGGTGTCGCCGCCGGTCGGGGTGGTGCGGTAGGCGGCGTTGAGCTCGGCGAAGAACACCGCCCACGAGTCGTCGTCCCAGCAGATGTGGTGGATGGTGAACAGCACGATGTGCTCGTTCGCGCCAGTGCGGATCAGGTCGGCGCGCAGCGGGAGGTCGGTGCCGAGGGCGAAGGGGCGGGCGAACGCGCGCTGGGCCAGCACCTCCACGCGCAGGTCACGGCCCGATTCGGCGAGGTCGGTGAGGTCGTGGACCGACCAGTCGGCGCGGGCGTCGGCGGTGAACACCTGGAACGGGGTGCCCTCGGCGTCGGCGCCGTAGGTGGTGCGCAGGATGTCGTGGCGGGCCACGACGGCGTCGAAGGCGGCGTGCAGGCGGTCGGCGTCGAGGGGGCCGGTGAGGCGGTAGCCGACGCAGATGTTGAGGGCGGTGTCGGCGGCGTCGCGGGTCTGCAGGAACCACATGCGGCGCTGGCCGGGGGTGAGCGGGCGCCGCTCCCCCACCGGAATGCGCGGCACCGCAACGGGTTCGGCGGTGACGGCGGCCATGCCGCGTTCGCGCAGCTTCTGCTGGAGCAGGGCCTTGCGGCGGTCCGCGACGGACAGGGTGGGTTCGGTGTCAGACATGTTCTTCGGCCCCTCAGCCCTGGTTGGTGTTCTGTGCCATGAGCAGCACGACATCGTCGAGCGACGCGCCGCCAAGGATCGCCGCGACCGGCAGATCGCGATCCAGTTCGGCCCGTACGCGCTTGCGGAAGTCCAAGGCCTGGAGTGAGTCCAGGCCGAGTGCGACCAACGGCATGGTGGCGTCGATGGATTCGGCGCTGTCACCGCCGATGACCTTCAGGAGTTCGGTGCGCATGCGCAGGTCGAGTGGGATGGTGTCCTGCGGTGCCGGTGTCGCCGGTGCCTCCGGTACCGGCGCCGGTGCCGGCGGAGCTTCGGAAGTGGCTGTCCCGGTGGCGGATTCGAGGCCGGTGAGCAGGCTGGCCTGACCGAACGCGCCGAGTACGTCGCGCAGGAAGTCCCAGTCGGCGGCGATGATGACGCCGTCGCGGGCGGGTCCGGCGAAACCGGCCTCGATCGCGTCGGCGGGCACCATCGGGAACACGCCCGCCTGCTCGACCCGGGCGAACCCGGCGTCGTCGAGCGGACCGGCCACGCTCCACAGGCCCCACTGCACGCTGGCGGCGGCGATGCCGCGGGCGCGCAGCCTGCGGGCGGCCACGTCGAGCATGCGGTTGGTGACCGCGTACAGGACCTGACCGCGTCCGCCCAGGGTGGCGGCCATCGACGAGCACAGCAGGACGCGGCAGTCGGCGGTCAGCGGGACCGCGTCGATGATGTTGTCCAGGCCGCGCAGTTTGGCGCCTGCCGCCTGGTGGACGGCCTCGGCGGTGATCTGCTCGAGTTCGGCGTCGATGTAGTCGACGGCGGCGTGGATCACCAGATCGACGGGGCGATCGGCGAGGTCCGTGCCGAGGGCGGCGGTGGCGTCGGCATCGTTGATGTCGCACGCGCGCACCACGATCTCGGTGGCGCCCAGGCCGCGCAGGCGGGTGAGTTCCGGTGCGAGAGCGTCGGTTTCACCGCGACGGCTCAGCAGGGTGACGCGGCCGGTGCCGGTGCGGGCCAGGTGCTCGGTGTAGCGCAGGCCGAGTTGGCCGGTGCCGCCGACGATCACGACGTGGTCGAGATCGGTGGCGAGCGAACCGGTCTCCTCGGTGTTGTCGAGGACCAGTCGTTTCACGAACAGTTTGCCGCCGCGCAGGGCCAGTTCGGCTTCGCCGGTGGAGTGCACCGCGCCGACGATCTTGGCGGCCTGCGCGGGAACCGGTTCGTTCGCGGCCAGGTCGAGATGGCGGAAGTCGATGCCCAGGTGGGTCACTCCGGCGCTGCGGAAACCGGCGGCCACACCCGAGGCGAACAGGCTCGGGATCGGGTCACCGTCGTGCACGGTCTCGCCGCCCACGGTGAGAAGCCAGCACTCGCCGCCGGGGCGCAGCGCGGAAAGCGCGGTGGCCCAGGGACGTTCGGCGTAGAAGCCGGTGAGGGCGTCGATCGCGGCGGCGCTGGTGTCGTCGGTGGTTGGCGGCAGCAGCACGAGGACGGAATCGGCTGCCGGCTCGCCGACTCCCCCTGCGGGCGCCTCGGCGGCGGCGAGCAGCGGTCGGCCCAGCTCGCCGGACCCCACCACGCTCGCCGCGACACCGCGATCGGCCGCAGCGGGACGCGACCCCGCAGACTCGCTGGACCCGTCGGTGACCGCCTCGGCGCCTTCCCTGTCGGACACAGCGAGACGCGGCCACGCAGCGGTCGCCACGCCGCTGTCCAGGTCGGCCGCTGCGGCCAGTTCGCAAGTGCCTACGACGGTCGCCTCCGCACCATGGCGGTCGGCTGCGACGAGCAGGGCTTGTGCCAATTCAGCGCACTCGCCCGTGTGGTCGACGATGAGCAGCTTGCGGGGTGCGGTCAGGGAACGGCGTTGGACCGGGGTCCACTGTTCCACCAGGCGTTGGGGTTTCGGGGTGGTGACCGCGAGTTCGGCGGGGGTTTCGGTGGTGCCGAGAGGGGCCCACAGGCGCTTGGGGTTGGTGACGGTGTGGGGGAAGTCGCGCAGGGGCAGGGTGACGGTGTCGTCGGTACGCAGTGCGTCCCAGCGGTATTCGCTGTCGAGGACGGCGACCTGGGCGAGGTTGCGGGTGAACTCGGACAGTCCCTCGGCCGTGCGCAGGGAGGTGCCAAGGACGCGGAAGTCGCGGGCGGGCAGGCCGGGGCGGGTGGGGACCTGACTCAGGTTCTCCTGGATCGCCAGTTGCAGCACGGGGTGCTCGGCGACCTCGATCAGCAGGTCGACGCCGTCGGAACCCGCGTTGATCACCGCGAGGTCGAAGCGCACCCGGTTGCGCAGGTTCCAGTACCAGTACGCCTCGTGGGTGAGGGCGGGCGTGATCGCCTCGCCGAGAGTCGCTCCGTAGCAGGGGATCTCGGAGGCGAGGAAGTTCGGGTCGCTCATCTCGTCACCGAGCAGGTCCACGAAGTCCGCGCGCACTTCGGCCACGATCGAGGTGTGCGCGGGGTAGGCGACGCGGATCTCCCTGGCGAACTGGCCGCGCGCGGTCGCCGCGGCCACCAGGTCGACCACGGTCTCGCGGTCACCGGAGATGGCCAGGATGTGCGGCGAGTTGATGACGGCGAGTTCGGCCCACCCGGAATGGCGGGCCAGCAGTGCCTCCACACCCTCGCGGTCCATCCCGAACACGGCCATCGAGTAGCCGCGCGGGGAGAGGCGCTCGACCAGGCGGGCGCGGTGGGTCACCGCGAGCACCGAGTCGCGCAGGGTCATCACACCCGAGACCGCGCCCGCGGCGAGCTCACCCTGGCTGTGGCCGATGGTCGCGTCCGGGTCCACGCCGGCGGCGCGCCACAGGGCGGCCAGGCCGGTCATGTGGAACATCAACGCGGGCTGCACTTCCCACACCGTGTCCTCGAACTGCCCCTCGGTGCCGAGCAGGTAGTGCAGCGGCTGAGAGTGACCGAAACGCTCGGCGTGCAGGGCGGCGCACTCGTCGACGACGTCGCGGTAGGCCTTGGACTGCGCGTAGAACAGGGCACCCATGCCGGGGCGCTGGCTGCCCTGACCGGGGAAGACGAAGCCGATGCGGCGGGTGGTCGCGGGGACGTCGGCCTGGACGACGAGGTCGTGGTCGGTACCGGCGGCGATCGCGTCCAGGGCGGACAGGAGCTGGTCACGGGGCGTGTCGACGCCCGACGCGGAAGTACGCGCGGCCGACCCACCGCCTCCGCTCGCCGACACCTGCGCGCCGCTCGCCGACACCTGCGCGCCGCTCGGCAACACCTGCGCGACGCTCGCCGACACCTGCTCGGCGGTCAGCGACATCCGGTCGCCGCTCGCCGACACCTGCTCGTCCGTAGCCGACGCCAGGATCAATGCCCGGCGGCGGCGCGGGGTACGAGTGCGGAACAGCATGTCCGCCAAGCGTTCCGCCGTGACCTCGGGTCGCGCGGCGACATACTCACGCAGCGCCGCGGCCTCAGCGCGCAACCCCTCGACACTGTCGGAGGACAGCAGGACCGGCACGCGCCCGTCCGGCAAACGGTACTCAGCCATGGTTGGTCTCCTCCAGCACCGGCAGGCCCACGATGGCGTGCGCGTTGGTTCCCGCGACGCCGAACGAGGACACCGCGGCATAGCGCAGGCCGTCGGCGGCGGGCGCCCATTCGGTGAGCTTCGCGGCCAGTCGCAAACTCGTTGCGTCCCAGTCGATGTCGTCAGTGGGGGCGTCGGCCCACAGGCTCGGCGGGATGGCGCCGTGTTCGCCGCACAGCAGCACCTTGATCAGCCCGAGCATCCCGGACGCCGCCTGCGCGTGGCCGATATTGGACTTCACCGAGCCGAGCAGCGGGCCGTCGGCGCGGTCGGGATTGCCGTAAGTGGCTGCGAGCGCGGTCAATTCGAGCGGGTCGCCGACGGCGGTGCCGGTGCCGTGGCCTTCGATCAGGCCGATGTCGTCGGCGCTGATGCCGGCCGCGGCCACGGTCGATTCGATGAGTCGCTGTTGGGCGGCCGAGCTCGGCACCGCCAGCGGGGCACCGGCGCCGTTGTGGTTCACCCGCGAACCGAGCAGCTGCCCGTAGATCCGGTGGCCGAGGGCCTTCGCGCGTGATTCACCTTCCAGCACAATGACTCCCGCACCCTCACCCCAGAGGGTGCCGGTGGGGTCGGCGGCATAGGAGCGGCAGTGGCCGTCGGTGGCAAGGGCGTTGTTCTTGGAGAACTCGTAGAACGCGCCGGGCGAACCCATCACGCACACCCCGCCCGCCAGCGCCCAGTCGCACTCCCCCGCGCGGATCGCCGAGGCGGCCTGGTGCACGGCGGTCAGCGACGACGCGCACGCGGTGTCCACGCTGATCGACGGCCCGACCAGACCGAGCCCGTGCGAGATGCGACCGGCGACGGCGCCGAGCGCGGTGCCGGTGGCGCGATAACCGCTGTACTCGTTCACCCCGGTCACGCTCGGCCCGTACTCGGTGGTCGACACACCCATCCACACACCGGCCGAATCACCGTTGAGGGCACCGGGATTGATGCCCGCGTGCTCGAGCGCGCGCCAGGCCACCCGCAGGGCGACGCGCTGCTGCGGATCCATCGCCACCGCCTCACGCGGGGTGATGCCGAAGAACTGGGCGTCGAACTCGGTGGCGCCGGTGAGGAAACCGCCCGCGTCGCGGACCGGCGCCCACCCGTCGAGGCGGCCGAGGGCGAACAGTTCCGCGAGCGGCCACTCCCGGTCGCGCGGGAAGGGGCCGATCAGTTCGCGTCCGTCGGCCAGCGCGGACCAGAAATCGGGCAGGGTGTCGATGCCGCCGGGGGCCTCGACGCCCATCCCGACGATGACGATGGGATCGGCGCTCATCGGGCGATGGCCCGACCCACGAGCGCCTCGGCGATGCCGTCGAGGTTCT
Source organism: Nocardia lasii (assembly GCF_042658545.1). Taxonomy (NCBI): domain Bacteria; kingdom Bacillati; phylum Actinomycetota; class Actinomycetes; order Mycobacteriales; family Nocardiaceae; genus Nocardia; species Nocardia lasii. Next base: position 326,173 of record NZ_JBHSQN010000001.1, read on the forward strand.
CGTCGAGGTAGAAGTGCCCGCCCGGGAACAGGTCGACCTCGATGTCGGCGGTGGTGGCCTGGTCCCAGCCGTAGAGGTCGCGGGGGCCGACGAACGGGTCGTCCTCGCCGCCGAGCACCAGCACGGGCGCGTCGACCGTGATCTCGGGTGCGGACGAATAGGCGTCGAAGGCACGGTAATCGGCCTTGAGCACGGGCAGCGCCATGCGCATCACCTCGCGGCTGGCCATCACGTCGGCGCCGGTGCCGTTGAGCGCGGCCATGTGGTCGAGCAGTTCGTCGTCCTCGGTGGGGTGGCCGGGCAGCTCGGCGATGCGGTGGGGGGCGGCGGCCGCGGAGGTCACCAGCAAACGCACGGACAACCCCGCCGCCTCGGCCAGTCGGACGAACTCGAACGCCACGATCGAGCCCATACTGTGGCCGAACACGGTCAGCGGAACGTCGGTGTGGTGCGCGGAGGCGCGGAAGGCGTCGAAGGCGCCGGCGGCGAGTTCGGGCAGCGTTTCGGCGGCGGCCTCGCGCGCCCGGTCCTGACGGCCGGGGTACTGCACGATGACGGTGTCGAAATCGGCGGCCATCCGCTTGGCGAACACCCGGTAGGCCGAGGCGCCCGCGCCCGCGTGCGGGAAGACGATCAGCGGCGGTAGGGAATCGGTCCGGGGGGCCTGGAATTGCCTGATCCAGCCGAGTTCTCTTGCCATGTCACTTCTCCCTCACCGGTCACGCCGAAGGGCGTCACCGTTTCGCACTGTCCAACGCCGCGCTCACGCACGGGCCCGCCCGGTACATTCGTCCGGGACCGGGTGAATCCTGCTGTGCCCGAATCCGACCCGATGCGGGCATGGCCCGGCTATCGACGGGCGATCGGTCGGGCAAGAGTAACACCCGGCCATTAGTATAGGCTAGCCTTACCAGTTGAGGTGACCAAGGTTACGATTGAACGGAGCACCCAGCAGATGAATCCCGCCGGGACCCCTTCCGCGCTACCCCGCGAGCAGACCGATCTGCCCGCCGAGGTGGCCGCGACTCCCGCGCCCGTACTGCCGATCTTCGCGGCACCGTTCGCCCTTCGACTGGCCGATCCCGACGGGACCGACCCCGAACTGCTCGCCGAGTGGATGGCTCGGCCGCACCTGCTCGAGTCGTGGGAGCAGGACTGGGACGCGCAGCGCCGCCGCGAGAACTTCCGGGTCCAACTGGCCGGAACCTACTCCCGCCCCTGCATTCTCAGCCTCGACTTCGCCGTCATCGGCCTGCCCGAACAGGGCGTGCGCGAGATCGCCTACCTCGAGTTCTACCGCGCCGCCAAGGACGAGATCGGCCGCTTCTACGACAGCCGCCCCGCCGACATCGGCTTCCACATCGCCACCGCCGACACCGCGGTGATCGGCAAGGGCATCATGTCGGCCTGGATCTCCACGATGGCCACCGCCGTGTTCGCCGCCGACCCCGACTGTCAGCGCATCATGGGCGATCCCGACCATCGCAATGTGTCCATCGCCCGCAGCCTCGCCAAGGCGGGATTCGGGTGCGTGGCCGAGATCGACGTGCGGCCCGATCGCCGCATCGCCCTGCACGCACTGGGCCGCACGCCCGAGGACTTCCCGGTCGCGCGGCCCTGAGCCTCAGCGCGCGGCGACCCGCTCGACGCCCGCACGGGCGCGGGCGGGTTCGGTGCGCAGCACGCGATCGGACAGCTCACCCAGGCAGCTGAGGTTCGGGAAACCCGGACCCTGCGCCATCGCGGCCATGTTCGGCAGATAGAGCTTGCCCGCCAGGCCCGTGACGGCCAGGTCGTAGCCGATCGACTGCTCGATCCGCGACTGGTTCAGCGGGCCGCCGACGGCGAGCTCGAGCAGGTCGGCGGTCTGCTGGTCGAACAGGTCCAGGAACCACAGCGGCTGGCCGCCGGTCGCGTCGACGACCAGGTCGAAGTTGTGGACCTGGTCGGCGCGCAACTCGTTGCTCAGGGTCAGCGCGAGCGACTCGCCCTGCGGGGCGATCTTGGTGACCCGGCCCTGCAGGTGGTGAACCCGGTTGTCGCCCAACAGACTTTCCTGCACGCGCACCGAGAACACGCCGCGGTCGGTGCGTCGGATCACGTCGCGACGCTCCTGGGTGCTCAGCGCCGCCCACTTCACCGGGTCGCTGAACAGGGCGTTCTCGAAGAAGCTCTCGCCGCGCGTGTAGAGGGTGGCCAGCGGGGAGATCACCGAGATGGTGAGCATCTCGTGGCGCACGAGTTCGTCGAGCGCGGAGCCGCCCGTTTCGCCGCCGCCGATCACCGCGGCGCGCGAGGCGGCGGGCAGGGTGCGCTTGCCCGCACGGTCCCAGAACTCGGCGATGCTGAGCACGCGCGGGTGGTCGAGCAGGGCGCGGCTGCTGCGGCCGGGGCCGGTGATCATCAGGCTGTCGGCGCCGAGCTCGGTGCGGGCGCCGTCGGCGTCGACCACCTCGACCTGCCACTGGTCACCGATCGCGTTGCCGCCGTGGTTGATTCGATCCACTCGACCGAGCACCAGCTCGAGGTCGATGGACTTGGCGACCCACTGTAGGTACTTCGCCCACACGTGATGCTGCGGGCTGGGACGGCCGCGGTCGATCCACTCGGCATAGGTGCCGTGTTCGATCAGGAAGGTGGTCCAGCTGAACGCCGACATCGCGTGGTCGATCTCGCGGTTGCGGCCACGCGCCCAGGTGGAGCGGTACGGGAAGCCGATGTCCTTCTCGGGGCTGGTGCCGAGGCGATGCTGTCCGTCGGTCCAGCCGCCGGTGGGCAGCCAGTTGCCGCCGACCGCGTGTGCCTCGACGACCACGACGCGGGGCGCGGGCAGGCCGAGGGAACGCAGAACATGCGATTTGGCCGCTACGGCAAGGGCCTTCGGGCCCGCGCCGACTACCAGGAGGGTTTCCACTGGTTCGTTCTCCACTCTCTCAACAGACTGCCCAATATTGCATAGGCTTACCTTATTAGACCACCCGGGTAGTCAGAGAAGTGACGTTAGGCTAACCTAACGCTATGGGTAAGGGATTGAACGGTCTGATAACCAAGGCCTGGGGCGGCCAGGACTACCGCCTGTCGGTGACCTCCAACGAGCAGGTCACCGACAAATTCGTGCGCATCGGCTTCACCGCAGGCGGCCTGCTCGCCGACCACCCGGTGCACCCGACCCAGTGGATCCGCCTGTGGATTCCCGACGCCGAGAGCGACAAGCTGCACCACCGCGGCTACACCCTCGTCGACCAGAACCCCGAAGCCGACACCTTCAGCATCGACTTCGCCCTGCACAACGGCCCCGCCGCCGACTGGGCCCGGCGCGCGAAGCCGGGCGACCCGCTCGACGCCACCGTGCTCGGCTCCGACTTCCAACTCCCCGAGCAGACCCCCAGCGAGTACGTCGCGTTCGGCGACACCGCGTCGCTGCCCGCCATCAACTCGCTGCTCGACGCCATCGGCGACACCCCGGCGCGGGTGTGGCTGGAATGGCAGTACGAGTCGGACCGGACCATCCCGGTCAACAACAAGCCGCACCACGAGATCACCTGGGTGCAGCGCGTCGACGACGGCCGCCTGCTGCGCGAGGTCGCCCAGGAAATCACCCTGGTCCCCGACACTTTCGCGTGGGTGACGTGCGACGGGCACACCACCCGCTCGATCGTGAAGGCCCTCAAGACCCAGCACGAACTGCCCAAGACCTCGATCAAGGCACAGGCGTACTGGAAGTGAGTCATCCTCGCGGGTGATCTGATCTCGGTCTCGGGGTCGATGCGGTCGGCACCGGGTTCGAGGCACGCTGGCTGACGTGTCCGTTCTCGATGCCGCAGTCCTGCTCACGACCCTCGGATTCGCGATCCTGCTCGTCGCCGCGCCCGCGCGCGCTCGCAAGGTGGCGCCGATCGTCCTGTCGCTGGTGACGATCGGGAGCCTGGGGCTGTGGGCGGTCGAGGGGTATTGGCACTGGTGGCCGCTGTTCCTGCTGATCGCACTGATGTTCGCGTTCCTGGTGAGCGATCCCGACACCACCCGTCGGCGGGTGCCGATGCGGGTCGGGATCGGGGTGCTCGCCGTCCTCGCGCTGCTGCCGTGGGCGATGCCGCCGGTGCCGGAACTGCCCGCGCCGAGTGGGCCGTACGCGGTCGGGTCGGAGATCTTCCGGTGGGTCGACGAGGCTCGCGCCGAACCGACCGGGGCCGGGGATCGCCGGAATGTGGTGGTGCAGGCGTGGTATCCGACCGAACTTGTCTCGGGCAGGCAGTGGTTGTATCTCGATCCGCTGCCGCCGACGGTGTACGGGATTCCTCGGGTCTTCCTGTCGACCTATGAGCTGATCGATACCAACGCGACGGCCGCCGTCCCGGTCTCACCGGCGCGGGAGCGGTGGCCGGTGGTGTTGTTCTCGCCGGGATACGGTGCGCCACGGGCGGTGTACAGCGGGCTGGTCGCCGATCTGGCCAGTCGCGGATTCGTCGTGTTGGCCATCGACCATCCCTACGAATCGGCCGCGACGAAACTCGCCGACGGCACCATCGCCGGCACGGTCGAGGACCTGCCCGCCGACGATCCCGACGGCACCCGGTACATGACCACCCGCCTCGAAACCCGCACGGCGGACCTGCGATTCGTGCTCGACCGACTCGGCGGCGAGCTCGGACCACTCACCGACCGACTCGACCTCGACACCGTCACCGCCACAGGGCATTCCTTCGGCGGCGCGACCGCGATCTCGGCGATGGCCGCCGACGACCGGATCACCGCCGCGGCCAATATCGACGGCACGCTCTACGGACCCGAGCACTCGCTCACCCGGCCGGTACTGCTGGTCGAGAGCGATCGGGGCGAGACCGGGCACTCGCAGGTCTACCTCGACGGCAATCGCGGGCTGTTGGAACGGTTGCGGGCGCCGGGGTTCCGGTACGAGATCGGCGCGGCCGACCACTACAGCTTCACCGACGTCCCCGGATTTCCGGCCGCGCCGGTGCGCTTCGCGATGGGGCACCTGATCGGCGGCTCACGCGGTCCGGCGGCGACCCAGCGGCTCACCAACGACCTCCTGGCGCCGTTCCTGCTCGGCAGGCACGCCGAGGTCGATCCCGCCGCGACGCGGCACGACCGAGTCACCGGCGGACAGGTTTCGCGGTAGGCCGCGAGGCGGGTGGCGCACCGGCCCGTTTTCGACAAGGGTGGGGCCGGAAGTGTCCCCTACCTGCGAGGAGAACACCGTGTCCATCATCGATGCCGCCACCCCCTTCGGCGAGGAAGTCGGCAAACGGCTGATCCACGAGACGGTGATCTGGCTGACCACCGTCGGTGCCGACACCACCCCGCAGCCCAACCCCGTGTGGTTCCACTGGGAGAACAACGAGTTCCTCATCTTCACCATGCCCAAGGCGAAGAAGCTGCGCCACCTCGCCCACAACCCGCACGTCTCGCTGAACTTCAACGCCACGAAAACCGGCGGCGACGTCGCGGTCTTCACCGGCAGCGCCCGCGTCGACGAGCCGCCCACCGAAGACGAAATCGCCCACTACGCCCGCAAATACACCAAGGGCTTCGTCAGCATCAAGATGACCGAGCAGGAGTTCTTCGAGTCCTACTCGGTCCCCATCCGCATCACCCCGGACAAACTGCGCGGGTTCTAGGCCGACACCGGTTCCAGACGCCAGCCGGTGGCTCGTTCGCGTTCGTTCCAGAAGGCGGCGTAGCGACCGTCGAGGGCCAGGAGTTCGGGGTGGGTGCCGCGTTCGACGATGCGCCCGTTGTCGAGGAACAGGATCTGGTCGGCGTGGGCGATCGTCGAGAGGCGGTGGGCCACGACCAGGACTGTTTTGTCCTTGGTGAGTTCGTGGATGCCGCGGACGACCACGGCTTCGCTGTGGGGATCCAGGGCGCTGGTCGCCTCGTCGAGCAGGACGATCGGGGCGGCCTTGAGCAGGGCGCGGGCGATCGAAACCCGTTGGCGCTCACCGCCGGACAGGGACGTGCCGCCCTCGCCGACGGTGGTGTCGAAGCCGTCGGGCAGGCGGGCGATGATCTCGTCGACCCTGGCGGCCTCGGCGGCGCGGCGCAATTCCTCGTCGGTGGCGTCGGGCTTGCCGATGCGGATGTTGTCGGCGACCGAGCGGTTGAACAGGTAGACGTTCTGGAAGACCAGGGAGAGCTGGTCGAGCAGGGTGTCCGAGGGCTGGTCGCGCACATCGTGTTCGCCGACCGAGACCACGCCGGAATCGACATCGTAGAAGCGGGCGGCCAGGCGCAGCAGGGTGGTCTTGCCCGAACCGCTCGGGCCGACGATCGCGGTGGTGGTGCCGGCGGGGACGGTGAAGGACAGGTCCGAGAGCACCTGCTTGTCGGCGCGGTAGCCGAAACTCACCTCGTCGAAGACCACCGCGGGCGCGCCGGGGGTGACCGGTTCGGTCGCGGCGGGCAGGGTCGGCTCGGCGAGCAGGTCGGTGATGCGGTCGGCGGCCGCGGCGGCCGAGCGCAGGGCGGTGCCGAGCTGGGCGGCCTGGTTCACCGGTTCGATGAAACGCGCGCTCACCGCGATCAGCGCGATCGCCGCGGCGGCCGAGATCGCGCCGTCGGTCACCTGGACGACGGCGAGGTAGGCCAGGACCAGGAACACGGCCTGCACGAACAGGGCGAACACGGTCAGACCCGGAATGGTCGCGACCATCATCTTCAGCACGGCCGAACGCTGTTGCACCAGCGCCGAATCCAGCTTCTTGTTGCCCGCGCCGACCGCGCCGAACGCGCGCAACACCGGCTGGGCCTGCGCGAACTCCACCACCCGCGAATCGGCTTCGGCGGCGGCGTCGTGCAGGCGGGTGTCGGCGCCGGTGTAGGCGCGGTTGGCGAGATTGTTCACCAGGTAGAGCACCGGCGCGGCGAGCAACATCGCCACGCCGACCCGCCAGTCGATGAACAGCATCCCGAGCGCGACCACCAGCGGCACGATGACGCCGGTCAGCACCTTGGTGAGCAGGTAGGCGATCAGCCCCTGCATCTCGCGGACCTGCTCGACCATCACGCGCGAGAGCGGGCCCGCGTCCCGATCCTCGAACCAGCCCAGCGGCAGCGCGTTGAGCTGATCGCCGAGCCGGGTCTGTAGACCACGCTGCATGCCGAGGCCGATGCGCAGACCGATCACGGCCTGCCCGAAACCGAACACGACCACCCCGGCCACGGCGACGGTCATCCCGAGCGCCCACAGCCAGGCGCCGCTCAGATCGTCACCGAACAGGGCCTCCAGCACGGGAACCAGCAGCAGATACGCGACCGCCTGGAACAGCGCCTGCAACACGATGACGACGAGCAGGCGCGGGATCAGCGGAGCGAACTCGTCGGGGACGAGGCGGAAAACCTTGCGAATCATCGTGTTTCCTCCACCAGGGCGAGCGCGCCGAGCGCGTCTTCGTTGATCTGCCAGAGCTGCTGGTACAGCCCACCGGCGGCGCGCAACCGCGCGTGCGTGCCCTGTTCGACGAGAGTGCCGTTGTCCAGCACCAGGATTCGATCGACACCGGTGATGGTGTGCAGGCGGTGCGCGATGACCAGCACGGTACGACCGGAGACCAGCGCGGCCAGCGCGTCCTGGACGGCGGCCTCGGACTCGGGGTCGGCGAAGGCGGTGGCCTCGTCGAGGACAAGGACCGGGGTGTCGGCCAGCAGGGCGCGGGCGATCGACAGGCGCTGGGCCTCGCCGCCGGAAAGGGTCGCGTCGACACCGATCTCGGAGTCGTAGCCGCGCGGCAGGGCCAGAATCCGGTCATGGATCTGAGCGGCGCGGGTGGCGCGCTCGATGGCCGCGTCATCGGCGTCTGGGCGGGCCAGCAGCAGGTTCTCACGGATGCTGCCACGGATCAGGCGCACATCCTGGAACACGAATCCGACTGTGCGGTAGAGCTCCTCGCTGGTGAATTCGCGAATATCGCGGCCGTCGATGGTGATTCGGCCCGCGCCGACGTCGTAGAAGCGGGGCAGCAGTTTCGCCAGGGTCGACTTGCCCGAACCGCTCGGGCCGACCAGGGCGGTGATGGTGCCGGGAGTCAGTTCGACATCGATGCCGCGCAGCACGTCGTGGCCGGTGCGGTAGGCGAACTCGACACCCTCGAAACGCACCACGCCGGTCTGCACGCCCGCCGGGGTTTCGGTGATATCCAGTTCCGGGGTCTGAAGCAGTTCGTGCAGGCGCAGAGCCGCCGCACCACCGGCGCGCAGCGCCTGCGAACCGTAGCCGAGGCCGAGCAGCGAACTACCGATACCGAGTCCGACCAGCAGGAACGGCAGCAGATCCAGCGGATCGACCCAGCCCAGACCCACACCGGCGAGCCCGCCCAGAACCACGACCAGCATCACGAACACCGGCATCACCACGATGTCGGAGGCCGCCTGCACGCGGATGATCGGCGTCTTCATCCGATGCGCCGCGGTGACCTGCCCCTCGACCGCGTCCTGGAACTCCTTGTGCGCCTTGCCCGCCTGACCGAACGCGCGCACCACCTGGATGCCGTCGACGAACTCGACCGTGGCGGCGGACAGGCGGCGCTCCCACCGGGTGTACACCGCGAGGCGGTCGCGGCCGTCGCGGTCCATGATCTTGCCGAACAGGACGAAATAGGCGATCAGCGGAATCATCAGGACCAGCGTGAGCCGCCAGTCGACGGTGAACAGGTAACCGAGAGTGACCAGCGGGACCACCGCCGCGCCGATGAAATCGAGGCGCGCGTGCGCGACCAGGAAGTGCAGGGCGTCGACATCGTCGCGCAGATAGCCCTTGACCTCACCGGAGCTGCGCTCGCCGAACCACCCCAGCGGCACCCGGGTGAGCTTGGCCGCGAGCAGCCTGCGCAGGGTGAGCTGGTAGCCCGCGTCGACCGCGTGCGACCAGGTGAGCGCGACCACCTGCAGCAGCGCGCGCACGACGAGCACGATCACGGCCGCGCCGAACAGCCACCACACGCGGTCGGTGTCGACGGGAGACTCGAGCAGCTCGCGGCAGGCCGCCACGATGAGCAGGAACGGGACCACCGAGCAGACCGAGGCGAGCGCCACGAGCAGACTCGCCACCGTCAGCATTCCCGATACCGGCGCCAGGATCTCCTTGCGCGCCGCCGCCTCGCGCTGCTTGCGCGCCTTCGCTGTCGCCTTGGGTAGCCGGTTGCCCGACTCTTCCCCCACCGGCGGCGCTGTCTGCACCGTCATATCGTTCTCGCCTCTCGACCCGTCCACGGCAACCGCCGCTGACAAAGGTTAGCCTAAGTTGTCCCTCGCGATGAACCCCACCAGACTGCTGTCATGCGACGTAGGCAGCAGCCGCCGCTGCCGAAACGGCACGGCCTCGATCCCGCCCGACTCCGACTCCCCGAGGACGGGCAGTGGGCGAGCCTGCGCGACCACCTCGTCGAACGGCTGCCGCGCGTGGACCCGGCGCGGATCGACGCGATGCTGGCCGCCGGCGAGATCGTCGACCTGGACGGCCCACTCGCGCCCGATTCGCCATACGTCCCCGGCGGCGCGGTGTGGTTCCACCGGGACCTGCCCGACGAGACCGAGGTGCCGTTCGAGATCGGCATCGTGCACCGCGACGACGACATCCTCGTGATCGACAAACCACACTTCCTGGCGACGATCCCGCGCGGCCAACACATCCTGCAAACCGCGCTGGTGCGGCTGCGCAACGACCTCGACCTGCCCGACCTCATCCCGGCGCACCGACTCGACCGGGTCACGGCCGGGCTGCTGCTGTTCGTGGTGAATCCGGCGCGCCGCGGGGCCTATCAGACGATGTTCCACCGCAAGACCGTGCGCAAGGAATACGAGGCCATCGCGCCCTACGACCCCGGCCTCGCGCTGCCGCGCACGGTGCGCAGCCGGATCATCAAGGAGAAGCAGGTACTCGCCGCGTTCGAGGTGGACGGCGAACCCAATGCCGAGACCGAGGTGGAATTGCTCGAGCACCGCGACGGACTCGGGCGCTACCGGCTGCGGCCGCACACCGGGCGCACCCACCAACTCCGGCTGCATATGAACAGCCTCGGCGTGCCGATTCTGGGCGACGACTTCTACCCGGTGATCACCGACAAACCGGTCGACGACTACACCCGGCCCCTGCAATTACTGGCCGCGTCGCTCGAGTTCACGGACCCGGTGACCGGTGCGCCGCGACGGTTCGAGACGCGGCGCGCGTTGCGGGCGTGGACGGATCTGCCCGGATGGTCCGAATCGGCTGTCGAGTAGCTCACAGGCCCGCCGAATCCGATCGATCTTGATCGCGCGACTTCGGGCCGGTCGACCCGGTATCGGACGCGAAAATGGTGGTTGACCTGCGTTGACCGGACCGTTTTCATTTCGTGATATTTCCGTACACTCGGTCGGGTGCCCGTGACAACTGTGGCCGCCTCGCGGCCGAAACTCCATGCCTATATCGACGTCGCCGTGGTGCTCGTCGTGCTGGCGGGCACCAACCTGATCGCCCACTTCACCACCGCGTGGGCCAATATCGTCATCGTGCCGATCGCGGCCGTCGCGCTGCTCGCGCTGATGCGCCGACGCGGCCTCGGCTGGGCCGAACTCGGGCTCTCGCCGCGGCACTGGAAACGCGGCACGCTCTACGCGGTCGGCGCGGTCGGGATCGTGGTAACCGCCGTCGCGATCGGCGCGCTGCTGCCGATCACCCGGCCGTTCTTCCTCGCCGACCGGTACGCGACGATCTCCGGCGCGCTGATCGCGTCGATGATCGTGATCCCGTTGCAGACCGTGATTCCCGAGGAACTCGCGTTCCGCGGTGTCCTGCACGGCACCCTCGATCGCGTCCTCGGCGTGCGCGGACTCTTCGCGGCCGCGTCGCTCATGTTCGGCCTGTGGCATATCGCGTCCTCGTTCGGCCTGACCTCGGGCAACAAGGGCCTGTCCGGCATCGTCGGCGGCGGCGTGGTCGGCCAGATCGCCGGCATCACGCTGGCAGTCCTCGCCACCGCCGCGGCCGGCATGGTCTTCACCTGGCTGCGCCGCCGCAGCGGCAGCCTGCTCGCCCCCATCGCCCTGCACTGGTCCCTCAACGGCGCGGGCGCCCTGGCCGCCGCCCTCGTCTGGCACACCGCCCTGCGCTGAGCTGGTCAGTCGATCACCACGCTCTCACGGTCGAATTCGCGCGCGTTCGCGTCACCAGAGCGTGGTGATCAAACGTCCAACGCCGGGAATCGACCTGGTGTCGTTGACCGGGGCACGGTCGGGGTTTACGCTCTTCTGCAATCACACATATGTTCGATAGTTCATGTGTTCGAGTGACGCGGAAGGCGCGAGATGTCCGACTATCGGTCGATCGAGAACGCGGGTGTCGCGCCGAACTCCGAGATCGCGGCGCTGGCCGAGCGGGTTGCCGCGGCTCGGGACAAGCTGCCGCTGCAACACGACACGGCTCTCTACGAGGCGCTCTCCGATGCCGAGATCCGCGCTGAACGCGAGTTGGCCGAATGGGTTCGGGGCCAGCGGCGCAAACAGCGGCGCCAAGCGGTCGTCGACGAGCTCGCGGCCGAGCAGCGGGACCGACGTACCGGCGGGCGTATTCGCCGCACCGACGAGGCCGACGCGCGCTGGCATCGCCAAGCCCTCGCCGCGCGACGCCGGGTCTCCAGTGCCGACGCGCGGCTGGCTCAGCTGTACAAGCGGGCGGAATGGTCGTCGCGGGCGCTGATCGGGGTCGTGGTGCTCGGCATGGTGTGGGCCGGGGTGAACGTGCAGCGCAACCTCGTGCCTAGCGGGGACATGAGCGATCCGCTCTACTGGCTCAGCTTCGGCATCGAGGCGATGATCTCGATCCCGATCATCGTCATCATGGTCGCCGCCACCACCGCCGCCCGCTGGGGACGCGAACTCGAACGCGGCAAGGTCCTCCTGTTCGAACTCGCCCTGCTCGGCACCACCGTGGCCCTCAACACCGGCCCCCACCTCGCCGCCGGATCCTTCGGCCGCGCAGCCGAATTCGCTATCGCACCGGTGATGGTCGGGGTGGTGATCTGGTTACACGCGTGGGTGTCGGCGCGGTATGCGATGTTGATCGAGAGTGCGTCGGTGGAAATGCCCGGGGATGTCAGCCACTCCCCCGCCGGGCGGGCTCAGCCGGTCGGAACCGAGCCGGTCAGCGCCCAGCTGGTCGACCCTCAACCGGTCAGCGGCCAGGCGGTCGGTGCCCAGCAGGTCAGCGCCCAGGCGGTCAGCGCCCAGCCGGTCGGTGCCCAGGCGGTCAACGCTCAGCCGGTCGACGCTCAGCCGGTCGACGCTCAGCCGGTCGACGCTCAGCCATTCGTCACCGAGCCCGACTTCGGCGTGGACCACCTGGTCGCCGAGGCCGAGCGGATCACCGCCGCCGCGCCTCGCCTCTCCTCGCACGGGGTTCGCCGACCCGCTACCGACAAGTCGAACACCCCCGGCGGCCTCGAACTCATCCACAAAACGGCCGCCGACCATCGCCGCAACGGCAGCGAGCACGTGCGGCCCCATGGCGCCGCCACCACCTTGCGGCGAATACCGGTCACCACCGCCGCGCAGTCGCCCGCTGGCGACGCGACCGGTACCGACCCGGTTCCCGAGGCGACGATGCACGCCGGCGTCGTCGCCCGTGACCCCGATGGCGATACCTCACCCACCGATTCCCCGGTGGCGCACACCGATCCACACCCCCCGGCCGAGCCCGAACAGCTCACCCTCGCCGAGGAGCTCATCCTGGTCGCCGAGCCGGAGAGCCCTCGAGGCGATTCGACCGAGCGGGGCGCCGCGACTCGCACGTCAGCCGCGCCCGCGACTTCGCCTGTCGGCGCGGTCCACACCGACACCCGCCGGACCGCCTCCCCGACTCCGACTGTCGGCGCGACCCACACCGACGGCGAGCTGCCCGCGATCGACCTCGACACGACAGCCGAGCCCGCCGCACCGTCCGAGCCCGCGTCGCCGTCCGAGCCCGCGTCGCCGTCCGAGCCCGCGTCGCCGTCCGAGCCCGCGTCGCCGTCCGAGCCCGCGTCGCCGTCCGAGCCCGCGTCGCCGTCCGAGCCCGCTGCCTTAGCCGATCCGAACGCGCGTGCCGCCGAAGGCATCGCACCTCACCCCGAACAGCCCACCACTACCGAGCCGAGCACCGCGGAGCCAGAAGCCGGAGCATCCGAACCCGACGACGCGATCACCGACGAAGACCTGTCGACCGAATCGAACACCCCGGACCTCGACGAGGACACCCCCGCCGACGACTTCGACTACGACGACACCGAAGTTCGCGCCCTGGCCCGTCAGATCGCCACCCGCAACCCCTTGCGCCTGACCCTCGAACAGATCGAGGAGATCCTCGAACTCACCGACCAATCCTGGACCCCGCGCAGCATCGGCAGCGAGGTCGGCGTCCCCAGCAGCACGGTCACCAACATCGTCGAGTTCGCCCACAAGATCCGCCAGCCCTACGCCTTCACCGGCTGACCCCAGCACCCACGACAAAAGGCCCGCCCCACACCGGGAGCGGGCCTTCGTCGTATGACGGCACTACACCGCCACAACGACGAAAGCCCGCCTCCCACAAGGGGAAACGGGCCTTCGTGCGAACGATCTCGATGGATCGAGGAGGGACCTTACTTGGCCCGCTCCAGGACCTCGACCAGACGCCAGCGCTTGGTGGCCGACAGCGGACGGGTCTCCATCAGCTGAACGTGGTCGCCGACATGGGCGATCTCGTTCTCGTCATGCGCCTTCACCTTGGAGGTGGTGCGAATGATCTTGCCGTAGAGCTTGTGCCGGTGACGGTCTTCCAGCTCGACGACGATCGTCTTGTTCATCTTGTCGGACACAACGTAGCCGCTGCGAACCTTGCGGCTGTTGCGCTCTTCGGTGTTCTCGCTCATGCCGCATCTCCCTTGCCAGCGGGCGCCGTGGCCAGGCCGAGCTCGCGCTCACGCATGACCGTGTAAATGCGCGCGATCTCGTGGCGGACGACGCGCAGTCGACGGTTGTTGTCGAGCTGACCCGTCGCCATCTGGAAGCGCAGGTTGAACAGCTCTTCCTTCGACTCGCGCAGTTTGGCCACGAGCTCTTCTTCGTTGAGCTCACGGAGCTCTGCGGCCGGTGTTTCGGTAGCCATCAGAACTGCTCCTCCCTGGTCACGATCCTGCATTTCATCGGGAGCTTGTGCATCGCGCGGCGCAGGGCCTCACGAGCGGTCTCCTCGTTGGGGTAAGACATCTCGAACATGACCCGACCGGGCTTCACGTTCGCGACCCACCACTCCGGCGAACCCTTACCGGAACCCATGCGGGTTTCGGCCGGCTTCTTGGTGAGCGGGCGGTCGGGGAAGATGTTGATCCAGATCTTGCCGCCACGCTTGATGTGGCGGGTCATTGCGATACGCGCCGACTCGATCTGACGGTTGGTGACGTAGGCGGGCTCGAGAGCCTGGATGCCGTACTCACCGAAGGCCACCGCCGTGCCGCCCTTGGACATACCCGAGCGACCGGGGTGGTGCTGCTTGCGGTGCTTGAGCCTACGGGGCATCAGCATGCGTCAGCCCTCCTTGTTCTCTGCCGGAGCCTCCGCCACTGCAGTGGCGGCGCGACCGACCTCGGTGCTGGTCGCGGTGGTGCCAGTGGCGCCGGACCGACGAGGGCGGCTCGGACGCTCGCGACGCTGGCGATCCGGCGCAGCGGCAGCGGCAGCGGTCACCTCACGACGACCACCGACGATGTCACCCTTGTAGATCCAGACCTTCACACCGATGCGACCGAAGGTGGTCTTGGCCTCGTAGAGGCCGTAGTCGATGTCCGCACGCAGCGTGTGCAGCGGAACGCGACCTTCACGGTAGAACTCCGAGCGCGACATTTCGGCGCCACCGAGGCGGCCCGAGCACTGCACGCGGATGCCCTTGACGTTCGGCGAACGCATGGCCGACTGAATGGCCTTACGCATCGCACGACGGAACGCCACACGGTTGGACAGCTGCTCGGCCACACCCTGAGCAACCAGCTGCGCATCCGACTCGGGGTTCTTGACCTCGAGGATGTTCAGCTGAACCTGCTTCTTGGTGAGCTTCTCCAGCTCGGCGCGGATGCGGTCGGCTTCCGCGCCACGACGACCGATCACGATGCCGGGACGCGCGGTGTGGATATCCACACGGACGCGATCACGGGTGCGCTCGATCTCGACCTTCGAGATGCCTGCCCGCTCCATGCCAGTGGCGAGGAGCTTGCGGATCTGAACGTCTTCCTTCACGTATTCCGCGTACTGCTTGTCCGCGTACCAACGCGACTTCCAGTCGGTGGTGATACCGAGGCGGAAGCCATGGGGGTTGATTTTCTGTCCCATGTTACTTGGCCCCTCCCTTCCGGCGGCTACGAGTGGCAGCGCCGGCAGTGGGCACGCTCTCGACCTCGATGGTGATGTGGCTGGTGCGCTTACGGATCCGGAACGCACGGCCCTGGGCCCGCGGCTGGAAGCGCTTCATGGTGGCGCCCTCATCGACGAACGCGGTCGAGATGACCAGCGTCGCCGGGTTGAGGCCCAGGTTGTTCTCGGCGTTCGCCGCGGCCGAAGCCACGACCTTGGCCACGGGCTCGCTGGCAGCCTGCGGTGCGAACCGCAGGATCGCCAGCGCGTCCTCGACGCTCTTGCCGCGGACGAGGTCCACGACGCGACGCGCCTTCATCGGGGTGACCCGAACGTGCTTGGCCGTTGCGCGGGCAGTCGGGTTCTGAATGGTCTCAGTCATCGCCGCTTGCTCTTCCGGTCGTCCTTGACGTGGCTCTTGAACGTCCTGGTCGGCGCGAATTCACCAAGCTTGTGGCCGACCATGTTGTCCGAGATGAACACCGGGACATGCTTGCGACCGTCGTGGACGGCGAAAGTGTGGCCGATGAAATCGGGGATGATGGTCGAACGACGCGACCAGGTCTTGATGACCTGCTTCGTGCCCTTGTCGTTCTGCACGTCCACCTTCGCGAGGAGGTGGTCGTCGACGAACGGGCCCTTCTTGAGGCTGCGTGGCATTTCTTACCTCCTCCTTAGCGCTTCTTGCCGGTCTTGCGACGGCGAACGATGAGCTTGTCACTCGGGCGGTTGGGCTTGCGGGTGCGGCCTTCCGGCTGACCCCACGGGGAGACCGGGTGGCGACCACCGGAGGTCTTACCCTCACCACCACCGTGCGGGTGGTCGACCGGGTTCATGACGACACCACGGACGGTGGGACGACGGCCCTTCCAGCGCATACGGCCGGCCTTGCCCCAGTTGATGTTCGACTGCTCGGCGTTGCCGACCTCGCCGACGGTGGCGCGGCAGCGCACGTCGACACGGCGGATTTCACCGGAGGGCATACGAAGGGTCGCGTACGGCCCTTCCTTGCCCAGCAGCTGAATGCTCATTCCGGCGGAACGAGCCAGCTTGGCGCCGCCGCCCGGACGCAGCTCCACGTTGTGGATCGTGGTACCGGTCGGGATGTTGCGCAGCGGCAGGTTGTTACCCGGCTTGATGTCGGCCGTGGGGCCGGACTCGATCGGGCTGCCCTGCTTGATGCCCTTCGGCGCGATGATGTAGCGCTTCTCGCCGTCGGCAAAGTGCAGCAGTGCGATGTTGGCGGTGCGGTTGGGGTCGTACTCGATGTGAGCGACCTTGGCCGGGATGCCGTCCTTGTCCAGCCGACGGAAGTCGATCAGACGGTAGGCACGCTTGTGACCGCCACCGCGGTGACGCGTGGTGATGCGACCGTGCGCGTTACGACCACCGGACTTGGTGAGCGGGCGCAGCAGCGACTTCTCCGGCGTCGACCGGGTGATCTCGGCGAAGTCCGAGACGCTGGCGCCACGACGGCCCGGCGTTGTCGGCTTGTACTTACGGATTGCCATGAGTTCTTCTCTACTTTCTGGATCGCCAGTCGCTTACGCGACCGGTCCTCCGAAGATCTCGATGGGCTTGCTGTCGGCCGAGAGGGTCACGAGTGCGCGCTTGGTGTCCTTGCGCTTTCCGTAACCGAATTTGGTCCGCTTGCGCTTGCCCTGACGGTTGGCGGTATTGACGCTGGTGACCTTGACGCCGAAAACCTTCTCGACGGCGATCTTGATCTGCGTCTTGTTCGAGTCCGGGTGCACCAGGAAGGTGTAGGTGCCTTCCTCGATCAGCCCATAGGACTTCTCCGAGATGACCGGTGCGAGCAGGATGTCGCGGGGGTCGGCGATGGTGCTCACTTGCTCTCCTCCTGGGCCGCCTCGGCGGGACCGTGAACGAAAGCGTTCAGGGCCTCGACGCTGAACACCACGTCGTCGCTGTTGAGCACGTCGTAGGTGTTGAGCTGATCCGGGGCGATCGGCAGCACGTTCTGCAGGTTCGCCACGCTCTTCCACGCGGCGACGTCCTCGCGACCGACGACGACCAGGAACTTCTTGCGGCCCGAGAGCTCGGCGAGGAAGTCCTTGGCGACCTTGGTCGACGGGGCCTGACCCGCGACCAGTTCGGTGATCACGTGGATGCGCTCGTTGCGGGCCCGGTCCGACAGGGCACCGCGCAGGGCGGCGGCCTTCATCTTCTTGGGGGTCCGCTGGCTGTAGTCGCGCGGCTGCGGGCCGTGGACGGTGCCACCGCCGGCGAACTGCGGCGCACGGGTCGAGCCCTGACGGGCGCGGCCGGTGCCCTTCTGGCGGTACGGCTTCTTGCCACCACCGGAGACCTCGCCACGAGTCTTCGTGGAGTGGGTGCCCTGGCGAGCGGCGGCCAGCTGCGCGATGACGACCTGGTGCATCAGCGCGACGTTGGCGGTCACGTCGAAGATCTCCGCGGGGAGTTCGACGGTGCCTTCGGTCTTGCCGCCTGCGGCCTTAACGGTCAGCGTCAGGTTGGCCTTCTTGTCGAGGCTGGTCATGCGTGCGCACCACCCTTCACGGCGCTCTTGACGATCACGATGTTGCCCTTGCGGCCGGGGATAGCACCCTTGACCAGGAGCAAACCGTTCTCGGCGTCGACCTTGTGAACCGAGAGGTTCTGCGTGGTCACGCGGTCGTTACCCATACGGCCCGACATGCGCATGCCCTTGAACACGCGGCCGGGAGTGGCACAGCCACCGATGGAACCCGGGCGACGGTGCACAGCCTGCGCACCGTGCGAGGCGCCCTGGCCCTTGAAGCCGTGACGCTTCATGGTGCCGGCGAAGCCCTTGCCCTTGCTGATTCCGGTCACGTCGACGTAGGCGCCCTCTTCGAAGACGTCGGCCGAGAGTTCCTGGCCGATCTCGAAGGTGGAGGCATCCGCGACGCGGATCTCGGTGACGTGGCGGCGCGGGGTGACACCGGCCTTGGCGAACTGGCCGGAAGTCGGCTTGTTCACCTTGCGCGGGTCGATGGCGCCGAAAGCGATCTGCACGGCCGAATAGCCGTCGCGCTCCACGGTACGAATCTGGGTGACCACGTTCGGGCCCGCCTTGATGACGGTGACCGGGACGACGCGGTTCTTCTCGTCGAAGACCTGGGTCATGCCGAGCTTGGTGCCCAGGATGCCGGCTGCGGGCCGGTTCTTGTTGTCAGTCATTGTGTCTCGAGTCCCCGTCACTGAATGTTGACGTCGACGCTGGCCGGCAGGTCGATGCGCATGAGCGCGTCAACCGTCTTCGGCGTCGGGTCGAGGATGTCGATGAGGCGTTTGTGCGTGCGCATCTCGAAGTGTTCGCGCGAGTCCTTGTACTTGTGCGGCGAACGGATGACGCAGTAGATGTTCTTCTCGGTCGGCAACGGCACAGGCCCGACCACACGGGCGCCGGTGCGGGTCACCGTTTCCACGATCTTGCGCGCTGACGCGTCGATCGCCTCGTGGTCATAGGCCTTGAGCCTGATGCGGATCTTTTGTCCCGCCACGCTAAGTGTCCTTTTCTCCGCTTTCCTTCGTGGTCACAGGAGCTGGCTCCTGCACCACCCTCATTTGCACAGCCCGAACACACGAAGACGGCCCAGCGTGGTTTCCCACTGAAGACCCGCAACCAGGGCACCAAGAAGGCACTACCTAGTCCTCGCCGCTGTTCATCTGTCATGGTTCTCCGGTCCACGCGGTCGGGCGTGTCGCCCTAACGCTCATTCTCCGACCCCGGTCAACTACTCACCACTGGGCCGGGAAAACGTGGTCCCGAACGTATCCACACCGGCGAACCGGCGAGATACAAACTACTGCTCCCCCTGTTCAGGCCATCTCCTCCGAAGAGGTAGACAATCCTGCACAAGGCAACCCGAACAGTATGCACCATGCCGACGAGGCTCTTCAAATCGGGGGTCATGAGGCATCGATCACGCCCCCAAAGAGGCTCATACCTGGACCGCACCGCCGGCTGGGCTGTACCGGTCCATGGTAGCTGGCGCGACGCCCGCCCTGGTCATCGGAGGCTTCCCGCCGAACTTACTTCTGAGTAAGATAACCGCATGACACACGAGACCGCGACCTACCGCGGCTGGAAGAAGCTGCCCGACAACCGCATCGGGCACGCCCTGTTCTCCCTCGGCATGGTCGCCCGGGTCCCCTACTTCGGCACCGTGCTCCCCCAGGTGATCCGGCTCGAGCCCGGCGTCTGCGAGGTGACCTCGCCGAAGTGGTTCGGCATCCACAACCACCTCGGCACCTTCCACGCCATCGCGGCCTGCAATCTGGCCGAGGTGGCGATGGGCATGCTCAGCGAGGCCACGGTGCCCACCACCCACCGCTGGATCCCCAAGTCGATGAACGTGCAGTACCTGGCCAAGGCCGAATCGAGCCTGCGCGCGGTGGCGAAGCTGGCCGAGGTCCCGGACTTCGCGACGATCACCGAGGGCACGGAGCTGACCGTCCCCGTCTCGATCTACGACAGGGACGGCATCGAGGTCGTGCACGCCGAGATCACCACCTGGGTCACGCCGCGCTGATCGGTCGGTGGCGCCCCACCGCGCCGGTACGGTGGTCGACAAGACGACAGGATGGGGAGTTCCGATGTTGGAAGTCGCCGGCGTGACGCGCCGGTTCGGGGACAACGTCGCGGTCGACGACGTGTCGTTCACGGTGCGTCCCGGCGCGCTCACCGGATTCGTCGGCGGCAACGGCGCGGGCAAGACCACCACCATGCGAATGATCATGGGGGTCTTGGCAATTCAGTCCGGCGAGATCCGCTGGCACGGGCACCCGGCCACCGAACTGGACCGGCGCTCGTTCGGGTACATGCCCGAGGAACGCGGCCTCTATCCCAAGCAGCCGGTGTTCGATCAGCTCGTCTACCTGGGCCGCCTGCGCGGTCTGGCCACCGACGCGGCCAAGGCGCGCACCGCGAGTCTGCTGGAGCGGTTCGAGTTGGCCGGGCGCGGCAAGGACAAGCTCGAATCGCTGTCGCTGGGCAATCAGCAGCGGGTGCAGATCGCGGCGGCGGTGATCGCCCAGCCCTCGGCGCTGATCCTGGACGAACCGTTCTCCGGTCTCGATCCGCTGGCGGTCGACTCGATGGTGGAGTTGCTGCGCGAGTTCGCCGATCAGGGTGTGCCGGTGCTGTTCTCCTCGCATCAGCTGGACCTGGTCGAGCGACTGTGCGATCAGCTGGTCGTGCTCGCCGCGGGCAAGGTGGTCGGGCACGGTTCGGTCGAGGAATTGCGGTCCAAGGGCGGCACCCGGTATCGGCTGGTGGTCGACGGCGATCCGGGCTGGGTGCGCGAGCAGCCGGGGATCCGGGTGGTCGACAGTGCCGGGCCGGGCGTGTTGTTCGAGCTCGACGGCGGCGACACCGACGCGGTGTTGCGGACGGCGCTGTCGCGGGGTTCGGTGCGCGAGTTCACCGAGGTCCGACCCACCGTCACCGAGATCTACCGGGAGGTGACGGCATGAGCCGGTCGAGCGGTGTGTGGCGGATCGTGGCGGGCCGCGAGATCGTGGTGAAGCTGCGCGATCGCAACTTCGTGATCTCGACGGTGGTGACCATCGTCGCGATCGTCGCCTCGCTGGCCATCAGCGGTTTCCTCAGCAGCAGGCCCGACAGGGTCGAGGTCGCGGTGCTCGGCGCCGATGCCTCGGTGGTGCTCGACGCCGCGAACGGCCTGACCGAGGGCGACGATGTCTCCTTCAGCGCCCGCGTCGTCGCCGACCGCGCCGCGGTCGAACACCTCGTGCGCGAGGACGAGGTCGATGTGGGCCTCGTACCCGCCGAACCCGACGGCTGGCAGCTGATCGGCCGCAACGCCGAGAACGACAACGCCACCACCTACCTCACCGCCGCCGTGCGACAGCTCACGCTGGAACGCAATGCCGCCGCGGCGGGGATCTCGCTCGCGGA
This sequence comes from Nocardia lasii, assembly GCF_042658545.1. Taxonomy (NCBI): domain Bacteria; kingdom Bacillati; phylum Actinomycetota; class Actinomycetes; order Mycobacteriales; family Nocardiaceae; genus Nocardia; species Nocardia lasii. The sequence continues at coordinate 347,453 of NZ_JBHSQN010000001.1, forward strand.
GCTGGGTCGGGGCGCGACGGTGACCTACGACCTGCTCGAACCGGGCGCGATCGACCCGGGTCTGAGCAAGATCGTCGCGTTCGTGTTCGCGTTCCTGTTCTATATGGCCTCGGTGCTGTTCGGGCTGTCCATCGCGCAGAGCGTGGTGGAGGAGAAGCAGAACCGGATCGTGGAGATCCTGGCCAGTGCGATGCCGTTGCGGCAGTTGCTGATCGGCAAGGTCGCGGGCAATACGGTGTTGGCGTTCATCCAGTTGGTGCTGTTCGTCGGGGCCGGGTTGACGGGGTTGGCGGTCACCGATCGGGGTGCGCAGCTGGGGCAGATCGCCGGGGCGGCGGGCTGGTTCGTCGTCTTCTTCGTGGTCGGGTTCCTGGCCCTGGCCAGCCTCTGGGCCGTCGCGGGAGCGCTGGCCACCCGCAGCGAGGACCTCCAGTCCACTTCGACGCCGCTGACCATGTTCATCATGATCGTGCTGTTCATCGGCATCTTCGTCACCGGCACGGCCCGCGTCGTGGCCTCCTACGTCCCGATCACCTCGATCGTGGCCATGCCCGCCCGGCTCGCCGAGGGCACCGCGGCCTGGTGGGAACCGTTCGTCGCGCTGGCCCTGATGGGCGTGGCCACCTACGGCATCGTCGTGCTGGCCGAGAAGATCTACCGCCGCTCGCTCATGCAGACCCAGGGTCGCCTGACGATGCGTCAGGCCCTCGCGCTCGAGGACTAGGGACGTGAGGACCGGCACACGGTGCTTGCACGGCTGTGGGTCGCCGGATTGGATGAGAGCGTGAGCGTTGCGCGGGAATTCGATATCTGTGTGGTCGGCCTCGGCCCGGCCGGGCGGGGTTTGGCGCATCGTGCCACGGTGGCGGGCCTGCGGGTGGCGGCGGTGGACCCGCGCCCGGATCGACTGTTCCCGCCCACCTTCTCCTGCTGGGTCGACGAGCTGCCCGACTGGTTGCCCGCCGACGCGGTCGCCCAGCTGATCGCCGCGCCGACGGTGTGGACGAAAGCCGAGCACCGGATCGAACGCCCCTACTGCGTGCTGTCGAAGGCAGGCCTGCACGCCGCCCTCGCCCTGGACGACGCGACGGTTTTCGCCGACCGCGCACGTCGGGTCGACGCGCACGAGGTCGAACTCGCGGACGGCACGGTGATCTCGACGGGCACGGTGTTCGACACCAGGGGCCTGCCCACGCTCGGCCGTCGCCGCGCCGCCTCGGCCCATGGCATCTTCGTCGACGCCGAGACCGCGGCCCCGATGGTCGCCGAAGGCGAAGGGCTGCTGCTGGATTGGCGGCCGGAGAACGGTGCGGGCCCCGACGAGCCGCCGTCGTTCCTCTACGCGGTCCCGCTCGGGGACGGGACGGTGATCTTCGAGGAGACCAGTCTCGGCCTGCGCGGCGGGATGCCGCAGCACGAGTTACGCAAGCGCACGCTCAACCGGATGGCCGCCCACGGCATCACCCTCACCGGCGACGAACCCCACGAGGCCGCCCACTATCCCCTCGACCAGCCCCCGCCGAAGAAGGGCACCGCCGTCGCGGTCCCGTTCGGCTCGCGCGGCGGCATGATGCATCCCTGTACCGGCTACAGCGTGGCCGACTCGCTCGCCCTGGCCGACACCGCGGTCGCGGCGGTCCAGCGGGGCGAGAGCCCGATCGACGCCCTGTGGCCGCTGCGCGCGCGGGCCGTCTACTGGATGCGGATGCGCGGCCTGTGGGGCCTGGGCCGACTCACCACCGACCAGTCCATCGCCATGTTCGACGCGTTCTTCACCGAATCCGACCGCCGCCAGCGCGCCCTGCTCTCGGCCCACGACGACTACACCGCCCTCGGCGCGGCCCTGTTCAACACCGTGGCCCACACCTGGCCGTTCCGCTGGCGCTACGACCTGGTCGGCTGGACCAACCGGGATCGCTGGCTCGACTACCCCTTCGCCCCGGCCTCGGTCGACGAAACATTGGCATAAACGTGCAGCCGATGTCCGCATGGGCGCGAATTCGGCCCGAAACGACATCGGCTGCACGGTTATGCCACCTCAGGAGGACTGCGCGGCCTTCTTGTAGCCGACGATCGCCGGGTAGGCGAAGACCACGATCATGCCGACCGTCCACGCGACGGTCTTGAGCAGCGGTTCGGCGACCGGGCCGCCGTAGGACAGCCCCTTCATCGCGTCGATCGCGCAGCTCATCGGCTGGTTGGCGACGATGCTCTGCAACCAGGTGGGGTAGGCGATCACCGGGACGAACCCGGTGTTGAAGAACATCAGCAGGGTGTTGACGATGCCGATCAGGCTGACCAGCATCACGCCCTCGGTGATCGTGGCCAGCGCGGTCACCATCACCGCGAACCCGAGGCCGAACAGCACCGGCACGCAGACCAGCGCGATATTGGCCAGCGGGTCCTCCATGAACAGGAACCCCAGCGGCACCGCGACGAGCAGCACGATGATCGTGGTGACCAGGATGCGCAGCACCTCGGCCAGCAGTCGCCCGGTCAGCAGCGACGCCTGGTTGAGCGGCATCGTGTAGAACCGGCTGAGCAGCCCGGACGCCTTCTCGCGTTTGAAGCCGAGCGCGCTGACGACCGCGCCGGTCATGGCCGCGATCAGGGTGAGCAGCGCGGCCTGGCCGTAGATGCTGGGGGTGCCGCTGTAGGCGGTGATGTAGTCGCCGAGCACGATGCGGAACATCAGCAGGGTCACGGCCGGGTAGGCGATGACCTGGATGGTGGTCGATGGGTCGCGCAGCCACACCATGAGCAGGCGTTTGCACTGGAGCAGGCTGTGGACGAACCAGGTCGACAGCGCGTTCTCGGGCTTGGCCTTCACCACCGGCAGCTGGGCCGCGGCCTGGGCCACCGCCGCCTGCGAGGGGAGCTTCTCGGTAGTTGTCATGATCGCCTCACACTCGCCCACACCGCCAGTGGGAGGAACAGAACCGCCGCGCCGCCGATCCAGACCAGCGACACCCAACTGCCCGCCCAGCTCAGCTGGCCGGCGGCCATATCGCTGAGGGTTTGGGCGAACTGCGAGATCGGCTGGTTGCGCGCGAAGGCTCGCGCCCAACTCGGGAAGGCGGCCTCGGGCACGAAGCCGGTCGAGAGCATGCCGAAGATCAGGATCGGCAGGGTCAGGGCCTGGCTGAGCGCCTCGGGGTTCTTGGTGAGGCTGCCGAGCGCGTCGGCGCCCAGCGTGAGCACCACGCCGACGGCGAGGGCGAAACCGCAGAACGCGAGTGCCTGGGGCAGGCCGCCGGTGAACCGGAACCCGATCATGAAGCCGTAGCCGATGGTGGCCGCGAGCGACACCGTGGAGCGGACCATGCCCGCGCAGATGCGCGACATCAGCGGCACGAGCGCGCCGATCGGCATGGTCTGCAGGCGCGTGCTCAGGCCGGTGAGTGCCTCGAAGGCGGCCAGCTGGGCGTTCGACATCATCGTCATCGCCATGGTCTGCAAGACGATGATCGGCATCACGTACTGCGCGTAGTCGATGCCCTGGACCTGCATGACGTAGCGCAGGGGCAGGTAGAAGGCGACCGTGATCACCAGCGGGAAGAGCACCGCCACGATCAGCTCACCCTTGGTGGCCATCGTGTAGACGATGCGCCCGGTCAGCGCGCGCCACTGCGCGAAGCTGTTCGGGTGCACCTCGGGGAGTTCGGCGAACAGCGCGGTCGCCGCGGGGGTGGACACGCTCACTACTGGCCGCCCGAGTGACCGGTGATGGACAGGAACACGTCGTCGAGCGAGGGCCTGCGCAGCGCGATGTCGGCGAGTTCGATGCCGGCGTTGTCGAGCCTGCGCAGTGCCTCGGCGAGCGTGGCGGCGCCTTCGGGGGCGGGGATCGACAGCTTGTCGGCGCCGTCGATCTCGGCGGCGACGGCGGCCGGGACCAGATCACCGAGGGCCTTGACGGTGGCGGCGATGCGGCTCAGGTCCAGCGGGACGATCTCGCAGTAGTTGCCGCCGGTCTTGGCCTTGAGCTGGTCGGCGGTGCCCTCGGCGATGACCGTGCCCTTGTCGATGACGATGATGTTGTCGCTGAGCACGTCGGCCTCTTCGAGGTACTGCGTGGTCAGCAGCACCGTGATGCCCTGGTTCTTGAGCGCGGTGACCAGGTCCCACACGCCCTGGCGGCTGCGCGGGTCGAGGCCGGTGGTCGGCTCGTCGAGGAACACCACCTCGGGCCGCACGACCAGCCCGCAGGCGATGTCGACGCGACGCCGCATGCCGCCGGAGTAGTTGCGCACGGCCCGCTTACCCGCGCTGACCAGGTCGAATTCCTCGAGCAGCACCTCGGCGCGCTTGCGGGCGGCCGATTTGGTCAGGCCCATCAGGCGCCCGAACAGCTCGAGGTTCTCCCGGCCGGTCAGGTTCTCGTCGAGCGCGGCGTACTGGCCGGTCATCATGATCGAGCGGCGCACGGCCGCGGGGTCGGTGAGCACGCTGTGCCCGGCCACCACGGCGTCGCCGGAATCGGGGCGGAGCAGGGTCGACAGGACCTTCACCATCGTGGTCTTGCCCGCGCCGTTGGGGCCGAGGATGCCCAGCACACTGGCCTTGTCGGCCTGGAAACTGATGCCACGCAGCGCGTGCACGTCGCCGAACGACTTGCGCACATCGGACACCAGCACCGCGGGTTCCGGGTCGCGTGACACGACACCATCTGCGGACTTCTCCACTGAGATCGAACTCGGCATCAACTCTCCACCATCGGCCGGGTGCGCACGGCCCTGAACGAGACGAGCGCACGCGGAAGCAGTACTTCCCGGTAAGGGATCCAAACCGTTCGGCGCGATGTTACCGGTCCGACAGTTTTCCTGGCCGAGTCTGCGCAGACCGGCATAGTTCGCGCGCCCCGGCGGTGAGGTTGCTCACCGGGGCAGGGCAGGGGCAGTGCGCTGACCTTGTCGAGTCGGTCAACCGCCCATACGCTTGCCCTCGGGGAAACACCCGTCTCACGAGCCCGCGTGCGGGCGTGATCGATTTGTGGGAGGTGACCATGGAGTCGGCATCCGCCACCGCGCCGACGGGTCGGTCCGATGTGCTCACCGCGTTCGACCCGCGCACGGGTGAACAGCTCGCGCAATATCCGGTGCGCAGTCCGGCCGAGGTCGCCCGTGCGGTGCGCTCCGCTCACGCCACCCAGAACTGGTGGGGCGAGCTGGGTTTCGGCGCGCGCAAGCGGCTTCTGCTCGATTGGCGGCGCCAGATCGCCAGGAACACGGGCGAATTGGTGGAGATCCTGCGCGGCGAGACCGGCAAGCCCGAGGCCGACGCCACCCTCGAGGTGATCCTGGCGGTGGAGAATCTGGACTGGGCCGCGCGCAACGCCGAGCGCACGCTGGGTCGAAAGCGCTTGTCCACCGGGTGGTTCACGCGCAACCAGCACGCTTCGGTCGGGTATCTGCCGCTCGGGGTGGTCGGGGTGCTCGGCGCGTGGAACAACCCGGTGTTCACGCCGATGAGTTCGATCGCCTACGCCATGGCGGCGGGTAACGCGGTGGTGTTCAAGCCGCACGAGTTGTGCAGCGGGGTCGGTACCTGGCTGGCCGACAGCTGGGCCGCGGTGGCGCCGGAAAACCCGGTGCTGCAAGCGATTACCGGCGACGGCCGGACCGCGACGGCGCTGTGCAAGGCCGAGGTGGACAAGATCGCCTATGCCGGGCCCGAAGCCGGTGGGCGCGAGGTGATCTCGCTGTGCGCGCAGACGCTCACACCGGTGGTGTTGGAGCACAGCGGCAAGGGTTCGATGATCGTGCACGTCGACGCGGTGCTCGACGCGGCGGCCGAGGCGGCGGTGTTCGGGGCGATGGCGAACGCGGGGCAGAACGCGTCGGGGATCCAGCGCTGTTATGTGGCCGACTCGGTGTTCGATGATTTCCTGGCGCGGGTGGCCGAGCGGGCCGCGAGGCTGCGACCCGGCGCCGACAATCGCGCCTCCTACGGGCCGATGATCAACGCCGCGCAGGTCGAGGTGGTGCACCGGCAGGTCCGCGACGCGCTCGCGCGCGGCGGGCACGCGGTCCTGGGCGGGCTCGACTCGTTCCGCGACCCGTATGTGGAGCCGATCGTGCTGGCCGAGGTTCCCGAGGACAGCATCGCCATCACCGGCGAGGGCATCGGCCCCGTGCTGGTGGTGAACCGCGTCGCCGACCTGGCCGACGCCGTCACCCGCGTGAACGCCGCCGCCAACGGCATCGCCGTCACGATCTTCACCCGCGACATCCCCAGCGCCGAGTTCGTCGCCGAACAGCTGAAAGTCGGTGTGGTGACGGTGAATTCGTCCACCGCCTTCACCGGCATCCCCGCTCTGCCCTTCGGCGGCGTCGGCGAGTACGGCCAGGGCCACAGCCACGGCCAACAGGGCCTGCGCGAATTCAGCCGCACCATGTCCATCGCCCGCCGCCGCTACCGCACCCCCGTCCGCCTCTCGACCTTCGACCGCCGCCCCGGCCACCTCCAGACCGCGAAGGCCCTGTTCCGCCTCCGCCACGGGCGCGGCTGACCAGCGGGCCGAGTTCACCGCTACCGATCAGGTCGCACGGCTAGGACGGGAGCAGTCCGGTACGGGACAACCGCTGAGCAGGCCCGCGTCGGGCAGCGTCGCGAGCGCGCCGGCTGTTCGGGGCCGTGGCACCGTCACGGCACTCAGGCAGTACCGGCTCAGTTCGCCGATTCGCCCCCGAGCAGGACCGCGTCGGTGAGGGCGGCGAGGCGGGCCAGTTGTTCGGGGCGGGAGTCGAAGCGGAGGAGGCGGCCTACGTCGATGATCTGGCCTACGGCGGCGTGGACGCGGAAGCGGGCTTCGATCGGGTCGCCGTCGAGGAGGTTGGCCCATTCGAGGATGTTCTGGCGTTGGATGGCGCGCAGGCGGTGTTGGTCGGCGGGCGGGAGGTTGCTGAACTCCGCGTAGTAGACCGGCATGATCTCGGGGGTCGCGAAGGTGAGGCGGGCGTGCTGGTCGGCGATGCGGCGGGCGGCGTCGGCGCGGTCCTCGCCTTCGGCCAGTGCTTCGCCGATGGCGACGGCGAGTCGGTCGGCGGTGCGGTGGAAGGCGGCGGCGAGCAGGTCGGCCTTGCTGTCGAAGTGCCGGTACACGCTCGAGGCGTTGATGCCGACGGCGGCGCCGATCTCCTCGATCCCGGACTCGTGGTAGCCGTTGCGGCCGAAGATCCTGATCGCCTCGGTGAGCAGCTGTTCGCGTTTCGAGGTGACCGGAAGCCCCCGCGGCGCGCGGTCGGGTTCGGACTCGGCGGGGGTGGGCGGCAGCTCGGCGCGCACGACCGCCCAGGCCATCTCGCGCTGCACCGCGAGCATGCGCGCGTGCGAGAGCGTGGTGCGGTGGGCGGCGATGGAGGCCAGCGCGCTCAGCGCGCCGACGGAGAGCAGGGTGACGTCGGAGGGGCTCGCGTCGGGCCGCAGTTCGGCGATCGGCGCGGCCACCATGGCCTCGAGTTCGCGGTAGAAGGCGCGGATGCGCACCCGGTCCTCGCGCTCGAGGTAGCGGCGTTCCCAGCGGTAGAGCCCGGCCTCGCGACGGATGTCGATATTACGCTCGGCGACGGCCGTGAGCAGGGCGTCGAGCCGGGCGGCGGGTTCGGCGGCGGGGTCGTCGGCGGCGCGGGCCACATCGCGCAACCCCCGGGCGCCCTCTTCGGCGGCGGCCACGAGCAGCGCGTATTTGTTGGCGAAGTGCCGGTACAGCGCGGGCCCGGAGATCCCCACTTCGGCGGCGATCTCGTCCACGCCGACGGGGTAGTACCCGCGCGCGCTGAAGGCCCGAGCGGCGGCCCGCATGATCTGCATCTTGCGGTCCTTCGGCCTGCGTCGGACGACGCGGGCAGGTGCGGTCGTCAACTCGCAGGCCGCGTCGGCCTCACTGCGATCGGCGACCATGCACTCACTTTCCGTTGCGCGAACCGGGTTGGTCCAGTCAACCTAAGTTAACCACAATTCGCAAACGTCGAGGGCTGGTCACGCAAGAACCGTCCCGCGGGCGACAGGCGCGCCCACGGGACGGTTCGGCGGGGAAACTCAGATACCGAGCCCGCGGGCCAGGGTCGGCCAGGACAGCTTGAGCTCGTCCTTCCAGTAGCCCCACGAGTGGGTGCCGTTGGGTCGGAAGTTGAAGGTGGCCGGGATGCCCAGTTCGTTGAGCCGGGTGGCCAGGTTGTGCGTGCAGTAGTTGGTGCCCGCCTCGATGATGCCGCCGATCACGATCTGGTTGGCCAGACCGTAGGCGCCGGGCAGCGCGTAGGGGCCGTCGAGGGTGTCGTACGGGCCGGGCAGGCCGTTGCCGGTGGAGACGTAGAGATCCACACCGCGCAGACCCTCGGCATTGACGTACGGATCGTTGGCGACCCAGTCGGCCGAGCCCTGCGGGCCCCACATGTTCATGGTGTTTCCGCCGCCCCAGGTCTCGACGGTGACCTTGACGAATTCCGAGCCGATGGGGTCGGAGGTCTGCGCGCACCCGCTGTAGGCGGCGGCGGCCTTGTACAGGCCGGGCTTGGCGATGGGCAGGGCGAGCACGGTGGTGCCCGAGGTGGACAGGCCCGCGATGGCGTTGACGCCGTTGGTGCCAAGGGCGCCGTCGACGAGCGGGGGCAGTTCCTCGGTGAAGAAGGTCTTCCACTTGTTGCGGCCCAGGACCGGGTCGTCGTGGATCCAGTCGGTGTAGTAGCTCCAGGCGCCGCCGATGGGCTGGATCACATTGACGTTCTTGTCCCCGAGGAACGACAGCGCGTCGGTCTTGGCGACCCACGAGGCCGAATCCTCGCCGCCGCCCGCACCGTTGAGCAGGTACAGGGTGGGGCGCGGGACCGTGGCGTCGGCGGGCCGCTGCACGTCGACGATGATGTTCTGGTCCATGGCGCCGGAGTACACGTGCAACCGCAGGCTGCGCGAGTCCTTGACCTCGGCCTTGACGATCTTGGAGCCGTTCGCCGAGACCGGGTTGGCGAGCAGGCTTTTCGAGTCGATGATGGGATCAGCGGAGGCGGGGTGCGCACCGAGGCCGGACATCAAACCGGCGGTCACTGCCATTGCCGCGATCATCGCCGCGGCCCGGGGGCCCCGACGCCGGGTGTGCCGACGCATCAATTTCGCACCTTCGCTTCGTCTCGAATTCGAATCGGTCTCGTTACAACAGCGCGGTCACATCATGCCCCATGGACATCACCGGTGCCACCGCGCCCCGACGCGAGTTGTCACCGCGACTTCGCCTGGCGGTCACCGGCGTCGAGCAGTTCGGCCAGTCGCGGGCCGATCTCGGCCAGTGCCTGCGGCGAGGTCATCTGATCATGCACCACCGGGATGGGCCGATCGTGGATCTCGCCGTCGACATACGGGGCCCAATTGGCCGCCGCCGCCTCGTGTCCGAGCGCGCTGAAGTATTCGAGCGGGCCCCGGTACACCGCGGGCCGGTGTTCGGCGATCAGTTCGGCCGAGCGCACCGCGCTGCGGTAGATGCGCCGGAGCCGTTCGGGGGTGAGCACGGCCATGTTGGGCGGGATGATCGCGTGCAGGGCGGCCAGCGCCTCGTCGTTGAGTTCGCGCACCCCGGCCACCGGCAGCGCTTTGCTGATGTCGACGCCGAGTTCGGCGAGGCCGTCGCGGATGGCGGTGTGGAAGTCGGGCACGTCGATATCGGGGTGCGAGTCGAGCATCGCCAGCAGCGACACCCGCTCCCCCGCCTGCTGGAGTTCGGTGGCGACCGCGTGGGCGAGCACGCCGCCGAGCGACCAGCCCATCAGCCGGTAGGGCCCGTGCGGTTGCTGCGCCCGGATCTCGGCGGTGTAGCGCCGGGCCATCTCGGCCAGGGTGCCGGGCAGGTAGCCGGCCTCGCTGAGCGCGGGCGATTGCAGCCCGAAGATGGGGCGGCGGGCCGGAATGTATTGCGCCAGACCGGCGTAGCACCAGGACAGGCCGTACATCGGGTGGATGCAGAACAGGGTGCCGCCCGCCTCGGTGCCGTGCGGTACCCGGTTGCGGATGGCGAGCAGCACGCCGAGGGCATCATCGGATTCGAGGTCGTAGTCGCCGGTGGCGGACTGGGTGGCGTCGATGCGGTCGGCCAGGCCGGCGACGGTGGCGTCGGTGAAGAACCACTGCACGCGCACTTCGGCGCCGATCCTGGTGCGCAGGCGGCTGATGGCCTTGGTGGCGATCAGGGAGTTGCCGCCGAGTTCGAAGAAGTCGTCGTCGAGCCCGACCTTGCCCGCGCCGAGCACTTCCGCGTACACCTCGGCGACGGCGCGTTGCAGCGGCGTGGTGGGTGGGCGGTAGGCGCGGGTGGTGAAGGCGGGGACGGGCAGGGCCTTGCGGTCGAGTTTGCCGCTGGGGTTGAGCGGCAACGCGGTCAGGGTCACCAGGGTCGAGGGCACCATGTAGGCGGGCAGGGCCGCCCGCGCGTGGGCGAGCAGCGCGGTTTCGTCGAACCCGGTCTTCGGGCCGCTCTCGACGGAGTAGCCCTCGGGCCGAACGGGCGCCGCGTCCTCGGTCGCTTCGGCCGGGACGACGTAGCCGACGAGCCGGTCCCCGGTGGGGCCGTGCACGAGGGCGACGGCGGCGTGACGCACGTCGGGATGATCGAGCAGCACGGCCTCGACCTCGCCGAGTTCGATCCGCTGGCCGCGCAGTTTCACCTGGAAGTCGCTGCGCCCCAGGTATTCCAGGCCACAGTCGGTCCAGCGGACGACGTCGCCGGTGCGGTAGAGCCTGCCGCCGGGGTGGGCGACGAACCGTTCGGCGGTGAGCGCGGGCGCCCCGAGGTAGCCCCGCGCCACTTGCACCCCGTCGAGGTACAGCTCACCGGCGGTGCCGGGCGGCACCGGTCGCAGGTGTCGATCGAGCACGTGGACGCGGGTGTTGGCGACCGGCGAGCCGATCGGAATCCCCACGGCGGTGGCCGGTTTCGCGTCGGCGGCGGTGACCACGGTGGCCTCGGCGGGGCCGTACCAGTTGAGCAGTGTCGCACCGGGCAGCAGTCGCGCGAACCGCTGGGCGGTCGCCGAGGACAGTGCCTCACCCGCCGCGAAGACCCGTCGCAGGGACGGCAGGTCGGTGGGTTCGGCGAGGAACGCGTCGAGCATCGACGGCACGAAATGCACGGTGGTGACGGCACGTTCGGCGATGATCGCGGCGAGGTAGGCCGGGTCGCGGTGTCCGTCGGGCGTGGCGAGGACGACGGTGGCGCCGGTCTGCAAGGGCCACAGCAGTTCCCACGACGCGATGTCGAAGGTGATCGGGGTCTTGTGCAGGACCACGTCGCCCGGTCCGTGCGGGTAGGTGCGCTGTGCCCAGCGGAACTGGTTGACCAGCTGCCGGTGGGTCAGCATGACGGCCTTGGGCGTTCCGGTGGAGCCGGAGGTGTGGATGACGTAGGCGAGATTGTCGGCGCGCGGCGTCTCGAACTCACCCGAACCCGCACGCAGCGTGTCGATTTCGACGACCGGCACCGGCGCGGTGGTGGTGAATCCGGTCGCGGCGAGCACGCAGACCGGCGCGGCCGTGGCCAGCACGCGGTCGATGCGTTCGGCCGGATGGTCCGGGTCGACCGGCACGTAGGCCGCCCCGGTCCGCAGCACCGCGTAGATCGCGGTCACCAGCTCGATGCCGCGCGGCATCGCGACCGCGACGAGCGCCTCCGGTCCCGCGCCCTTCGTCAGCAGTGCCGAGGCCAGTTCCCGCACGCGGTCGTCGAATTCGGCGTAGGTGTAGGAGTTCTCGCCGTCGACGAGGGCGGTGGCGTGCGGTGTGCGCTGGACCTGGGCGTCGAACAGTGATAGCAGCGTCGCCTCGTCGGCCAGTTCGGCCACGTCGGTGGCGTTCGCGGCCGCGAGCGTGGCGCGTTCCTCGTCGAGCAGTACGTCGATCTCGGCGATCCGGGATTCCGGCGCGGCGGTGAAGCGGGCCAGCAGCATCGAGAACCGTTGCGCCAGTGCGTGAGCGGTGTCCTCGCTGAAGACGTCGCGCAGGTATTTCAGCGAGACCCGCACCTGGCTGTCGGCGACGACCTGGACGGTCAGCGGGTAGTGGGTGCCGTTGGTGGCGTCCATGCCGGTGAGGGCGGCCGAGCCGGTCGCGGCCTCGGCGAGCCCGGCGCGGTCCACCGGGAAGGACTCGAACACGACCAGCGAGTCGAAGAGCGCGTCGATGCCCGCGATCTCCTGGATCTCGCCGAGTCCGAGGTAGTGGTGGTCGAGCAGGGCGGCCTGTTCGTCCTGCAACCGGCGCAGCAGTTCGGCCACGGTGTCGCCGGGGCGCAGCCGCACCCGCACGGGGATGGCGTTGAGGAACAGCCCGACCATGCGCTCGACCCCGTCGAGGTCGGCGGGCCTGCCCGAAACGGTGGCGCCGAACACCACGTCGTCGCGGTCGACGAGCCGCGCGATGAGCAGCCCCCAGGCCGCCTGGACCACGGTGTTCACGGTGACGCCGAGGCTCGCGGCGAGTTCGGTCAGCGCGACGGTGTCGGCCGGGGTGAGGGCGAAGCCGGTTTCGCCTGTGCCCGTGGAGATCTCGCGACCCAGATCGACCGGGGCGAGTGGGGTGGGTTCGGCCAGGCCGGTGAGCGCGACGCGCCAGGACGAGCGCGCGGCGTCGAGGTCCTGGTCGGCGAGCCAGGCCAGGTAGTCGCGGTAGGGCGCCACCTTGGACAGGCGCCTACTGCGTCCGCCCGCCACGTAGGCGGTGAGCAGTTCCTGCAGCAGCAGCGGCATGGACCAGCCGTCGATGAGGATGTGGTGGCTGGTGACGAGCAGATGCGCGGCCTCGGCGGTGCGCACCAGGGTGAACCGGAGCAGCGGGGCGGCGGTCATGTCGAAGTGCGCGGCCAGGTCGGTGGCGCGAATGCGCTGGTAGGCAGCGTCTTCGTCGCCCCGACCGGCGGGCCCGGAGGCGGTAGCGGAGCGTGACCGCGCGGGACCCTCGGGAGGGGCGCCATCGAGCACTGTGTCGATGACCCGCCACGGCACGTCGATGTCGTCGATGACCACCTGCAGCGGGGTGCCCGCGGCGTCGGTGGCGAAGGCGACGCGCAGGTTGTCGTGGCGGTCGATCAGCGCCTGCGCGGCTTGGCGCAGCCGTTCGACGTCCACCGCGAGGTCGAGGTCGAGGACGAACTGGGTGATGTAGGGGTCGACCGAGTTCTCCGCGAGCAGGGCGTGGAACAGCATGCCCGATTGCAGCGGCGTCACCGGCCACACGTCGCTGAGCAGCGGGTAGCGGCGGCTCAACCGGTTGAGTTCGGTCTGGCCGAGGGTGACCAGCGGGAAGTCCGAGGGCGTGAATCCGCCCGCGCCGGGCCGCAATCCGTGTTCGGCGAGCCCACCCAGTGCGCGAATCCAGTGCTCGGCAAAGGTTTTGACCTCGGCGGCGGTGAGTACCGCACCGGCGTAGTCGAATCGGGCGACCATGCCGTCGTCGGTGGCGTCGACCGCGAGGACCAGCGCCAGATCGTCGGCGGCGACATCGGTGTGCACCCGGGCCGGGCGCAGGTCGCGCAGCCGCACCGCGAACCGGCCGCGGTCGAGGGTGCGCACGCTGTCGGCGGTCTCGCTGTCGAGGTAGCGCAGCAGCCCGAAGCCGGCACCGTGGGCGGGGACCGCGCGGCGCAGTTCCTTGATCTGGGCCAGGGCCACACCGGCGGCGGGTCCGCCGACGAGCGCGTCGGCGACATCGATGCCGTCCAGGCGCAGGGCGAGGGGGTAGTCGGTGGTGAAGCCGCCGACGACGTTCTCGGCGTCGGCGCGGGCGAGCAGGCGCTGGTCGGCGCGCAGGCGCACCACGGTGCCGAGCACCCGGGCGGCGGCGGTGTCGGCGGCGGTGTGCAGGGCCAGCGCGGCGGCGGTGAGCAGCACCTCGTCGACGGTGGCGCGGTATGCCTCGGCGACCGTGCGCACCGCGGTGCTGCCCTCGCCGGTGATGCTCAGCGACACCCGACTGCGCTGGCGCAGGTCGGCGGATTCGCCTGCCCTGGAACGGATCGCGCGATGCCAGTAGGCGCGTTCGGCGCGGGCGCGTTCGGTGGCGGGGTAGTCGGCGAGCAGCCGGGCCAGCTCGCCGAGCCCGGCGTCGGGTGCGCCGGGGGCGGCGTGGCGGCCCCGGCTCCAGGCCGAGGTGAGCTGGTCGACCAGGGAGCGCCACGAAGTCTCGTCCAGGACAAGGGCATTCGCGACGACGACCAGGGTGGCCGCGCTCTCGCCGTCACCGGTGAGGATGAAGTGGATATTGCGACCCTCGTCGGGGTCGAGCGCGGCGGCGGCCGCGGTGACGATGTCGTCGACCGGCAGCGAGGATTCGCCGTCGGCGGCGTCGAGCCTGCGGAACGCGCCGCCGGTGCGGTCCTCCGGCGGCGGGATCCGCAGCACCGGGGCCTCGCCGGTGCGGTCGAGCCGGGCCCACAGCATCGGGTGCCTGCTCATCACCGCGGCGGCCGCGGCGGCGACGATCTCGTCCGCGCAGTCCACCGGCACATCGAGCAGTACCGCGCGCGGTTCGACGGCGGTCTCGCCCGTTTCGAGCAGTTGCGCGGCGGTGGCGGTGAGCGGCAGGGCGGTGGACGGCGTACCGGGTTCGATGCGGACGACGGCGCGGTCGGCGAGCGCGGCGACGGTGCGCGCGTCGAACAGGTCGCGCGGGCGCAGCACCACCCCGGCCGAGCCGGCGCGCGAGACCACCTGGATGGCGGTGATGCTGTCGCCGCCGAGTGCGAAGAAGTCGTCGTCGAGACCGACGCGGTCGCGATCGAGCACCTCCCCGATCACCCGCGCGAGCACCTTCTGGGCGGGCGTGCGTGGAGCTCGGTACTCGCCGCGTGCCGCGACCGGGTCCGGGAGCGCGCGCCGGTCGAGTTTGCCCGCCGGGTTCAGCGGGATCTCGTCGAGGACGACGATCGCGGCGGGCACCATGTAGTCGGGCAGGACTCGCCCGGCGAGCGCGGTGAGTTCGGCGGGGTCGAGCGCGGCGCCCGGTTCGGGCAGGACGTAGGAGACCAGCATGGTGGAGCCGGTGCCGTTGTCGCGGCCGAGGGTGGTCACCCAGCTCACGCCGGGGGCGGCGGCCAGGACCGCGTCGATCTCGCCGAGTTCGATGCGCAGGCCACGAATCTTGACCTGGAAGTCGTTGCGGCCCACGAACTCCAGCACGTCGCCGCGCCTGCGCACGAGGTCGCCGGTGCGGTAGAGCCGGTCGGCGCCGCCTTCGACGGGAGCGAAGGGGTCGGCGATGAAGCGGGCGGCGGTCAGCGCCGCGCGGCGGTGGTAGCCGCGCGCCAACTGGATGCCGCTCAGGTACAGCTCGCCGGTGACGCCCTCGGCGACCGGGCGCAGGCGGGAGTCGAGGACCAGCGCGCGCAGGCCACGGATCGGACCGCCCATGTGGACGGTGTCGCCGGGACGCAGCGCGTCGCTGATCGTGGCCATGATGGTGGCCTCGGTGGGGCCGTAGCCGTTGTGGAAGTGGCGCTGGGGCAGCGTGTTCCAGCGGGCCACGAGCTCGGCGGGGACGTTCTCGCCGCCGACGATCAGCACGCGCAGGTCCGGCACCCCGTCGGGGTCGAGGGTAGCCACGACGGCCGGGGTTAGGAAGGTGTGGGTGACGCCCTCGGTGCGGATGAGTTCGGCGAGTTCGGTGCCGCCGACCGAACCGGCGGGGGCCACCACGAGGGTGCCCGCGCCGCCGAGGGCGAGCAGCAGTTCCAGCATGGCGGCGTCGAACGACGGTGAGGCGAAAGCCAGTGCGCGCGTGGTGGTGTCGAGGCGGTAGCGCTGCTTCTGTTCGGCGCAGAAGTTGGCGAGTCCGGCGTGGGTGACCACGACGCCCTTGGGCAGCCCGGTCGAGCCGGAGGTGTAGATCATGTACGCGGCGTTGCCGGTGTTCGGCGGGGCCAGCAGTTCGATCTCGCGCAGCGCGACGGTGGCGCAGCCGGCGATCTCGGCGGTGAAGTTGCCGTCGTCGAGCGCGACCCAGCCGCCGCCGGGCAGGGCGGGCAGGTCGGCGCGTTCGGCGGTGAGGGTGATGCCGAAGGCGGCGCCGGAGTCGGCGACCATGTGCCGGATGCGTTCGGCGGGGTAACCGGGGTCGATGGGCACGATCACGGCGCCGGTGCGCGCGATGGCCCAGACCGCGAGCACCGATTCGACGGAGCGTCGAATGGCTACGGCGACAGCCACTTCCGGGCCCGCGCCGCGTCCGATCAGACCACGGGCCAGCTGGTTGGCCGCCGCGTCGAGTTCGGCGTAGGTGAATCCGCGCCCGGCGCCGCGCAGCGCGACCCCGGTGGGGTTGGCCCGCACGGCCTCGTCCATCAGCTGCGCGAGGGTGCGTTCGGGTTCGGCGGGCGCGCCCGCGAAGGTGGTGCTCGCGGCGAGTTCGGCGGCATCGAGCAGGGGGATGTCGCCGACGGCGAGGTCCGGGTCGGCCGCGACGGCCGTGAGCAGTCGGCGCAGGCGGGTGCCGAAGCCCTGGACGGTCGCCGCGTCGAACAGGTCTGTCGCATAACTGAATTCGGCGTGCATTCCGCCGTTGCGCGGTTGTTCGCGCACGGTGAGCAGCAGGTCGAATTTGGCTTCGGCGGTGCGGGCGTCGAGCGCGCCGACCGTGATGCCGGGCAGGTCGAAGGTGACCGGGGCGGTGTTCTCGAACGACAGCGCCACCTGGAACAGCGGGTGCCTGCCGGTCGACCTGGCCGGCGCGACCGCTTCCACCACCCGCTCGAACGGAACATCGGCATTGGCGAAGGCGCGCAGGTCGGTGTCGCGGGTGCGGGCCAGCAGGGCGGCGAACGATTCCCCGTGGGTGATCCGGCTGCGCAGCACGAGGGTGTTGACGAACATGCCGACCAGCTCGTCGAGCGCGCGGGCGCCGCGCCCGGCGATGGGGGTGCCGATGGCGATGTCGTCGGTGCCGGACATCCGGGCCAGCAGCACCGCGAGCGCGGCCTGCACGACCATGAACACGGTGACGCCGTGCGCGCGGGCGGTGGCCGCGAGTTCGGCGTGCAGGGCGGCGTCGATGTCGAACGCGGTGGTGGCGCCGGCGAAGGACTGCACCGGCGGTCGCGGCCGGTCGGTGGGCAGGGCGATTTCCTCGGGCAGCCCGGCCAGTTCGGTGGTCCAGTGGGCCAGTTGGGCCGCGGCCGTGGAGGTCGGGTCGGTTTCGGCGCCGAGCGAGTCACGTTGCCACAGTGCGTAATCGGCGTATTGCAGCGGCAGCGGCGCCCAGGCCGGGGGTGCGCCCGCGGTGCGGGCGGTGTAGGCCAGGACCAGGTCGCGGGTGAGCGGGCCGAGGGAGAAACCGTCGGCGCTGATGTGGTGGGCGACGAAGACCAGGACGTGGTCGTCGGCGGCCAGGCGCAGCAGGCGCAGGCGGAGGGGAGGTGCGGCGGTGACGTCGAAGCCGGTGGCGACCACGCGGCGCACCTCGGCCTCGACGGCGTCGACGGCGACCTCGACCGGGGTCAGGTCGACCCGCATGGTCTCGGGGCCGAGCACGTCCTGGTAGGGCGCCTCGTCCTCGGCGCTGGGCGCGACCGGGTAGCGGGTGCGCAGGACCTCGTGGCGGGCGAACAGGTCGGCGACGGCGCGGCGCAGCGCGGTCAGGTCGAGGCTGCCGGTGAGGCGGATGGCGGCGGGGATGTTGTAGACGGTGGCCTCGGGGTCGAGGCGGTTGAGCAGCCACATCCGCTGCTGCGCCAGCGACAGGGGCACCCGCTCCGGGCGCGGTCCGGCCGACATCGGCGACGCGGTGGCCAGCTCGCTGCGGTGCACGCGCAGGGCCAGGTCGGCGACCGTGGGCGCCTCGAAAAGCAACCGAACCCCGACCTCCCGGTCGAGTGCGGCGCCGATGCGCGCGGCCGCCCTGGTGGCGAGCAGGGAGTTGCCGCCGATGGCGAAGAAGTCGTCGTCGGCGCCGACCGCCTCGAGACCGAGGATCTCGGCGTAGATCTCGGCGACCAACTGCTCCGTCGGTGTACCGGGCGCGCGCACCGAGGTACCGCCGAAGATCGGCGCGGGCAATGCCTTTCGATCCAGCTTGCCGTTCGCGGTACAGGGCAGCGCGTCGAGCACCACGAAGGCATCCGGCACCAGATAGCCGGGCAGCTTCGCCCCCAGCGCTGACTTCACCTGCGCCACATCGACTTCGGCGCCAACAAGATAGGCCACGAGCCGATCACCGAAGTGCGCGTCATGCCGCGCCAGCACCGCGGCCTGCCGCACCTCGGGCAGCCCGAGCAGCACCGCCTCGACCTCACCGGGCTCGACCCGGAACCCACGCACCTTGACCTGGAAGTCACTGCGGCCCAGGTAGATCAGCTCACCACCGCTGCGGGACCGCGCCTCGGTCGCGATGCGGTCACGACCGGGCGACCCGTGCGTCGTGCCCTGATCACCGGCACGCTCCGACAAGGTTTCGGCCTCGATCCGGTCGCGACCGGGCGACCGGTGAGGCGCGCCCTGATCACCGGCACGCTCCGACGAGATTTCGGCCTCGATCCGATCGCGACTGGGCGATCCGTCGGCAATGCCCTGATCACCGGCAAGCTCGGGCGCGCGTCCCGTTTCGCCGCGCTCTGCCGCTCGCGGGTCGAGCGGGTGAGGCGGGCGGCCGGCATTCTGCGCGGAGGCCGCGTTATCGACCTGACCAGCGCGCACCGGAGTCCGGGCTACGAGGTCGCCCGTGCGGTACATGCGGGCACCAGGTTCGAAGGGGTCGGGGAGGAAGCGTTCGGCGGTGAGGGCGGGTTTGCGGAGGTAGCCGCGGGCGAGTTGGCGGCCGCCGAGGTAGAGCTCTCCCCGGACGCCGGGGGCGACGGGGCGGAGGCGTTCGTCGAGGACGTAGACGCGGCTGTTGCTGACGGGGGCGCCGATGGGGACGGTGATCACGTCGGCGCAGGTGACGCGGTGGTCGGTGATCGAGACGGCGGCCTCGGTGGGGCCGTAGAGGTTGTCGATCCTGGTGTCGGGCAGGGCTTTCAGGAGTCGTTGCGCGAGGCCGGCGGGCAGGGTCTCGCCGATCGCGAGCACACGTGCCAGCGTCACACCGCTGCCCGAGCCGAAGGGTGCGGTGCGGTGCGCGGTCCAGTGCTCCGACAGGGCGTCGAGCAGCGAGGGCACCGCGGTCAGGGTGGTGACTCCGGCGTCGGCGATCAGGGCGTCGAGGTAGGCGGGGTCGCGGTGGCCGTCGGGGGCGGCGATCACCAGGCGGCCGCCGCACACGGCGGCGGACCAGAACTCCCAGACCGACAGGTCGAAGGTGGCGGGCGTCTTGAGCAGGAAGGCGTCGGTGGCGTCGGTACCGAATTCCGCGTGCAGCCACCGCAACTGGTTCACCACGGCCGCGTGCGGCACCGCCACGCCCTTGGGGCGGCCGGTGGAGCCGGAGGTGAACAGGACGTAGGCGGTGTTGTCCGGGCGCAGGGGCGCGCGCCGGTCGGCGTCGGTGACCGGGCCGGGGTCCGCCGAGGCGATGGCCGGGTGGTCGACCCGGACCACCGGGGCGGCGTCGGTGCGGAAACCGTTGGTGAGCACGCAGATCGGCGCGGCGGTGTGCAGGATGTAGTCGGTTCGGTCGGCGGGCTGGTCGGGGTCGATCGGCACGTAGGCGCCGCCGGCACGGGTCACCGCGTACATGGCGACCACGAGGTCGATCGACCGCGGCAGTGCCAGCGCGACCAGGGACTCCGGGCCGACGCCCAGCGAGATGAGGTGGCGCGCGAGCCGGTTCACGCGGGACTCGAACTCCGCGTAGGTGAGTTCGAGGCGCCCTTCCGGCAGGTCCGCCACCAGCGCGACCGCTTCGGGCCGGGCATCCGACGGCAGATCGGCCAGGGTTCCAGGAACAGCGAGATCGACTGCCCCACTGACGATCTCGAGCGCACGCTCCTGCTCCGTGCGTAGATCGATATCGCCCACGATCACGGCCGGCTCACGCACCACAGCGTCGAGCAGCAGCCCGAGTCGGTCGGCGAACCCCTGCACCGTCGCGGCATCGAACAGCTCGGTGGCGAAGGTGAAGAACCCCTCGATACCGGCCGCGGACCCCTCCGCGTCGTAGGCGTCGCCGACGATCAGGTGCAGATCGAACTGCGACACAGCCAGTTCCGCCGCCACCGGCGCGATGCGCAGCCCCGGCAGTTCCAGCGCGGCGTGATCCACATTCTGGAACGACAGACCCACCTGGAACAGCGGATGCCGCGCCGTGGAGCGTGGCGGATCGAGTACCTCGACCAGCCGCTCGAACGGAATATCGGCGGCGGCGAAGGCAGCCAGATCGCTGACCCGTTGGGCGGCAACGAGATCGGTGAAGGTGGCGCCACCGTCGTAGCGGGTGCGCAGGACCACGGTGTTGACGAACATGCCGATCAACTCGTCGAGCTCGCGCTCACCGCGCCCCGCGACCGGCGTGCCCACCGCGACATCGGCGGCACCGGAGAGCCGAGCCAGCAGCACCGCGAAAGCGGTGTGCAGCACCATGAATACCGTCGCCCCGGTCTCCCGGGCGATCCCGGCGAGCGCGGTGTGGGTTTCGGCGTCGATGCGCACCGGCACCCGCCCACCCGCGAGCGAGGCCACCGCCGGACGCGGCCGATCGGCGGGCAGTTCCAGCAGGTCCGGCAGGTCGGCGAGTTCACCACGCCAGAACGACAGCTGTTGCGCCGCCAACGAATCCGGATCATTGTCGGCCCCGAGCCGATCCACCTGCCACAGCGCGTAGTCCGCGTACTGCACCGGCAGCGGCGCCCACTCGGGCGCGTGCCCGGCGACCCGCGCGAGGTAGGCGGTGGTCACGTCCCGCACCAGCGGCGCCATCGACGAGGCGTCGGCGGCGATATGGTGCACCACCACGGCGAGCACGTAGTCGGTGGGCGCGTCGGCCCCCTCCCCCGTGACCTCGATCAACCGCACCCGAATCGGCACCTCGGCGGTCACGTCGAACGCCGTCGACGCCAGCGCCGCGACTTCGGCGACCAACGCGGACACCTGCGTTGCGCCCGTCGAGCTCCCCTCGGCCTCCGGTGCGCCGGCCCAGTAGTCCGCCGGACGCGCACCGAGCGACCGCGCCCGATCATCCGATACCGAGCGCTCACCACCGAGGCGGTACACCGCGAAGTCGAGCTCCACCTCGTCCACGGACAGCACCTGCTGAATCGGCCCACTGTCGGTATCGGGGTAGATCGTGCGCAGGACCTCGTGGCGGGCCAGGACGTCGCGCAGGGCGGTGGTCAGGGCGGGGAGGTCGAGGGTGCCGGTGAGACGGAGGGCGAAGGGGAGGTTGTAGGCCGAGGAGGCGGTGCCGGTGCCCTGGTCGAAGCGGTTGAGGAACCACATGCGGCGCTGCGCGGGCGAGAGGGGAAGTTCGGCGGGGCGCGCCACTGTGCCGAGGCCACTGGTCGGCTCGGGAACCGCGTCGGGGTCGAGGCCGGCGGCGAGCGCGGCGACGGTGGGGGTCTCGAACAGGGTGCGAACCGCGATCCGCCCACCGGTGGCGGCACCGAGCCGGGCGACCAGCCGGGTGGCGATCAGCGAGTTGCCGCCGAGGGCGAAGAAGTCGTCGTCGGCGCCGATATCGTTGCGGCCCAGCACTTCTCCGAACAGGTCGGCGACGAGCCGCTCCGATTCGGTGCGCGGCGCGCGGAAGGCGCGGGTCGCGAAGGTCGGGGCGGGCAGGGCCGAACGGTCCAGCTTGCCGCTGGCATTGAGCGGCAGCGCGTCCAGCACCGTGATCGAGGCCGGAACCATATAGGCCGGAAGAGCTTTCGACCCGAAGGCGCGGAGTCGGTCAGGTTCGGCGACCTCGCCGGGAGCCGCGACGACATACCCGACCAGCTGATCACCGAGCTCCGTCGAAACCACCAGCGCCACCGCCTGGCTCACGGATTCGTGCCCGAGCAGCGCGGTCTCGATCTCGCCCAGCTCGACCCGCTGCCCACGGAACTTCACCTGGAAGTCGATGCGGCCCAGGTAGTCCAACCGATGCGGCGCGCTCGCGGACGGTCGCCGCCACACCACCAGGTCCCCGGTGCGATACATCCGGTCCGAGGTGGTGAACGGGTCGGCCACGAACCGGTCGGCGGTCAACCCGGGCCGCGCGACATACCCGCGCGCCAACTGATCACCCGCGAGGTAGAGCTCCCCCGCGACCCCCGGTGGCACCGGACGCAACCGCTCGTCGAGCACGTAGACCCGAGTGTTCCACTGCGGCAGCCCGATCGGCACCGACCGCTCCCCCGCCCGCGCGGGCCAGTAGGTCACCGAAACCGCGGCCTCGGTGGGCCCGTAGAGGTTGTGCAGCCGCGCCGAACAGACCGCCGCCATCGCGTCGACCGTCTCCGCGGGCAGCGCCTCACCGATGACGAACACCTCGCGCAGCGACTCGAGCCCGCTCGCGCCCGCCGCGTGGGCGGCGAACACGGTGAGCATCGAGGGCACGAAGTCGGTGACGGTGACCCGCTGCCGACCGATCACATCGATCAGGTACGCGGGATCACGGTGCCCGTCGGGAGTCGCCAGCACCAGTTTCGCGCCGACCCGCAGCGGCATGAAGTACCCCCACAGCGACACGTCGAAGGTCGTCGCGGTCTTCTGGAGGTACACATCACCCAGTGCCAGTGGGTATTTCGCGAGCATCCACACCAGCTGGTTGTGGATGGCGGCGTGCGAGATCATCACGCCCTTGGGCTTGCCGGTGGAACCGGAGGTGAACAGGACGTAGGCCGGATGACCGGGCAGCAGCGGCGCGCGCAGTTCGGTGGGCTGGACCGGGTCGACCGCCACGCCGGTGTAGTCGAGCTCGTCGAGCAGCAGCAGCGAGACGCCGTCCGGCACCGCGACCGCGTCGGCGCGCGTGCTCAGAACACACGCGGGAGCGGCGGTGTCGAGGATGTAGGCGAGGCGCTCGGCCGGATGATCGGGATCGAGCGGCACATACGCGCCACCGGCGGCGAGCACGGCGTACATGCCGATCACCAGGTCGGGAGACCGTCGAATGGCCAGTCCGACCAGTGTTTCCGGTGCGACGCCCTGGGCGATGAGCACCCGGGCCAGCGCGTTGACCCGCACGTCGAACTGCCGGTAGGTCAGTTCCACATCCTCGTAGACCAGTGCCGTCGCGTCCGGATGTGACTGCACCGCACGGCGATACGCGTCGAGCATCAGCTCCGGCACCACCGGGTGGGCGGTGTCGTTCCAGTTCACCACCGTCAGCTCGCGCTCGGCATCGGTGAGCAGGTCGATGTCCCCGATCGCGATCTGCGCGTCGGCGCTCACCGCGTCGAGCAGGTGGGTGAAGCGCGCGGCGATGGTCTCGACGGTCTCGGCGTCGAACAGATCGGTGGCGTAGGTGAACGAGGCCGCCATCGGGGCGGTCGGGTCGGTACCGGGGACGATGGTGAGCTGGAGGTCGAACCGGGCGACCGCGGCACCGAAGTCGACCGGGGCGGCGTCGAGTCCGGGCAGCCGCAGGGTGGGCAGGTCCAGGTTCTGGAAGAACAGGGCCACCTGGAACAGCGGGTGGTGGGCCTGTGAGCGCACCGGGTCGAGCAGTTCGACCAGGCGCTCGAACGGCAGGTCCGCGTTCGCGAAGGCGGCCAGGTCGGCCCGTTTGGTCTCACGCAGCAGGTCGGCGAAGCTCGCGCGCTGGTCGAGCTGGGTGCGCAGGACCAGTGTGTTGACGAACATGCCGATGAGGTCGTCGAGTTCGCGGGCGCCGCGTCCGGCTACCGGGGTGCCGATGGCGATGTCGTCGGTGTGCGCGAGGCGACCGAGCAGCACCGCGAACCCCGCGTGCACGACCATGAACTCGGAGGTGCCGGTGCGCTGGGCCAGTGCGGCCAGGGCCGTGTGGGTCGCGGCCGGGATCCGAAACCCGAATTCGGCTCCGCGCCCGGTGAATACGGGTGGTCGAGGACGATCGGTGGGTAGGTCGAGGCGGTCGGGCAGCCCGGCCAGCGCCTGGCGCCAGTGCGAGAACTGCGCGGCGGCAAGGGATTCGGGGTCGTCTTCGGCGCCGAGGAGTTCGCGGTGCCACAGCGTGTAGTCGGCGTACTGCACCGCCAGCGGCTGCCAGCGGGGCCGCGACCGGTTGCGGCGCGCGAGATAGGCGCTGAGCAGGTCGCGCAGCAGCGGTTTCACCGAGGCGCCGTCGGCGGTGATGTGGTGCACGGCCACGGCGAGCACGTGGTCCTGCGGACCCAGCTCGGCCAACGCCACCCGCAGCGGCACACCGGCCGCGACATCGAAACCGGTCCCGGCGAATTCGGCCAGCCACCAGGGCAGATCATCCTCGGTGAGCGAGTCGAAGAGCACGTCGGGCACGGCCTCGGCCAGCGGCAACACCACCTGGTGCCCGACGCCGTCCGGCCCGACCGGATACCAGGTGCGCAGCGATTCGTGCCTGGTCACCAGGTCGGCGAGCGCCGCGTGCAGGGCGCGCGCGTCGAACGGACCGGCCAGGCGCAGCGCGAACGGGACGGTCTCGGCGGTGGAGGTCGGATCGAACTGATTGAGGAACCACATCCGCTGCTGCGCCGGGGACAGCGGGATCAGCTCGGGACGTTCCCTGGGGGTGAGCGGGGTCTGCCCACCCACGCCCTTCAAAGGCTCGAGTACTGCGGCGAGCCCTGCGACAGTGGGGTTTTCGAAGACGAGCCCGGCGGGCACCCGGGCGGCGAGATCCGCCCCGAGGCGGGCGGCGGCCTGGGTGGCGAGCAGGGAATTGCCGCCGAGGGCGAAGAAGTCGTCGGCCGAGCCGATCGGGTTCTCCGGGGCGAGCAGCTCGGTGAAGATCCCGGCCACCAGCTCTTCCATCGCCCCCGAGGGCGCCCGGAACTCCGCGGCCCGCAGGGCGGGAGCGGGCAGCGCGGCCCGATCGAGCTTGCCGATGGGCGTCAGCGGAATCGTGTCGAGGACCGTCAGCGCGGTAGGCACCATGTGCGCGGGCAGGCCCGCCTTCGCGCGGGCGAACAGGGCCTCGGTGTCGATCACCGTACCCGGCGCCGGGTGCACGTAGGCGGCGAGAATCGTTGTGCCGTTGTCGAGTTCGTGTCCGATGGTGACCGCGAAGTCCACGCTGTCGTCGGCGGCGAGCACGGCGTCGATCTCGCCGAGCTCGATGCGGAACCCGCGCACCTTGACCTGGAAGTCGTTGCGGCCCAGGTATTCCAACGCACCGTCGACACGCCTGCGCACCAGGTCACCGGTGCGGTACATGCGCCCACCGGCCGGGGCGAAGGGGTTGGTGACGAACCGTGACGCGGTGATCGCGGGACGCCGGTGATAGGCGCGGGCCAGCCCGTTGCCCGCGATGTAGAGCTCGCCGACGATGCCGTCGGGCACCCGCACCAGCCGCTCGTCGAGCACGTACTCGACGACATTGCGGATCGGCGGCCCGATCGTCACCGGCTGCCCCGGCAGCAGCGGCGCGCTGAAGTTGGTCCCCATGGTGGCCTCGGTGGGCCCGTACCCGTTGTACAGCTCGCGCGTCCCACCCCCGGACAGCGGTAATACCCAGCGCCGCACCAGTTCCGGCGGACACGCCTCGCCGCCGGACACCACCACCCGGAACTCGTCGAGCCCGTGCGGATCCACCGACGCCAACACCGTCGGGGTGATGAAGGCGTGCGTGACCCGCTCCCGGCCCAGCACCCGCGCCAGGTCGTCGCCGCCGTACACGCTCGGCGGGACCACCACCAGCGTCGCCGCCCCGCACAGCGCCATCAGCACCTCGAACACCGAGGCGTCGAAGGAGGGCGAGGCCAGGTGCAGCACCCGCGAATCGGGGCCGAGCCGGTAGTGCTCACGCTGGTACTCGTGGACGTTCGCCAGACCCGCGTGGGTCACCACCACGCCGCGCGGCAGCCCCGTGGAGCCGGAGGTGTACACGACGTAGGCCGGATGTTGCAGGCGCAGCGGGCGCACCCGGTCGTCGCGGGTCACCGGGTCGCTGGACTGTTCCTCCGCGGCGCGGTACACAGCCTCGTCGTCCAGGCACAGCCAGTCGATGGTGGTCGGCAGCCGATCGAGCGCGGCCCCGACCGCGAGGCCGAGCACCGCGCCCGCCTCGCCGAGCATGTGCGTGAGCCGGGCGGGCGGATAGTTCGGGTCGACCGGCAGGAACGCGGCGCCGGTCTTGGTCACCGCCCACAGCGCGAGAACCGACTCGGGCGAGCGCGGGATCCCGACGGCGACAACGTCTTCCGGCCCGATCCCGCGCGCGATGAGCACCCTGGCCAGGCGGTTGGCGCGCTCGTCGAGTTCGGCATAGGTCAACCGCACCGGCTCGGACACGCCGTCGAACCACGACAGCGCGACACCGTCCGGGTTCGACTCGACCGCGAGCGACACCAGTTGGGGTAGTGATTTCCCACGCTGCGTGGCACGCGATCCCCGTACGGAGCCGACTTGCCGCTGCCCGGTCATGCACTAACCACCTATTCCATCCATCCCGATTGCCGTGCGACGCTGTGGCGACCGACCGGCGCTGCCGATCATCTCACTGAGCGCCACGATCGTCGCGCCGGCATCATCCCCCGCCCCCGCGACGGCCACCGCCGACTCGGTGAACACATGGCTCACCTCGTCGGCGCCGTCCTCGGGCGCCATCACCAACGTCGCGCCGGCGATTCCGGCCGCGACGATCTCCACCACCCCGGCCACCGAATCCGGCCGTCCCGCCGCCCGCGTCCGCGATTCGTAGTCGAGGCCCGTGCGCTGGGCCACCCGTTGCGCGGCCCCGGCCAGCTCGTCGTAGCTGAGCTGCCGGCCGCCGCCGACGAAGGCCACATCGTCGCCGCGCAGGGCGCGGGTGCGGTGCGCGTAGCCGATCGGACGCGGCGATTCGGCGGCCAGTTCCGCTTCCAGCGCCGGGTCGGCCAGGTCGTACCAGTCCAGGCCGTCCGGGGCGTCGAGGATGTCCAGGGCCAGACCGAGTTTCACCTCGAACCGTGCCGCCAGTGGTGCGTCCATCGACATCAGCGGCACCACCGCGGCGCCCGCCTTGAGCACCGCCCAGGTGGCGATCGCCGCGTGCGGTCCGCGATCGAGCCGCACCGCGACCCCCGTGCCCGGCCCGGCCCCGCGCGCGATCAGCGAGCGCGCCAATTGTGAGGAGCGGGCGTCGAATTGGTGGTAGGTCAGCGTGGTGTCGCCCTCGTCGACGGCGGGGGCGTCCGGGTCCTCCTCGACGGCGGCGGCCAGCTCCTGTGCCAGCGCCGCGCCGTTGGCCGAGGGCGCGGGCGCGTAGTCGGCGGCGCTGAGTTCGCGTTCGCGTTCGACGGCGTCGCGCAGGTCGATATCGCCGACGCGAACCGTGGGGTCGGCCGCGACCGCCGTGACGATCTCGGTGAGCCCGCGCGCGAAGGTCGCGACGGTCTGCTCCTCGAAAAGGTCGGTGGCATAGGTGAAGACGACATCGAGCTCGGCCGGTTCGCCGGTCTCGCTATGGCGCGGCGCCACATTGACCTGGAGGTCGACCTTGGCCGAACGGGCCGCCAGGTCCATGGCCTCGATGGTGAGGCCGGGCAGGCGCAGCACGGGGGTCTCGTTGTTGTGGAACGAGAGCACCACCTGGAACAGCGGATTGTGCGACATGGTGCCCGAGGGGGCCACCTCGTCGACGATCCGCTCGAACGGCAGGTCGGCATTGCCGAACGCGCTGAGCCCGACTTCGCGTGCCGCGCCGACCAATTCGCCGAAGCTTCCGGCGGGATCGACCTCGGTGCGCAGGGTCAGGGTGTTGACGAACATGCCGACCAGGTCGTCGAGTTCGGGTTCACCGCGCCCGGCGATCGGGGTGCCGATGGCGATGTCGGTGCTGCCCGAGATCCGCGCGATCAGCACCGCGAGGGCCGCGTGCACGACCATGAACAGCGAGGCGTTGTGCGCCCGCGCGATCTCGGCGAGCGCGGCGTGGGTCTCGGCCGAGACGGTGGTGCGCACGTCCGCGCCGCGCAGCGAGGCGTGCGGTGGGCGCGGGTGGTCGTGGGGCAGTTCGACCGTGCCGGAGTGGCCGTCCAGGGTTGTCCGCCAGAACGCCAACTGCCGTGCGGCGGTGGAGTTCTCGTCGGCCTCGTCGCCGAGGACGGTGCGCTGCCACAGCGCGTAGTCCGCGTACTGCACGGGCAGCGGCGGCCAGCTCGGCGAACGGCCCTCGACCCGCGCCCGGTACGCGACCGCGAGGTCACGGGCCAGCGGGGCGAGCGAGGCGCCGTCGGCGATGATGTGCTGGGCCACCACGGCGAGCACGTGCTCTTCCTCGGCGAGCGGATCCTCGGCGGGGACCGTGAACAGCCCGGCCCGCAGCGGAACCCGTTCGGCCACATCGAATCCGGCGGCGAGCAGCCGGGCCACCCGGTCCTGTGGGTCGTCGCACTCCTCGACCGGCAGACCGGTGGGCAGCACCGCGCTGACCGGCAGGATCTCCTGGTAGGGCACCGCGTCGGGGCCGTCGGCGGGGAAGCGGGTGCGCAGCGCCTCGTGGCGTTCGAGCACGTCGGCGACCGCGTAGCGCAGGGCCGAGGTGTCCAGCGCGCCACGGAAGCGCAGGACCAGCGGGATGTTGTAGGCCGGGGAGTCGGGGTCGATGCGGTTGAGCAACCACATCCGCTGCTGCGCGGGCGAGAGCGGGACGACGCCACGATCCTGGGCGGCGACCAGCGGCGGCCGGGGGGCCGCCACCGAACCGGGACGCACGCGCGCGGCGAGCGAGCCGACGGTCGGCGCCTCGAACAGGTCGCGCACCACCAGGTCGGTGCTCAGGGCCTGGTCGATCCGGGCGATGGCCCTGGTGGCCAGCAGCGAGTTGCCGCCCCGGTCGAAGAAGTTGTCGTCCAACCCGAGATCGGACACCCCGAGCAGGGTCGCGAACACCTCGGCGACGCTGAGTTCGATGGGGGTCGCCGGCGCCCGGAAGGTGGTGGCGGCGGTGAACTCCGGGGCGGGCAGGGCGGCCCGGTCGAGTTTGCCGTTGGTGGTCATCGGCAGTTCCGGGACCACCACGACGGCGTCGGGAACCATGTAGCCGGTGAGGAATTCGCCGACGGCGGCCCGCACGGTGACGGGGTCGAGGGCGGCGACCGGGTCGTCGTCGTGCTCGACGCGCCCGAATCGCCTGCCCACCAAGGCCTTCGGAGCGGGTTCACTCGCCTGGGTCGCCGGGACGACATAGGCGATCAGCCGGTCGCCCGCGTACTCGTCGGCCCGCAGGATGACGGCGGACTGGCCGACGCCGGGCACCCGCAGTAGGGCCGCCTCGATCTCGCCCGGTTCGACCCGGAAGCCGCGCAGCTGGACCTGCTGGTCACCGCGCCCGCCGTATTCGAGCGTGGGCGTGCCACGGAAGCCGACCCAGCGGCCGAGGTCGCCGGACCGGTAGCGCCGCGCGCCCGGTTCGCCGAACGGGTCGGCGACGAAACGGGTGGCGGTGAGGCCGGGTTTGCCCAGGTAGCCACGGGAGAGCTGGTTGCCAGCGACATAGAGCTCGCCCGCGACGCCGAACGGCACCGGGCGCAGGCGGTCGTCGAGGACGACCACCGACAGGCCGGGCAGCGCGCGGCCGATGAGGCTGCCGGCGAGTTCGGTGTCGTCGCCGGGGTCGCCGGGCTCGTGCGGCGAGGTCAGCAGCTGATGCGAGACGTGCACGGTGGTCTCGGTGATCCCGTACATGTTGACGAGTTCCGGTGCGCCGGAACCATTTCCGTAGCGGTCGTACCAGCGGGTGAGTTTGCGCGGGTCCAGTGCCTCGCCGCCGAAGACCACGTAGCGCAGCGGTAGCGGGTCGGCCCCGGCGGCCTGCGCGGCGCGGTCGGCCTCGTCGAGTTGGGCGAAGGCGGTGGGCGTCTGGCTGAGCACCGTCACCTGTTCGCGGGCCAGCAGTTCGCGGAACTCGATCGGCGAGCGGGAGGTGATGTGGTCCACGACCACCACCGACGAACCGCCCGCCAGCGCGCACCACAGTTCCCAGACCGAGAAGTCGAAGGCGAAGGAGTGGAACACCGTCCACACGTCGTCGACGTCGAAGTCGAACCGCAGTTGCGCGTTGGCGAACAGCTCGAGCACATTGCGGTGGGTCACGCCGACGCCCTTGGGCAGCCCGGTGGAACCCGAGGTGTAGATGACATACGCCAGGTGATCCGGGCGCAGCGCACCCCGGCGCTCGGTGCGTCGCAGCGGATGGGTGGGGTGGTCGTTCTCGGCGTCGAGCAGCACCACCGGCAGGTTCGCCACGGTGGCGCCGAGCAGCGCGTACTCCGGCGAAGTCGCCAGCAGCACCGTGGGTTTCGCGTCCGCGATCACGTAGTGCAGGCGCTGGGTGGGGTAGCCGGAATCGATCGGCAGGTAGCCCGCACCGGAGAGCAGCACGGCCAGCAGTGCCACCGGCAGTTCCTCGTCGCGCGGCGCGGCGACGGCCACCAGGGTGTCCGGGCCCGCGCCCTCGGCGATGAGCGCGCGGGCCAGGGCCGAGGCGCGACCGAACAGGGCGTCGAAGGTGAGCGAGCGCTCCCCCGCGCGGACCGCGATCGCGTCGGGGCGTTGCTGCACCTGGGCGCTGATCAGGTCCGCGAGGGTCACCTCGGGAACCGGGACGCCGGGCGTATGTCCCTCGCGCAGCACGAGTTCGCGCTCACCGGGCGCGAGCACATCGATGTCACCGACCGGAATGGTCGGGTCGGCGACCACCGCGGCGAGGACGCGCTGCCAGCGGTCGGCGAAGTCGGCGACGGTGGCGCGGTCGAAAAGGTCGGTGGCGTAGACGAAGTCGGCCCGCATCCCCTGCGGCGCGCCGTCGACCCCGACCTGTTCGACCAGTTCCACCTGGAGGTCGAACTTCGCCAGCGGCACCGTGAAATCGGCGGCCGAGACCGACAGACCCGGCAGGGCCAGGTCGGTGCGGGCCAGGTTCTGGAAGGTCAGCATCACCTGGAACAGCGGATGCCGGGCGGTCGAACGCACCGGCTCGAGCAGTTCGACGAGCCGTTCGAACGGGACGTCGGCGTGCCCGAAGGCCGCCAGGTCACCGGTTCTGACCTCGGTGAGCAGGTCGGTGAAGGCGGCGCCCGAGTCGACCTCGGTGCGCAGGACCAGGGTGTTGACGAACATGCCGATCAGGTCGTCGAGGGCCTGTTCCCCGCGCCCGGCCACCGGGGTGCCGATGGCGATGTCGCGGGTGCTCGAGAGCCGGGCCAGCAGCACGGCCAGCGCCGTGTGCACCACCATGAACAGGGTGGCGTTGTGGCCTCGGGCCAGCGCGGTCAAGCCTTCGTGGACCGAAGCGGGCACCTGGATGCTGAGTTTGCCGCCGTGCCTGCTCGAGACCGCCGGGCGCGGGCGGTCGGTGGGCAGGTCGAGTTGTTCGGGCAGGCCGGACAGGGTGCGGCGCCAGAAGGCGAGTTGCCCGGCGAGCAGGGAATCCTCGTCGTGTTCGGCGCCGAGCAGTTCGCGCTGCCACAGCGTGTAGTCCGCGTACTGGACCGGCAGTGGCGTCCAGTGCGGTGCGCCGCCGCCGCGTCGTTCGGCGTAGGCGGTGAGCAGATCGCGGGTCAGCGGCGCGAAGGAGAAACCGTCGGCGGCGATGTGGTGCACCACGAAAACGATGACGTGCTCGGTGCTCTCGGTCTCCGGCTCCGCGGCGGGCAGGGCCAGGACCGCGACCCGCGCGGGCGGGGCGAGGGTGACGTCGAAACCGGTGAGCGCCACGGCCGCGATGGCCTCTGTCAACTCGGATTCGACGACCTCGGTCAGCTCGAAATGCGGGGTGGCGGCGGGGTCGCCGGGCGCGAGGACCACCTGGTGGCCCTCGCCGTCGAGCGCCGGGTATACCGTGCGCAGCACTTCGTGCCTGGTCACCAGGTCGGCGACGGCCGCGCGCAGGGCGGGCAGGTCGAGTCGACCCGAGAGCCGGACCGCGACGGGGATGTTGTCCACCGCGGAGCTGGGATCGAACCGGTTGAGGAACCACAGTCGCCGCTGGGCATACGACAGCGGCACGTGCTCGGGACGCGAGCGCGCCGCCAGCGGCAGCGCGTGCGCCGAGAGTCGTTGCTGTTCAGCTCGATTCGCGAGCCCGGCCACCGTCGGCGCTTCGAACACCGCCTGCACCGGCACCCGCACGTCCAGCGCGGCGCCGATCCGGGCCACCGCCTGCGCGGCCAGCAGCGAATCGCCGCCGAGTTCGAAGAAGTCGTCGTCGGCGCCGACCCGGCCGGCGCCGTCGCGCAACAGCAGCGCGGCGAACACGTCGGCCACCACCTGCTCGGCCGGGGTGGCGGGCGCGCGGAAACCGCGCACCGTGAACACCGGCGTCGGCAGGGCGGCGCGGTCGAGCTTGCCGACCGCCGAGAGCGGCAGCCGGTCGAGCACCATGATCACCGCGGGCACCATGTAGGCGGGCAGCGATTCGCCGAGGAATTCGGCCAGCGCGCCGGTGTCGACGGTGCGACCGTGCTGCGGCAGCACATAGGAGACCAGCGCGGTGGCGCCCGAGGGCATGGTCTTGCCCAGGGTCACCGCGTACTGGAGGTCGGGGTGGGCGGTGAGGGCGTTGTCGATCTCGCCCAGTTCGATGCGGAAGCCGCGCACCTTCACCTGGAAGTCGGTGCGGCCCAGGTATTCCAGCGCGCCACCGGCCTCCAGCCTGCGCACGAGGTCGCCGGTGCGGTACAGCCTGCCCGGCTCGAACGGTGAGGCGACGAAGCGCTCGGCCGTCAGCCCCGGCCTGCCCAGATAGCCCTGCGCCAGGCCGGGACCCGACAGATACAGCTCGCCGATCGCGCCCGTCGGCACCGGCCGCAACCGGGAATCGAGCACGTAGATGCCCATGCCGGGGACGGGGTTGCCGAGGGTGATCGGGGCGTCCGCGCGCAGCGGCGCGGTGCTGGTGGCGAGGATGGTCGCCTCGGTCGGCCCGTACCCGTTGTGGAACGCGCGGGCCTCGCTCGCCCAGCGCGCCACCAGTTCCGGTCCGAACCGGTCACCGGCCACCACGACCGTGCGCAGGTCGGGCAGGTCGGTCGACTCGACCGACTCGAGCGCGCCCGGGGTGATCAGCAGGTGCGTGATCGCCTCGCGGCGCAGCAGATCCGACAGTTCGAAACCGCCGAACACCTGCGGCGGCGCGATCACCAGGGTGGCGCCCGAGGCGAAGGCCAGCAGTTGTTCCAGCACCGAGACATCGAAGTTCGGCGAGCACACGTGCAGCACCCGCGCGTGCGAGTCGACCCCGAAATGCTCGGTCTCGGCGGCGACCAGACCGGCCAGACCGGTGTGGGTCACCACCACGCCCTTGGGCTTTCCGGTCGAACCGGAGGTGTAGATGACATAGGCCGGGTGCTCGGCGCGGATCGGACGGACCCGGTCGGCGTAACTCACCGTGTGCGCGGGCCGCTGGGCGATGCGCTCGGAGACCACCGGATCGTCGAGTTCGATCCAGTACACACTCGTCCCCAGGCGCGCGCGGGCGGCGCCGACCGTGAGACCGAGCACCGCGCCGGAATCGGCCACGATGTGGGCGATCCGGTCGCCGGGATAGGCCGGGTCGACGGGCACGAAGGCCGCGCCCGCCTTGGCGACGGCCCAGACCGCGATCACGGACTCGATCGAGCGACCGATCGCGACCGCGACCACGTCGCCCGCGCCGATCCCCCGGCCGATGAGCTCGCGGGCCAGCCGCGAGGAGCCCTCATCGAGCTGGTGGTAGGTGAGTTCGCGGGAACCACCCGGCAACCAGGCCGGGTAATCGCGAACCGCTATCGACTCGGCGGCGGATTCGACCGCGGCCGTGAGCAACTGACCGAACAGTGTGGTGCCGGAGGTACGACGCCTACCGCCATGACCAGGGCGACGGGGGTTTTCCACAGAGCAATACACCTCTCGCACGTTACGGGCAGGCTACCCGACCGACCCGTCCGCTGGTGAAGCTTTCTCAACGTGGATTCGTCACCCGTACAGCGCAGGTCCGGGGCAAATCCACCGCGATCTCACCCCTCGCTCGCCGCGGCCTCCCCGCCGTCGTCGAGCGCCTCGGTCAGGGCGGCGCCGATGGTGTCCAGGGCCGCCGGCTGGGTCATCGCCCAATGTGTCGAGGCGACTTCATGATTGGTGACCGAGCCGGTGACCGTGGGCGCCCAACTCGCCGCGCCCGCCGTCGGATCGGTGGTGCCGATCGCGGCGGTGAAGTAGACGAGGTCGCCCCGGAAGGTGCGCGGGGTGTGGCGTCGGCGCAGCTCTATCGACTCGGCCGCGGAGTCGAGCGCGCGGGTCACCGTGGCGGCGTCGAAGGAGGCGAACGGCTCGGGCAGCTCGGCGAACCGGGCCGCGAGCGTGTCGGCGTCGAACTCGCTGCCGAGCGAGTCGACGGTATCGGGTCCGAGCAGCCCGCCGAAGATCTCCGCGGCCGACTCCGGCCCCGCGACCGCCTGCGCGTCGAGTTCACTGGCGTAGCTGTCCATCAGCGCGAGCACGCCGACCCGCTGGCCCTGCTCCTGCAACTGCACCGCCATCTCGTGGGCGAGCACGCCACCGAGCGACCACCCGAGCAGGTGGTAGGGGCCTTCCGGCTGAATCGCGCGGATCTCGGCTACATACCGGGCGGCCCAGTCCGCGAGCGAGTCGAATCCCGGCTCGCCCGACAGCGCGGGCGCCTGCAAGCCGTAGAGCGGGCGGTCGGGGTGCAGGTGCGCGGCCAGTCCGGCGAACGACCAGGAGATGCCGCCCACCGGGTGGATACAGAACAGCGGCTCGGCCGCACCGCCCGAGCGCAGGGGCAGCACGACATCGAAGGCGGTGCGTCGCGCCGTCTCGGTGCCGGTGACCTCGGCGATCAGAGCGGCGGGGGTCGACGCGAC
This sequence comes from Nocardia lasii, assembly GCF_042658545.1. Classification (NCBI taxonomy): domain Bacteria; kingdom Bacillati; phylum Actinomycetota; class Actinomycetes; order Mycobacteriales; family Nocardiaceae; genus Nocardia; species Nocardia lasii. The sequence goes on from NZ_JBHSQN010000001.1 coordinate 382,299, forward strand.
GAACACCGTCACCACCGGGACCCGCTCGCCGAAGACGATGCTCAGGCGCGCGACGAGCTGGGTGGCGAGCAGGGAGTTGCCGCCGTGCTCGAAGAAGCTGTCGTCGAGGCCGATGCGGTCGGTGCCGAGGACTTCGGCGAAGGTCGCGACCACGGCGTGTTCGAGCGGGGTGGCTGGGGCGCGGAATTCCCGGGCGCGCAGGACCGGGGCGGGCAGGGCGCGGCGGTCGAGTTTGCCGGCGGGGGTCAGCGGGATCTCGTCGAGGATGACGACGGCGGTCGGGACCATGTGGGTGGGGAGGTGTTGGGCGGCGTACTCGATCAGGGCCGCCGGGTCCACCGCGCGGCGGAAGGTCGATCCCGCGGCAGCATCGCCCTCGGATCGGCGGGCTCCTTCTCGGTCCGCAACTGCCCTGTCCTCGGCGCTCTCGGCCAGGTGGCTCGGGCTCGGGTTGCCGCCGGTCCCGCCGCCTTCAGCGCTGTCGGCCGTAGCCCGGACGTAGGAGACCAGGATGGTCGCGCCGGATTCGGTGGTGCGGCCGATCGTGGCCGCGAATTCCACGTCCTCGTGCGCGGTGAGCACGGCATCGATCTCGCCGAGTTCGATGCGGAAGCCGCGGATCTTGACCTGGAAGTCGTTGCGGCCCACATACTCCACGACGGGTTTGCCGTTGACCGTGCGCCAGGCGACGACATCGCCCGTGCGGTACAGGCGACGGCCCGGCTCGCCGTAGGGGTTGGCGACGAAGCGTTCGGCGGTGAGGGCGTGGCGGTGGTGGTAGCCGCGTGCCAGCGGGACGCCGCCGACGTAGAGCTCACCGGCCACGCCCTCGGGGACCGGGCGCAGGCGGTTGTCGAGGACCAGCGCGGTGGCGCCGGCGATCGGGCCGCCGATGTTCATGGGGTCGCCGGGGAGCAGCGGGTCGGACAGGTTCGTCGCGATGGTCGCCTCGGTGGGGCCGTAGGCGTTGTAGAAGCGGTGCTGCGCGGGACTGATCCCCCGGGGTTCGCACACGGAGTGCCAGTTCGCGACCAGATCCACCGGGGCCTTGTCGCCGCCGACGATCAGCGCTTCGACCCCGGCCAGCGCGGCGGGTTCCATCGAGGCGGCGACCAGCGGGGTGAGGAAGACGTGGGTGAGTTGCTCGGCGCGGATGAGATCGGCGAGTTCGGCGCCGCCCACGATGCCGGGCGGGGTGATGACGAGGGTGCCCGCCGAGCCGACAGCCAGCAGGAACTCGAGGACCGACGCGTCGAACGACGGTGAGGCGAAAGCCAGTGTGCGCGTGTATCTTCCGAGACCGAACTGCGCGACCTGGGCGGCGGCGAAGTTGGGCACACCGGCGTGGGCGACGACGACGCCCTTGGGCAGACCCGTCGAACCGGAGGTGTAGATGATGTAGGCCGTGTTGGCGGGGCGGACGACGCCACGGCGGTCGGCGTCGGTGATCGGCGCGCTGGGCTGCCCGGCCACCTCGGCCTGGACGGCCGCGTCATCGAGCACCAGCCAATTCTCCCGTGCGGGGGCGGGCAAGTGGTCGACCTCAGATGAGGTCGTGATGCCCAGTGCCGCACCGGAATCCGACATCATGTGCGCGATGCGCTCGGCCGGGTACTTCGGGTCGACCGGCAGGAACGCGGCACCGGACTTGATCACGGCCCAGATCGCCAGGGTGGTGTCGAGCGAGCGCTGCATGGCGATCGCGACGACTGTCTCCGGTGCCGCACCACGCTCGATCAGTACGCGGGCCAGGCGCGAGGACGCGGCGTCCAACTCGGCGTAGGTCAGCGCCGAACCCTCGGCAGACTCGGACTGCGCGGCGAGCGCGCGATTCGAGCCGGTGTCGGTCGGCACTGAACCACCCACGGCGCCAAGCTGCGTGCCGGGTGCCCCGCCGGCGCCGGCTCCGATTGGTACTCCCAGGCCGGGCGCGACGATCGCCTCGCCGAACGGGTTGTGGGCCACGGCTCGGGCCAGGAGCTCGGGCAGCGTGTCGACGGCGAGCGCGGGACCGCCTGTGCGGGTGAGCAATCCGTCGCGCTCGGACTCGTCGAGGAGGTCGAGATCGCCGACCGGGCGGGTCGCGTCGGCGACGATGCCGGCGAGGAGTTGGCGGAAGCGATAGGCGAAGGTTTCCACCGTCGACTGGTCGAAAAGGTCTCGGGCGTAGGTGAATTCGGCGTAGGCGCTCGGTGCGTCGGGGGCCGGTTGCTGGACGGTGAGTTGCAGGTCGAACTTGGCGGTGTCGATGTCGAAATCGACGGCCGAGACCGAGAGGCCGGGGAGTTCGAAGGTCGCGTCCGGCAGGTTCGCGAACGACAGCGAGACCTGGAACAGGGGATGGCGGGCGGTGGAGCGCTCGGGGTCGATCAGCTCGACCAGCCGCTCGAACGGGATATCCGCGTGGGCGAAGGCCGCGAGGTCGGCGGACTTGGCCTGGGCCAGCACCTCGGTGAAACCGGCCCGGCCGGTGATCTGGGTGCGCAGGGCCAGCATGTTGACGAACATGCCGACCAGGTCGTCGAGTTCGGCCTCACCACGGCCCGCGATGGGGGTGCCGATGACGATGTCGTCGGTCCCGGACATGCGTGCCAGGAACACCGCCAGCGCCGCGTGCACCACCATGAACAGGGTCGCGTTCTGTTCGCGCGCGATGCTCGCCAATCCGGCGTAGATGTCGGCGTCGATCGCGAACGGCACCCGGCCGCCCGCGAAGGACGGCGTGCTCGGGCGCGGGCGGTCCAGGGGCAGGTTCAGTTCGTCGGGGACCCCGGCGAGCGTGCGCTGCCAGAAGTCGCCCTGCTGGGAGATCAGGCTGTTCGGGTCGGTCTCGGCGCCGAGTACCTCGCGCTGCCACACGCTGAAGTCGGCGTACTGCACCGGCAGCGGCGCCCAGCTCGGCACCTGATCCGCCGCGCGGGTCGCGTAGGCCACCATCACGTCGCGGGTCAGCGGGCCCATCGACCAACCGTCGGCGCTGATGTGGTGCACGACGAAGACCAGCACGTGTTCGTCGGGCGTGAGCCGCAGCAGCTTCGCCAGCACCGGCACCTGCGCGACCACGTCGAACCCGGTGGAGACGAGCGCGCCGATGCGCGAGGGCAGGTCGGCGACCTCTACGTCTTCGGGCGTCAGGTCGATTCCGGCCTGCTCCGGGGTCACGATCACCTGGTGCGGCACCCCGTCCGTGGCCGGGTACACGGTGCGCAATACCTCGTGTCTGCCCACCACATCAGCCACTGCCCGCCGCAACGCGCCGACATCCAGCGCGCCCGTCAGCCGGACCGCGACCGGGATGTTGTAGGCCGCCGAGCTCGGATCGAACTGGTTGAGGAACCACATCCGCTGCTGCGCCACCGACAGCGGAACCCGCTCCGGCCGCGCCCCCGCGACCAGCGCGCGATGGCTCCCCCGCCCCGCGTAGACATTCACCTCGCCCGCGAGCCCCGCCACCGACGGCGCCTCGAACACCACCCGCACCGGAATCCGCGCATCCACCGCCGCACCCAACCGCGCCACCACCTGCGTGGCGATCAGCGAGTTGCCGCCCAGCGCGAAGAAATCGTCATCGAGTCCGATGGGGCGGTCCACGCCGAGCACCTCGGCGAACACCCCCGCCACGATCTCCTCGATCGGCGTCGACGGCGCCCGGAACGCGTGCGCTTCGAACTCCGGCTCCGGCAGTGCTTTTCGGTCCAACTTGCCGTTGGCGTTGAGCGGCAGGGCGTCGAGAACGACGAACGCGGCGGGCACCATGTAGGACGGCAGCCCGGCGGCCAGCGCCGACTTCACTTGCGCCACATCCGTGTTCGCGAGGCGACTGGCATCGTGCAATCCGGTCGGCGACTCCGCGGTGCGTGCGCCCACCGAATCCTCGGCAGCCTCGACCTTCGGTCCGGTCGGCGACCACGGCGCGTCACCGGACGAACCTGGCTCCACCATGCCGGGAGAACCCGCTGCGGTGCCGACGATGTAGGCGACCAGTCGATCACCGGTATGCGGGTCGGACTTGGCGACCACGGCAGCCTGGGTGATCTGCGGCAGGGCCAGCAGGGCGGCTTCGATCTCGCCGAGTTCGATGCGGAAGCCTCGGATCTTCACCTGAAAGTCGGTGCGGCCCCGGTATTCCAGCTCGCCACCGGCGCTGTCCGCCGAATCGTCGGCGGCTGGCCGCCAGGTGACCAGGTCGCCGGTGCGGTACATGCGGGTGCCGTCGGCGGCGAAGGGGTCGGCGACGAAGCGGTCCGCAGTGAGATCCGGGCGGGCGAAGTAGCCGCGAGCCAGCTGCGCGCCCGCCAGATACAGCTCACCGGACACACCGTCGGGGACGGGGCGCAGGCGCGAATCCAGCACGTAGACACGGCTGTTCCACTCCGGGGCGCCGATCGACACCGACACCTGATCGGCGTCGGTCACCGGGTGGTTGGTGATCGAGACGGCGGCCTCGGTCGGGCCGTAGAGGTTGAACAGCGCGGCGGCGTTGGTCGCGCGGAAACGCTGCGCGGTCGCGGCGGGCAGGGCCTCGCCGATCGCCAGCACCCGGCGCAGGGAGTCGGTCAGTGCCCCACCGGATTCGGTGAGCAAGGCGTCGAGCATCGACGGCACCACGTGCAGGGTCGTGACACCCGTGGACCGCATGAGGTCGTTGAGGTACGCCGGATCACGGTGCCCGTCGGCGGTGGCGACCACCAGCCGGGCACCGGCGACGGCAGCCGTCCAGAACTCCCACACCGAGAGGTCGAAGGTGGCGGCGGTCTTGAGCAGCACCGCGTCATCGCCACCGATTCCGAACTCCGCTGTCTTCCAGAGCAACTGGTTCACGATCGCCCCGTGCGGTACTGCCACACCCTTGGGCTTGCCGGTCGAACCGGACGTGAAGATCACGTACGCGGTGTTCTCGGGACGCAGCGGCGCACGTTCGGCATCGGTGATGGCGGTGTGGGCGACCGAACTCAGGTCGAGCTCGTCGAGCAGCACCACATGCGCTGCCGCCGTGCTGAATTCGGCGCTCGCTGTGGTCAGCACCACTGTGGGCGCGGCGGTTTCGAGGATGTAGTCGGTGCGCTCAGCAGGCTGATCCGGGTCGATCGGCACGTACGCCGCACCGGTGCGCGCCACCGCGTACATCGCGATGATCAGCTCGGCGGACCGGCGAATCGCCAACGCCACCCGATCCTCGGCCCCGATCCCCCGCGAGATCAGGTGCCGGGCAAGACGATTGACCTCGGCATCGAGCTGCGCGTAGGTCACCGCACTCCGGCCACCGCCGACATCTACGAGAGAACCAGCGCCGCCCACCGCAGACGCATCCGCTCCGTCGACTACCAACGCGATCGCGTCAGGGGTCGCGGCCACGCTCGCGTCGAGCAGCGACACCAGGGTCGCCTCGGTGTCGATGGCGTGCGCGGTGTCGTTGCGCCCCACCAGGATCGACGCGCGCTCGTCCTCGGTGAGTACCTCGAACTCGCCCACGCGAGTCAACGGCGCTTCGGCGACGGTGGTGAGCAACCGCTCGAACCGCGCGGCAATCCCCTGCACCGTCGACTCGTCGAAAAGGTCTGTCGCGTAGGTGATCGTGCCGGCGATCCCGGCGGGCGCACCACCCTCGTCATAGCTGTCGATGACGATCCAGTGCAGGTCGAACTGGGACGTCTCACCCTCCAGCTCGACCCCGGCGACCGTGAGGCCCGGCAGTTCGAGCGAGGCGCGGCCCTGGTTCTGGAAGGACAGGCCGACCTGGAACAGCGGGTGGTGGGCGGTCGAGCGGGCGGGGTTGAGCACCTCGACCAGCCGCTCGAACGGCACATCGGTGTTGGCCATGGCGGCCACATCGCTGTCGCGCTGGCGGGCGAGCAGGGCGTCGAAGGTCTCCCCCTGGTCGATCCGCGAGCGGAAGACCAGGGTGTTGACGAACATGCCGATCAGGTCGTCGAGCTCGGCCTCCCCGCGCCCGGCCATCGGCGTCCCGACCGCGATGTCGTCGGACCCGGACAGTCGCGACAGCAGCACCGCGAGCGCGGTGTGCACGACCATGAACAGGGTCGCCCCGTGCTCGCGGCCCAAAGCCACCAGCGCACGGTGGGTTTCGGCACTCACTCGCAGATCGACCCGGCGACCCGCGTAGGTCTGCACGGGCGGGCGGGGCCGGTCGGTCGGCAGCTCGAGCTGATCGGGCAGGTCCGCCAGCTCGGACTTCCAGTAGGCCAGCTGCCGCGCGGCCAACGACTCGGGATCGCGGTCGTCACCGAGCAGGGCCCGCTGCCACAGCGCGTAGTCGGCGTACTGCACCGGCAGCGGATTCCACTGCGGCGCGGCACCGTTCGCGCGCGCCACGTAGGCCGTCATCAGGTCGCGCGTCATCGGCGGGATGGAGGAACCGTCGGCGGCGATGTGGTGCACCACCATCGCGAGCACGTAATCGGTTCCGGTGCCGCCGATGTCGAACAGCGCCGCCTTCAACGGCACCTCGGTCGTCACATCCAGACTCGACGACATCAGCTCGGCCACACCGGCTTCCACCGCGTCGACCCCGACCGCGCGCACCAACAACTCCGGCGCGGCGGCGTCGGCGGGTAACACCACCTGCACGGGCCCGTCCACGGTTTCGGGGTAGACGGTGCGCAGCACCTCGTGCCGGGCCACCAGGTCCGAGACCGCCGCCGCCATGGCTGCCACATCCAGCGCGCCGCTCAATCGCACCGCGATCGGGATGTTGTAGGCAACCGAACTGGTGTCGAAGCGATTGAGGAACCACATCCGCTGCTGGGCCAGCGACAGCGGGATCCGCTCGGGGCGCGGGCCCGCCACCAGCGGCAACCGGTCGCCCTGGCCGGTGAGCTCCGCCAGTCGCGCGGCCAGCGCGCGCACGGTCGGGTTCTCGAACAGCTCGCGCGGGGCCACCCTGGTCTCGATCGCGGCGCTGAGCCGACCCACGACCTGGGTGGCGATCAGCGAGTTGCCGCCGAGTTCGAAGAAGTCGTCGTCGGCGCCGACCGGGTCGTCACTGGCGAGCAACTCGGCGAACACCCCGGCCACCAGCTCCTCGTGGTGCCCGGTGGGGGCGCGGAATTCCTTGGCGCGCAAATGCGGTGCGGGCAGCGCGGCGCGGTCGAGCTTGCCGACCGGGGTGAGCGGGATGGTGTCGAGCACGGTCAGCGCCGTGGGCACCATGTGCGCCGGGAGGCGGGCGGCGAGGTGGTCGAGCACCGCCGCGATGTCGAGGTCGACGCCGGGCTCGGCGTGGATGTAGGAGGCGAGAATGGTGGTGCCGTTGTCGAGTTCGTGGCCGATGGTGGCCGCGAAATCGATACCGGGATAACCCGAGAGCAGGGCGTCGATCTCACCCAGTTCGATACGGAAGCCGCGGATCTTCACCTGGAAGTCGTTGCGGCCCATGTATTCCAGCTCGCGGTTCGCCGTCCAGCGGACCAGGTCGCCGGTGCGGTAGAGGCGGGAACCGTTGGGGTCGAACGGGTTCGGCACGAAACGCGACGCGGTCAGCGCGGGCTTGCCGTGGTAACCGCGCGCGACCTGGCCGCCGCCGATGTAGAGCTCACCGACCACGCGGTCGGGCACCTGCCCCATGCGCTCGTCGAGCACGTACTCGACCACCCCGGACAGGGGCGCACCGATCGGAATCGCCTCGCCCCGCTCGAGCGGCACGCTGATATTGGTGACGATGGTGGTTTCGGTCGGGCCGTAACAGTTGTGGAACCGGCGCACGCCCCCGACGATGGGCCGCATCCAGCGCCACGCGAGTTCCGGCGGCCACGCCTCGCCGCCGACCGCGATCACCTGGAGATCGTCGAGCCCGGCCGGATCCACCGAGGCCAGCGCGGCCGGGGTGATGAACAGGTGACTGACCCGCTCCCGCCGCAGCAGCGCCGCGAGGTCCTCGCCGCCGTACACACCCGGCGCCACGATCACCATCGTCGCCGCGCCGCCGATCGCGAGCAGCAGTTCCAACATCGAGGCATCGAACGAGGGCGACGCGAAATGCAGTGTGCGCGCCTGCGATTCGACCTCGTAGCGCTCGCGCTGGGCGGCGGTGAAGCTGGCGATGCCCGCGTGCGAGACCGAGACGCCCTTGGGCAGACCGGTGGAGCCGGAGGTGTAGATGACCCACGCGGGATTCTCGGCGCGCAACGGTCGAACGCGGTCGTCGTTGGTGATGACCTCCGCCGACTGCTCCTGCGCCAGCGCGGTCACCTCGGCGCTGTCGATGGTCAGCCAGGAGACCCCGTCGGGCAGCCGGTCGCGGGCGGCCTCGACGGTGAGGCCGAAGACCGCGCCGGAATCACCGAGCATGTGTGCCACCCGGTCGGGCGGGTAGTTCGGGTCGACGGGCACGAACCCGGCGCCGGTCTTGGCCACCGCCCACACCGCGAGCACGGATTCCAGCGAGCGCGGGATGCCGAGGGCCACCAGGTCCTCGGGGCCCACACCCCGCTCGATGAGCAGGCGGGCGAGCCGGGTCGAGCGGGTGTCGAGCTCGGCGTAGGTGAGCTGCCCGGTGGTCCGCGCGGCATCGGCGTAGACGAGCGCGGTGCCGAACGGGTTGGCCTCGGCCGCCGCCGAGAGCAGCTGCGGCAGCGTGAGCACTCGGGAGGCGCGGCGTGGCTTGGCGGGGCGGACCCGTTGTGCTCGCGTCATCGGCGCCCCACCTGCTCGGGTCGAATTACGCACATCAACGGTTCTCCTCGTCCACAGACCGACACTTCCGAACCCGACCGCATCTCGCGGCTACCGTCCGGCGGTCAGCAACTCGTCGAGCCGCGTGACGGTGACGTCACCGGCGAACGGTGTCGTCTCCGACACCCCTTCCAACACAATGGCTTCCAGGTCCTCGAGCACCGCGGTGTCGATCGCCGCCAGACCGGCGGCATCGACGATCAGGTGCGTCACCCACGCGTCGGCCAGCGCCTCGGACAGCTCCGCGCTCGCCCGGTCGGCGAACACCACGGTGCCCCCGACCAGGGCCGCGGCCACCAGTTCGAGCAGCGCGGCGGCACCGGGCTGATCGTCGTAGCGGTAGAGCCGCGATTCCAGCGTGAGCCCGGTGGCCTCGCGCAGATTCGCCGCGGCGGCGGCCAGTTCGTCGTAGCTCACCGTCGCACCGGTGCTCGGCGCGAAGGCGGGATCGCTGCCGCGCAGCACGCCGGTGCGGTTGGCGTAGGTGATCGGGCGCGGCGACTGCTTGGCCAGTTCGGCGCTCAGGGCCGGATCGTCGATGACGAACCAGTGGATGTCCGCGGACGGGGCGGGGTCGGCCATGCTGGTCAGGCCGATCTTCGCCGCGGGCGCGCCGTGCTCCGACCACGGCACCAGCGCCGCGCCCGTCTTCAGCACGGCCCAGGCCGCGATGGCCCAGTCGACGCCGCGCTCGATCCTGATCGCCGCGCCCGTGCCGGGACCGCAGCCCGCGTCGATGAGCACGCGCGCCAGTCGCGAGGAGCGCGCGTCGAGCGCGGTGTAGGTCAGTTCGGTCTCGTCGAGGACCAGCGCCGGGCCGTCGGGGTCGGATTCGACCGCGTCGGGCAGCAGCTGGGTCAGCCTGGTCCCACCCGAACTCACGGGGGCACTCGGGGCCGCGGCGACGGCGGCCGCGCGCTCGCTCTCGGCGAGAATGTCGATGTCGCCCACCAGGATTCGCGGATCGTCGGCGACCGCGGTGAGGATGCGGGCGAAGCGGTCGGCGACGGTGCGGATGGTGGCCTCGTCGAACAGGTCGGTGGCGTAGTTGAACAGCGTCACCAGTTCGTCGTGGGCGCCCTCGCCGGTGAAGCGCGGCTCGACATCCACCTGGAGGTCGAACTTGGCCACGGTCGGCGTGGCCAGCCCGCTGACGGTGAGGTCGGGCAGTTCGAGGGTGGGTGCCTCGTTGTTGCTGAAGGTCAGCGCCACCTGGAACAGCGGATTGTGGCCGCTTGCCCGGCCCGCCGCGGCGACCTCGACGACCCGGTCGAACGGGAGATCGGCATGGCCGAAGGCGCCGAGGTCGGTGTCGCGCACCAGGCCGACGGTCTCCTCGAAGCTGGCCGCCGGGTCGAGCACGGTGCGCAGGGCCAGGGTGTTGACGAACATGCCGACCAGATCGTCGAGCGCGCGTTCACCACGACCGGCGACGGCGGTACCGACGACGATGTCCTGGGTGCCCGACAGGCGCGCGAGCAGCACCGACAGCGCCGCGTGCACAACCATGAACAGCGACGCCTTGTGTTCGTGCGCAAGCTGATTGAGCTTCTCGTGCACGTCGGCGGGCAGCCGCAGTTCGGTGGTCGCGCCACGCAGGGTCGGCACGGCCGGGCGCGGACGGTCCTGGGGCAGATCGAGCGGGCCGGGGGCGTCGGCGAGGCGGTCACGCCAGTAGGCGAGCTGCTGCGCGGCGACCGTGTCGGCTTCCTCGTCGGCGCCGACGACCTCGCGCTGCCAGACCGCGAAGTCGGCGTACTGCACGGCCAGTGGCGTCCACTCGGGGCGCTGACCGGCGGCGCGGGACACGTAGGCGGTCATCAGATCGCGGGCCAGCGGCGCCATCGACGCGCCGTCGGCGGAGATGTGGTGCACCACGAAGACCAGCAGCCAGTCGGTGCCGCTGCCGTCGCCGATCAGGCGGACCCGCAGCGGAACCTCCTGCGCCACATCGAATCCGGTCTCGGTCGCGGCGGTCGCGGCGGCGATCACGTCGTCGGTGACCAGCACGTCCAGACCGTCGGGCGCCACCTCGGCGACCGGGCGGATGTCCTGCACGGGCAGGCCGTCCACGGCCGGGAACCGTGTGCGCAGCGATTCGTGTCGAGCCAGCACATCGAGCACGGCGGCGTCGAGCGCGGGCACGTCGAGGGTGCCGGTGAGGCGGATGACCAGCGGAATGTTGTAGGAGGCCGAGGCCGGGTCGAGCTGGTTGAGCACCCACATGCGCTGCTGAGCCAGCGAGAGCGGGATCGGCTCGGGGCGCGGTCCGGCCACGAGCGCGCGGCGCGCCGAGCCACCGCGACCGATGCGCGCGGCCAACTCCGTCACCGTGGGGGCCTCGAACAGGTCGCGGATGGCCAGGTCGGCGTCGAGGGCCTCGTTGATCCGGGCGATCACGCGAGTGGCCAGCAGCGAGTTGCCGCCGAGCGCGAAGTAGTCGTCGTCGGCGCCGACGCGCGGGCGACCGAGCAGTTCGGCGTAGACGCCCGCGACGATCTCCTCGACCGCGGTGACCGGCGCGCGGAACTCGCCCGCGGTGAAGGTCGGCGCGGGCAGGGCCTTGCGGTCGAGCTTGCCGCTGGGGTTGAGCGGGAACTCGTCGAGTTCCACGAACGCAGCGGGAATCATGTACGCGGACAGCGTCTTCGCGATCTCGGCGCGCAACGACGCCTCCTCGATCACCGAACCCGGCTTGGCCACCACATAGGCCACCAGCTGTTCGCCGGTGGGCGAGTCGACCACCAGCGCCACGGCCTGGCTGACCGTCGGCTGGGCGAGCAGCGCGGTCTCGATCTCGCCGAGTTCGATCCGCTGGCCGCGCAGCTTCACCTGGGAGTCGGTGCGGCCCAGGTATTCCAGGGCGTGCGTGTCGGGCGTGGGGTGGCGCCAGACCACCAGGTCGCCGGTGCGGTACATGCGCGCGCCCGGCTCGAACGGGCTGGCCACGAAACGATCCGCGGTCAGATCCGGGCGGTCGGCATAGCCGCGCGCCAACTGCACACCGGCCAGATACAGCTCGCCCGCCACCCCGGCCGGGACCGGTCGCAGCGACGAATCCAGCACGTAGACACGGGCATTCCAGTGCGGGATGCCGATCGGCACCGAACCGCGCGGGGTGTGCTCGGCGGGCCAGGAGGTCATCGACACCGAGGCTTCGGTGGGGCCGTAGAGGTTGTCCAGGCGCGCGTCGGTGATGGCGCGCACGGCGGCGACCGTCTCCGGCGGCAGCGCCTCGCCACCGGCGAGCACCTGGCGCAGCGAGGGGACCGAGCCCGGCTCGGTGTGCGCGGCGAAGACCGTGAGCATCGAGGGCACGAAGTCGGCGACCGTGACGCCCTGGGACGCAATGGTTTCCGCGATGTAGATCGGGTCGCGGTGACCGTCGGGGTTGGCGACGACCAGTCTCGCGCCGACCCGCAGCGGCATGAAGTAGCCCCACAGCGTCACGTCGAAGGTGTGCGAGGACTTCTGGAGGTACACGTCGTCCGGGCCGAGTCGGTAGCGCTCGAGCATGGAGGCGATGTGGTTGTCGATGCCCTCGTGGGTGATCACGACGCCCTTGGGGCGACCGGTGGAGCCCGAGGTGAACAGGACGTAGGCGGGGTGGCTCGGGCGCACGGGCCGCAGCAGTTCCTCCGGCGCGACCGGCGCACCCGAAACACCTTCGAGCGCAACGGTATCCATCAGGATCACCGGTGTTCCGGCGGGCACGTCGACCAGGTCGGTGGTGGTGCTGAGCACGCACGCGGGCGAGGCCGTGTCGAGGATGTGGGCGATCCGCTCGGCCGGGTGATCGGGATCGAGCGGCACGTAGGCGCCACCGGCGGTGAGGATCGCGTACATGCCGACCACGAGATCGGCCGAGCGGCGCAGGGCCAGCCCGACCAGCGACTCGGCGCCGACCCCGCGCTCGATGAGCACGCGGGCCAACTTGTTGACCCGCTCGTCGAACTCGGCGTAGGTGAGCTCGGCGCCCTCGAAGGTGATCGCCACCGCGTCGGGGCGCTCGGCGACGGTGCGCCGGTAGCCGTCGAGCAGCAGGGCGGGCGCGAGCTCGTGGTCATTGTCGTTCCACGACACCAGCATTCGCTCGCGCTCGGCGGCGTCGAGCAGCTCGATCGAGCCCAGCGGCTGCTGCGGGGCCGCGACGATGCCGGCGAGCAGGCGCAGGAAGCGGTCGGCGAGGTCGGCGACGGTGGCCTCGTCGAACAGGTCGACGGCGTAGGTGAGGCCGACGGCGATGCCCTGGGCGGTGCCGTCGCGATCGATGTCCTCGACCATCTCGAACTGCAGGTCGAACTTGGCGTAGGGGATCTCGAGCTCCACGCCCGAGACCGCGAGGCCGGGCAGCTCGAGGGTGGTGCGGTCCATGTTCTGGAACGCGAACATCACCTGGAACAGCGGGTGGCGGGCCTGCGAGCGCGGCGGGTCGAGGAGTTCGACCACGCGCTCGAACGGCACGTCGGCGTGGCCGAAGGCCGCCACGTCGGTGCTGCGGGCGGCGGCGAGCAGCGCGTCGAAACCACGCCGGGGGTCGACCTCGGTGCGCAGCACGAGGGTGTTGACGAACATGCCGATCAGGTCGTCGAGTTCGCGCTCACCGCGACCGGCCACGGGGGTGCCGATGGCGATGTCGGTGGTGCCGGACAGGCGCGCGAGCAGGGCGGCCAGGGCCGCGTGCACAACCATGAACAGGGTCGAATTGTTGCTGTGCGCAAGACGATTGAGCCCCGCGTGGATCTCGGCGGGGATGCGGAAGTCGACACCGGCACCACGGAAGGAGGCCACGGTGGGGCGCGGGCGGTCCGTCGGCATGTCGAGCTGTTCGGGCAGGCCGGCGAGCTGGGTGCGCCAGAAGTCGGCCTGCTGACGCAGGATCGAGTTCTCGTCGTCCTCGGTGCCGAGCACCTCGCGCTGCCAGAGCGTGAAATCGACGTACTGCACGGGCAATTCGGCCCACTGCGGGGCACTGCCCGCGCTGCGCTGCACATACGCGCTCATCAGGTCGCGGGTGAGCGGGCCCATCGAGACGCCGTCACCGGCGATGTGGTGCACCACGCAGATCAGCACGTGCTCGTCGGCCGACAGGCGCAGCAGCCGCAAGCGGATCGGCGGGGCGGCGGCCACGTCGAACCCGGTCGCGACGGCGGCCGCGACGAGCTCGGGCACGCGCTCGACGGTGGTGTCCTCGACGGGCAGTTCCGGCAGGGCCTGCGGATCGGTGAGCGGGAGCACCACCTGGTACCCGGCGCCGTCGATCTCGGGGTAGACCGTGCGCAGCACCTCGTGCCTGGCCACCAGATCGTGCACGGCGGCCCGCAGCGCGGCGGTGTCGAGCGCGCCGGACAGGCGCACCGCGACCGGCATGTTGTTCACCGCACCAGCGGTGTCGAACCGGTTGAGGAACCACATCCGCTGCTGCGCGAACGACAGCGGGATCTGATCGGGCCGCTCCTGGCGCACCAGCGGCTGACCGGTCCCGGCGCCCACGTGGTGCTCGAGGCGCTGGGCGAGCGCGGCGACGGTGCTGTCCTCGAACAGCGTCTGCACCGGCACCCTGGTCTCGAGCGCGGCGCCGATACGGGCGGCGGCCTGGGCGGCGAGCAGGGAGTTGCCGCCGAGTTCGAAGAAGTCGTCGTCGGCGCCGACGAGCAGGTCCTCGGCCTCGCCGGAGGTGAGCAGCGCGGCGAAGACCTCGGCCACGATCTGCTCCACCGGGGTCGACGGCGCGCGGTAGTCGCGGGCGGCGAAAACGGGCTCCGGCAACGCCTTTCGATCCAGCTTGCCGACAGGGGTCAGCGGGATCCGGTCCAAGACCATGATCGCGGCCGGAATCATGTAGGCGGGCAACGATTCCGCGAGGAACGCGTCGAGCGCGGCGGTCTCGACGGTGGCACCGGCGCGCGGCAGCACGTACGAAACCAGCGCTGTCACACCGGAAGGCAGCGTTTTGCCCAGGGTGGCCGCGAAGTCGATATCGGGGTGCGCGGTGAGGGCGTTGTCGATCTCGCCGAGTTCGATGCGGAAGCCGCGGATCTTCACCTGGAAGTCCGAGCGGCCCATGTATTCGATGACGCCGTCGGCGGATTCGGCGCGCCGCACCAGGTCGCCCGTGCGGTAGAGCCGGGCGTTCGCGTCACCGGACTCGGCGCCGAACGGGCTGGCCACGAAGCGCTCGGCGGTCAGGCCGGGACGGTTCAGATAGCCCTGCGCGAGCGCGGGACCCGACAGATACAGCTCGCCGATCACGCCTGCGGGCACCGGCCGCAGACGCGAATCCAGCACGAACGCACCGATTCCCGCGATCGCGGCACCGATGGTGACCGGCGCGGCCGGATCCATCGGCGGGGTGCTGGTGGCCAGGATGGTGGCCTCGGTAGGGCCGTAGCCGTTGTAGAACTCGCGCTCGCCGACAGCCCAGCGCCCGACCAGTTCGGGGCCGAACTTGTCACCGGCGACGACGACCACGCGCAGGTCGGCCAGGTCGGCCGAGTCGACCGACTCCAGCGCGCCCGGCGTGATGAGCATGTGCGAAACCCGTTCGCGGCGCAGCAGATCCGCGAGTTCGAAACCGCCGAACACCGCGGGCGGGGCGATCACCAGGGTGGCGCCCGCCGAGAAGGTGAGCAGCAGTTCCAGCACCGACACGTCGAAGTTGGGCGAGCACACGTGCAGCATGCGCGAATCGGCCTCGACGCGGTAGTGCGCGGCCTCGGCGGCGACCAGACCGGCCAGGCCGGTGTGGGTCACCACGACGCCCTTGGGCTTGCCGGTGGAACCGGAGGTGTAGATGACGTAGGCCGGATGGCGCTCGTCGAGGGTACGGATCCGGTCGGTGTAGGAGATCGGGTGCGTGGGCTGCGCGGCGACGGCGGCGGCCGTGGCGGGCTCGTCGAGCTCGAGCCAGGTCAGCGCCGAACCGAGCACCGGGCGGTGCGCGCCGGTGGTGAGGCCGAGGACCGCGCCGGAATCGGACACGATGTGGGCGATGCGGTCGGGCGGGTAGTTCGGGTCGACGGGCACGTAGGCCGCGCCGGTCTTGGCGATGGCCCACACGGCCAGCACGGACTCGACACTGCGGGCGATGCCGATGGCGACCACGTCGCCGGGGCCGATGCCGCGCGCGATCAGGGTGCGAGCCAGCTGGGAAGACTGCCGGTCGAACTCGGAATAGGTGAGTTCGCGCTGGTCGGCGGGCTCGCCGGTCGGGTTGAACCGAACCGCGATCCGGTCGGCGGCCGACTCGACAGCACCGGTCAGCAACTGCCCGAATGTCGGACTGCTCGAACGGCGGCGGCGGTTACCGCGGGCAGAACGACGGGCAGTTTCCATTCGAGTTCATTCACCTCTCGTCAAGCAGATCGAGCCATCATATCGACCGGCGGCACTTCCCTTCGAGTCCGCGTGCTCTCGGCGAGGAAGGGCCCAGAGGAGTATCGACTCGAGCTCGGCACATGTTGCCGCTTCAACAACAAAGTGACGGGGCTCATAGAGCCACCGTCACTCGCTGTGGTCAGGAACTACGCGCGGTCAGTGCGCGGACGGGCCCCACTCCACCGGGACACCCTTGGCGGCCAGGTAGGGCAGCGGATCCATCTTGGCGCCGCCCTGATCCCAGATCTCGAGGTGCAGGTGCGGGCCGGTGGACTGGCCGCGGTTGCCGACGGTGGCGATCACATCGCCCGCGTTGACCCGCTGGCCCTGCTGCACGAGCATCTCGTTGACGTGGCCGTAGACGGCGGTGGTGCCGTCGTCCTGCAGCACCCGCACCCACAGGCCGAAGCCCGAGGCCGGGCCCGCCTCGATGACGGTGCCGCTGGACACGGACTTGATCGGGGCGCCGAGCGCGTCGGCGAAGTCGATGCCGTAGTGCATGGCACCCCAGCGCGAGCCGAAGCCCGAGCTGATCGGGCCCGCGACCGGGCGGTGCGCCTGCGCTTGGGCCTGGGGGGCGATCTGGTGCTGGATGCCCTGCAGGATGTCTTCGACCTGCGCGAGCGGGCCGGAGATCTCGGGGGGCAGGTTGCCGATGCCGAAGGGCGCGGCCACGGGGGCGGCGATCGGCGCGGCGACCGCGTCCACCGGGGCGGGGGTCTCGACGTGCGCGGAGACTTCCTGCGCGGCGACGAGGTTCACCTCGGCGCGGGCGGACTCGGGAACGACCGATTCCTCGACCTTGTCGTCGTGGGTCGGCAGCAGCGGGGCGGCGAAGGCCAGCGCGGGGGCCACCTGGGCGGTGACGCCGACCAGGGCACCCGCGGCGACCGCGGCGGTGGCGGCGGCGCGCACTCGATCCGAACGCGAGGCCTCGGCGCGGTGCCTGTTCGGGCGCCTGCCATCGGTGTGACCCAGCAGGGCCTGCACGGAGATGGTTTCAGGGCCCACACGGTGCTGCGACAAAGTCTCGTCCTAGCGTCCGACAACAAGGAAACGCGACCGGCCTGACGACCGGGCCGGGGACCACCTGGGTGTTCCCCACTGCCGGACTATGTGTAACGGTTCGGCATACGTTGTGATGGGAACTGTACCCGGCCGTGACCATTCCGCAACCATTTGTCACGAATTCCCAGGTAGATGACGCGGCTCACGGTAACGATCACGCTGTCCAGCCCGTCACACGCACTGTCAGCGGGGCTGAACATCGGGCGCAGCGGCCAGACTCGACCCATGGTGCTCGAGAATCTGACCGTCCCGATCGTCGCCGCGCCCATGGCGGGCGGCCCGTCCACCCCCGAGCTGGTGCTCGCCGTGACCGAGGCGGGCGGCTTCGGCCAACTCGCCGCCGGCTACCTCGGCACCGACGCGCTCGCCGCCCAGATCGAACGCACCCGCGCGGCGACCACCGCGCCGTTCGGCGTGAACCTGTTCGCGCCGGGCGCGGTCGCCGACCCGGCCGTCTACGCCACCTACCTGGCCGAACTCGGCGCGGAGTTCCCGCTCGGCACGCCCGAACACGACACCGACGGCTGGGCCGACAAACTCGACCTGCTCGTGGCCGACCCGGTCGCGGTGGTGTCAACGACCTTCGGCTGCCCCAGCGCGGTGGAGGTGGACCGGCTGCACGCGGTCGGCTCGCAGGTGTGGGTGACGGTCACCTCCGCCGCCGAGG
The DNA here is from genome assembly GCF_042658545.1 of Nocardia lasii. Lineage (NCBI taxonomy): Bacteria > Bacillati > Actinomycetota > Actinomycetes > Mycobacteriales > Nocardiaceae > Nocardia > Nocardia lasii. The sequence continues at coordinate 400,102 of NZ_JBHSQN010000001.1, forward strand.
CCCGACTGGCGGTCGAGGCGGGCGCGGACGTGTTGATCGCCCAGGGCGCCGAGGCGGGCGGGCACCGCGCGAACTTCCACGACGACCCCGCCGACGACCCGATCGACCCGCCCGGCCTGCTCACCCTGATCCAGTTGCTCACGGCCGTCACCTCCCGCCCGCTCGTCGCGGCGGGCGGGATCGCCACGGGCGCGGGAGTGGCCGGGGTGCTCGCGGCAGGCGCGTCGGCCGCGCAGATCGGCACGGCCCTGCTGCGCTGTCCGGAAGCGGGCACCAACCCCGTGCATCGCGGCGCGATCGGGACACCGGAGCCGACGATGCTCACGCGCGCGTTCACCGGACGCCGGGCACGCGGGATCCGCAACCGCTTCCTCGTCGAACACACCGCCGACGCGCCCGCCGCGTACCCCGAAATCCATTACGCCACAGCACCGTTGCGAGCCGCCGCACGGGCCGCGGGCAACCCCGACGAGGTGAACCTCTGGGCGGGCCAAGCGCATTCGCTCAGCACCGGGCAACCGGCGGGCGAACTGATCACCGACCTGTACTCGGACGCGAAAGTCGCACTGCGTAAAGCACTTTCGCTATCAATCCAGGGTTATTGACAACGAATTTCGTTTAGACTCGGACGTGGCTTCGACCACCCCCAACAGGAGGAGAGCGCCATGTCCCTCGATGTACCTGCCGCACTACTGGAACGCGCCGAACAGGGCGATATCGACGACGCCGAATTCGTCGACTGTGTCCGCACCTCGCTGCCGTACGCGTGGGAGGTGGTGAGTCGGGTCGCGAGCGACCTGCGCGAGGGCACCGACGAATACGCCGACAACCGGATCCCGCCGCCGGACGAGGTGGCCCGCGGCCAGCTGCTCCGCGCCCTGGCCTCCGACGCCATCCGCGGCGGACTGGAACGCCACTTCGGCGTGAAGCTGGCCTTCCAGAACTGCCACCGGGTCGCGGCGTTCCCGCTCGCGGCGGTCGGCGGGGAAACCTACACCCGCTACATCAGCCCCCGAGCCCAGCTCCTCAACCAGAGCCCCGAACTGCGCAACTGCTGAACAACGAAAAGGCGGGCATGGAACGGATTCCATGCCCGCCTTTCGCGTGTTCTACCTCGTCGCGGCCCGCCCGATTCTGGACTGAGTGGAGGGTGCGACGAAGGAGTGCCCGGAGGGAGGGAAGAATCGGGGCCCGAAGGGCCGCGACTCGAGCGCGCCAGCGCTCCAATTACACCGTGGTGACTTCGAGTTCACCCTCGGCGTACTGGGCCCGCAGGCGCTTCTTGTCGAACTTGCCGACGCTGGTCTTGGGGACCTCGGCGATGAAGGTCCAGCGCTCGGGCAGCTGCCACTTGGCGAACTTGTCGGCCAGGTAGTCGCGCAGTTCCACGGCCTCGGCCGCGGCGCCCTCGACCAGCACGATCGCGACCAGCGGGCGCTCGTCCCACTTCTCGTCCGGCACGCCGATGACCGCGGCCTCGGCGACGGCCGGGTGGCCCATCACCGCGTTCTCGAGGTCTACCGAGGAGATCCACTCGCCGCCGGACTTGATGACGTCCTTGGAGCGATCGACCAGGGTGAGGTAGCCCTTGGGGCTGATCTTGCCGACGTCGCCGGTGCGCAGCCAGCCGTCGTCGAACTTGTCCGGGTCGATCTCGGCGCCGGTGGGCGAGTAGTAGGAGCCGGTGATCCAGGCGCCGCGCACCTCGAGCTCACCGAGCGACTCGCCGTCGTTCGGGACGACCTTGCCGTCGTCGCCGACGAGCCGGGCCTCCACGTTCGCGGGGAACCGGCCCTGGGTGTAGCGGTACTCCCAGGCCTCGTCCTCGGTGACGCCCGCGGGCGCGTGCGCGACGCTGCCCAGCGGGGAGGTCTCGGTCATGCCCCACGCGTGCAGGATGCGCACGCCGTGCTTCTCCTCGAACGCGCGCATCATCGCGGGCGGCACGGCCGAACCACCGACGACGGCGGTACGCAGGTGCGAGATGTCCTGCGGCGCGGCCGCCAGGGTGGCCAGCACGCCGCCCCAGATGGTCGGCACCGCGGCCGCGAAGGTGGGCTTCTCGACCGCCATCATCTCCAGCAGCGGGCCGGGCTGCAGGAAGCGGTCCGGCATCAGGATGTTGGCGCCCGACATCAGCGCCGCGTACGGCAGGCCCCAGGCGTTGGCGTGGAACAGCGGCACGATCGCGAGCACGTAGTCCGCGCCCTGGAAACCCATGCCGTTGGGCGAGTTCACCTGCATGGCGTGCAGCCAGTTCGACCGGTGCGAGTAGACGACGCCCTTGGGGTCGCCGGTGGTGCCGGAGGTGTAACACATGGCGGCAGCGGATCGTTCGTCCACGACCGGGAAGTCGAAGTCTGCCGACTGGGCGTCGAGCAGCTCGCGGTAGGAGTGCACCTGGACGCCCTCGGGCGCGGTGAGCGCGGCGGCGTCGCCGTTGACGACGATCACGTGCTCGACCGTCTTCAGGTTCGGCAGGTACTGCGCGAACAGCGGCAGCAGCGTGCCGTCGACGAGAACGACCTTGTCCTCGGCGTGGTTGGCGACGAACACCAACTGCTCGGGGAACAGGCGGATGTTGAGCGCGTGCAGGACCGAGCCCATGGCGGGGACCGCGATGTAAGCGACCATATGCTCGTTGTTGTTCCACATGAAGGTGCCGACACGGTCACCCTCGGCGACACCGAGACCACGCAGCGCGTTGGCCAGACGGGCCGATTCGGCGCCCATTTCGCGGTAGGTCATGGTGCGAACACCGTCACCGGTCCACGTGGAAACGGTCGAATCGCCCTGGAAAGTGGCGGCGTAGTTGAGCAGTTTCGCCAGTGAGAGCTGGTCGTCCTGCATGGTGCTCAGCATCCGTGCTCCTTCAAGTCCCTGGCGTGGAATGATCCACGTCACACGGAATCCTACCGAAAGGTTTGGGCCTTGTAACCGTTTCCTCAGCCAACATTCCCGCAGGTGGGCTCGTCATCGCGAACTAGGCGGCGTGGCGTGGGGTGGTTGCGCGTCCGGTCCGCGGTGGTGCGGCGGCACGCCGGGGCCCGCGTGTTCGGCGTTGTGGACGGCGTCGACGACGAGCCTGCGCACGTGGTCGTTGTCGAGGCTGTAGTGAATGGTGGTTCCGTCACGCCGGGTGCGCACGAGTCGGGCCATGCGCAGTTTGGCCAGATGTTGGGAGACCGCGGGGCCCGGTTTACCCACCCGATGGGCGAGTTCGTTAACGGAGAGTTCCGTATCGGCCAGCGCCCACAGGACCTGCACCCGGGTCGGGTCGGCCAGCATGCGGAACACCTCGACCACCAGACCGACCTGATCCTCGTCCAGCGGGGCCCGGCCATCTGCGCTCATGTGCGGATAATACGTCCGGGATCGGCCTGCGTTGGTGGCCGCGAATACCTGAGACGTAGGGTGACAGACATGGCTGTTGACCGGATGCTGCCCACCGACGAGGCACGCGACCTGATCGAACTGACGCGCGATATCGCCGACAAGGTGCTCGAGCCGCGCGTCGCCGAGAGCGAGAAGACCGGCGTCTTCCCCGACGGCGTGTTCCCCGCACTCGGCGCGGCCGGTCTGCTCAGCCTGCCCTACCCGGAGGAATTCGGCGGCGGCGCACAGCCTTACGAGGTCTACCTGCAGGTGCTAGAGGAACTGGCGAGCCGCTGGGCCGCGGTCGCCGTCGCGGTGAGCGTGCACGGCCTGTCGTGCCACCCGCTGTTCACCTACGGCACCGACGAGCAGAAGCAGCAGTGGCTCGACACCATGCTCTCGGGCGAGACCATCGGCGCCTACAGCCTGTCCGAATCCCACGCCGGATCCGACGCCGCCGCCCTGCGCTGTCGCGCCACCCCCGTCGACGGCGGCTACCGCCTCACCGGCACCAAAGCCTGGATCACCAACGGCGGCCGCGCCGACTTCTACACCCTGTTCGCCCGCACCGGCGAAGGCTCGCGCGGCATTTCGTGCTTCCTCGTCCCCGCCGACACCGAGGGCCTGAGCTTCGGCAAGCCCGAGGAGAAGATGGGCCTGCGCGGCATCCCCACCACCACCGCCGCCTACGACGACGCCTTCCTGCCGGTCGAACGACGCATCGGCGAAGAGGGACAGGGACTTTCGATCGCCTTCAGCGCCCTGGACGCGGGCCGCCTCGGCATCGCCGCCGTCGCCACCGGGGTCGCCCAGCGCGCTCTCGACGAGGCCGTCGCCTACGCCAAGGACCGAGAAGCCTTCGGCCGCAAGATCATCGACCACCAGGGCCTCGGTTTCGTACTGGCCGACATGGCCGCCGCCGTCGACACCGCCCGCGCCACCTACCTCGACGCCGCCCGCCGCCGCGACGCCGGCCTGCCCTACTCGCGCCAGGCCTCGGTCGCCAAACTCGTCGCCACCGACGCGGCGATGAAGGTGACCACCGACGCGGTGCAGGTCTTCGGCGGCTACGGCTACACCCAGGACTTCCCCGTCGAGCGCTACATGCGCGAGGCCAAGGTCATGCAGATCTTCGAGGGGACCAACCAGATCCAGCGGCTGGTCATCGCGCGCCACCTGGCCGGATAGCTATCCGACAACGCGCTGATCATCGCCACTGAGACCGTTTCGGCAATCAACCAGTAAACTGGACATCGTCTCGAGACCTCGACGGAATGAGGCACGCGATGGTGTGGTGGCTGGTCGTGATCGTGATCGTCTCGGTGGGCGCGCTGCTGTATCTGCGCACCGAGCAGAACAGGCGCAACGCGCGCGAACTCGAGGAGTCCCAGGCGCAGGCGCGGGCGAGCATCGAACGGCTCGGTGGGCAGGTCTACCAGCTCACACCCCGTAACGAGGCCGCCCGCCAAGCCCTGGCCGACGCCGCCGAGCGGTACAACGCCGCCAGCGGCCAACTCGACCGCGCCGACTCCCCCACCCGCGCCCACCTCGCCGAACAGACCGCCGACGAGGGGCTCTACTACATCCGCGCCGCCCGCACGGCCATGAACATGGACCCCGGGCCCGCCGTCCCCGCCCTCGACGGCCAGCAGATCGCCGGCCGGGTCGACCACACCCGCACCATCGCCCACAACGGCCGCACCATCACCGCCTCCCCCACCCCCTCGGCCACCACCCCCAACTACTTCCCCGGCGGCCGCGTGGCAGGCCGCCCCGTCCCCGCCGGCTGGTACTCCGAACCCTGGTGGAAACCCGCCATGATCGCGGGCGCCTGGGGCGCGGGCGCGGCCCTGCTGTTCACCACCCTGTTCACCGGCATGCACGGCGTCGGCTACGACACCCGAGCCTTCGAAGACGGCTCCGGCGAAGCCTCCCGCCACCACGACCCCGCCTACGAACAACCCGGCTACAGCACCGAATCCCCCTCCCCCACCCCCGAATACGACACCGGAACCGGCACCTACGACCCCTTCTGAGGCCGCCGACGACACCCCACCACCCACACACCGCACGCCATAGCCAGCTGACTCGCGCCACACCCCGCGCTATACTCACTGCGGCCCGCCGAGGCGGCCCCCCGCCTTCGTAGCTCAGGGGATAGAGCACCGCTCTCCTAAAGCGGGTGTCGCAGGTTCGAATCCTGCCGAGGGCACAACAAGCACCCAGATCTCCCTCGAGCCACTACCCTCATCCGCAGGTGCCGACCCAACCCGGCAGATTGACGCCGCAGCATTCGGCAGATCAACGGAACACCCTTCGGCAGATCAACAACTCACGGTAAGATCGCGACATGCATCAGGCCACCGATCTCCTGCCACGAAAGGCCTCTGAACTGGCAAAAGAGGCGCTCGAGGACACGCGAGTCGTAGTCATCAACGGCGCCCGACAGACCGGTAAAAGCACCCTCGCTCGGCCCGGATGCTCGGCCTGAGCGAGCTCGGCGATTCACTGCCAGGACGGTCGGAAACAATCGAATTGTTTCCCCTGTCCCAAGGCGAAATCAGTGACGCACCAGGTGGTTTCGTCGACGCTGTGTTCGCCGCAGGCGCAGGCTTTCGTACCGGTCCGTCGGATCTGAGACGCAAGGACTACAACCCCGACGATGATGAGTTCATTGCCGAGTAGGTCACCACGAGTGGGGCGTGGTCGGAGAGCCGCTCGGTGGGTGACGGTTCCTTGTCGACGGCGACAGACGTGGCGAGGCGGGCGAGACCGGGTGTCGCGAGTTGGTGGTCCACTCGCCAACCCACATCCTTGGTGAACGATTGGCCCGCCCAACTCCACCAGGTGAGTGGACCCGGGTGATCGCCGTGCACCTGCCGCACCACGTCGACGAGCCGGCGCGTGCCGAGAATCGAACTGAACCACTCGCGGTCGGTGGGCAGGAATCCGTCCATCGTGCGGGCGGCACGCCAGTTGGTCACATCGTGTTGGGTGTGCGCGATGTTCAGATCCCCGGTGAGGACGAACTCGCGTCCCGCGCTCAGCGCAGCGAGCCGGTTCCGGTGCACTTCGCGGGCGAACGCCGCGAGGAACCTCTGCTTGCGCTCGTACTTGACCCCACCGTCGGGCTGTTCGCGCATGGATCCCGGACGCTGCAGATGCGCGGGCAGACCGCCCTTGGGGAGGTAGAGACAGGCCACCGTCACCGGCCGGTCGGCCAGGTCGACCTCGATATAGCGTCCCTGTGCGGTGAACTCACCGAGTCCGCGGGCCCGGGGTGGGTGGGTCACCCACGTCCGCACGGCAGCGGCGGGAACCCTCGTCAGCACGGCCACACCGTTACGACCGGCCACCGAACCCACGTCCACCGCCGCCGAATAACCCGGAAACGCGCCCACATCAGCTGCGGGACAACGCAACTCCTGCAACGCGACCACATCGACCGACCGCGCCCGCAACCACTGGTCGAATCCACGACGCCGTGCCGCGCGGATTCCGTTCACGTTGAAGGTGGCGACAGTGAAAGAATCAGCGACCGACGAACCCATGGCAACACTGTGCCGGAGGCCCCCGTCAGTATGCATTTAGTTGGCTGTTACCCAACTAAATGCACACCACCGGATCGATGATGGTCAAGGTTCTGCGAGCGCTAGACTCGCACCGAGCAGTCACCGATCATGACCAGGCATTTTCCAGCTGCCGGTGTCCTGCCGAGGCTGTTGAGCCGGCGAAGTGCGGGAAGGAACACGATGTCGAAGCCGTCAACTGACCTTCCCGTGCTGCCGGAGCGGATGACCTGGACCGAGTTGAGCGCCCTGCCCGCCGACCAAGCGGAACGGATCGAGCTGGTCAAAGGGCGTCCGGTCTGGGTTCGCACCGGGCCGCCCGAGCACCAGCGGTTCGCTACTCGCTTGCGGAACGCACTGGAGGGTGCCGCGCGGCGCAGTATGAAGGCCCGACCTGGTGAATGCTGGCAGGTGGACACTGAAACCAATGTCTTCCTGAGTCGCACCAAGGATGACTTCCTCACCCCGGACTTCATGGTCTACCACTGCCCCGACGAGCCGTGGACTCCGATATTCGCTGAGGATGTCGTCATCGTCGGCGAAGTCCTCTCCCCATCCAACCACATCGGGCAGATGCTGACGAAGCAGGCTCGCTATGCCGAGGCCGGGATCGATGAATACTGGGAGGTGCTGCTCGACCGGGAAGGCCGACGCATCGACACCATCCTGACCTACGTCCTGGCGACACCCACCGACCTACCGGCGGGCGTCACGCCTTTGCGTCCACGCCAGTATGCGCTGGTCAGCGAATGGTCGCCGACCGTCCACCCCGAGGTCGAGCTGAACCACCCCTTCCCCCTCACCCTCGACTGGACCGACCTCGAATATTGAGGGCTCCGGGGCTTCGCACCTGGCCGGAGTCCCATCAACTCCCGCACTTTGATCCGGGGCAGGGTGAGCCACGCGATGGTCAGGTGTCGGCGGCGATCTCGGGGTCGTATTCGTTCTTGATGACGAAGTAGGAGCCTCGGATGGTGCCCGCGAGTGCGGATTTCTGGCGGGCGAACTTGAAGGAGTCGAGTTCGGTGGGGATGTCCATGCCCTCGCTGAGTTTGAAGCCGACGGCGCGTTTCTCGGCGTTGTCGACGGTGTACATGACGTTGATCGACAGGCCGCTCTCGTAGAAGACGTAGGCGATGCGGATGCCTTCGACCTCGAAGGTGGTGGCTTCGAGGGGGCGGGAGGCGATGACGATGTCGCGTTCCTCGGCGAGAATGTGGCTCACCCAGTCGATGACCGGGCGGGCCTCGTCGGCGGGTTCGACGGTGAAGACGTGGTCGTATTTGTTCTTGAAGTAGCGGGCCTCGTTCGCGCGCAGCCCGGCCAGGGCGTCGGCGACGGGCGAGGATTCGAGGCCCCGGGTGGATACGGTGTGGAAATCGACGACGTAGGCCATGAGTGACTCCTCAGCGCGTATCGATGCACCTGGAGCGATTCCAGGGTGTCGGTGTGGCGACCTGGCAGATCATGGATCGGCGACAGTTTACTCCGGGCGTAGGGCTTCTCCGGGCGGCGTGAAGACATAGGACTGACCGTTGGCGCACCGAGGCCCCCTTGTCGCGTCGTCCCGAGAATCGATCCCATCCGATCGGGCCTCGAGTTAAAATCATTGGGGCACAACATAATTCACGCTCTTCGCGAGTCGTCCCGATCGGACGGCACGCGCCAGACAGGACGGTGAACGATGACGTCTCAATCTCCCCGATTTGTCGCCCCGAACCGACGCGGTCCCATGCGCCTGCAGGACCCCGTGAGCGGGCGCTACAAGGGGATCGACTACTCGATCAAGCACACCACCGACAAGCTGGGCTCGTCGATCACCGTGCCGGGAAAGGCGTTCGCGCTCAACGCCGCCGGTGACAAGGTGCTCATCACCAACCCCTCGGGCGTGGTGGTCGACAAGGTCCCGCTGAAGTTCACCATCGCCGATCAGGACTTCGGCATGACGCCGACGATCTCCGACGGCGGCAAGACGCTCCAGCTGAAGATCACCGAGAAGAACACGCTCCCGCCGCAGCCGATCAGCGCCTTGGGCTGGTCCATGGGCCAGGTCGAGAGCTATGACACCGAAGCCGAACTCGTCGCCGCGCACCCCGAACTCGCCAAGCAGATCATCCACCTCCACGCGACCGATTTCGCCGCGGGCGCGCTCATCGGCGGCGCGGTCGGCTTCGTCCTCACCCTGCCCGCCTTCGGCGTCGGCGCACTCGTCGGCGCCCCCATCGGCGGCGTGATCGGCCTCTTCGTCGGCCACGTGGTCCGCGACCTGATGGACTGACCAACCGCCCGCTGGGCTGTCGGCCCGGAGAAGGGGGTCGACAGCTCGACGTGGTGCGGTCGCCGAGCGAGGATGCGATGCCGGTGCCGCCGGTCGACACAGCGGTCGAACCGGTCTTAATTAAGGTCTCAATTCTGACCTACTGGTACCATGGCCTCATGGAGATCATCCCCATCACCGAAGCCAAGGCACGCATCGCCGAGCTCGCCGACCGTGTCGCGCGCGAGCACGATCACTTCACCATCACGCGCAACGGCCGAGCCGACGTGATGCTGATTTCGGTGGCGGAATACGAGTCGATGCAGGAGACCCTGGACATCCTCAGCGACAGTGACACGATGTCGGACCTGCGTCAGTCGCGGGAGGACTTCGCCGCCGGTGACACCTTCGACGCCGACGAGGTCAGGGCCGAGCTGGAGAAGCGTCGCCGCGGTGCGGCGTGAGCGCCGCACCGGAGCCCTACACCGTGGTGCTGTCCGCGCAGGCTCGTCGTAACCTGCACGAGAACCTGCCCGCGGACGTCGCGTTCGCCGCGATGGAAACCATCACCGGCCCGATCGCCACCAATCCGCACCGGGTGGGCAAGCCGCTGGACGAGCCCTTCGACGGATTCTATTCCGCCAGGCGGGGGACGTATCGCATCGTCTACCGCATCAATGCGGACAAGCACACGGTCGAAATCCACTCGGTGCGTCACCGACGAGACGCCTACCGCTCCTGACGCGCCGCACCACCCTCATCGGACGGACGGCGCGGCAGTTGCGCGAGGGCGGTGGTGTGACCGCCCTCGGTCAGCGCACGACCTCGTAGACGAGCTTGACGACACCGTTGGCATAGCTGGCCGAATCGCGCAGGCTCAGTTGCTGTTTGGGGCGGTCGGTGTGGCTGAACAGGCTCTTGCCCGCGCCCAGCAGGACCGGGAAGACGAGCAGGTTGTAGCGGTCGATGAGGTCGGCGTCGGACAGGGTGCGGGCCAGTTCGGCGCTGCCGTGGATGTAGAGGGCGCCGCCGTCGGACTGCTTGAGCTTGTCGACGTCCTCGGTCGAGCGCAGGATGGTGGTCTCGCCCCAGCCGTCGAGCAGGTCGTCGTCGGAAAGGGTCGTGGAGACAACGTATTTGGGCAGATCCTTGTAGGCGGCGTGGTCTTCGGAATCGCGCCAGATGGGGGCGAACGCCTCGTAGCTGCGGCGGCCGAACAGCAGCGCGGTGGTGTCGGCGAGTTCCTCGCCCTTGAGCGAGAACGCCTCGGGGACGAATTCGGTCTCCATCACCCAGCCGCCGCTGCGGTGACCCTCGACCGTCCCGCCGGGCGAGTCCAGCACCCCGTCGAGGGACATGAATCCGGTGTAGACGAGCTCGCGTGCCATCGCAAATCCTCCTGAGTCCGAGCGGCGAAAGTGCCTGCGGTCAGCCTAGAGACAACCGCACCGCTCGGTCTTGGACGAAACCGACACGCGCGCCGGTCAGCGTTGGCGCCAGCTCAGGGGGCCGGGCAGGTCGACGCTGTTCTTACGGGTGCGCGAGTTCCACGACCACGGCCCGATCTTGATGCCCCAGGAGGACAGACCCGCCTGGGTGAAGTTGAACTTCAGCGGTCCGAAGGATTTGCGCTGACGGAATTTGATGGGCATGAGCAGCCTTCCTGATCGCCACCAGAATAGCCGATTCGCCTCGGGCCCACCGGATTCGAGAAGCTCAGTGGGCGCCGACCAGTTCGCGTTCGCGCAGGGCGTCGGCGGTGGCCGAATCCGGGTGCGCGGTGTAGACGACCAGCGTCTGATCCTGGTCGCCGAGCAGATCCATGGTCTCGTAGGCGAATTCGAGTCGGCCCAGGGCGGCGTGCTCGATCGACCGGGTGCCGTGCGGGTCGGCGATGTCGGGCAAGGACCACAGACGGTGGAACACCGGGTTCTCGGCGGTGAGTTCGTCGACGAGGGCGGTGAGGCGGCGATCGCGCGGGTGGCGCGACAGTTGGCGGCGCAGGTAGGCGGCGGTCTGGGTGGCGACGGGCTCCCAGTCGGGATAGAAGATGCCCGCGGCCGGGTCGAGAACGGTGAAGCGGGCCAGATTGCAGTCGGGCGCGAAGCCGAACACCTTGGCGCCCAAGGCATTCCAGGCGAGCACCTCCATGTGGCGGCCGAGCACGAAAGCGGGGGTGGCGATGGAATCGAGCAGCGCGCGGGTGCCGGGGCGGATCGCGGGGGCGTAGGCGGGGTCGGTGGGACGGACCAGCAGGTAGAGGTGCTCGCGTTCGGGGGCGTCCAGGCGCAGGGCGCGGGCCACGGCGTCGAGCACCGAATCGGGGAAGTCCGCCCCGAGTCCCCGCTCCAAACGGGTGTAGATGTCGACGCTCATTCCGGCCAGTCGCGCCACCTCCTCGCGGCGTAATCCGACCATCCGGCGGCGACCGTAGTCCGTCAGTCCGACGGTCGCGGGGTGGATGCGGGCACGCCGGGTACGCAGGAACTCGCCGAGAGCGGGTGACGACATGGCAGCCAGCGTAGAAGGTGGGGGCGCGATCGTTGACATCGCGTGGGTGTTGGCCGGGTGGACGCCAGGCGTCGGGCCGCGGAACGGCGGGTGCGCCTACCGCACGGCGCCGCGACGCAGCTGCTCGATCACCGCGGTGACGCTCAGTTCCGCGTGCCCGGCGGCCACCGCGCGACCCAGCAGCTCGTGCATCGGCGCGTGCCAGGACAGGTCGACTCCTGTCCTGCGTTTGTCCTTCCCGCTCGAGTGTCGGTTCGGCCCCGACGGCGGGCAAGTACGCACTTTCGTCGTCGGTTCCGCACCGGCGGGTAAGTGACCAGGTGGTGGTTACCAGCGTCGGCGGGGCTGTGCCAGGTGTCACCGGGGCGGAAGTGGCGCGCGGATTTATGAACAGTGCCAATGCGGGGACGAGGATGCCCGGCGCCGGGGCGGGGCAGTCGTAGAGTCGGGGTATGTCAGACCCCGAGATGACCGAGTTGTTGCAGCGCAGTCTCGAGGAGGCGCTGCTCGGTGGGCCGCGCCGGTACACGCGCACGCAGGTCGCCGAGCAGTCGGGAGTGCCCGCGGCGGAGTCGCGGCGGCTGTGGACCGCGCTCGGGTTCCCGGCCAATGACGACGAGTCGGTGGACTTCACCCAGACCGACATCACCTCGGTCACCAACTTCCGCAGCATGAAGGTCGTGGCCGCCTCCGATATCCGCCAGCAGGCGGCGGCGGCGCGCACGATCGGGCAGGGAATGGCGCGGCTGGCCGAATGGCAGGCCGACCTGGTGTTGGCCGAGATCAAGGCGCGCGCCTCGGCGGCCGATCCGGCGATTCCGCTGGCCGAGCGGGTCACGGCCGCGACGGAGTCGACGCTGGCCAGCATCGAACAGGTGCAGTCCTATGTGTGGCGACGGCATCTGGCGGCGGCGGCCGCGCGGTCGGTCGAGGCGGCCGGCGAGGGTTCGACGCGCACGCTGGCGGTGGGGTTCGCGGACATGGTCGGGTTCACCCGGCTCACCCGGCACCTGCACCCCGACGAATTGTCCACGCTGCTGGAGGCTTTCGAGTCGACCACCACCGCGGCCATCACCGACAACGGCGGGTGGGTGATCAAGAACGTGGGCGACGAGGTGATGTTCGCGGCCGAGACCGCCGAGACCGCCGCCCGCATCGCGCTGGCCATCCAGGAATCGACCATGCTCGTGGGCGGCACGCCCGAACTGCGGGTGGCCTTCGCCTACGGCGAGGTGCTGCAACGCTTCGGCGACCTCTACGGCTCGGTGGTCAATATCGCGGCCCGGCTCACCGGCGTCGCCCGACCGGGCAATGTGCTGATCGACGACGCGGCCGCCGACGCCCTCGACGGCAATTCCGACTTCGCCATCCGACACCTGCGCAGCGTCCGCGTTCGCGGTTTCAACCGGCTGCGCCCGCACCGTCTGCGGCACGCGTGAGCGGGGGCGCGACACCATTACCTAGGGTGTTGTAGTGGACTTGGATTGGCGCGGCGTGCGCGAGAACTACACCGTGTTCGCCGACGACGCGGTGCTGGCGCTGAACAAGCCGTCCGGGATCTCGGTGACCGGCGAGCGACACGACACCGACCTGGTGGAGCTCGCCCTGGCCGCGGGCACCCAGTTGTATCCGGTGCACCGGATCGACAAGGTGACCTCGGGGCTGGTGCTGCTGGCCACCGATCTGGCCGCGCACGGCCCGCTGACCAGGCAGTTCAACAACCAGACCGCCCGCAAGACGTACCTGGCGATCGTGGCGGGCGCCGACCTGCCCGACCGGGGCGTGCTCGACCTACCGCTGAGCGTGGGCCGCAAGAACCGGGTGCGGATCGCGGCGCCGCGCGAGGCGATCCAGCGCGACGGCGACCGGTGGTTCGTCGCCGAGAACGACCTGCTGCCCGCGAAGAACTACCCCTCGCGCACCGAGTTCGTGACCGTCGCCCGCCGGGGCGATCAGGCGCTGCTCGCCTTACATCCGGTGACCGGGCGACGGCATCAGATCCGCGTGCAGCTGGCCTGGATCGGCCACCCGATCCTGGGCGACCCGCTGTTCGACCGCACCGGCACGCTGCCGCGCACCCACCTGCACTCCTGGCGGCTCGGCCTCGACGCCGCCTGGCTGACGCCCCCGGTCCTGGACCTCGACGCCACGCCCGGCCCCGACTTCTGGGCGCCGCTGACCGACGATCCGGCCGAGCAGGCCGAACTTCTGCACACCGCCGCACAGCTGTCGAAGGTCTGATCCGACAGCTGTGCGCGGCGGGCTACTCCTGCACGAGGCGCCAGTCGCTGCCGCCCTCGTTGCGGGCGGTCACCTCGATCGTCGCCTCGGTGCCCTGCGGATCGAGGGCGGTGCAGGTGAACGCGGTGCCGACCTCGACGACTTTCAGGCCCTGCCCGCAGTCCACCGTCACCGGGAAACCGACCTGGTCGGTGACATCGGTGTTCAGGCCGTTCGCGGTCGCGGCGAGGTCGAAGACGACATCGCGGGTCGTGAACTTCACGCCACCCTCGTCGTTCTCGGCGACGACGTCCACGCGCACGTCGTTGCCGTCGAGGTCGGCGACGCAGACGAAGGTGTCGCCCTTCTTCGGCTTACCGGAGGGCTCTTGGCATTCGACCGAGGTGACCTTGCGTGACATCGACGCGTAGGCGGTGTCCAACTCGGTCGCGATGTTCTTCTCCAGCTTGTCGTAGTCGGGTCCACCGACCGAGAACGACGCGGAACAGCCGAACAGCGCGAACGACAGCGGAATCGACAAGGCGCTCAGCACAACCCGAGTCCGGGGGCGGCGCACAACAGAGGTTTTGGGCACATAGAGCACGCTACGCAGAATCGAGCGTGGAACCTATAGGTACTTTTGCTCATCCACACCTACGGTGAACCGGCGGCGTTTTCGGATATGAACGCTGACACAGACCATCGGATGGGTTTTCGCCCGTGGTGCGACTCATGAAGACGAATAAGCGCAGGTCATCTAGCCTGGAGAGGTGCCGATGAGTCATCCCGGCGCACTCTGACGCAACGGAGCGATCCCAGAGAAGAAAGCGACTGCCGATGATCCTGGCGGCTCAGCTCAGCGATACCCACTTCGACCTCAGCGCACGCAACACCGAACGGGTGGAGGCGGTGATGGGCTATCTGGCGGACCTGCCACGGCGGCCCGACGTCATCCTCGTCACCGGCGACATCACCGATTCCGGCACACCGGAGCAGTACGCGCAGGCCCGCACGGCTCTGCGCGCCGACATTCCCGTGTATCTGCTGCCCGGAAATCACGACGACCGCGCCAACTTCCGCACCGACCTGCTCGGGGTGCCCGCCGCGACGACCCCGATCAACAGCGTCCACCGGGTAGGCGCGCTGACCGTGATCCTGCTCGACTCGAGCGTGCCCGGCGAACCGGCGGGCCTGCTCGGCGAGGACACCTTCGACTGGCTGCTCGCGGCCCTGGCCGACGCGCCCGCCGACGGACCCGTCCTGATCGCGCTGCACCATCCGCCGAAACCGCTGTTCAGTCCCGTGGTCGATGTGATCGCACTGGCCGATCCCGGCCGGTTGGCCGCCGTAGTCTCCGCGGATCCGCGCGTGATCGGCGTGCTCACCGGCCACGCCCACTCCCCCGTCGCGACGACCTTCGCGGGCAAACCGATGATCACCTGCCCCAGCACCGCCTCGGTACTCGGGGGCGCGTGGGAGGTCGCGCCGCCGCACCGGGTGATGGACTACGCGCCCGATCCCGCGATCGCCCTGCACGTGATCGACGAGAGCTTCTCGCTCACAACGCATTTCCGAACCGTGGCCATGGGTGGGTGGCTGGCCGAACCGCCTGCCTGAGCCGTTCGGTCAGCGGGACCAGGTGGCGCGCGTGGGATTTCGCGGGTCGGATCGGGAGATCGTTGGGGGCCGAGCCCAGTTCGCCGCGATCCACGGTGCGTTCGATGATCAGGCCGTCGGCCAGGCGGAACCAGTAGGTGTGCGCGACGGTGAAGCGGGCGCCGCTGCCGGGGATGGTGTGTTTCGGGGAGCCGTTCGCGTCGTAGAGGACCAGGTCGTTGGTGTGGGTGCCGCGCATCGCGGCGTGCACCACGACCTGGTTCTCGTCGGCGACGAGGCGGTGCACGGTCCAGTCGAGGTCGGTGAAGGTGGCGCGCAGCCAGCGTGAGGTCGCGTACACGGCGACCGGGCCGCGGGTGCGGCATTCGGGTGGGACGTAGGGGCCCGCGTTGTTGTCGGCCTGCGGGTGGAACACGGCGGTGAAGTCGGCCGGGGTGCCGTGGCTGAGCAGTTTCACCGCGAGGATGCCGAGGGTGCGCGCGCGGTGCAGGTCAGCAACCATGTCCGGCCACCACGGATTCGCGTAAGTCGCCGGCGGGGACGAAGCACTCGTCGGCGACCAGGTCGTGCAGGAGTCGTTCGTCGATCGCGGCGGTGAGGGCGCCGGTCTGGGTGGGCATCGCGCGCAGGGCGGCGACCTTGCGATCGAGGTCCGGGCCCGCGAGAACGTGGTTGAGGGGGATCTCGGCGGCGGGCACGCCGACCGGGCGCAGCGGACTCATGTACATGTTCCACTCCTCGTAGAGGGGCATGAAGCGGGCCAGTTTCTCGGCCGAGGGGACCGCGTAGAGCAGGCGGCCGGGGCGGTTCGCGGCGTGCCAGGCCCTGGTGATCCAGCGGTGCACGGCGATGTGGTCGAGGTGGAAGGTCATGCCCTCGGGTCCGAAGGTGAGGATGGTGTCGGGTTTGACCTC
This sequence comes from Nocardia lasii, assembly GCF_042658545.1. NCBI lineage: Bacteria > Bacillati > Actinomycetota > Actinomycetes > Mycobacteriales > Nocardiaceae > Nocardia > Nocardia lasii. The sequence goes on from NZ_JBHSQN010000001.1 coordinate 416,565, forward strand.
GTCGAGAAGGTCTGCGGCCCAGGCATTTCCGGCGAGGTCGTGCAGGGGGAACTCACCGTCGGGGAAGTCGTCCACGCGGTGCTCGGTGACGCCGAGGACCGCCATCGCCGCGGCGGCCTCCCAGCGGCGGACCCGGCCGAGCCGCTGCGGGGGCCAGGTCACGGCGTCATCGGTGCCCATCTCGCCGGCCGAGGCGGTGACGCAGACGACGCGCTGGCCGTTGTCGCGGGCGGCGGCCATGATCCCGGCTGCGAGGTAGGTCTCGTCGTCGGGATGGGCCCACACCGACAGGATCGTGCCAAGTTCTTCGATTGCGATCATGGGCTCCAGCCTGCGCCGATGCCCTGTCAGCGGGCTGTCGAGCGCGTGACAGGTCGCGACAGCGCGCTGACAGCCCGTCGGCGAACAGTGGCTCCCATGACTCAGACCATCAGCGACACCCGCACCATCCCGACCGACATGCTCGAACGATTCCGGGCTCGGGCCGGGGCCCACGACCGCGACAACACCTACTTCGCCGACGACCTCGCCGAGCTGCGCGGCATCGGCTACCTCGCCGCCGCCGTCCCCGTCGAACTCGGCGGCTGGGGCCTTGACCTGGCCCAACTGGCCGCGAGCCAGCGCCGCCTGGCCGCCTACGCGCCCGCCACCGCGCTGGCCATGTCGATGCACTCCTACTGGGTCGGCATCGCCAATGAGATGGCACGCGCCGGCGACCACTCGCTCGACTGGATCTACACCGAGGCGCTCGCCGGTGAGGTGTTCGCGGCCGGACACGCCGAGCCGGGCAACGACATTCCGGTGCTGCTGTCGACCTGCCAGGCGCGGCGGGTCGACGGTGGGTATCGGCTCACCGGACGCAAGCAGTTCGGGTCCAACGGGCCCGCGTGGAAGTGGTTGGGGGCGCACTCGATCGACGTCGAGGCCGAGGGCGGGCCGCGGATCGTGCACGCGTTCGTGCGGCGCGGGTCCGAGGGGGTGACCGTGGTGGAGAACTGGGACACGCTCGGCATGCGGCCGACGCAGAGCCACGACACCCAGCTCAGCGAGGTCTTCGTGCCCGACAACCGCATCGGGTGCGTGATGCCCGCGGGCAATCCCGAACACCCGTTCCTGGTCGGGATGACGATGTGGCCGCTGGCGCTGATCGGCGCGGTGTATCTCGGAATCGCCGATCGCGCACTGGAATTGGCGGTGCAGAACGCGCGCCGCAAGACGTCGATGGCGATCGAACGTGGCGCCTACGCCTACAACCCGTTCGTCCAGCACCAGATCGCCTCGATGTACCTCGAACTCGACGCGGCCGACGCGGTGCTGACCACGTTCACCGCCGACTGGGTCCGCGGGGCCGACCACGGGGCCGACTGGGCGCCGAAGGTGTACTCGATGAAGTGGCGGGCGGTGGAGACGGCCAAGCGGGTGGTCGATATCGCGCTGGATGTGGTGGGCGGGGCGGGGATGTTCTCCGGGAACGAACTGGAGCGGCTGTACCGCGATGTGCGGTGCGGTGGGTTCCATCCGGGGAACGACGCGCTGACGCACGAGATGGTCGGTAAGGCGGTGCTCGGGATTCTGGGCGAGCAGCCGCGCTGGTGAATTCGGGCCCGAGGTAGGCGTCGGCACTCGATCCGGCGGGCGCCGGCGGATTCAGGTCCGTGGGCGCAGGTCGAATCGGTCTGCGGGCCAAGCGGATCAGGTCCGTGGGCGCAGGTCGAATCAGTCTGCGGGCCGAGCGAATTCAGGTCCGTGGGTTCAGGGCCTCGAGGGTGTAAGCGAGCAGGGCATCGTCGTGGAGGGTTGCTCCGCGGCGGTGCGCCTGCTCGAACTCGTTGTCGCCCAGGGCTGTTCGGAGGCGGTCGGAGAGTTGGTCGAGGACTTCGAGGTCGGAGCCGAGGGGTTGGTCGGTGGTGGCGGCGCGGATGGCGCCGTCGAGGACCGCGGCCTGTTCGGGGCGGTCGAGTTGGTCGAGCAGCAGGGCGATGGAGCGCAGCATCACCCACTGGGTGGACCACATGCCCGCGCGCTGCCAGCCACGGATCAGGGCCGGATAGGCGGCCGCGGCCTCGGTGGAGCGGCCGGATCGCACGTCGAGGGAGGCGCGCGAGGCGCCCGCGACGCCGGCGACGAAGGTGGTGCCGGTGGCTTCGGCCATGCGGATCGCCCGGTCCAACAGGTCACAGGCGCCCGCCTCGTCGACGCCGAGCACGGCCTCGCCCGCGCAGTACAGCGCGTAGGCGGCGAACGGGGAGGTGACCGCGTCGGTATCGGCGACCAGCTCGGCCGAGCGACGCCCCACGGTCGGGTCCCCGGCGTAGCCGAGCAGCATGACCCAGGTCGCCAGGTCCATGCTCGGGGACGGCCGATCCGGCAGAACGGCGGCGCGGCGGTACCACTCGGCGGACTCGTCGAAACGGCCGGAGAACAGGTCGCACACGCCGTTGGCGCTGTAGACCTGGTGGGGCGGGTCGGCGCAGACGGCCAGGGCGCGCCGGGCACGCTCGTGGGCGCCGGGCAGGTCACCGACCATCCAGCGGGCGTAGGCGGCCGCGGCCAGCAGGCCCGCGATGGCGTAGCTGGTGGAGGCAGGGTCGCTGGGGCCAGAGCTGGTAGCGGCAGGGTCGGCAGCAGCGGAGTGGGTCGCGGCGGGGTTGGTGGCCGTGTGGCCGGTGGTCGTGTGGCCGGTCGCGGCAGGGTTGACAGCGGCAGGGTTGGTGGCCGTGTGGCCGGTCGCGGCGGGGTTCGCAGCGGCAGCATCGGCGGCGGCGGGGTTGGCAGCGGCAGGGTTGGCGGCTGTGTGGCCGGTGGTCGTGTGGCTGGTCGTGGTGGTGGAGTAGGCCGTGAGGACCGGTTCGGCCCAGCCGAGGATGTCGGGGCGTAGGCGGAGTAGGCCGTAGTCCAGCAGGGCGGTGACGAGGCGGGCGGCCGCGGCGAGGTCGTCGTGGTCGAGCAGCCAGTGCAGGGCACGCTGGAGTTCGATGATCGACTCGTCGATGCGCGCGATCGCGGTGGCCGACCGGGCGAGTTCAGCGCTGACGCTGTCCACCCAGTCGACGAAATAGTGGGCGTGGCGGGTGCGGGCGCGGTCGTCGGTGGTGGCGCGTTCGGTGCGGCCGAAGGTGCGCAGGGTTTCGAGCAGGGCGTAGCGGCGGCCGGGGGCGCGCAGGACCAGGGAGCGTTCGGTGAGTTCGGTCAGGCGGTCGGCGGTCGCGGCGCGGTCGGTGGCGCAGACGGCGGCCGCGGCGGCGAGGTCGAAGGGACCGGAGAAGACGGACAGGTTCGTGAAGGTCTCACGCAGGGGCTTGTCGAGCAGATCGACCGACCAGGCCACGGCCGCGGCGAGGGAGCCGTGGCGGGTGGTGGTGCGGTAACCGGCGGAGAGGAAGTCGAATTGGCGGTCAAGGCCAAGGGCGATCTCGTCCACGTCGTGGGAGTACATCCGCGCGGCGGCGAGTTCGATGGCCAGCGGCAGGCCGTCGAGGCGGGTGACGATGGCGCGGACCTGGTCGAGCGCAGTGGTGTCGAGGTCGAGTTCGCCGGTGACCGAGGCGGCGCGTTCGAGGAACAGTTCGACCGCGTTGCCCGCCGCCAACGGGGGGACCCGGCGGACCTGTTCGCCCGCCACGCGCAGGCGTTCGCGGCTGGTGGCGATCACGCGCAGGCGCGGGCATCGGGTCAGCAGCAGGTCGACCAGGGCCGCCACCGGTTCGAGGACGTGTTCGCAATTGTCCAGCAGGAGCAGGATTTCCGCGTTGCCGACGACCCCGGCGATGCGGTCGGCGAGCGGGATGCCGGGGCGCACGTCGATGGCGAGGGCGGCGGCGACCGTGGCGAGGGCGCCGTCGGCGTCGGTGCCCGCGAGTTCGCACCAGACCACGCGGGTGTCGGTGTGGCGTCGGCCGAGTTCGAGCAGCATGCGGGTTTTGCCCACGCCGCCCGGACCGACCAGGGTGAGCAGGCGGGCGTCGGGCAGGAGGGTCTCGGCGTCGGCGAGCAGGTCGGCGCGGCCGAGGATCGGGGTGACGGGTTGCGGAAGGGGTTGGGGCGCCGCGGTTCCGGTGTCGCCGGCGAGTAGTTGTCGGTAGCGCTGCTGGAGGGGTTCGGAGGGTTCGGTGCCGAGTTCGTCGGCGAGCAGGCGGCGGAATTCGTCGTAGACGCGCAGGGCGTCGGCGGGTCGGCCGGTGGCGACCAGGGCATCGATCAGCAAGGCGCGCGGGTGTTCTCGCAGGGGATGTTCGTCGACGACGGCCCGCAGCTCGGCGGCCAGGCCGTCGGTGCGCCCCTCGGCGAGCCGCCTGCTCGCCTCCGACTCCCGCGCCCTGACCCGAAGTTCTTCCAGCCGAACCGATTCCGCGCGCGCCTGATCCACCATGTCGAGTTCGGGATAGGCGGGTCCCACCCAGCGCGCCACGAGGTCGGCCGCCGACCCACCGCTGTCGAGAATCAGCGCCAACTCGTCGGCATCGACCACCACCCGATCCGGATCCAGCCGATACCCCTCCCCCGCCGACTCGATCACCCCCGGCAACACCCGCCGCAACCGCGACATGTGACTGTGCAGCGCCGCCCCCGGATTGTTCGGCCCACCCTCCGGCCACAACAACTCGATCGCCGCGTCCACCGTCACCACCGCCCCCCGCCGCAACACCAGCAGCGCGAGCAACCGCCGCGGCAACACCCCACTCGGCGTCACCTCACCCCCATCGAGCCCCCACACCCGCAACGGCCCGAGCACCACACACCGATACCGCTCGAACCGGGCTCCCACGTGCACCGACCAATCCTACGACCCACCCCACCTGGACGGTTGATCACCACGCTCTGGTGGCGCAATCCACCGACAACCCCGACCACCAGAGCGTGGTGATCTTGAAACGACGCTCGCCGCCGGCGTGGGCGCACCCAGCGGACAGCACTCCCGGGCGGTTGATCACCACGCTCTCCGCCGAGACTCCGGACCACCACGGCGTGGTGATCTCGAACGCGCCACGCGGCCGACCCCGGGGCACCCTTGGACGGTTGATCACCACGCTCTGGTGGCGCTGTCTGCCGGGAAATCCGGTCACCAGGGCGTGGTGATCTTGAAATGGGGGTGGGTGGGGGGTCGGAGGGGGCAGCTTCTGGGGAGTGGGGCTGGCAGACTGGACGCGTGAGAGACTCCCCGGTCGGTCAAGCACGCGGTTCCCTGCGCCCGATCGAGTTGGCCAGTGGTGCGGTGATGGCGGGGTTGACGGTGGGGCTCATCACCGTGGGGTCGCTGGTGCCGATGGCCGCGGCGTTGCAGTTGGTGGCGGCGGTGCCGTTGGGGTTGCTGGCGCAGCGGTACCGGTTCCGGGCGCTGGTCACGGCGACCATCGCGGCGACGCTGGTCACGTTCGTGGCGGCGGGGATGATGCCGGCGATCGGGGTGATGGGCGCGGCGACGATGGCGGGGATCATCGGCACGGTGAAACGCCGCGGTGGCGGGTTCCCGGCGGTGCTGGCGCTCGGGGTGGTCGCGGGGCTCGGGTGGGCGGTGTTCTCGGTGGGGATGCTGCTGCTGTTCGCGAACACGCGGGAACTGTTCTTCAAGGCGTTCCGCAATACCGCCGAGGGCATCGAGGACCTGGCCGGACGGGTGTCGGTTCTCGCGCCGCTCGGGCGCGGGGCCAAGGACCTCGTCGAGGTGTTCCTGCAGTGGTGGTGGCTCTACATCGGCGTCACGGTGGCGTTCGGTGTGCTGGTCAGCACGGTGATCTCGTGGTTCGTGCTGGGCGCGGTGCTGGACCGGTTGGCGTGGCTGCCCGGTAGTGATCGGCTCGACGCGCCGGTCGACGATCGACCGGTCGGGCCGCTGCCGGTGTCGCTGCACGGGGTCGGGTACCGGTACGAGGGCGCGCAGACCGACGCGCTGGCCGGCATCGATCTGACGATCCACCCCGGCGAGTTCGTGGCGGTCGTCGGGCACAACGGGTCGGGCAAATCGACCTTGACGCGGGTGCTGGCCGGACGGCCGCCGACGGCCGGTGTGGTGGATCGACCGGGCTCGGCGGGACTCGGGGCGATCGGCGGGACCGCGCTGGTGCTGCAACGGCCGGAGAGCCAGACCCTCGGCGTGTCGGTGGCCGACGATGTGGTGTGGGGACTCTCCGCCGAATCGGCCGCCGAGGTCGATGTCGACGGCCTGCTCGCCGAAGTCGGACTGGCCGAGATGGGTGGGCGCGAAACCGCCACGCTCTCGGGTGGCCAGCAGCAGCGACTCGCCGTGGCGGCGGCACTGGCCCGGCGTCCGGCGCTGCTCATCGCCGACGAGGCCACCTCGATGATCGACCCGGACGGCCGCCGCGAACTCGTGGCCCTGCTCGCGGAACTCCCGCGCAGGCACGGCACCGCGGTGGTCCTGGTGACCCACCACGAAGCCGACGCCGTGGCCGCCGACCGGGTGATCCACCTGGCCCATGGCCGCATGGTCGACCACCTCGCGAGCTGGCCGCACCCGGTGCGCGACCAGCGTCGTGCCCCGATGGGCGAACCGGTCCTCGAACTCCACGACGTGCGCCACACCTACAACCGCGGCACGCCGTGGGAAGCGCCCGCCCTGCACGGCGTCGACCTGTCGGTGCGGCGCGGGGAGGCGCTGCTGATCGTCGGCGGCAACGGGTCCGGCAAGTCGACCCTGGCCTGGATCATCGCCGGGCTGATCGCCCCGAGTTCGGGTCGTTGCGAACTGCGCGGCACGGCGGTCGACAAGCAGGTCGGCGATGTGGCCCTGGCCTTCCAGCACTCGCGATTGCAGTTGCAGAAGCAGACCGTCGGCGCCGAGATCTCCGACTGGGGCGGTCGCGCGACCGGGTCGGGCGCGGTGGGACAGGCGCTGGACGCGGTGGGTCTGGACCGTCGCCTCGCCGCGCGTTCGGTGGAGGAACTCAGCGGTGGGCAGGCCAAGCGGGTCGTGCTCGCCGCGATGGTGGCGAGTCGACCGCAGGTGGTGGTGCTCGACGAACCGCTCGCGGGCCTGGACCCGCAGGGGCGCGCGGAGATCGTGGAACTGCTTGCCCGCCTTCGCGATTCCGGTCTGACGCTGATCATCATCTCCCACGATGTCGCCGAGATGGCGATGGTCTGCGACCGCACCGTGCACCTCGACGCGGGCGTGGTGGTCTCGGCCGACGGCCATCCGGTCCCCCGCACCGAACCCGCACCGGGCAAGACGCCCTTCGCGGCGGGCCTGCCGCTGGGCCGCCGCGGCGACGAGGGCGCGACCGCCCACACCAGCGCACCGAAAGGCACGACCCCATGAGCACAGTGCTGCTGCGTGAAGTCCCGGTCGACAGCGTCGTGCACCGCCTGTGGGCGGGCACCAAGATGATCGCCGCGTTCGCGATCAGCCTGCTGCTGATGTTTTTGCCGTCCTGGCCGGTGCTCGGCGTGATCATCGCGTTCCTCGTGCTGATCTTCGTGGTGGCCAAGCTGCCGGTCGGGGCGCTGCCGCGGCTGCCGTGGTGGTTCTGGGGTTTGGTCGTGCTCGGCGGGCTGATCAACGCGCCGATCGGCGGCAAGGCCGTGCTGTCCTACGTGCAGGTGTTCGTGTTCGGGATGGTGCTGGTGGCCGCCTCGTTCCTGATCGCGTTCACCACGCCGATGGGCGAGATCGCGCCCGCGCTGGCGAAACTCGGTGCGCCGCTGCGCAAATTGCGCCTGCCGGTCGACGAGTGGGCGGTGGTGGTCGCGTTGACGCTGCGCGGGCTGCCGCTGCTGTTCGACGAGATCCGGGTGCTGCGGGCCGCGCGCAAACTGCGCCCGAAGGACAAACTGCTGCACCGCGCCGCCGACAACCCGCTCATCGACATCCTCACCGCGTGCATGGCGGTGTCCTCGCGCCGGGCGGGCGAACTCGGCGAGGCGATCACCGCGCGCGGCGGAACCGGCATGCTCACCGCGCATCCGAGCGCACCGCACCGTCGCGACGCGGTCGCGCTCCTGGTGGTCGGGGTCGTCTGCGCGGGCGCGATCGGGCTGAACGCCGCTCTCGGCTGAAACACAATCCCCCGATTTCATTGTCTGGCAACCCCATAGCCGACTATGGTTCGTCTCGATCGAGTTAGGCAGCTTCACGCGCCGTCGCGAGATTCTTCGGGGGACCTCACAGTCACGGCGCTCGTTTGGGCAAGTCACACCTGATGAAATCCAGATGGGAATCGTTCATATGATCATCCGCACACTCGCCGCGGCCACCATTGCGGTGCTCGCGGCAGCGCTCGTGGGAGCCGGGACCGCAGGCGCCGATCCGGTGCCGCCGAACATCGAGTACCGCACCGAGGTCGTCGGCAACACCCTGGTCACCACCCTGACCCACGGCTCCTTCCTCCGCACCGCCGACGGCGTCGACATCCGCGACGAATCCGGCGCCACCCTGGTCTCGCTGCCGCTCTCGGTGCGCGACGGGACCTTCGAATACCCCCTGCCGCACAAGCTTCGCGAGGACGGTCGCGTCCTGGAGCTGACCGCGGTCAAGGATGTCGCCGCGGCGATCCCCAACGCGACCCCGGTGGCCTCCCCCGCCGAGAACTACGCGGCGCAGAACAACTTCGCGTCGAGCTTCGGGCTGGCTACCGCGGTGGGCAGCTTCATCGGCATGGGCCTCGGCGCGGTGATCGGCATGATCGTCGGCGGCGTGATCATTCCCGGTGTCGGCATCCTGCCGGGTCTCATCACCGGTGCCAGCGTGGGCGGGATCATCGGCACCATCGTCGTCGGTGGACCGACCCTGGTCATCGCGGGCTTCGACCTGATCAACACCTGGAACGCACCGCCCGGCACCACCCAGTGGGCAACCAAATAGCCCACACCACACCCTGTTTCGGCGGGCCGGTGGCGGCCGGCCCGCCGAACGCGTCAGGCCTTGTCGCGCAGCGCGTTCTTGGCCGCGTCCTGGGCGGTATCCACCTGGCCGGTGAACTTGCCGCCGGTCTTGGCGTCGACCACGTCACCGGCCTTGTCGATGACAGTGTCGACCTTGTCCGCATGCTGGGCGGCCATGTCCATCGCCTTGCCCGCCAGGTTCTTGAAATCCACCGCGCACTCCTCGTTCGAATAGAAACCGGTCCAACGCGATTACCCTAGCAACACTCCAGCTTTCGCGGGAGACCATCATCGCGCCAGGCCGTCCCAGACCGGATGCCACAGCCGTCCGGTGTCGGTCCACGCCTGGAAACGGACAGTGCCCGCGAGCTTCGGGATGACCCACTGCGCGTCCTGGCGTTCGTCGGCGGTCATCTCGTTGCCGAACGGAGAAGTCTTGCGGCGCAACCCTTCCAGTTCCTCGGCGATCCGCCGGGACTGCTCGTAGCCGAAGCCGGTGCCGACGCGGCCCACATAGATCAGGCCCTCCTCGTGCGGTATGCCGAGCAGCAGGGACTTGAACGGGCGCTTGTCGCTGCGCCGCCAGCCGCCGACCAGCACCTCCCGCGAACGCCAGTTGCGCTGCTTGAGCCAGGTCTTGGAACGTTTACCCGGCTGATAGACCGAGTCGAGGCGCTTGGCGACGATCCCCTCCTGGCCCTGCTCGCGGCTGAGTTCCATCGCGGCGGTGCCGGGACCGTCCAGCAGCGGGGAGACGTTCAGCGACGGCGCCAGCTTGCCGAGGGCCTCGAGCACAGCGCGACGGTCGGTGTATTTCTTGCGCAGCAGCGAGGTGCCGTCGAGGTAGAGCACATCGAAGGCGACGAAGCGAGCGCGGGCCGAATCCGCTTGCAACGCTGAGATATCCGAGAGTCCGTCGTCGTCGAGCACGACCGCCTCACCGTCGAGGACCACCCGGTGGCCGGCCAGTTCCTCGCCGAGGGCGGCCAGGCGCGGGTAGCGGGCGGTAACGGTGTTGCCCGCGCGACTGCGGACCGTGACTGTGCCGCCGTCGATTTCGACGATCACCCGGAAACCGTCCCACTTGGTCTCGAACGCCCAGTCCGCGGCGTTCAGCGAGTCGACCTCGCCCGCGGTGGCCAGCATGGGGGACAGTCCGCGCGGAAATCCCTTGTCCTCCGCGCGTTCTCGACGATGCTGGTCGCGCATGTAGTGCATCAACCACTGGTCGCCCTTGGTGCGGATGAAGGCGTAGCGGCCGTGCACACGCTCGCCGTCGAGTTCGACGATCACCTCGTCGTCGCGCCACTTCTCGGTGACATAGGTGCCCGAATCCCAGATCGTCATCTCCCCCGCGCCGTACTCACCGCGTGGGATCGTGCCGTGGAAGTGCAGGTACTCGAGGGGATGGTCCTCGGTGCGCACGGCGAGGCGGTTGTGTTTCGGCTCGGTGGGCGGGCCCTTGGGGACGGCCCAGGAGGCCAGCACGCCGTCGTGTTCGAGGCGCACGTCCCAGTGCAGGCGGCGGGCGTGGTGCTCCTGGATGACGAAGCGGTCGCCGGGGCCGGGTTCGGGGGTGGCCTCGGGGACGGGTTCGGGGGTGCGCCGCGGGTCGCGCATGCTGCGGTACTTGGTCAGCGAATCGGGGCGCGGCGCGGTGGGCAGGGGTGGGTCGAGGTCGGCCAGGAGGTCGCCGTCGGCTTTCCAGCGAGCCAGTACCTCGTCGAATCGCAACTGGCGCAGGGTATCCGCGGCTTCGATCTCGGCCCAGGTGCGGGGGGCGGCGGCATTGGGTTCGTCGCGACCGCGCAGGGAGTAGGGGGCGATGGTGGTCTTGGCGGCGTTGTTCTGACTCCAGTCCAGGAAGACCTTGCCCGGACGCGCCGACTTCGCCATCGTCGCGGTCACCAGATCCGGGTGCAGCGCTTCGAGATTGGTGGCGACCTGTTTGGCGACGGTGGACGCGCCGCGCGAACTCACCGGGCGGTCCAGCGGCACGTAGACGTGAATGCCCTTGCTACCACTGGTCACCGGGAAGGCTCGCATGCCGATATCGGCGACGAGATCGCGCACGGCCAACGCCACCCGCGCGCATTCGGCCAGTCCGGCGCCGGGCCCGGGGTCGAGATCGAACACGATCCTGGTGGCGGGCCCGCGCTCGGAACCCTCGAAACGCCACTGCGGCACATGGATTTCCAGCGCGGCCTGCTGACCCAGCCACGCCATCCCGGCCTCGGAATCGATCAGCGGATACACGACCCGGCGGCTGGAATGCTCGATCGCGGCGCGGTGAATCCACGCGGGCGCGTGCTCGGGGAGGTTCTTCTCGAAGAAATCGGAGTGATCCACTCCGTTGGGCCACCGTTTCCTGGTGACCGGGCGGCCCGCCAGATGGGGCAGCGCGGCATCGGTGATCGCCGAGTAGTAGGCGATCACCTCGCCTTTGGTCGTGCCGGTGTGCGGGTACAGGACCTTGTCGAGGTTGCTGAGCTCAACCTCGATGTCCGGTTCACCCGGTGCGCCCCGAAATTCCCGACGGACCATCGACGCGATCCGGCGGCGGGGACCGTTACCCGGTCCCCGCGCACCGCATCAGGCCTTGGGTCCCGGCGGGGTCGGTGCGGGGCCGCCGGTGGCGGGGCCGGTGGTGCCCGGTCCTGCCTGCGGGGGCACGACCTTCTTGGCCGCGTCCTTGCCCTTCTCGATCTTGTCGGTGTACTTGCCCTTGGTCTTGTCGTCGATGAACGTGCCGGCCTTGTCGACCGCGTCATTGATCTTGTCGGCGTTCTGCTCGACCGCCTCTTTGCCCTTACCGAGCAAGCCCTTCAAGCTATCCACGAGACTCATCTGCCGATGTTCCTTTCGCGAGGAGGATCACTCCACATCTTCCCACCACGAATCCCGTGGTGGGAGGTCATTCGGAACCACCCGCTGGCCCGGCTTGGGCACCACCACCGGCGTCCCCGCCTCGGCGGCGGCCGCGACCAGCCGGTGCACGGGCTCGGACCACCGGTGGAAGGCGAGGTTGAACGTGGCCCAGTGGATCGGGACCAGCAGGCCGTAGGAGGCATCGCCCAGGCACAGGTCGGCGTGCGCGCGGACCGCTTCCTCGGGATTCATGTGCACATCGGTCCAGCGCTCGTCGTAGGCGCCGATGGGCAGCAGGGTCAGGTCGAAGGGGCCGAGCACGGCGCCCGCCTGCGCGAACGCCTTCGTGTAGCCGGTGTCGCCGCCGAAATAGACCCGCTTGGTGGGGCCGGCCAGCGCCCACGACGCCCACAGCGTGGTGTTGCGGACCAGACCGCGACCGGAGAAGTGCCTGGCCTCGGCGCAGGTGATGGTGAGGCCGCGGTCGTCGGGGCCCTTGCCGAGCGAGACCGAACCACCCCAGTCGAGTTCGATGATCCGGTACTCGGGCACACCCCAGCGCCGCAGGTGCGCGCCGATGCCGGTGGGCACGACGAACGGGGCGAGTTGGGTGCGGACCAGCGCGTCGACGGTGGGTTTGTCCAGGTGGTCGTAGTGATCGTGGGAGATGATCACCGCGTCGACCGCCGGGACGGTCTTCAGCTCGCCGGGGACGGGATGCAGGCGCGCCGGGCCCAGCGCCGCGGACGGCGACACCCGATCGCTCCACACCGGGTCGGCCAGCACGCGGTAGCCGTCGATCTCGACCAGCGCGCTCGCGTGCCCGTACCAGGTGACCGCGAGTTCGGCGGCCTGCTCGGGCACCGCGGGGGTGACCAGCGGGACCGGCTTCCCCGGCCGCCCGACGCGGCCCTGGGTGAGGCCGGACCAGATCAGCGACGGCGCGGCACCGGCGGCGAGCATGGAGCTCGGTTCGGTGTTGTGGAAACGGCCGTCGCGGTAGGAGGACTTCCCGGCGGCGGTCGGCGCGATGGCCGCCGGACCGGCGCCGATGGAGGTGGGCAGCCCCCACACCGCGCGGGCGACCCAGGCCAGACCGAGGGTGCTCGCCAGCGAACCTGCCAGTCGTGTGATGCGCATCAGCGGCCCACGAACTTCGCCGGACGCTTCTCCTGCCGAGCCAATCGGCCCTCTTTGGCGTCGTCGCTGCACCACGCGGCCTCCAGCGCGGCGGCCTGCTGCGCGGTGGCCGGATCGCCGGTGCCGTCGTCGTTGAGCATGAGCTTCATGGCCTGCAGCGACAGCGGGGCCAGGGCGGCGATCGACTTGGCCCAGTCCTGCGCGTCGGCCAGGGTGCCGAGCTTGTTGGCGAAGCCGAACGCGTAAGCGTCGGTGGCGGAGACGGATTCGGCGCCGAGCAGGATGGTGCGGGCCGGACCGCCGCCGATCAGGGCGGCCAATCGCGACACCGTCCACCGATCCACGGAGATGCCGAGCTTGGCCGCGGGCACCGCGATATAGGCGTCGGGTTCGATCACGCGCAGGTCGGAGGCCAGGGCCAACTGCACGCCCGCGCCGAGCGCGCCACCGTTGATCGCCGAGATCACCGGCACCGGAACGGATTCGATGGTGTGCAGCATGTCGAGCAGGCCGGTGAGGAACGATTCGGAATACACGCCGGACAGGTCGGCGCCCGCGCTGAAAATCGGCCCTCGGCCGGTGAGCACGATGACGCGCGCGCCATCGGCGACCGCGCCGAGTACCGCCGCGCGCAACTGGCCGACCAGGTCCTCGTTGAGCGCGTTGCGCCGCTCCTCGCGCTGTAATTCGATGGTGATCACGTCACCATCGCGGGTCACGCCGAGCATCGATCCTCCCCAGATCACCGGATTTCGTGGATGTTCCCACTCTGCCACAGGCCACTGACAACGCCAGGTAAGGCGATAGCATCGACAGCCGTGGCGCGCGGTGCGAGTTCCCCGGTGACCGATTTCGACATCCTGGTGATCGGCGCGGGCCAGGCCGGGCTCTCGGCCGCCTACCACCTGCGCCGGCTCGGCCTCGCGCCCGAACGCGACTTCCGCATCGTCGATCACGCGCCCGGACCCGGTGGCGCGTGGCAGTTCCGCTGGCCCTCACTGACATTGACGACGGTGAACCGGGTGCACGATCTGCCGGGGATGAGTTTCGCCGAGACCCTGCCGCCGGGCTCGGCGTCCGCGCGGGCGGCCACGGCGGTGCCGCACTATTACGAGCTCTACGAAAAACGTTTCGACCTGCGGGTTCAACGGCAGGTCACGGTCAAGGTGGTCTGTGATCGGACCGCCGACGGGCACAGTTGCGACGGTCGGGGCGAGGTGTTGCAGGTCGAGACCGAGGGTGCGGGGACGCTGCGGGTGCGCGGGCTGATCAACGGCACCGGCACCTGGGAACACCCGTTCGTCCCCCGCTATCCGGGCGCGGACACCTTCGCCGGACGGCAGGTGCACACCCGCGACTACCGCACGCCCGAGGAGTTCGCGGGGCAGCACGTGGTGGTCGTCGGCGGGGGTATCTCGGCGGTGCAGTTGCTCGACGAGATCTCGCAGGTGACTTCCACCACATGGGTCACCAGGTCGGCACCGCGCTGGCGGGAGACGCCGTTCGTCGAGCAGGACGGGCGCGACGCGGTGGCGCTGGTGGAGGACCGGGTGCGGCGCGGGTTGCCGCCGGGCTCGGTCGTCTCGGTGACCGGATTACCGCTGGACGAGCGATTGCGGGCCGCGCGCGAACGGGGTGCGCTGCGTCGACTACCGATGTTCGAGCGGATCGAACCGGACGGCGTGCGCTGGGCCGACGGCAGCTTCCAGGCCGCCGACGTGATCCTCTGGGCGACCGGTTTCCGCAGCGCCCTCGACCACCTGGCACCGCTGCGACTGCGCGGACCCGGCGGCGGGATCACCATGACCGGGCGGTTGGCCACCCAGGTCGCCGACGATCCGCGCGTGCACCTCATCGGCTACGGGCCCTCGGCCAGCACCATCGGCGCCAACCGGGCCGGTCGGGCCGCCGCCCGTGAACTGACCGACTACCTCGGGATCAGTCCAGCCCGGCCTTGAACACGGCCGGATCAGGGCCGACCCTGGCGCCGGACTCGAGGCGGTTGATCGCCTCCATGGCGTCGGCGTCGAGTTCGAAGGTGAACACGTCGAAGTTCTCGGCGATCCGCGAGGGCGTCACCGACTTCGGGATGACGATATTGCCCAGCTGCAGGTGCCAGCGGATGATGACCTGGGCCGGAGTGCGGTCCAGCTTCTCGGCGATGGCGACGATGGTCGGGTTGTCGAGCAGGGTGCCCTGGCCGAGCGGACTCCACGCCTCGGTCGCGATCGCGTGATTGGCGTCGTACTGGCGCAGGTCGCGCTGGGTGAGGGTGGGGTGCAGTTCGATCTGGTTGACCGCGGGCACCTCGCCCGCCTCGGCGATCAGCGTCTCGAGGTCGATGACGCGGAAGTTGGAGACGCCGATCGACCGGATCCGGCCCTGCGACTTGAGCGCCTGGAACGCGCGGAAGGTGTCGACGTAGCGGCCCGCCGAGGGCACCGGCCAGTGGATCAGATACAGATCGAGATAGTCCAGGCCCAAGCGCTTCATGCTGGCGTCGAAGGCGCGCAGGGTGGAGTCGTAGCCCTGGTCGGCGTTCCAGAGCTTGGTGGTGACGAACAGTTCGTCGCGGGGCACCCCCGATTCGCGCAGCGCGCGCCCGACGCCTTCCTCGTTGCGGTAGACCGCGGCGGTGTCGATGCTGCGGTAGCCGACCTTCAACGCCTCGGCCACCACGGAGGTGACATCGTCCTCTGGCACCTGGAACACACCGAAGCCGAGCTGCGGGATCACGTTCCCGTCATTGAGCACGATGGTGGGGACGGCGCTGCTATCACTGCGGAAGGTCACCCTTCCGACCGTAGAAGTGGTTCGGGTCGGCGTCAACGACGGTGCCTGGCGTGTTTCCCCCCGGTATTGCGCGGGGTGCGAAGCGGGGCATCGGTCCGATGTTCAGAACACGGGGTCCACGAGTCCGATTCGTCGGTATCTGATCCGGCGGGCGGCGCGCAGTTCAGCGGGTTCGCGGGCGCGCAGGTCCGCGAGTTCGGCGGCGACGGCCAAGACGGTGCGGCGGGCGAAGGCGATGGGTTCGGCGGCCGCGTCGGGGAATTCCTCGACGATGCGGTCGACGATGCCGTCGGCGAGCAGGTCGGCCGATCGAATGCCCTGCGCGGCAGCCATTTCCGGGGCGTGTTCGGTATCGCGGAAGACGACGGCGCTCGCACCCTCCGGCGGCAACGGGGCGAGCCAGCCGTTGCGGGCGGCGAGGACCCGGTCGGCGGGCAGCAGGGCGAGCGCGCCGCCGCCGGTGCCCTGACCGAGCAGCACCGAGACGGTCGGGGTGTCGAGGGTGACGAGATCGGCCAGGCAGCGCGCAATTTCGGGGGCGAGGCCGCGTTCCTCGGCCTCCTTGGACAGTGCCGCGCCGACGGTGTCGATGACGAGCACCAGCGGCAGTCGCAACTCGCGCGCGAGGACCATCGCGCGGCGCGCCTCGCGCAGTGCGGCCGGGCCCATGGTGTTCTCGCCCTCCTGGCCGGCGCGGTCGTGGCCGAAGACCACGCAGGGTTGACCGGCGAAGCGGGCCAGCGCGAGTACGACAGTGCGATCGGAATCGCCGAGGCCGGTGCCGCTGAGCGGAACCCGCTGGGTCGTGTGGCGCAACAGATCGCGCAGGCCCGGCCGGTTCGGATCGCGTGAGCTGAGCACCGAATCCCAGGCGCTCGCATCGGGATTGGCCGAGGTGGTCGGGTTGCGTACAGGCGCGGCCCAACCCGGCTCGGTGGTCACCGGGACGACCGTGCCGCCCGCGATGCTCAAGGCGCGGTGCGCGATTCGACGGAACACCTCCACCGGCACCACGCCGTCGATCACACCGTTGCGATACAGGTTCTCGGCGGTCTGCACGCCGTCGGGGAACGGCCTGCCGTACAGGGCCTCGTACACGCGCGGGCCGAGGAAGCCGATCATCGCGCCGGGTTCGGCGAAAGTGATGTGCCCCAACGAACCCCACGACGCGAACACCCCGCCCATCGTCGGATCACGCAGGTACACCAGGTACGGATAGCCCGCCGCCTTGTGCACCGCGACCGCCCCGGCGATCTTCACCATCTGCACGAAAGCGACTGTGCCCTCCTGCATTCGGGTGCCGCCGGAAGTCGGTGAGGCGATCAGCGGCAGGCCCAGTTCGGTGGCCCGCTCGACCGCGGTCACGATCCGCTCGGCCGCGGCCACCCCGATCGACCCGGCCAGGAACGCGAACTCACACGCGATCACCGCCACCCGACGCCCGCGCAGCAGCCCCTCCCCCGTCGTCACCGATTCGTCGGTGCCCGCCCGCTCGGCCGCCGCCACGAGTTCCTGGCGGTAACGCGGCGACACCGCGGGCTCGACCGGCGGACGATCCCAGCTCGCGAAGGAGCCCGCGTCGAGCAACGTCGCGAGGAGAACTTCGGCCGACATGCGCACGCGGTGAGCCTAGTGCGACGCGCGGGCGGTCGCGGGGATGTTGCACCTCGCGGCGGCCGGGGCGATGTACTCGGGTAATCGCATGTACGAAAGGCGAATCCATGACCAGCACGCTCAATGACCGCTACCGCGACTACCGGGTCCGCCGCTGGCTCGCGCAGGAACAGCGGACCGCGACCATGCTCCTGAGCTGGCGCACACCGCCTCGACGGCGGATCCTGGTGATCGCGGTGACGTTCGCGCTGACCGTGATGGCGGTGGCCGGGGTGCTGTCCGCGCTGGATCTGCGGACCGCGGCGACGGTGGCCACGCTCGTGGCGGTCGTGGTGTTCCTGCCCGGCTGGACCGTGCTGCGGATCGTGTCCGGCAGCGTGGACAGCGCGCCCGAGCAGGCCCTCGACGAGACACGGCTCGTCGAACGCGACCGGGCCCGCTCCACCGGCCTCGCTATCACCCAGTCACTGACGATGGCGCCGCTGGCGTATCTGATCTTCGCCGGCACCTTCGCGCCGGACGCCGACGCCTACCGCACGGCCTACGCGGGCGGACTGATGATGCTGGCCACGATCCTCGCCGGCGGCTGCGCGCCCGCGATGATCATGGCCTGGAAGCGACCTAGTACCCCTGCATGACCTTGCGCAGGGCGTACTCGGTCAGGGCGACCAGGGCCTGCTTGGCCGGTTCGCGGCGGCGGGCGTCGATCGACATGATCGGCACGTCGGCGGGAACCGCCAGCGCCTGGCGGATGTCCTCCAGGGGGTACTTCGGCGCGTCGTCGAACTCGTTGAGCGCCACCAGGAACGGCAGCCCGCGGGCCTCGAAGTAGTCGACAGCGGCGAAGCTGTCCTCGAGCCTGCGGGTGTCGACCAGCACCACGGCGCCGATGGCGCCGCGGATCAGGTCGTCCCACATGAACCAGAACCGGTACTGGCCCGGCGTACCGAACAGGTACAGCACCAGGTCGTCGGCGAGGCTGATACGGCCGAAGTCCATCGCCACCGTGGTGGTCGACTTCTGCGGAATACCGGTCAGGTTGTCGATTCCGGTACTGGCGTTGGTGACCAACGCCTCGGTGCGCAGCGGAACGATCTCCGACACCGCGCCGACCATCGTGGTCTTGCCCACGCCGAAGCCACCGGCGACGACGATCTTCGCCGATGTCGGTTTGGCCGTGCGGGTATCGACCTGCGCCGTCGAATCAAATACGCCGGAGTCCACTGAGAACCCTTTCGATCAGCTCGCGACGTTCATCGTCGCTGGAATCGTCTTTCAATGTTGCCGAGACCCGTACGTGGCCGGCCTCGATCAGATCGGCCACGAGTACCCGTGCCACCCCGATCGGGATGTACAGCTGGGCAGCTATCTCGGCAACGGACGGCGATTGCCTGCACAACTCCACGATGGACGTTTCGAGGTTGTTCAGTTCGTACTGCCGCTCCATGGCGACCGGATGCGATGCGACGAGTGCCTCCAGCGCCAACTCGACCGCCGGCCTGGTACGGCCGGCAGTCAAGGAGTACGGGCGGACGAGACTGGGCTCGGCGCTCCCCATGCGGTGATCGTCTATGTCCATCCCACCATCAGGAACCCATCGTGACGCGAGGCGTGGCCTGGACTGTCTGGCCAACGCGCTCGACCAGAAGTGCCATTTCGTAGCCGACCTGACCGATGTCACACGAGGTGTTGGTCAGGACCGCGAGATAAGAGCCGTCGCCGACTGCCATGAGCAGAAGGTAGCCGTGCTCCATCTCGACTACGGATTGCAGTACCGTACCGCCTTCGAACAGATTCGACACACCGACGGACAGACTCGCCAGTCCGGCGGTCACGGCGGAGAGCTGTTCGGCGCGGTCGACCGGGAGCTGAGCGCTCGCGGCCATCAACAGGCCGTCAGCCGAGACCAGGACGGCATGGGCTACGCCAGGAACCTCGTTGGCGAAGTTCGAAACCAGCCAATCCAGCTGACGGTTCGTACCACCTAGATCGGGGTTCATCGGTCTCCTTTATCTCCGGTTAGGTTCATTGCCTTCATTGCGCGGCCATCCCGGACGCCCTGCTGGTGACGACTCAGGCTGGACCGGATCGTTTCGGGATCGCGTGCGGACGGGGTGCGATCGGCCGCGCCGCTCACACCACCCGGCACGAGCCTTCCGCCCGGACTGCGCTGTGGCAAACCGGCGGCGGTACGCACCTCGGACTGGGCTTCGCTGGCCGCGCGAGCAGCCTGCCAACCCTCGTCACCCGGTGATTCGAAGGCGGCGGCCATCTGGTTCCGGTCGGAATTCTCGTCCGTGAGCCACGCCGACATCATCTCGGCGAAGATCGGTGTTCCGCCCATCACGGAATCAGCTTCCGGTGCCGGCTGCAACCTGGTCTGGAAGAACGACGCAGCCTTGGCCGGATTGGACCGATAGCTGTGCCGACCCGGATCACGCCCTGCCGACGCAGCGTTATCCGGCCCCGCGGCGTCCCGATCCCGTTGTGGCAGAGCCACTCCTGGCTCGGGCGTCGCCTGGGGTACCACACTAGCGCCGGGAGCACGCTGCGGCAGCCCAATCGGCGCAGCCGGACGCTGCGGCGCGCCGTCGGTGGCGTCGCGCGGCGGCTGGGTGGCGGCGGGCGTGCGCTGGGGCAACCCGTTGTCGGCCGAATCCGGCTGCGGCGGTTGACCGTTGGCGGGACGCGACGGCTGGGCCCGCTGCGGGAGGCCGTTGGCGGGTTCGCGCTGCGGCAGACCGCCGGTCGACTCACGCTGGAGCGGGTCCAGGCGCGGCAGGCCGCCGGACTGATCGCGCTGCGGCAGGCCGCCGGTCGACTCACGCTGGAGCGGATCCAGGCGCGGCAGGCCGCCGGACTGGTCGCGGTGCGGCAGTCGCGGCGTGGGTTCACGCTGCGGCAGGCCGGTGGGGGCCGCGCCGCGCTGCGGGAGCCCGGTGGCGGGCTCGCGCCGCACCGGCTCGGAATCGCGTTGCGGGGCGGAGCTTTCCGGCGCGCGCTGCGGGAGCGCGGTCGACGGGTCACGCGGGGCGCTGGTGGTGTCGCGCTGCGGGAGTCCGGTGACCGGATCACGCTGCGGGAGACCGCCGGTCGGCTCGCGCTGCGGCAGGCCGGCGCTCGGCTCGCGCTGGGGCAGGCCGGTGCTCGGGTCACGCTGGGGCAGCCCGGTGCTCGGATCACGCTGCGGCAGACCACTCGACGGATCACGCTGCGGCAGACCACTCGACGGGTCACGCTGGGGCAACCCACCGGACTGGTCGCGCTGCGGTAGTCGCTGCTGGCCCTGATCGCGCTGCGGGAGCCCGACCGAGGGGTCACGCTGCGGGGCGCCGTTGGCACCCGGCGAGCGCTGCGGCAGACCACCGGGGGTCACCCCACGCTGGGTCGGCGCGGCATCACGCTGCGGCGGCACCGGCGGCTGCGCGGATTCCCGCGACGGCGCGCCGTTGGCACCCGGCTGACGCTGCGGCAGCCCACCGGAGGCCGAGGGCGCCTGTTCAGCCTGACCGGGACCGGCCGGCGGACGCGGCGGCGCACCCTGGGCCAGATTGCGCTTGGGCAGATTCGCCGCGGCGAGCTTGCCGCGCTGGGGCACATTGCCCTGACCCGGTGCGGGCGGGCGCAGCGACGGCGAGGACTGCTCGGGCGCGTCGGCGGACAGGCCCGAGGCCATCGCGTTGCCCGGCTGACGTTGCGGCAGGCCGCCGGGGCCCGCCGCAGCGGTGCCGCTGCTGCCGGGATCCACGGTGACCATCACGTTGCCGCCCGGGGTCCGGGTGATCGCGCGGGTCTGCATGGTGCTCGGCTGCTGCTGGGGCTGCTGCGGCGCGGGCCGCTGCTGCTGGTCGGGCGCGGGCGCCTGCTGCTGCTTCTGCAGCTGGTGCGGCGGCACGACCGTGCCACCGGTGGCCGAGACGATCAGGCCGACCGGGACGTGCACGGTGACGGTGACGCCGGGATCGCGCGCGGTGTCGAACGTCGGACGAAGGCGCACGGTGAGCCCGTGGCGCTCGGCCAGGCGACCGACCACGAACAGACCCATGTGGCGGGCGGTGTCGGGACCGGGCTCGGCGGTCTGCTCGAGCCGGTGGTTGATCTCCGACATCTCCGCGGGCGGCATACCGATACCGCGGTCGGCGACCTCGATCAGCAGACCCTGGTCGTGGGCCTGGGCGAAGGTGAATTTGACGTCGGTCTCCGGCGGGGAGGCCCGCAGGGCGTTGTCGAGCAGCTCGGCGAACAGGTGCGCCATATCGGAGGCGGCCGGTTCGACCAGCGAGCCGCGCGGCGTGGCGCCGAGCTTGACCCGCTCGTAGTCCTCGACCTCGGAGATCGCGGCACGCAGCACGTCGGCGATCTCGACCGGGGCCGACTTGGTGCGACGCTGTTTGGTACCGGCCAGAATCAGCAGGTTGTCGCCGTTACGACGCATGCGCGCCGCGAGGTGGTCGAGGCGGAAGAGGTTCTCGAGCAGGCGCGGGTCCTTCTCGTCGTACTCCATCGCCTCGATGAGGGTGAGCTGATGGTCGACGAGCGACTTGGAGCGCCGGGCCAGGGTCTCGAACATGTCGTTGACCTGCGAACGCATCTGCGCCTGGTCACTGGCCAGGCGAAGGGCCTGGCCGTGGATGTCGTCGACGGCGCGGGCCAGCTGGCCGATCTCCTCGTCGGAGCGCACCGGCATCGGCTCGAGCGGCACGTCCTCGGGAGCGGCGCCGTTGCGGAGCTGGGCGACCTCGTGGGGCAGATCGGATTCGGCCACGCGCAGTGCGGCCAGGCGGAGGCGGTGCAGCGGCACGATCATCGAGCGCGCGACGAACACCGCGAGCAGCAGCGCGGCCAGGATCGTGACGATGACGACGGCGGTGTAGGTCCACGCGCCGGTGGCGGAGGAACTGGCCAGGCCGTCCATCGTGGACTCGATATCGGCGGTCGCCTGGGCCACCACCTCGGCGTAGACCCGCAGGCTCGAGTACATCGAGTCCTTGAGCTGGCTGACCGGCAGCTGACCCGCGCGGGCCTCGGGACCGGTGAGGATGGCCTGCCGGAGCTCGGCCTGCTTGCGCAGTTCCGCGACGGAGGTGTCGCTGCCGGGGAAGCGGCTGGCGAGCACGTCGATCAGGTGGCGTTCGGTGCTGACCGCGGTGAGGTAGTTCTGCGGCCCGGTGGGGTCGGCGCGCAGGATCTTCGACACGGCCGCCAGTTCGTCGACCAGCAGCGCGCGCGTGTTGAGCGAGTCGACCAGGCGAAGCTTGGCGGCGTCCATGACCGGGTTGCTGGCCTGGCTGACCATCTCCTCGACGATCGCGACGCTGTCACTGCGGACCTGTTCGACCGAGGAGAGCGCTTTGTCCGGATCCGCGGTGGGAGCCTTGCCCTGGGCGAAGACTTCCTTCGCCGTCGCGATCATCCGCTCGGAGGCGGCGTACGCCTGCGGGAGATCCTGCAGCGACGGCAGCGCCGCCGTACTGGCCGCGATCGCGCCTTCCAGCGCCACCAGATCCTCGTCGGTCACCAGGGTGTTGGGACCGAGAGCGATCAGCTGACCACCGGATACCTGGGCTGATCTCGCACTCAGCAACGTTACGGTCGGAATCGTGTCGACCTGCTCGCTGATCGCGGAAAGCCGGCTCGCCTCCGAGAACTCGGAGGTAATTCTCGACACGCCGAGCCCGACAGCGACCGCGAGGGGCACGGCCAGCACGGCCGTAACCTTCCAACGCAGGTCCCAGTTGCCGAGCGCCCAGCGTTTGCTGCCGGACCTAGCGGCGTCACGCATCTCCCACTCACTTTCCAAACTGGCCTCGTACCGTGCGCCCGAGGCGAACCGCCACAGGCGCGATGGTGGCTCGCCAGTGGCTGCTGGACGAGAACTACGGCTGGCCGAGAAATTGCGTCTACGACTGCCCGAATAAGTGACATCGGATTCTAACGGATCAATAACTTCTTGGCTGACTCCCGGTCGAGGTTCGCACCATGACCAGCTTGTTGTAGGCAAAACCAAAGGTCGCGGCACCCCCTCGGGTGTCGCGTGAAGTCTGCCACAATCATCTGGATCTATCGAGCGGGCATCGAAGCGAGGCTAGGGAGTCACGGGGTTGGACACCGAACACGAGTACCGGCCGGTCTATCAGACCAGCCTGGTCGACCCAGCCGACTTCTGGTCCGCCGCAGCTCAGGGCATCGAGTGGGATGTCGAACCACAGCAGATCGTCGACGCCGCCGACAAGCGATCGGCGCGCTGGTTCCCCGACGCCCGCCTCAACACCTGTGTGAACGCCCTGGACCGGCACGTACGGGCGGGCACCGTCGACGAGGGGGGACACGCCGATCAACCCGCCCTCATATATGCCTCCGCTATGACGGACACCACCACGATCTATACCTACGCCGAATTACTCGACCTGGTGGCCGAGTTCGCCGGAGCCATGCGGGATCTGGGCGTGGTGGCCGGTGATCGGGTGGTGATCTACCTGCCGATGATCCCCGAAGCGGTGATCGCGATGCTGGCCTGCGCCCGGATCGGGGCCGTGCACTCGGTGGTGTTCGGCGGGTTCGCCGCGCCCGAGCTGGCCGCCCGCATCGACGACGCCGAACCGGTGTTGATCGTCACTGCCTCCGGTGGGCTCGAACCGAACCGGCGCATCGAGTACCCGCCGATCGTGCTGGCCGCGCTCGACCTGGCCGAGACGGCCTCGGTGCGCACGGTGATCGTCAAACAGCGCCCCGAGTTCCCGACCATCGAATTCGGCGCCGACCTGCCCGCCACCGAGGTGCTGCCGTCCTCGCAGCAGTCGGTGGCCGCGCGCTGGATCGACTGGAACGACAGCGTCAGGGGCGTCGCGCCCGCCGATCCGGTCTCGGTCGCGGCCACCGATCCGCTCTACATCCTCTACACCTCCGGCACCACCGGGCGGCCCAAGGGCGTGGTGCGCGACAACGGCGGCCACGCGGTCGCGCTGGCCTGGTCGATGCGCAATATCTATGACATCGGGCCCGGTCAGGTGTTCTGGGCGGCCTCGGATGTGGGCTGGGTGGTCGGCCACTCCTACATCGTCTACGCGCCGCTGCTCGTCGGCGCGACGACGCTGCTCTACGAGGGCAAGCCCGTCGGCACCCCGGACGCGGGCACGTACTGGCGGATCATCGACGAGCACAACGTGCGGGTGCTGTTCACCGCGCCGACCTCGCTGCGCGCGATCCGCCGCGCCGACCCCGACGCCATCGCCGCGCACCGCTACGACCTGTCCGGGTTGCGCGCGCTGTTCTGCGCGGGTGAGCGCCTGGATCCGGCCACCTTCGAATGGGCGTCGAACACCCTGCTCGCCGACCATCCCGACACCCCCGTGGTCGATCACTGGTGGCAGACCGAGACCGGCTGGCCGATCTGCGCCGACCCGCTCGGCCTGCAGGAACTGCCGGTCAAGCCTGGTTCGTCGAGTGTCCCGGTGCCCGGTTACCGGCTGCGGGTGCTCGACGCGAACGGCAACGCGGTGCCCACCGGAACCGAGGGCAATATCGTCATCGGCCTGCCGCTGCCCCCCGGCTGCCTGACCGGGCTGTGGCGCGATCGGGAGCGGTTCGTGCGCTCCTACCTGTCCACCTTCCCCGGCCACTACCTCACCGGCGACTCCGGCTACTTCGACGAGGACGGCTACCTCTACGTCCTCGGCCGCAGCGACGACGTCATCAATATCGCCGGTCATCGGCTGTCCGCGGGCAGTATCGAGGCCGCCATCGCCGGGCACCCCGCCATCGCCGAGTGCGCGGTGATCGGCATGCCCGACGAGCTCAAGGGCAGTCTGCCGCTGGCGTATGTGGTGCTCAAGCAGGGTTTCGAGTACGAGCAGCGGCAGTTGCGCGCCGAACTCGACGACCGGGTGCGCAACCAGATCGGGGCCATCGCCACCCTGCACGACGCGATCGTCGTCTCCGGCCTGCCCAAGACCCGTTCCGGCAAG
The DNA here is from genome assembly GCF_042658545.1 of Nocardia lasii. NCBI lineage: Bacteria > Bacillati > Actinomycetota > Actinomycetes > Mycobacteriales > Nocardiaceae > Nocardia > Nocardia lasii. Next base: position 441,782 of record NZ_JBHSQN010000001.1, read on the forward strand.
ATCCTGCGCAAGACGATCCGCCAGCTCACCGCCGGTGAGCAGGTGGAAACCCCGCCGACCATCGAGGATCCCAGCGTGCTCACCGCGCTGTCGGACCGCATCCTGGCCAATCCGCCGCTGGGCAACCCGAGCAGCTCCCCCGAGCAGGACAACGATCCGGTCGCCCCGGCACCCTAAGATCGCCACTGTGACTTCCTCCACGGTTCTCGTCGTCGACGACGACGAGGACGTTCTCGCCTCCGTCGAACGTGGCCTGCGACTTTCCGGTTTCCAGGTGCTGGTCGCGCGCGACGGGGCCGCCGCGCTGCGGGCGGTCGCCGAGCAGGGCCCCGACGCGGTGGTCCTGGACATGAACATGCCGATCCTCGACGGCGCGGGCGTGGTCACGGCGCTGCGCGCGATGGGCAACGACGTGCCCATCTGCGTGCTCAGCGCCCGCGCGTCGGTCGATGATCGGATCGCGGGTCTGGAGTCCGGCGCCGACGACTACCTGGTCAAACCGTTCGAACTGGCCGAACTGGTCGCCCGGATCAAGGCCCTGCTGCGCCGCCGCACCGACACGCCCGAGGCCGTGGCGCCCGGCGCGCTCACGTTGGGCCCGTTGATGATCGATGTCGCCGGATATCGGGCGACCCTGCACGGGCGCGAAATCGAGCTCACCAAACGGGAATTCGAATTGTTGTCGACACTGGCGCGCAATGCGGGTGTGGTGTTGACTCGAGAACGGCTCCTGGAATTGGTGTGGGGATACGATTTCATAGCCGATACGAATGTGGTCGATGTCTTCGTCGGATATTTGCGACGGAAACTGGAAATAGATGACACGCCAAGGATTTTGCATACGATTCGCGGGGTGGGTTTCGTACTCCGGGAATCGAAATGATCTCCGATCCACCGAAACGTCGTCGCAGACAATCGTTTTCGCTCAGAACACGGGTCGCGGGGGCCGCCGCGGCCGGTGCGGTGATCATCGTCAGCATCGCCGCTTTCGTCGGTTTCCAGGCCATCGAGCGCAATAATGTCACCCAGACCGATCAGCAGCTGGAAATCGCCTCGCGCATCGTGCTGATCGAGCCGGTGCTGGCCACCGGGTTCGTCAACCTCACCGGCCTGCAGAACACCATGGCGCTGACCGTGCGCGACGACGGCAAGGTCACCGCGTCGACCTCCACGCAGCTGCCCGATCTGTCCCCCGGTTCGCGGACCGTCGAACTCGACGACCAGCCCTACCGGGTGCTCACCACCACCGAGAACCAACCCGAGGGCCGCACGGTCTCCCTCGCCATCCCCACCACCGAGGCCACCAAGGCGACCGACGACCAGCAGCGCTGGGTGCTGGCGGGCGCGGCGATCGCGGTGGCGGCCGCGGCGGCGCTGGGCTGGCTGCTGGCCGGCCGCGCCGTCGGCCCGATCGTGAAACTGACCAGGCAGGTCTCGGCGGTCGGCAGCCCGGACGAACCCGCGCACCCGGTCGACGGTTCCGGGGTCGACGAGGCGGTGAAGCTGGCCGAGGCCGTGAACACCATGCTCGCGCGGGTGGATCAGGCCCAGGCCGAGACCGCCGCCGCGCTCGAGACCGCGCGCGACTTCGCCGCCGTGTCCGCGCACGAACTGCGCACCCCGCTCACCGCGATCCGCACCGACCTCGAGGTCCTGCGCACCCTCGACCTCACCGACACCCAGCGTCGCGAGATCCTCGACGACCTCGCCCGCAACGAGACCCGCGTGGAAACCACCCTGACCGCGCTGGAACGCCTCGCGCGCGGCGATCTCACCGCCGAGGCCGATCACGTGCCCACCGATGTGGCCGATCTGTGCGATCAGGCCGCCCACGACGCCATGCGCCACAACCCCGGCCTCTCGGTGCGCATCGACACCGACGCCGAACTGGTGACGCGCGGCCTGCCCGCGGGGCTGCGGCTGGCCGTGGACAACGCGCTCACCAACTCGGTCAAGCACGGCGGCGCCACCGCCGCGATCGTCTCCGCGCACCGCACCACCGACGGTCGCATCGTGATCGCCGTCGACGACAACGGCACCGGCCTACCGCCCGGCGAACGCGAGGCGGTCTTCGCCCGGTTCGCGCGCGGCACCAACGCCACCAAGGGCGGCTCGGGGCTCGGGCTGGCCCTGGTCGCCCAGCAGGCGCAGTTGCACGGTGGGCTGGCCTACTTCGCGGACAGCCCGCTCGGCGGCGCCCGCCTGGTCATCGACCTGCCGGTGCGCCCGGCCCCGGAGAACGCGAAAGCCCCGCACCCACGGTGACCGTGGGGCGGGGCCGAAGAAAGTCGCGCTACTTCTTGTCGTCCTGCTTGAACGCGTCCTTCACCTTGCCGGCCGCGCGATCGGCGGCCTCCTTGACGTCGTGTGCTGCCTTCTTCGCGTCGGCTTCGATCTTCTCGCCCTCGGCCTTGACCTTGCCGGTGGTGTTGTCGGTATCAGACATCGAACCTCCACTCTCGTGAGTTCCGTGCCAGACCCGGCACGGGTGAAGACACTCGCGAGAATACCGCACAGTTAACGCTCAGCGACTGAACCTGCGATCAGGGCAGAACCTGGGGAACCGACTCCGGGATGACCAGACCGATGACCGCGCCGATGACCGCGCCGGTGATGGCCATCGAGACCGCCGACGGGAACGCGCAGAAGAAGTAGCCGATGATGAACGCGGCCAGGGTCGGGATGCACAGGATGGCCGCGGACAGCGCGCCGATCGCCGCACCGGCGGCCGCGGCGTTCTGCACCGGGTCGTGGTTGGCGGCGCTGGGGTCGGTGGCGATGTTCTTCAGCTCGTCGGTGGTGGCGGCCGAGAGCTGCGGGGCGACCGAGAGGGTGCGGCCGTCCTCGGAGATCACCGAGGCGAGCGCGACGGTGTTGCCGCCGGTGGTGGCCAGCGTCAGCGGGAACTCGCTGACCTTGGCGCCCGCGTTGGAGATGACCGAGACGTTGGCCGCGTCGGGCGAGAGCACGAAGGTGGCGTTGTCGACCGTGGCGGAGATGGTGCGCAGGTCGGGCGAGACCGAGGTCTTGTAGCCGACGCCGTCGGCGATGCCTTCGCTGCCGAGCTGGGTGGCGATCTCGGTGGCGCGCTCGACGGTGACGTCAGCGGCCGCGGTGCCCGTGGTGACGAGCGAGGTGGCCACGGCCAGCGGCAGGGCGGCCAGCAGGGCCCGACGGCCCGCGCGAGTGACGGTGTGGTTGAACATGTTCGATGTCTCCCTCCCGATGCTTCCGAAGAATCCCCGAACCCCCCGGACGAATCGAAATAATCTCGATGTCGATTGACTCAGGAGTTGTACCGAACGCCCCAGAACTATGGGAACCTGTTGTGACACACTGCATATTGAGATCAATTCGCTATTGTCGAATCCGCGTGATCGGCACACCGTTGGCTAACCGGTCCTCACCGATTTCTCAGACCTCTCCCACAGCCCGCACCGAAGTGCGGGTCTAGCGTCGCGGTGGTGATCGACAAACGCGCCCGTCTGCTCTGCCTAGTCACCGCCGTCGCACTGGCGGGCGGTGCCGTCGCGTGCACGGCGAAGGACTCGGCCCCCACCGGTATCGCCCTCGTCAACGCCGATACCGGGCCCACCGGCGAACGGGTGGTCAAGGCCGTGCAGGACGCGGGCGGGCACGAGTGGACCGTGGCGAAGCCCGGTGAGATCGATGCGAACGACTACGCCGCCGTGATCACCCTGCCCGCCGATCTCACCGCCTCGATGGCGACCCTGGCCACCCAGGAACCCCGGCGCGCCAAGGTCACCGTGACCACCCACGACAACGCGGATGCCGACGCGGTGAACGGCGCGGTCGACGCGGTGACCCACCGGATCGGCGCGGCGGGGGTGGACGCGGCGCTGGCGGCCGTCTCGCAGGCGCGCAATCAGATGACCTCGGTGCAGTTCACGGCGCAGCTGCTCGGGGCCGGGGTGAACGCGGCCGCCGATGGCGCGAATCAGTTCAGCGGCGGCGCGGATCAGCTGCTCGGCTTTCTCGACTACGCCAAACAGGGTGCGGGACAGCTCACTTCGGCGATCGAGCTGCTGAACCAGACGGTCGACGGCGCCGCCAAGCAGGCCACCCAGTTGGCCGACGCGCTCAGCGTCACCGGGGTGACCATCGCCGGCGTCCAGAACAGCGCGACCGCCCTCGGCGCCGGCCTGGACCAGATCCTGCCGCTGCTGAAGGGCCTGCCCTTCGCCGGCGACCCGCAGCTGGCCGACATCATCACCAAACTCGAAGCCCTGCGCGGTGTCTCGACGCAGGCGGGCACCCAGCTCGACGGCCTGAGCGAATTGACCGGCGCCGCAGTCGATCCCAACACCGACCTCGGCACCCTGCTGCGCACCGTGGTCGCCCGCCTCAACGCCGCCCGCGACCAACTCACCCAGGGCGCCGAACTCGCCAAGGGCCTGCCCACCCTCGCCGAACAGGGTGGCGCCCAACTGGTTTCGGCCATCGAACAACTCACCGGCGGCGTCGGCGCCCTCCAGAACATCGTCGGCAACCTCAACACCCAAACCGCCAAGGCCCTCGAAGCCCTGCCGCCGCGCGGCCAGTCCCAACAGTCCGCGCTGGCGCTGGCCCTGACCGACCCGGTCGAGGTCGTCCGCGAATAGCGGACGGCCGGCACGAGTTCCCCACTCCGATAGGGTTATCCGCGAAAGGGGGACGCCATGACCGACCAGATCCCCAGTCCGCCCGTGCCGAGCGTGTGGGCTCAACCGACACCGACCGCCCCGGTCGACGTGCCCGCGCCGCAGCCCGGTTTCGGGTACCCGGCACCCGCGAGTCAGCAGCCGAACCCCGGCTACGCGCCGTACTCCACGATGCCGGTGCCGCCGCGCCGGCCCCGGCGCTGGATCTGGCCGGTCGTCGCCGCTGTCACCGCGGTGGTGGCGGTGGCGGGGTGGATCACGGCGGGAACGCTGCTGCTCGAGGAAGAACCACCGGTACCGCCGCACCCGTCGATCGCCCGCGACGAGGCACGCGCGGCCGCCCAGGTCGCGGCGTGCGATCTCACCACCGCGATGACGAACTACACCCACACCGATCTGGGCGGCTACAAATCCGGCGTCGACCGACTGATGACCGGCACGCTGCGCGAGAACTTCGATTCCGGCTGGTCCGCGCTCGAGCTCGCCATGATCCAAGCCCAGGTCACCTCGCGAGTCGAGAACCTGGACTGCCTGTACAAGTCCGGCGATGGTGACCGGATGATCGTCGTCGCGGTGTTCAGCCAGGTCCGCACCAGCGTCACCGCCCCGACTCCGGCACCGACGATGATGATCGTCCACAACAGCTTGGTGCTGAGCGAAGGTCGCTGGCTGGTCGAGAAGTTGGACTCACCGTTCGTGAAATAGCGGTCCGTGAAACAGCAACGGCCCGTGCCCGCCTGAGCGGACACGGGCCGAAAACGCTGAGATCAGCTGGCGTTGAGCAGGTCGATCACGAAGACCAGGGTCTTGCCCGAGAGGGCGTGGCCCGCGCCTGCGGGGCCGTAGGCCAGCTCCGGCGGGATGACCAGCTGGCGGCGGCCGCCGACCTTCATGCCGGGGATGCCGTCCTGCCAGCCCTGGATCAGGCCGCGCAGCGGGAAGGTGATGGATTCGCCGCGGTCCCACGAGGAGTCGAACTGCTCGCCGTTGTCGAACTCGACGCCGACGTAGTGCACCTCGACGGTGCCGCCGGGCACCGCTTCCTTGCCTTCGCCCTCGATGAGGTCGGTGATGACGAGCTCGGTGGGCGCGGGGCCCTCCTGGAATTCGATCTCCGGCTTGGTCATACGGGCTATCCCCTTCGATAGTGGCTCAATGAATCGCGGATGTGAGAGGTCAGCGATTTCCGATGTCATAGTAGTCACGCTCACCGTAGCCGGTGTAGATCTGACGCGGGCGTCCGATCTTGAGCGGCTCGGAGTGCATCTCGCGCCAGTGCGCGATCCAGCCCGGCAGGCGGCCCATGGCGAACAGCACGGTGAACATGCGGGTCGGGAAGCCCATGGCGCGGTAGATGACGCCGGTGTAGAAGTCGACGTTCGGGTACAGGCGACGCGAGACGAAGTAGTCGTCGGTGAGGGCGGCCTCTTCGAGCTGCTTGGCGATGTCGAGCAGCTGGTCGTCGCCGCCGATCTTCGACAGGATCTTGTCGGCGGCCTGCTTGACCAGCGTCGCGCGCGGGTCGTAGTTGCGGTAGACGCGGTGCCCGAAGCCCATGAGCTTCACGCCGTCTTCCTTGTTCTTGACCTTGCGGATGAATTCCTTGACGTCGCCGCCGTTGGCCTTGATCTCGTCGAGCATCTCGAGCACGGCCTGGTTGGCACCGCCGTGCAGCGGGCCCCACAGCGCGTTGATGCCACCGGAGACCGAGGTGAACAGGTTGGCATCGGAGGAACCGACCAGGCGCACGGTCGAGGTGGAACAGTTCTGCTCGTGATCGGCGTGCAGGATCAGCAGCATGTCGAGCGCGGCGGCGACCTCGGGGTCGACCTCGTAGGGCTCGGCCGGGAAGCCGAAGGTCATCCGCAGGAAGTTCTCGACCAGCGACAGCGAGTTGTCGGGGTAGAGGAACGGCTGACCGACCGACTTCTTGTACGAGTACGCCGCGATGGTCGGCAGCTTGGCCAGCAGGCGGATGGTCGAGAGTTCGACCTGCTCGGGATCGCGCGGGTCGAGGGAGTCCTGGTAGTACGCCGACAGCGCGTTCACCGCGGACGACAGCACCGGCATGGGGTGCGCGTTGCGCGGGAAGCCGTCGAAGAACCGCTTGAGGTCCTCGTGCAGCAGGGTGTGGCGACGGATGCGATCGGTGAAGTCGTCGAGCTGGGCCTGGGTCGGCAGCTCGCCGTAGATGAGCAGGTAGCTGACCTCGATGAAGGTCGAACGGCCCGCCAGCTGGTCGATCGGGTACCCGCGGTAGCGCAGGATGCCCGCTTCACCGTCGATGTAGGTGATCGCCGACTTGGTGGAGGCGGTGTTCATGAAACCGGGGTCATAGGTGACGTAACCGGTACTGGCCAGCAGCTTGCCCAAGTCGAGCCCGTCGTTACCCTCCGCGGCGTGGGTGACCGAGATCGGGAACTCGCCACCGGGGTACTGGAGTACCGCTTTGGCGTCTTCGGTGACGTTGGGGATGTTCTCAGCGGGCACGGAAGGATCCCTCTCAGGCTAGGTGTTGTTGTTGAGATTCTCGCCGGGCCCTGAAACCTGGCGCGTATCCTCGAGCGCCGATGCGGTCGGCACAGGCGCACTCGGGTGTAACGCTAACTCTTGTCGGGCGCGGATGAGCAATCAGGGTTGGCCTGCGCTGTCCTCACACCGTGTCGATCCCACGGTGAGGTGCCCGGCGACCGACGGACCAGCGGCGATCCCCGTTAGCCACCGTCAGGACCGGTGCGGGCCCCGGACCGGGCACACGAACCGAATTCGAGCGGGTGATCTCGCGTATTACGTTGTCGCACAACTCATTTCGACACAGTTTCGGAGTGTGCCCTGGTGATCCGGTAGCGGACGAACGCGGGGAAGGCCAGCGCGGCGATCACCACGCCGATCACCACGAGGACGCCACCACCGGCGGCCGCAACAGCGGTACCCATGCTGGCGGCGGCGAAACCGTGGGCAACATCACCGATCCTCGGCCCACCTGCGACGACCACGATGAACACGCCCTGCAACCGCCCGCGCATCTCGTCGGTCGACACCGTGAGCAGCATGGCCGTGCGGAACGCCGCCGAGACCATGTCGGCCGCGCCGCCCAGCGCCAGGAACGCCACCGCGATCCACAGCCACACCCCCAGCCCGAACCAGCGCCCGGCCAGCAGCACCGCCAGCCCGAACCCGATCATCATCACGCCCCAGATCGCGATGCACACGATCACCGCCAGCCCCTACCTGCGCACCCGGGGAATCCACCCGGAGAAGATCCCGCCCAGCACCGACCCCACCGCGATCGCCGCGAACAGCAGGCCGAGCGCCGCCCCGCCCTCGGCCGGATCGTGGAAGGTCTCGTGCGCGATCTGCGGGAACAGCGCGCGCGGCATGCCGAAGACCATGGCGATGATGTCGACGACGAACGAGGCGAGCAGGATCCGCTGGCCCCCGAGGTAGCGGAAGCCGTCCAGGACCGCGCGCAACCCGGCGCGCCGCTGTTCGCCGGTGGGCGGGAACGCGGGCAGCAGCCACACCGCCCACAGCGTGGCGAGCAGCGCGATCGAGTCGATCAGATACAGCATCGGCAGCCCGATCACCGGGATCAGGATGCCCGCCAGCACCGGCCCCGCGATCATGCCGACGTTCTGCACGGTCATGCTCAGCGAGCTGGCCGAGGCCATCTGCTCCGGCGGCAGCAGCCGGGCGATGAGCGCGCTGCGGGTGGGTTGGTTGACCGCGAAGAACGCCTGCTGGGTGGCGAACAGCCCGAGCACCAGCCACACATTGTTCAGCCCGAGCGCGGCCTGCACCCAGAACGCGACCGCCGTCAGACCCGTGCCCGCCGTGGTGATGATCAGCAGCGTGCGCCGGTCCATCACATCGGCCAGCGCGCCGCCCCACAGCCCGAACACCACCAGCGGGACCAGCCCGAACAACCCGGCCAGGCCGACATAACCGGAACTGCCGGTGATCTGGAAGATCTGCTGCGGGACCGCGACCACCGAGAGCTGCGCGCCGATGACGGTGACGATGTTGGTCGTCCAGAGCCTGCGATAGTCGCGATTGCGCAGGGGTTCGGTGTCGGCGAGCAGTTTCACTCGCGGCAGATTAGCGACCGTCGCGCTTTCATCCTATGTTTGCGCGCAGTGATGCTCGTTACGGCTGCAACCGCTCCACGGCGCCGTCGCCGCGCACGACGATCCGGTTGTGCAGTCGCCCCCGCCTGCCCTGCCAGAACTCGACCTCGTCGGGGCGCAGCAGATAGCCGCCCCAGAACGGCGGCACCGGGATGTCGTCGACGTCGGCGAAGCGGGCCTCGGTCTCGACCAGCGCCGCGTCGAGATCGGCGCGGGTGGCGATCGGACGCGACTGCGCCGACGCCCACGCGCCCAACCGCGATTCGCGCGGTCGCAGCTGCCAGTACGCCTCGGTGACCGCCGCGGACACCCGCTCGGTCACCCCGCGCACATGCACCTGCCGGGCCAGCGAGGGCCACACGAAGCTGGCGGCGGCGTAGGGGTCGGCGGCGAGCTGGGTGCCCTTGGCCGAGTCGTAGTTCGTATAGAAGGTGACGCCCTCGGACGAGAGGCCCTTGCACAGCACCGTGCGCGCGACCGGGCGCGGGACGGGACCGGCGAGCGAGACGGTGGCCAGCACCATCGCGTTGGGTTCGGCGACGCCGAGCTCGCGCGCCTGATCGATCCAGCGGCGCAGCAGCGGTTCCCAGCCCTGGGCCACCCACGACTCGTCGAGGTCGATGTCGCTGGCGGGCAGGGTGCCGTAATCCACGCGCATGGCGCTCAGATCCACCGCGCCCTCGGACAGGGTGAGCGAGGCGGGCGGGACCGGTGCGGAAGTGTCGAGTTCACGCATAGGGGCGACGTTACTCCGGCGTATCTGCGGGTCTATGGTTCAAGCAGATCGGCATGCCCCTGCAAGGAGAGTCACCATGACCAGCGCGGTTCCCCAGGATTTCGTCAGCGGTTTGGAAGGCGTGGTGGCCTTCACCACCGATATCGCCGAGCCGGACAAGGACGGCGGCGCGCTACGTTATCGCGGCGTCGACATTCAGGATCTGGTCGCCGAGCGGGTGACCTTCGGTGATGTGTGGGCGCTGCTGGTCGACGGCCAGTTCGGGCGCGGTCTGCCGCCCGCCGAGCCCTTCCCGCTGCCGGTGCACACCGGTGACGTACGAGTGGACGTGCAGGCCGGTCTGGCCATGCTCGCCCCGATCTGGGGCTACGAGCCGCTGCTCGACATCGACGACGAGACCGCCCGCGACAACCTCGCCCGCGCCTCGGTGATGGCGCTGTCCTACGTGGCGCAGTCCGCGCGCGGCATCTACCAGCCCGCCGTCCCGCAGCGCAAGATCGACGAATGTGCCACCGTCACAGAGCGTTTCATGACCCGCTGGAAGGGTGACCCGGACCCGCGCCACACCGAGGCGATCGACGCCTACTGGGTCTCCGCGGCCGAGCACGGCATGAACGCCTCCACCTTCACCGCCCGCGTGATCGCCTCCACCGGCGCCGACGTGGCGGCCTCGCTCTCCGGTGCCATCGGCGCCATGTCCGGTCCGCTGCACGGCGGCGCCCCCGCCCGCGTGCTGCCGATGATCGAGGAAGTCGAGAAGACCGGCGACGCCCGCGCGCTGGTCAAGGGCATCCTGGACCGTAAAGAGAAGCTGATGGGCTTCGGTCACCGCGTCTACCGCGCCGAGGACCCCCGCGCCCGCGTGCTGCGCGCCACCGCCCAGCGCCTCGACGCCCCCCGCTACGAAGTCGCCGCCGCGCTCGAGCAGGCCGCCCTGGCCGAGCTGCGCGAGCGCCGCCCCGACCGGGCCATCGAGACCAATGTGGAGTTCTGGGCCGCGGTCATCCTCGACTTCGCCGAGGTCCCGGCCCACATGATGCCCGCCATGTTCACCTGCGGCCGCACCGCGGGCTGGTGCGCGCACATCCTCGAGCAGAAGCAGCTGGGCAAGCTCGTGCGCCCCGCCGCCATCTACACCGGCCCCGCGCCGCGCACCCCGGAAGAGGTCGCGGGCTGGTCCACCATCGCGCACGCCTGACGCGCTCCGAACATCGAGCGGCCCGGTCGAATTCGCTTCGACCGGGCCGTTTTTCGTCGCGGGTCAGAAGCTGTGGGTCAGAAGCTGCTGAAATCGAGGGCGACCGAGGCGCCGCGATCGACGGTGAAGAAGGCGGCTTCCAGGCGCGTGCCCAGTTCTATGTGGCCGACGGCGGCCAGCGGCACCGGTTGGATCAGGCGGACGCGCCACGGTCGGGGTTCGTCCCAGGCCCGCATTTCCAGGTCGAGGCGTAGGACGGGGTCCTCGCGGCCGGTGTAGTCGGCGGCGATGGGGGTGACGGCCAGGATGGTCGCCTCGGCGCGGCGGCCGTTGGCCAGGATCTTGGCGGCGGCCTTGCGGCCGGATTCGGGGGCTTCGGGGACGAACAGGGCGAGCCGGTCGCGGTGGCCGGGGTCGACCCGGCAGTCGACCACGTCACCGGCCCGCATCCACTCCAGGTCCTGGCTACGCACTCGCTGCCGGACCCGCGCGTCGTAGGGCTGCTCCCCCGGCACCGTGACCCGCACGCTGAAGCGATAGCCGCCCTCGCCGTGTCGCGCCCGCACCGACAGCACGCTCGCCCGCGCGGGCACCCCTCTGACCAGGAGTTCTCGCCGCGCGCCCTCCGACAACAACCCAGGTCGCCGCCCGAATACCCACACCCACCGGTCGAGCAGGGTCCGACCGGAGTCGACCGCGACAAGGCTCATGGCAGCAGCGTAGTGCGACGGGCCCGCTCGCCAGGGCAAATTCCCCGCAGCCCACGCCGAAGTGTGGCATTTTCGTGCACTCAGGCGACCCTCGACCACTTTTCCGGCCGCACGGCGGCGAAGTTGCACGAAAATGCTACCCAGCCGCACACCCGCACCCACCCCGACCGCCGCGAACAGCCCACCACTAAACTCGCCCGCATGACCAGTGCGTTCCCGACAATTCCCGCCGACCTCTTGCCCGCCGACGGCCGGTTCGGCTGCGGCCCCTCCAAGGTGCGCCCGGAGCAGCTGCAGTCCCTGGTGACTGTCGGCGCCTCGGTGTTCGGCACCTCGCATCGGCAGAAGCCGGTCAAGGACGTCGTCGCGCGCGTGCGCAACGGCCTGCGTGAACTGTTCTCCCTGCCCGACGGCTACGAGGTCGTGCTGGGCAACGGTGGCACCACCGCGTTCTGGGACGCCGCCGCGTTCGGCCTGATCCGTGAGCGTTCGCTGCACCTGACCAACGGCGAGTTCTCCTCCAAGTTCGCCTCGGTCGCCAAGGGCAACCCCTTCATCGGTGACCCGATCGTCGTCAAGGCCGAGCCGGGCAGCGCGCCCGAGCCCGTGTCGGACCCGAGCGTCGACCTCATCGGCTGGGCCCACAACGAGACCTCCACCGGCGTGTCCATCCCGGTGTCGCGTCCGGTCGGTTCGGAGAACGCCCTGATCGCCATCGACGCCACCTCCGGCGCGGGCGGCCTGCCGGTGAACATCGCCGACTCCGACGTCTACTACTTCGCCCCGCAGAAGTGCTTCGCCGCCGACGGTGGCCTGTGGATCGCGATCATGAGCCCGGCCGCGCTGGCCCGGGTCGAGGAGATCAAGGCCTCGGGTCGCTGGACCCCGGAGTTCCTGTCGCTGCCGATCGCGGTCGACAACTCCACCAAGGACCAGACCTACAACACCCCGGCGCTGGCCACCCTGCTGCTGTTCGCGGATCAGATCGAGTGGATGAACGCCAACGGCGGCCTGGACTGGACCGTCAAACGCACCCTGGATTCGTCCTCGCGCCTGTACTCGTGGGCCGAGTCGAGCTCGTTCGCCACCCCGTACGTGTCGAACCCGGCGCACCGCTCGCAGGTCGTGGGCACCATCGACTTCGACGACGCGGTGGATGCCGCTCAGGTCGCCAAGATCCTGCGCGCCAACGGCATCGTCGACACCGAGCCCTACCGCAAGCTGGGCCGCAACCAGCTGCGCGTGGGCATGTTCCCGGCGATCGACCCGGAAGATGTTTCGCAGCTGACCCGTTCGATCGACTGGGTCGTCGGCCAGCTCTGAGATAAGTCACCGGCGACGAGCCGGTGCGTAGTGAACCCGCACGGGTTGCCGCGCACCGGCTCTTTGCATACATTCGCAATATTCGCGGAGTTTTGACAGATCTCGGTATCGATATTTGATGTTGATCTATCACCAAAAGCCCTGCACACGAGCTGAATTCGGGTGGTGAGCCGCTCAGATTAGCCCCCTGCGCGGCTCCCGCGCGCGATTTGAGTCGTGCGTGTCTGCTCCCACGGCCAAGTAGTGTGCACTACTGTCTAGGAAAGTGGGCGGTGTCCTTGCAGACGGAGCCGGCGCGATAGGGAGGTAACGGTGCGCGAACTTCGAGTGATCGGGGTGACGCCCGACTCCACGCACATCGTGTGCAGCGACACCGAGTCCGGCACCAAATTCCGGCTGCCCGCCGATGACAAGCTCCGCGCGGCGGCACGCGGCGACCTCGCACGATTCGGCCAGATCGAAATCGAAACGGAAGCGTCTATGCGTCCTCGCGATATCCAGGCCCGTATTCGCGCGGGCGCTTCCGTGGATCAGGTCACCGCGGAGTCCGGGATGCCGGCCGCCAAGGTCGAACGTTTCGCCTACCCCGTGCTGTTGGAGCGCGCTCGCGCGGCCGAACTGGCGCAGAAGGCGCACCCGGTTCGCCCCGACGGTCCGGCGGTGGAGACGCTGCACGAGGTCGTCACCGCGGCCTTCGCCGAGCGTGGGCACACCATCGAGCAGGCCGAGTGGGATGCCTGGAAGGACGAGAAGGGTTTCTGGGTCGCCCAACTGCAGTGGCGGCACGGGCATTCCGAGATCGCGGCGCACTGGCGCTACCAGCCCGACGCGCACGGCGGTTCGGTCGCCCCGCTCGACGACCCGGCCAACGACCTGATCGATCCCGACTTCGGTCGCGCGCTGCGCGGTCTGGCGACGATCCTGCCCACGCCCGCCGCGGCCCCCGCGCCGGTGTTGGAATCGCCGGTGCCGGTGCCGGTCCCGGTGGAGCCGCGTCCGCGCGAGCACGTGCCGCCGACGCCGCGTCCGCAGAACCGGCCCGCGCCGAACATGGACGAGTACTACGAGCAGCGTCAGGCCGTGGCCGGCGGTGGCGCGGCGGCGATTCCGGCGGCCCCTACGGCGCCGATCCCGGTCGTGCCCAAGCCCGCCGCTCCGGTGCCCGCCGCACCGGCGCAGCCTGCCGCACAGCAGGACAAGCCGGAGGAACCGGCCGCCGAGAAGCCCAAGCCCGCGCGTACCAAGCGGGGCAAGGCGCCCATGCCGTCGTGGGAAGACGTCCTGCTCGGCGTGCGCAGCTCCGGCAACTAGCAGTGGGCCTCAGCTGAGCTCGTAGGCGATCGCCGCGAGCCAGCCGAGGGCCACCGCGGCCACCGCACCGGCCAGCACCCACCGCACCACCGGCGTGAACCGCCACCGCCATGCCGTCGGCGCGACCCCGACCACGGCCACCACGTTCACCGCTACCGCCAGCAGCGGATGGACCGCGGCCAGCGCTGCCCCGAAGGCGAACACCGCGACCGCGCCGAGCACCGCGACCAGCGCGGCCACGGTCACCCCCGCCGCCCACGGCACCGAATCCGTCTGTGCCCGGTACGGGCCCTCGCACTCCTGGCTCATGACAGCCGCACCCGCTCGTAGAACGCCATCGCCGCCGCGGTCGCCACATTGAGCGAATCGGTGCCCGGTGACATCGGGATCCGGGCGCGAATATCGGTGGCGGCCATGGCCTCCTCGGTCAGGCCGGGGCCTTCGGCGCCGAGCAGCAGGGCCACCCGCTCCCCCGTCATCGCCGTCGCCAGGTTCTCCGCGTCGGGATTCGGGGTCAGGGCGATGATCTGGAAGCCTTTGTCGCGCAAAAGGTTCAGTCCCGAGGGCCACTGTGGCAGTTGCGCGAACGGCACCCGAAGCACGTGCCCCATCGACACCCGGACCGCCCGCCGGTACAGCGGGTCGGCGCACCGGTCGCCGAACAGCACCGCGTCCGCGCCGAGTCCGGCCGCGTTGCGGAACATCGACCCCAGGTTCTCGTGGTCGTTCACGCCCTCGAGCACCGCGACCGTGCGTGCCCCGTCGAGCACCTGCTCGACCGTCAACTCGGCCGGTCGTGGCGCCACCGCGAGCACGCCGCGATTGAGATGGAAGCCGACCACCTCGGCCATCACCTCCGCGCTCGCGCGGTAGTACGGGATGTCGCGATCGGCCAGGTCCGGTGCCAGGGTCTCGAAGCGCTTTCCGACCCCGAGCAGCGCGGTGGGGGCGAAGCGCGAGTCGAGCATCCGCTGCACGACCACCACGCCCTCCGCGATCACCAGGCCTTTTCGCCCCGGCAGGTCCGGTCGGCGGTCGGCGTTGGACAGGTCACGGAAGTCGTCCACGCGCGGATCGGCGGGGTCGTCGATATCGATCACTTCGGCCACCGACCAATCCTGGCATGCTGGAAGCATGAAGCCGATCCAGTTGATCTTGAACATTCTGTGGGTGGTGCTGTGCGGGTTCTGGATGGCACTGGGTTACCTGCTCGCGGCCGTGATCTGCTTCGTGCTGATCATCACGATCCCGTTCGGCATCGCCTCGCTACGGATCGCCGGATACGTGCTGTGGCCGTTCGGTCGCACGGTGGTCGACAAGCCGAGCGCCGGCGCCGGATCGCTGATCGGCAATGTGATCTGGTTCGTCTTCGCCGGGTGGTGGTTGGCGCTGGGGCACGTGGCGACCAGCCTCGCGCTCGCGGTGACGATCATCGGCCTGCCGTTCGCGTGGGCGAACCTCAAGCTGGTGCCGCTGGCCCTGTTCCCGCTCGGCCACCAGGTGGTCTCGTCGGACGCGGCGCGCTGATCACTCGGATTCGGCGACGATCTGGTTCATGATGCCGACCGCTTCGCCGAGCACCTCGATCTGATCGGGGCGCAGTCCGGCGAGCTGGCCGGTCATCCACACCTCGCGCGCGTTGGCCTCGTCGGTGATGAGCGCGCGACCGGCCGGGGACAGCGAGACGATGATCTGTCGACCGTCGGTCGGGTGCGGGCGGCGCTGCACCAGGTCCAGGTCGGTCAGTGAGGCGATGACGCGGGTCATCGACGGCGGTTGCACGCGCTCCTTGGAGGCCAGCGTGCCGGGCGTCATCGCGCCATCACGGGCCAGCGTCGCCAGAGCCGACAGCTGAGTGAGCGAGATCTGCGCGTCGGCACGCCGACCACGCAGGTGTCTCGTGAGCCGCACGACGGCCAGTGAGAGATCACCGGCCAGGGCACGGACGTCCGATGGCGTTGTCACAGTGCAGGACTCTACGGTAAATCGAGCTGGGCTGACGGGTTTCGCACGGCTACTGTTTGGGTATGGATGCCGGACACGTCAGTCCCGAGATACCTCACCTGCCCCGATTCCTGGTCGATCCACGCCCCGTGGTGCTGGTCGGATTCGCCCTCTGGGCGGTGGCGGCGGTGGTCGTGTGGGTGACGCCGGCCTGGGAGCAGGCCCGTCCGGTCTGCGTGATGGGCCTGGTAGTGGGCGTGCTGGGGTCCTCGATCTTCCTGTTACAGCTGCGCTCGGCCCGCCGGGGCGACAAGGGCGCGCAGGTCGGGCTCGACCCGGACTAGGTCACCGCGAACTCCGCACTCGTACCAGTGACGAATTGCACTGTCCCGTCGACCATCATGGCGTCGGCGTAGTGGACGAAACGGTGCGGACCGGTCGCGGCGGTCGCGGGGATGTCCCAGGTGAAGTGGGCGAGGGAAACAGCGCCTTCCCGGCGCCAGTGGAAGCGAACGTCCCACTGACCCTCGTTGGCCACGCGGGTCCAGCCCGCGGGGGTCTTTCGCTGGACTTCGAGGAAGGTGTGGCCGCGGCGGGGATTGTGTCGAGGGTGGGCCGAGACGAACTCGACGGAGGCTCGCTCACCGCGGCGGCAGGCGGCGGGCTGGGTGAGGACGTCGCCGAAGGCACGGCCGGGTGGGGTGGCGTCGGGGCCGGGAGCGGTGGCGAAATTCGGTTGTAGGGCGGAGATGTCGCGCGGGGCGGGGCCACGGTCGACGGGCTCACCGTTGGCGAATGCGGTTGCCAGGCGGGTGAATTCCTGCACATAGCCGCACAGGGTGTAGCGGCCGAACAGGGTGGAGGCGCCCTCGTAGTGCTGGGCGTCGTACTCCTCGGGAGTGGTGACGTACTCGTGGTAGTTGTTCGAGTAGCCCTGGAGCAGCACCTGATCGAGGTCGATGCCGAGAACTTCCGCCACCACCCGGCGCACCCGCAGCCCGGCGACGATCGTGAACTCCGCGCCCGCGGCGGCCAGATACAGGCCGCCGATGCGGATCAGTTGGATCGGCACCACATTCGGCACCCACGGCACGGGCGGCATCAGGCCCAGCGGCGCGAAGATCGCCTTGGGGGCTTGGGCGTCGGCGAGCCAGGCGGGGTGCGGGTGGTCGATGCCGCCGAGGAAGTCGACCAGCGGGTTGCGCACGCCCTCGGGGATCGGGCCGCCGGGCAGGCCGGGACCGTCCTCGACGCTGCCCGCGGCCAGGGAGATGCCCGCGGCGGCAGGTGAGGTGCGGCGCGGGAATCCGTCGGGGGTGAAGCGGCCGTCGATGTCCAGGGCGGCGAGGTCGAGGTAGCACAGCATCGAGGCGACGGCGGGGCGCTGCGTAATGCTCTGGGCGGCGGCCTGTTTCGCGGCTGCGTACTGGCGTTCGCCGAGGATTCTGGTGTTGTCGAACTCGTCGGTGGTCGGGCCGTCGCCGGGGGCGAGGTTGAGGTTGGGCGACATGTCACCGGCGTTAGTCTGGGCGAAGGCGGCGAGGTAGCCGGGGCCGTCGAGGTGGCGCACGCCGTGTTCGAGGTGTTCGGCGGCGTAGCTGGCGTAACCCTTGTTGTCGGAGCTGATCAGGCGGTTGGCGTTGGTCATCGAGGTGTTGTGGGTGGCGAACCAGGTGAGGGCGCCCACTTCGCGGGAACCTCTGGTGAAGACCAGGGTGGTGACGGCGGGGTCGATCGCGTCGGGGAAGACGGCCCTGTCGGACGGCGGGTTGCGGTCGAAGGCGGCGCGGGAGCGGTTCACGCTGGCGTTGTGCAGTCGGGCGCGGCCGAGGGCGATTGTGCCGGGGGCGAAGTCCGCGTCGGCGGCGATGATCGCCTCGACGATCCCGTCGACCTCGGCGTCGAAGACCTGGCGCTGAAAACCCAAGGTGGCCAGGGTGTAGGCGTAGTCGTGGGCCGAGCCGCCGCATCCGGCGTGGGAGTGGGTGGAGGTGAGCACGACAGAGTGTTCGGTGTAGCGATCGCCGAAGCGGCGGGCGAGCGCAGCCAGCACCGCCGCGTGCACGGAACCGAACACCGCGCCGTTCTCCGCGACCACGAACGCGATCCGCTGCCCAGCCGCCCCGATCACGAAGGCGCGGGCTCGCGGGCGCAGATGGATTCCGGCAGTGGTCTGTTCGAGTTGGGAGTATCCCATCATCCCGCATTCGGCGGCCGGGCCGGTGAGATCGGCGGATCCGAGACCGAATTCGAACGCGCCCGGATTCGCCTGCGCGACCGTCTTTTCCGCGCTCGCAATGATGGGCAAAGCAGTGGCACTCAGTGCCGTGGCAGCGAGTACGGTGCGGCGGGATAGTGGCATCAGGCGACTCCTTCGCAACTTCTGCTCGCAGAAAACCACACAAACTGGTCGTTTGTCCAGGATTTTCGGCGGATCGGCGAATTGACTGTTCGTTGCGCGAGCGCTTAACTCGCACAGTGTCCTCCCGATTGAGTGTCGAAGAACGCCGGGCCCACCTGATCGAGGCAGCGATCGGTCTCGCCGAGAAAAAGGGCGTAGCGGGCGTGACCACGCGCGATGTCGCCCATGCGGCAGGCGTGTCGCTCGGTGTGGTGCATTACTGTTTCGAAAACAAGGACGCGCTGATGACCGAGCTGGTCAAAGCGCTGTCGATGGAATTGCGTGATTCCATCGACTCCGATGAAACAGTCTGGGAAGACGCCGGAACAGGAAAAGAAGCACTTCAGAAATTGGTGCGGCGCGGTTTGGAACTGATGTGGCGCAACATCGAAGCCACTCCCGAACGGCAGTTGCTCACCTACGAAACCACCACCTACGCACTACGCGAGGGCGAATCCACCCCCGCCAAGCTGGCCATCGCCCGCGAACAGTACGGGTTCAACGACAACACCGTCGCCGATGTGATCGACCATTGCCGCGAGGCCACCGAAACCCAGTGGAACACACCGGTATCGACGCTGAGCCGGTTCATCCTGAGCGTGATCGACGGGATCGTGCTGCGGTGGTTGGTCGATGATGACAGTGAGTCGGTGGAGGTTCAGTTGGATCTGCTGGCGGAAATGGTTTCGGCGCACGCTAGTTGAGTGGGGGTTCGCCTGTCCCTGGTTCGGACGTGACACTCTCCTCGGCGCACGCGAGCTGAGTTGGGTTCAGCTGTCCCTAGTTCGGACGTGACACTCTTCTCGGGGCCCGCGAGCTGATGCCGGTTCGGGCGTGCTCAAGCGGGTGGGGTGAGGCGGGGGACCTGGATGTGGGTGTCGGGGCCTTCGGTCCACCAGGGGACGGTGACGGTGCCGGACAGGGCGCCGCGGAGGTGGACTTCCAGGGTTTCGTGCTGGATCAGGTCGCCGGTGGTGTCCGGGGGTGCCCAGAGTTGGCACAGGATCACGCCGAGCGGGGCGGCTGACCAGGGGGTTCGGTGGCCGGTGCCGAGGACTTCGGCGGCGATCTCCGTCGAGACCAAGGGGAGGTCGAGGAGGGTGGCGAGGGCTTCGGGGTGGGTGGTGTCGCCGACGACGAGACGGTTCGCGGGGACGACCAGACCGAAGCAGGGGTGGTCGAGGACGAAGGCGGTGCTCGCGTCGATGACGGCGCCGGACAGGGCGCGGACCTGGTCGGGGAGATCGAGGTCGCGTGGGTCGAGCGCGCCGGTGGCGACGGCGGCGGCCAGGCGGGCGTGCGTGTCGGAAATGACCTGGGGTGCCGGGGTTTTCGACGGGTCGGCCAGTGCGTCGAGGAGTTCCTCCGCCAGCGCGGGCGTCATGATGTCCGGGCGGACCAGGATCGGGCGCAGGGTGTCGAGGTCGGGGCCTTCGATGCCGTCGGCGGTGAAAGGTGTGAGTAGACCGGCGAATTCGTGGTCGGCGGGGTGGCGCAGGCTGCCGAGTCGGATGCCGTCGAGCTGGGCGTGGTGGTGCAGCCACCAGACGGTGTAGCCGTCGCGGTCGGCGAGCAGGGCGCGGGTGCGCGGGTCGGCGAGCAGGTGGCGCAGGGCCTGTGGCCAGCGGTCCTCGTCGACGAGGTCGAGGTCGCGGACGGCGACGAGTTCGCGGGGATCCTCGGAAAGGGTGTCCCACCAGGACTGTTCGTCGTCTAGGTCGTGGTCGGGGCCGATGGGTTCGGGGTCGGTGAGCACCGCGAAACCCCAGCCGACGCCGATCGCGCGCAGGGCTCGTTCGCCGTATTCGGCGACGGCGGTGTCGGCGATCGTGCCGAAGGGGGAATCCGGGGCGAGGACCTCGGCGAGCGGGGCGCCGGGAAGCAGGAGCTCGTCGGCCGGGCGGAGTTCGCCGGTGTCATCGGGAAGTTCGAGCAGGCCGAGCCAGTCGGGCAGGGCGTCCGCGATGGCCAGCGGGGCCAGTTGCAGGACAGCCGCGACGGTGTCCGGGTCGGCGGGGTCGGTGTCGAGCAGGTCGTGCAGGCCCGGGTCGGCGAGCAGGTCGTCGGCGGTGGCGCTACGGGCCCCCAGGCGGCCCAGGAGGGGGTGCACGGCGTCCGGGTGGACCAGGCGGGCCCAGTGCACCGGGACGGCCACGGTGAGCTGATCGTCGAGCACGACCGTACGGGGGCCGGTGACGAGGCGGCCGTCGGCCAGGGGCACCGCCAGTGCGCCGAACTCCTCGGCGGTTCTGGTGTCGGTCACGAACGGTTCCAAGGCGGCGTAAAACTGTCGCCACCAACGCGGTTCGCGACCCAAGCCGCTCGACAGGTCGCTGACCGCCGCCGGACCGAGCCGGTGCACGTCGAGGACTGCGAGCTTGTCCTGGGCCGCGCGACCGGACAGTTCGGGGATCACCAGGGGGCCGGTGATCTCGGCGAGGAGGATCGCCAATTCCGGTGTGAGGTCGGGGAATACGCTCGCTCGGGAGGGGGTACTACAGGGGACCTTCGGGCCGATCGCAGCGGGGAGATTGGACCCGTCGGCACTCACCGGACCAGAATCGTAAGGCGCGAAACGCTTTTCGGGAGTGTCCGAGATGCTGGGAGCAGCCGGGTTGCTGCCGTTCGGCCACGAGTCGCCGGAAGCGAACGGGTCGGCGAGGGCGGCGAAGCCTGCTGTGGAGTCGGCTGTTCCGAATCGGGTGGCTACATCGTCTGCGCCGGAGTTGGTTTCGATGGCGGCGAGGAGAGCTTCGAGGTCGGGGAGGGGGCTGCTCGATGAGGATCCGGCGGATTCGGTGCGGACTTCGGACGGGGTTGCGCCGATGTGCGGGGCGGGTTCGTCGGGGTCGGGGGAGTCCGGGGTTGCGATGTCGTGTGTCGGGCATACCGGTAGCCAGGGGTGGTCGCGGAGTTCGGTGATCAGGGCTTCGCGGAGGAGGGCGTCTGCCTCGCTGCGGGCGAAGCCGGGGGTGGGGACGAGGACCAGGCGGTCGCGCGGTGGGAGGGCGCGGGCGAAATTCGCGTAGCCCGTAGCCAACTCGGTGAGGCGGGCGCCGGGGAGGAGGCGGCGGCGGTCGGGCTGCATGGGGATGTCGGCGATGAGGATCGCGGGGAGGGACAGTTCCTCGTCGGATCGCGTCGGCGCGCGCAGGACATCCGGGGCGGCGGCGACCGGGCGGCCGTCGCGCACCGGGAGCAGCCATCGCGCGCGGGGTGTGCGGTACTGCCACCACGTGCGCTGGGCGCCGGACGGGAACGTGATGGTCAGCGCACCGAACGGAACGACTCGATCGCCCCCTCCCCCGGCTTCGGCTTCGGCACCGGCACCGGCACCGGCATCGGCATCGGCATCGGCATCGGCATCGGCATCGGCATCGGCATCATCCGATGAGTCTGCGGAAATGGCGACTGCGTCGAGCCCGAGCGAGTCCGGTTGCGAACCAGGCAAATCCGACGACCAAGGCAAGTCTGCATGCGACCCGACACCGACCGAATCCACGCCCGAGTCAAGCAAATCCGACGACAAGGGCAAGCCTGCGCGCGGCTCGACACCGAGGGAATCCACGCGCGGGTCGAGCGAATCCGCGCGCACGCCGAGGGCATCTGTGTGCGGGTCGAATGAATCCGCGCGCACGCCGAGGGAATCTGTGTGCGGGTCAAGGGGTTCGGTGTCGGGGGTGAGGGGGGTCAGTGTGCTGGTGAACTCGTCGGCGGCGATGCGGATGCGGTGCAGGGTCGGGAGTTCGAGGAGGAGGTCGGGGGCCTCGGTGCGCATGGCTTCGAGGAGGGTGTCGGGGGCGATGTCGTCGCGGAGGTGGATGACCACCTCGGTGTCGGCGCCATCGATGGGGGTGGTGGGGACGGGCCAGGCCAGGCGGAGGACCGGGGGTGCGGTGGTGGCGAGGTCGTCGGGGAGGGCGATGCCGGTGTCGTGCAGGGCGTTCAGGGTCGCCGCGCGGGAGAAGCGGAGGGATCCGGTGGTGGAGCGGATCTCGATCTCGTCGCCGATCGAGCGCACGGCGGTGAAGCCGACGCCGAAGCGGCCGACCTGGGTGGTGTCGCCCTTCTCGGAGGCACGCAGTGCCGTCAGGGCGTGCACGCCGGAAAGGCTCAGGGGCGCACCGGTATTCGCGATGTGCAGGCGGTGGTCGACCACCCACACGGTCAGCTCACCCGCCACCCCCGCCTTCGCGGCGGCGTCGGCCGCGTTCTGCGCGAGCTCGGTGAGCAGCCGGTCCCGATACCCCGCCGCGACCAGATCCGCCTCGGTGGCGCTGTCCTCACGCAGCCGCGTCGGCGAATCCCGCCAGGCGGCCAACACCCCGGCCCGCAACCGCGCGGTACCGAAGGGGTCCGCCACACCGTTCAGCGCGACACCGACGATCCACGCAGCTCGGCCGAATCCGCCGCCCCACCTTCGGATTCCACACCGACCGCGCTCGCCTCGGCGTCAGCAACTGCCTCGACGGACGCATCGCCCTCGACGACATCGCCCACCGAATCCGACGGAGTCGCCTCGGCAAGCACCGAATCCGCCGCCACAGCACCGGATTCGACACCCTCGGCGTCCGTCTCAGCAACGGGAAGAACCTCGGCCGCGATCACCGCGTCCGCCGACTCCGGCAGCGCGCCCTCGGCCAGCGCCGAACGCTCAGCCTCCACGGCCGCGACAGCTTCGGCCTCAGCGGTCTCCTGCCGGTCACCCGCCCACTCGGCCGCAACTTCGCCAACCTCGGCCAACGCATCGGCGCCACCCCGCTCGGCCACGACATCACCGGCAGCGGTCAACACCTCAACGCCACCTTGTTCGGCCACGACTTCACCGACCTCGGCCGACACGTCAGCGCCACCCCGCTCGGCCACGACTTCACCGGCAGCGGTCAACACCTCAGCGCCACCTTGTTCGGCGACGACTTCGCCGACCTCGGCCGACACCTCGGCGCCGACCCGGCTGGCCACATCTTCGACCGCCACGGTGGACGCCCCAGCGGCTTCCGGTTCGGGGGCGACTTCGGCAGTGACCGACAACGTGCCGGCGGCGCCCTGGTCCGCGACGACCGCGTCGACCTGGTCGCCGACAACCTCGGCCGGTTCGACGGTGGCGCTCACCTCCACGACCTCGATCGCCGGGTCGGCAGTGGACTCGGCCACGACCTCCACGGCCGGCGCGGACTCGACGCCTTCGCCGTTCGCGACGGCGTCCTGCCCGGCAGCCGATTCGAGGCCTACCGCAGCGGTATCGACAACCGCGACCGTCGCGGACTCCTCGGCAACCTCGATCGCCGCCTCCACGGCAGGCCGGGCGATCTCCACGAAATCGACCGCGTGGTCGTCGAACGCCTCGTACAGCGGCGAACCGTTGCCACTGGGTGCGACCACGTCGGAGTGCGCACCGCACCCGTAGGCGATGTTGACGACGTGTCCGTCGGCGCCCATCGCGTTGCCGCAGACGCCGAAGGATTCGCGCAGGGCGCCGGCCAGGGGTAGGTAGAAGCCGCACAGGCCGCAGGTGGAGGGGGCGGCCTTGGCCATGTCGGTGTCGGGGCCGTATTCGGCGTACCAGCGTTCGGCGGCGTCGGCGCGGCCTTCCACGCTGAGCACCTGGACGCGGCCGAGGCCGACCTCGCGGGCCACCTCGTCGACCACGGGATCGCCGGTGGCGATGTAACCGGGGACCAGGCGGGGGTCGTCGGCGGGCGGGGCCAGCAGGTCGCCGGGGCCGAGGTCGCCGGGGCGCACGCGCTGCTCCCAGGGGACGAAGGCGGGGGCGATCAGGGCGTCGAGGGCGGGCAGCAGGGCCGACTCGCTCACCGTCGCACGGTCGGCGCCGGGGGGCGCGGCGACCACGACGGCCCACTGCCAGCCGAGGTAGCCGGGCAGGGTCGCCTCGAACCGGTGGGTGGCCGCGGTGTCGTCCTCGGCGCTCACCCCCAGATGGACTCCTACCCCATGGGGCTCCAACGCGACGAGCGCACGACGTGCGACCTCGGCCGCGTCGGCCAGAACGGGACGCACGCCGGACTCTGAAACAGATACTGCGCTCACGGCATACATTTTGCCGTATGAAGTGCAATCGCCGTTCGTTGGCCGTCGCTGTGCTGGTCAGTGTGCTCGGCGCGGGGGCCTGTAGCGCGCCGCGGGAGTCGGAGCCGCCGCGGTTGCGGGTGGAGGTGATCGGCTCGTCACCGCACGATCCGCGGGCGTTCACCCAGGGTCTCGAGGTGGTCGACGGCGTGCTCTACGAGAGCACCGGGATGTGGGGTGTGTCGAGCGCGCGGGCCACCGACCTGGCCACGGGCACCGAAACCGCGCGGGTGGGGCTGCCGGGTCGGTTGTTCGGTGAGGGGATGACCAGGGCGGGATCGATTGTCTGGCAGCTCACCTGGCAGGACGGGTTCGCGATCGCCCGCGACCCGAGCACTCTCGCCGAGCTGCGTCGCGTCGAGTACGCGGGCGAGGGGTGGGGGTTGTGCGCGCAACCGGAGCGGTTGGTGATGAGCGACGGCACCGGCACGCTCACCTTCCGCGATCGGGTCAGCTTCGAGCAGATCGGTTCGGTGACGCTGTCCGGTTACCGGGATCCGCAACCGAACGAGCTCGACTGCGCCCCCGACGGCACCGTCTACGCCAACAACTATCCCTCCGACGAAATACTCCACATCGATCCACAGTCCGGCGAGATCCTGGCGGTCATCGACGCGGCCGGGCTGCTCACGCCCGCCGAACGCGCGGGCACCGACGTGCTCAACGGCATCGCCGGGCTGGGCGGGGACCGGTTCCTGGTCACCGGAAAGTACTGGCCGCGCATGTTCGAAGTGCGATTCGTGGGGAATTAGCCTTGATGTGGCCGACATTGCCGCGCCGCGAGTGAACACGACGAGCCGGAGTGCGACAGAATTGGACTTGTGACTACGCCCAGCGATCCAACCGGTCCCGACCGTGGTCGCCGGGACGGTACCGCCGCCGAGCCGCATCCCGGCTACGGGCAGTACCCGCCGCGCGCCCCGCGCAAGGTCTTCCCCCGGCCCGACCGGCCGCTCCCCTCGGAGCCGCCGACGGTCCGGTCGCGGAGCCTGTTCCGCCGCAACCGCCCGGTCGACCCCGGCGCCCCGACGACCCCCGTGTCGAACGGGCGTCCCGTCGCGCCGCCGCCCGGCAAGCCCCGGTTCGACGAGTGGGACGCCCCGCGCCACGATCCGCCCGAGGGTCCCGAGGGCACCCGTGCGCTGCCGCGCGCCGAGGAACCGGTCGACGACCAGCCCCAGCGGGTCCCCCGCAAACTCACGGTGACCCGGGTGGCCGCGATGCGCAGCCGCGAACTCACCGAGCGCGGGTTCGCGACCTTCCAGCGGGCCGCCAAGGCCGACGGCGCCGACAAGTCCGGCCTGACCGCGCTCACCTATGCCACGATCGCGAACTTCGCGCTCGACGCGGCGATCGCCGTCGCCCTGGCCAACACCCTGTTCTTCGCCAGCGCCACCGCCGAGTCCAAGACGAAGGTGGCCCTGTACCTGCTGATCACCATCGCGCCGTTCGCGCTGATCGCGCCGCTGATCGGCCCGCTGCTCGATCGCCTGCAACGCGGGCGCAGGCTCGCCCTGGCGACGACGTTCGGTCTGCGCGCGGGTTTCGCGATCCTGTTGATCTTCAATATCGACACCTGGGGTCTGTATCCGCTGGCCCTGTGCATGATGGTCGGCTCGAAGTCGTTCGCGGTGCTCAAGAGCGCGGTGACGCCGCGTGTGCTGCCGCCGGATATCGACCTGGTCCGCACGAACTCGCGATTGACCGTGTTCGGCCTGGTCGTCGGCACGATCGGCGCGGGCTCACTGGCCGCGCTCACCGCCCTGATCGCCGACTCCACCGGCGCGCTGATCTTCGCCACCGGCATCGCGGTGGCGGGCACCTATCTGAGCCTGCGGATCCCGCGCTGGGTGGAGGTGACCGAGGGCGAGGTCCCCGCGACGCTGACCTACCACGGGCCCGACGCGCGCACCGAGGTCATCGAACGCGGCCAGCCGTCCTCGGTGCCCGCGCGCAAACGCCGTCAGCCGCTGGGGCGGGCGGTGGTCACCGGGCTGTGGGGCAACAGTTCCATCCGCGTGCTGACCGGCTTCCTCACCTTCTATATCGCCTTCGTCGCCAAGGGCTCGGGGGGCAGTCCCACCGAACAGGCGGCCATGCTCGGCCTGGTCGGCGCGGCCGCGGGGCTCGGCAATTTCAGCGGCAACGCGGCGGGGGCGCGCCTGCAACTGGGCAGGCCGTCGCCGGTGGTGCTCGGCTGCACGGGCGCGTGCGCGGTGGTCGCGGTGTTCGCGGCGCTCACCGGCAACCTGTTCGGCGCGGCGGTGGCGGCGCTGGTGGCCTCGGCGGCGAGCGCGCTGGCGAAGGTGTCGCTGGACGCGGCCATCCAGGACGATCTGCCGCCGGAGTCGATCGCGTCCGGTTTCGGCCGCTCGGAGACGGTCCTGCAGTTGAGCTGGGTCGTCGGCGGCGCGGCCGGTGTGCTGATGCCGATCGAGTACTGGAAGGGTTTCGCGTTGATCAGCGTGATCCTGGTGCTCGGGCTGCTCCAGACGTTCGTCAGCTATACCGGGCACTCACTGCTGCCCGGGTTGGGCGGCAATCGGCCACAGCATGTGGAGCAGGAAGTGCCCAACAACCATCCGAGAGGGACAGGAGACCCCACCTGGTGAGCAAGCTCAACGCTCGAACGATCATCGCGCTGGTCCCGGCGGCACTGCTCGCCGTGGTCCTGGTGACCGCGACCGTGGTCGCCGTGGCGGTGTCGAAGGCGCCCGCCCACACACCCAAGCTCACCGCCTACGCGCACGGCACGGCCATCGAGGTCGATCCGTTCGTGTACTGCACGGTCACCATGACCGACTGCCGGTACGGCGAAACCGTCCCGCTGACAGTGCCTTCGGGCTACCCGGTCCAGTTGTCGCTGCCGAAGGCGGTCTCGGAGTCGCCCTGGTTGATCCAGCTGATCTACCAGCGTCCCACCGGCGAACAGCTCGACAAGGTGCTCAGCTTCGCCGACTACCCCGACCGGGCCAGGGCCCTGACCATCGAGTCCAAGCCCGAACCCGATCTGCGCCTGATCGGCATCGAGGTCCAGCTCCCCATTCTGGCCCGCGATATCTCCACCGGTCGCGAGAGCTACATCCCGCACGCGGCCTGGTCGATCCAGACCCCCGAACCCGCGAGCGACCAGCCCTAGATCATCCGAAAACGAGTCCGGCCCCGAACGATTCGTTCGGGGCCGGACTTCGTCAGCGCTCAGTGATCCAGTTCGCGGGCGACCGCGCGGACCACCTCGGAGATGCGCTGCGACATCTTGCGGTCCGGGTACTTGCCCCGGCGCAGATCCGGCTGCACGGTGGATTCCAGCAGCGTGATCATGTCCTCGACCAGGCCGTGCAGCTCGTCGGGCGACTTGCGCGGGCCCGCGTCCTTGCGGGCCGGGGTCTGCCCGCGATCGCGGTCGCGCACGACGGTCGGCGGCGCTTCGAGCACCGTCACCTTCAGCGCCTGGGGTCCACGGCGACCGGCGGCCATGCCGAATTCGACACGCTGGCCGGGTTTGAGCCCCTCGACGCCGGCGGGCAACGCGGACGAGCGCACATAGACGTCCTCGCCCTCGTCTTGGGACAGGAAGCCGAAGCCTTTTTCGACGTCGTACCACTTCACCCGGCCGGTCGGCACTGCGCTCACCCGTTCATCATTCGGCACCCGAACCCTTGTGGTCCGGGTTACACATTTCTGCTTGTCGCGAAAAGAACGCGCCCCCCAACAAGGCGGGACGCGATGTCCTGCGAGTCTACCCCGGTGGCTATAACGCGAGCACATCAGTTTTACGGTGCACCGGTGACGAATTCTCCTGAACCGGCCACGCCCGGTTCGCGTAAGTCCGGCGAGCGCCTGCTGCACGTGGCGCTCGTCCTGTTCGGGATCGGGCTCGTGGGGGTGATCGCGATCTTCGTGACGCCGATCGTGTCCGACGGCAAGCCGGGACTGTGGTTGTACGGCCTGGCCATGCTCGCGCCGGTAGGTTTCCTGCTCGCGCTGATTTTCGCGCTGCGATCGGGTCGTCGGACGCGGTGACGCGTCAACTGATTACCCCGCCGAGGGCTTCCCAACTAAACATGTGATCCTCGTCACATCACGGTGCGATAACGAAGTGTGCGCACAGCCGTCTCGCACTTCGCCCACCGCGACTACCTGCGCGGACACATCGGGGATCACCCTGAGACGACCCCGAGACCGCGCAGTACACGCCGGTTACCAAATAGTGACATTCCCCGCTGACCGTCGTACCGTTTCTCTCTGTCGGGGCAAGTCCCCGACACCACCGGCCCGCCGCACCGAACCTCACCCCGCGGGTACCGGGCCCCGACTGGAATCGAGGGGTGAGGGCGGACCGGGAGACCTCTCAGTCCGGACCACATGCAGGTGCGCTGGAGAGGAAGAAACCCGATATGAGTGGACGCCACCGCAAGCCGACTTCCACCGGGCGCACCGCGGCCAAGGTCGCAGTCACCGGCGCGATCTTCGGCACCGCAGCCGCGGCTCTCGCAGGAAACGCCAGCGCGGCCCCCGACTCCGACTGGGATCGCCTCGCACAGTGTGAAGCCGGCGGCAACTGGGGTATCAACACCGGCAACGGCTACCAGGGTGGGCTGCAGTTCTCGCCCTCCACCTGGGCCGCACACGGCGGTGGCGAGTACGCCGCCTCCGCGCACCAGGCCACCCGCGAAGAGCAGATCGTGGTCGCCGAGAAGGTGCTCGCCTCGCAGGGTTGGGGCGCTTGGCCCTCCTGCTCGTCGAAGCTGGGCCTGAGCAGCGGCCCCTCCGAGCGTGTCGCTCCCTCCACCCCGAGCTGGGCCCCGCAGGTCAATGTCCCGCAGGTGCAGGTGGATCCGAGCGCCGAGGTGTTCTCGGCAGTCGACCGCGCGCTCACCGTCGTGCAGCAGCAGGGCATCGCCGTGCCGCAGCAGGCCATCGATTTCGTCAACTCGGCCAAGGGCACTCAGCTGGACCCGGCCGTGATCGACTTCTTCCAGGCGAACAAGGGCCTGCTGCCCTCCTGATCGCCCCCGCACGTAACAAGAGCCCGC
>NZ_JBHSQN010000001.1:471355-575702 GCF_042658545.1 Nocardia lasii
GGGCTCTTGTTTTTCTCGTCCGAATTACACCCGGTTGATAACGGTGTGCGGGTGCACGTACGGCAGCGTTGCGGCCGGGACGGGAAACACGGTGTCCTCGCCGTAGGGCGAGAGGTTACCGGCGCGGGTCGACGACAGTTCGGTCACGGCGTGCTCGCCTTCGGCCACATCGGGCCAGCCGTTGTCGACGTAGGGTTTCTTCGATTTGTTCACCACGCGCTCATTCTGGCATATGGGTGCCCTGTGGCGACCGGCGCCGCAGTAGGCTCGATCGGATGATCGCGACGGACTCTCTCGCCGATTGGCTCGGTGCGCGCACCGATGCCCAGCTGGTGAAATTGCTGCAGTTGCGGCCCGACCTGGCGGTGCCGCTGCCCGCGTCGATGTCGGTGCTCGCGGTGCGGGCCCAGCAGCGCGCGTCGGTGTTGCGCGCCGCCGATGATCTGGACACGTTGGAGTTCGCGATCATCGAGGCGCTCGCCGCGAACGCCGACGCCCGCACGCTCGGCACCGAGCGCGATCACCTCACGCGCACCACCCTGCACGCGCTGCTCGAGGATCGGGTCACCAAGACCGCGTTCACCGCGGCGCTGAATCGGCTGTTCGATCGGGCGCTGGTCTGGCAGAGCGGGGACGCCCTTGACCTGACACCCAGTGCCGCCGAAGCGCTCCCGTGGCCGTTGGGCGCCACCACGGCGCTGCCCGACGCGCTCACCGAGCCGGAGGTGGGCGTCGCGCTGGCCAAGGCGAGTCCGCCCGAGCGCGCGCTGCTGGACAAGCTCGCCGCCACCGGCCCGCGCGGTCGCACCCGAGATGCCGCGCCCGGCACCGACCCCGCGCGCCCGGTCCCCCGGTTGCTGGCCGCTCGGCTGTTGCAGTGGGTCGACGACGAGACCGTGGAGTTGCCGGTCACGGTGGGGCAGGTGTTGCGCGGCGAACCCGTCACCGACCCGCACGCGCTGGCCCCGCCCAAGCCAACGCTGACCAAGAACGCGGCCGCGGAGGTGAATGCCGTCGGCGCGGGTGAGGTGGGCGAATTGTTGCGCGACGCCACCGATCTGCTCGACGCGCTCGGCCGACTCCCCGCGCCCGCCCTGCGCGCGGGCGGACTCGGGGTGCGCGAACTGCGCAGGCTCACCAAGCAGACCGGCATCGACGAACAGCGCACCGGCCTGCTCCTCGAACTCCTCGCCGCCGCGAAACTCGTCGAGAAGGGTCTGCCGGAGCCGACTCCCGATCTCGACTCCACCGACGACTTCTGGGCACCCACCCCGGCCGCCGACGCGTGGCTCGACGCCTCGCCCGCGACCCGCTGGGTGACCCTGGCGCAGGCGTGGCTCGAGCTGGATCGGATGCCGTGGATGATCGGGCTGCGCGACGCGGCCGACAAGCCGATCGCGGCGCTGTCGGCGGAGTTGCGGGTGCCGCACGCGGTGCGCGACCGGCTCTCGATTCTGGGGTTGCTCGCCGAGTACCCGACGGGGACCGCGGTGTCGCCCGCCGATATCGGCAAACTGCTGGCCTGGCGAATGCCGCGCCGCCGCAGGCACTTCCGACTCGAAGCCGTCACCGCGACGCTGGCCGAAGCGGCGGTGGTGGGCCTGCTCGGTCGCGGCGCGCTCGACTCCGCCGCTCGGGCGCTGTTGCACGGGTCGATCGCCGACGCGGAGTCGGAAATGGCCGCGGCGCTGCCGAAACCGGTCGACCATGTGCTCGTCCAGGCGGATCTGACCGTGATCGCGCCCGGTCCGCTCGTGCCCGAGCTGCGTGCCAAGATCGCCCTGGTCGCCGATGTCGAATCCGCCGGTGCGGCAACGGTTTACCGGGTCAGCGACGCGTCCGTGCGCCGGGCGCTCGACGCGGGCCTCACCGCGGCCGAACTGCACGCCCTGTTCGCCACCCACTCGCGCACGCCGGTGCCGCAGTCGCTGACCTATCTCATCGACGATGTCGCCCGCCGCCACGGCCAACTCCGGGTGGGTATGGCCCAGTCGTTCCTGCGCAGCGACGATCCCGCCCTGCTCGCCCAGGTCCTCGCGGCCCCCGTCGCCGAGACCCTGGCCCTGCGCGCGATCGCCCCCACCGTGGCGATCGCCCTCGCGCCCCTGGCCGAGATGCTCGACCAACTCCGCAAGGCGGGCTTCGCGCCCGCGGGCGAGGATTCCGGCGGCACGATCGTCGACCTGCGCCCTCGCGGCGCCCGCATCACGGTCCGCCCCCTGGCCCGCAGGCCCTACCGCCCCACCCCGCCCAGCGAGGACCAGCTCGTCGGCCTGGTCACCGAACTCCGCGCGGGCGAACGCGCGGCGGGCGCGCGCACCGGCCAGTCCGTCCGCACCGACGGCACCCGAACCGGCACCGCCGCCACCCTGGCCCTGCTCCAGCTCGCGGCCCGCGTCGGCCGCCCGGTCAACATCGGCTACGTCGACGCCCAGGGCGTAGCCAGCCAACGCGTCGTCGAACCCCTGCGCGTAGGCAACGGCCAACTCGACGCCGTAGACCCCATCAGCGGCGCCACCCGCCACTTCACCCTCCACCGCATCGCATCGGTGGCACTACTCGACTGAACCCGGCCGGATCGCAGTTGATATCACAGTTCGACACATGACATCATTGATATCAACTTCGAGGAGTTGATGGCAGATGAAGAATGTGACGATCCGAAATCTGAGCGACGAGGTCCATCGCGCGATCCGTCAGCGCGCCGCGACCCACGGACGCAGTGTCGAAGCCGAGATGCGCGCGATTCTCGCCGAGGCGGTACAGCCGGCCGAGCGGGTCAAGCTCGGCACCCTGCTCGCGAGCGTCATCAGCGAGGAGAACAGGCTCACCGACGACGAGCGGGCCACCTACTTCGGCCGTGACGAGACGCCCGCCGAACCCATGGCGTTCGACCGGTGATCATCCTCGATACCAACGTCATCAGCGAACCGACCACCAAGGCGCCGGATCAGCGCGTCATCGAGTGGCTCGACGCCCAATCCACCGACACCCTGTTCCTGTCGGCGGTGACCGTCGGAGAACTCCGATTCGGCATCGCGGCGATGCCACTCGGCCGTCGTCGCGACGAGTTCACCATTTGGCTAGAGGACTACACCGTGCCGGCGTTCGCCGACCGCGTCCTGCCCTATGACCTGGCTGCGGCCGCCGAGTACGGGCGGCTCATGGCGCGTGCCCGCGCCACCGGGCACGCTATCGCCGCCGCTGACGGCATGATCGCCGCTACCGCCGCTGCCGCGGGGTTCGCCGTCGCTACCCGCGACACCGCACCGTTCGAAGCTGCCGGGATCCCCACCATCGACCCATGGCGTCGGGCCGGGTCGTAGCTCGTTTACGGCCTGGCCATGCAGAAGGTGGTCTTCGGGTCGAGGACGGTCCGGTACATCGTCGCGTCCGACTCGCACAGCAGTTCGTCGGTCTCGCCGTCGATGCGCTTGACCACCTTGAACGTGGCCTCGGGCGCGGTGCAGGCCACCGCTTCGGCGGGGCGCTTGCCGGCGTCGGCGTAACAGGTGTCCTGGGCGAAGTTGGGGGCGAGGCACAGTGTGGTGTTCGCGTCGCCGACGCTGCCGGTGAATACCGAGTTGTCGGCCGCGCAGTCGGCGCCGACCTGCACGATCCGGTAGTTCGATGTCGCCGCCGAGCAGTCCCCGACCGTGGCCCGCATCGCGTCGGCGGTGTTGTCACTGACCTCCACGCACGAGCCCGCCGCGACCGCCGACGCCGACGCCGCGGTGTCGTCCGACGAGCACGCCGCCAGCGCACCGACCAGCGCGAAGGCCGCCACCGGCCCGAGGACGATCCGCGCCAACAGTCGCTTCTCTGGGAAAATCACTGAAAACCTCACTCACCGAACAATTCAGGCGAACAGAACCCCCGGTGACGATACCCAACGTGGTTACGATCACAAGATGACCCTCGACGACGTCGCAGGCGAGCTCTACAGCCTCGACCCCGGCGACTTCGTGGCCACCCGCGCCGAACGCGCCGCGCGGGCCCGCGCCGAGGGCGACCGCGACCTCGCCAAGGCCATCACCGCCCTGCGCAAGCCCACCATCGCCGCCTGGACGGTGAATCTGCTGGCCCGCCACGCCCCGGCGGAGATCACCGCGCTGCTCGATCTCGGCGCCGCCCTGCGCTCGGCCCAACGCCAACTCTCCGGCGACAAGCTGCGCACCCTGGGCACCCGACGCCAACAGGTCGTCACCGCGATGACCAAGCGCGCCGCCGAACTGGCCGCCGAGCACGACCGCCCGGCCGGTGAGCAGGTGCTGCGCGAGGTCGGCCAGACCCTCACCGCGGCACTGGCCGATCCCGAGGTCGCCGACCAGGTTCGCGCCGGGGTGCTGTCGTCCACCGTCACCTACGACGGATTCGGCCCGGCCGGGTTGGTCGCCATCACCGGCGGCAAGGCGGCCCCGAAGAAGCAGGCACCGCGCGCGAGCACGTCCGAGAAGAACGCACAACGCGAGGCTGAAGCACGCAAGGAACTCGACGACGCGGAATCCGGGCTCGCGACCGCCCGCGCCGAGCGCGATGCCGCCGAAGCCGCTGCCGCGCAAGCCAAGTCCGATCTCGACGCGATCGAGACCAAGATCGCTGACCTGCGTGCCGAACTCGAACACGCCGAACAGCAACGCCACTTCGCCCACACCGCCGAGCACCGCGCCCGCACCGAATTCACCGCCGCCCGAAGCCAATTCGACCGCATGCTGAAATGGGTGGAACGCTTGCGCACCCGCCTCGAAGACGACTGACTCAGCCCGCCAAGGTCCCCGGATAGAGGAAGGCGTCACGCGGAGCCCTTGTGCCGTCCAACCATTCGGCCAGGAAGTCCTTCAGCGGCATGGACGTTCGGGTCTGGAGGAACTCCCGAAACTGCGGCATCGAGGCGTTCCCCGCGCGGTGCGCGTTCACGAAATCCTTGACGGCGCCGAAGAACACGTCCTCGCCGATCAGTTTGCGCAGGGCGTGCAGGAACAGCGGTCCCCGGTAGTAGACCGAGGTGAACTCGGCACCCGATCCCGGATCGGCGAGCGCGATCTTCCAGAACTTGGCATTGTCGAGCTGTTCGGCGATCTGCTCGCGGTAGGCGGCATCGATATCGGCCCCCTCCATCCGTTCGGGCCACAGATAATCGGCGGTGTAGCTGGCGAAGCACTCGTTGAGGCAGATGTCGGACCACTGCCGCACCGACATGCTGTCGCCCCACCACTGGTGGGCCTGCTCGTGCACGACGGTGTTGAGATCGGCCCACGGCGCGTAGACGGGGCGGGTCTGGGTTTCCAGCGAGAACGGCAACTTCGCGTCGAGGTAGATCCCGCCCGCGGTGTCGAACGGGTAAGGCCCGTAGAGGTTTTCGAGGAAGTCGAGGATCTCGGGAACCCGCCGCTCGTCCTCGCGATGGTCGTCGGACCCCGGCGCGAACGCGCTGAGCACCGGGGTTCCGTCGGCCCGCCGCTGCTCGAGGAAGGTGAACCGGTCGATGGCCACGGTGGTGAGGTAGCCGATCGTGGGTTGGCGGGTCTCCCAGGTGGTGAACAGTCGGCCCTCGCGCACCACGTGTTCGGTGCGGACGCCGGTCGAGGCGACCTCCCACTCGGCGGGCACGTCGGCGTGCAGGGTGAAGGTGGCCTTGTCCGCGGGGGTGTCGTTGAGCGGGTACCAGGTGCTCGCGCTGTGCGGCTCGCCGAGCGCGAACGCGCCGCCGCCCGCCGCGTGCGTCCAGCCCTCGCCGTCGGTGTCGACGGTCTCGCCCGCGTAGTCGACGACGACGCGCATCGGCAGTCCCGGCAGCAGCGGCAGCAGCGGGGTGATCACCAGTTCGTGCTCGCCGTCGCGGGCGAAGCCGGCAGGTTGGCCGTTGATGGTCGCCATCAGGATCGGCGGTCCGCTGTAGTCGAGGTTGAACTGGGCCAGCGGTTGGGTGGCGCGGGCATCGATGCGGGCGGTGCCGCGCAGGTGACGGGTCGCGGGTTCGTAGTCGATCGAGATGTCGTAGTGGGTGACGTCGTAGCCGCCGTTGCCGTCGAGTGGGTAGTACGGGTCACCCAGTCCCGGCGCGCCGATCTCGGTCGAATCCGCCGCTGCCGGTGGGATTTCCAGCGCTGTCAGCGCGAGAACCACGCACAGCCCGGCCGACCATCGCATGGGTGGGGACACCTTTCATCGACCGGATTCACACACAGGACGCGACCATCGTCGCAGTCGCGTGGTTCAGCCCAGGTCGGAGGGCAGGTGCTGGGGGTCGAGCAGCAGTCGTTTGGTGGGGGTGCGCTTGACGCGCGCGGCCAGTGCCAGGTTCTGCGCGAGCAGGCTCCACTCGGCTTCGGCGATGGCCTCGCGAGCGCGCTCGATCACGGCGTCGTCGCGGGTGCCCCAGGCGATCGGCATCGCGGTGACCAGCTGCCAGCGTTCGCCGACCTGGCGCGGGGCCCGATCCGTGCGCACCGCCACCGCGGGCACCCGCTCGCCCGGCTGCGGGCTGTGACCGGGCAGTGCGCGCACCTTGCGGGTGATCAGCGCCCAACTGCGCACCGGGGCGGCCGGTTCGGCGATATCGACCAGTGCCAGCAGCACGATCCCGCGCGGATCGGCGTCGCTGACCACCGCGGGGACCAGCACCCCGTCCTGGTACAGCTTCTCGATGCTCGACCGGTGCGGCGTCCACAGCGCCACCCACAGCGCGATCACCGCGACGAGCACACAGACCCCCGCGAGCAGGAAACCCCACGCCTGCCCGCTCCACACCAGGGCGGCGGTGGCCGCGATGGCGAGCCCGGCTACCAGCAGGGCGACCAGGCGTAACCGGCGTAACCCGGTGAAGGTCTCGTTGACCGCATGAGCGTGTTCACGGTCGACCACGAATTCGAAGCGGCGCACGCCTTCCTTCCTAGCACAAGTTGCGGAGGGATTGCCTCCACTTATTTGCCGAGAGGTAGCTTCTCCGCACGGTACCTCGCGACGACCTGGACACCGGTCCTACACGCCGTCGCCGATGGGCGGACCGAGCAGGTCGTCGGCATCGACTATGCGGTAGGCATACCCCTGTTCGGCCAGAAAACGCTGCCGGTGGGCGGCGTACTCGGCGTCGAGGGTGTCGCGCGCGACCACGGAGTAGAAGTGCGCCTGGCCGCCGTCCTGCTTGGGGCGCAGCAGTCGACCGAGCCGCTGGGCCTCTTCCTGGCGGGATCCGAAGGTGCCCGAAACCTGCACCGCCACCGAGGCTTCCGGGAGATCGATGGAGAAGTTGGCGACCTTGCTCACCACCAGCACCGGGATCTCCCCGGACCGGAAGGCGTCGAACAGGGTTTCGCGCTCCTTGTTCCTGGTGGCGCCGGTGATCACGGGGGCGTTCAGGTCGATGCCCAGTTCCTCGAGCTGGTCGAGGTAGGCGCCGATCACCAGGGTGGGCGCGCCGGGGTGGCGGGCCAGGATGGACTCGACCACCGGGATCTTGGTGCGGGCGGTGGAGCAGAGCTTGTAGCGTTCCTCCGGCTCGGCCGTGGCGTAGGCCATGCGCTCGGCGTCGGTGAGCGTGACCCGCACCTCCACGCAGTCGGCGGGCGCGATCCAGCCCTGCGCCTCGATGTCCTTCCACGGCGCGTCGTAGCGCTTCGGGCCGATCAGGGAGAACACGTCGCCCTCGCGGCCGTCCTCGCGGACCAGGGTGGCGGTGAGGCCGAGGCGGCGACGCGATTGCAGGTCGGCGGTCATCCGGAAGACCGGCGCGGGCAGCAGGTGCACCTCGTCGTAGATCACCAGGCCCCAGTCGCGGCTGTCGAAGAGTTCGAGGTGCTTGTACTCGCCCTTCGATTTGCGGGTGATGACCTGGTAGGTGGCGATGGTGACCGGGCGGATCTCCTTGCGCTCGCCGGAGTACTCGCCGATCTCGTCCTCGGTGAGGGTGGTGCGCGCGAGCAGCTCACGCCGCCACTGCCTGCCCGCCACGGTATTGGTGACCAGGATCAACGTGGTGGCCTTGGCCTTGGCCATCGCGGCCGCGCCGACCATCGTCTTGCCCGCACCGCACGGCAGCACCACCACGCCCGAACCGCCCGCCCAGAACGAGTCGGCGGCCATCTCCTGGTAGTCGCGCAGGTGCCACTTGCCCTCGGTGTAGTCCAGGCCGATGTCGTGCGCCTCGCCGTCGACGTAGCCGGCCAGGTCCTCGGCGGGCCAGCCGATCTTCAACAGCATCTGCTTGATGTGACCGCGCTCGGACGGGTGCACGATCACGGTGTCGTCGTCGACGCGGGCGCCGAGCATGGGCGCGATCTTCTTGTGCCGCAACACTTCCTCGAGCACCGCGCGATCCAGACTCACCAGGCTCAACCCGTGCGCGGGGTGCTTGACCAGCTGCAACCGGCCGTAGCGGCCCATCGTGTCGACGATGTCGACCAGCAGCGGCTGCGGCACCGCGTAGCGGGAGAAACTCACCAGCGCGTCGACGACCTGCTCGGCGTCGTGACCGGCCGCGCGCGCGTTCCACAGCGCCAGCGGGGTGATCCGGTAGGTGTGCACGTGTTCGGGCGCGCGCTCCAACTCCGCGAACGGCGCGATCGCCTGCCGCGCGTTCCCCGCCAACTCGTGGTCGACCTCGAGCAGCAGGGTCTTGTCGCTCTGCACAATCAACGGACCGTCGGTCACACGTGCTCCTGTGTTCATCGGCGCCTGGGAGGTTCAGCGGCCCTATCTATGGTACGGACCGGCACCGACACGATCCGAACGGTGAACCGGCGCCGCGGCCGCCGGGGTCGCGGTGCGCACCCACCGGTCCAGCAGGTGCTGACTGGACCGCGACAGGGCGGGTGTGACCGGGTCAGACTCGGTGAATGGTGCAGACGACGGCGGTTCTCGGGGTCGGTGCGGCGGCGCTGGGGATGGTGCTGACGCCGGGGCCGAACATGATGTATCTGGTCTCGCGGACGGTCGCGCAGGGGCGGCGGGCGGGGTTGATCTCGCTGCTGGGGGTGGCAGCCGGGTTCGGGGTGTATCTGATCGCGGCGGCGGCGGGGATCACGGCGGTGTTCGCGGTGGTGCCGGGCCTGTACACGGCGATCAAGCTGGCCGGGGCGGCGTATCTGCTGTGGTTGGCCTGGCAGGCCGTTCGACCGGGCGGGGTGTCGGTGTTCGCGCCCGCCGAGCTTCCGCACGATCCCGCGCGGCGGCTGTTCACGATGGGGTTGGCGACGAACCTGCTCAACCCGAAGATCGCGATCATGTACATGGCGCTGATCCCCCAGTTCGTCGATCCGGCGCGCGGTGCGCTGTGGTTGCAGAGTCTGTCGCTGGGGGCGATTCAGATCACCGTCGCGCTCACGGTCAACGCGCTGATCGTGCTCGGCGCGGCGGGGCTGGCGGGGTTCCTCACCGCGCGGCCGCTGTGGCTGCGCACCCAGCGTTATCTGATGGGGACGGCGCTGGGCGCCATCGCGGTTCTGCTCGCTACCGACAAGGCCCGCCCGAGCCCCGCCTGAGCCGTGGTAAGCCAGTACCCCACGGGTCTAGTGTCCCGACTTGAGCGCACCAGCGCTCCGAAGGCTAAGGAGCGGGCGGTGAGTGTTGGGGTGTTGGCGGCGGCCTTGGTGGCCGCGCCCTCGGTGACCGAGTTGGATTCGGCGGTGACCGCGGTGCATCGGGGCGGCGAGCTGATGGGGGTGATCTCGTTCGCCGCGTCGGGGGCGCTGGTCGCCGTGCGCAAGCGGCTCGATCTGTTCGGGATGGTGGTGCTGGCGTGTGCGACCGCGCTGGGCGGCGGAATCGTGCGCGACCTGCTGATCGGCCGCACTCCCCCGGCCGCGTTCACCGACCTCACCTATCTATCCGCGTCGATCGTGACCGCGCTGATCCTGTACTTCATCGCGCCGTCGCGCCGACTCACCAAGGGCCCCTTGGAGATCGCCGACGCGATCGGCCTCGGCCTGTTCTGCGTGACCGGCACGGTGATCGCTTCCTCGGCGGGCGTGGGCGCCCCCACCGCCGCCCTGCTCGGTATGACCACCGCCATCGGCGGCGGGGTGATCCGCGACGTGCTCAGCGGCGAGGTCCCCAGTGTCCTACGCCCCGACCAGGACCTCTACGCCATCCCCGCCCTCTTCGGCGCGGCCGCCACCGCCACCCTGCTGCACTTCGACGTCTACGCCGCCTGGACCGGCCTGCTCGCCGCCGCGGGCGCGGTGGGATTCCGCCTGCTGGCCCGTCACTACCAGTGGCACGCCCCACTGGCCCGCCACGCCCGCGACTGATCCGCGCGATCATCCGTGGCCGGCCCCGGCCGCGCGGTCCGTCCATCGGGCAACGCGGTTCGGATCGACGCGCGCGGCGACCTGGGTGGTCGCGGCCAGATCGGCAACAGCGAGCCGCTCAGTGGGTCGATCCCCCGGCGCGCAGGCGACGGATTCCCTCATCGATCGTCTCGTCGCGCTTGCTGAAGG
The DNA here is from genome assembly GCF_042658545.1 of Nocardia lasii. Lineage (NCBI taxonomy): Bacteria > Bacillati > Actinomycetota > Actinomycetes > Mycobacteriales > Nocardiaceae > Nocardia > Nocardia lasii. Next base: position 481,792 of record NZ_JBHSQN010000001.1, read on the forward strand.
TGAAGCGCACCAGGTGTTTCCAGTCCTCGGGGTGGTCGGCGAAGGCGCTCACGGGGACCGCCGCGACGCCGAGGCGGGCCGGGAGTTCGCGGCAGAAGGTGAGGCCGTCGTCGGCGCCGAGGGGGCGGATGTCAGCGCACACGAAATAGCCGCCGAAGCTGTCGGCCACCCGGAATCCGGTGTCGCGCAAGGCAGCCGAGAGGCGGGTGCGCTTGTCGGCCAGGCCGTCGCGCTGGGCCAGCACCCAGTCCGATTCCTCGTTGATCGCCGCCGCGACGGCGGGCTGGAACGGTCCGCCGCCGACGAAGGTGAGGAACTGCTTGGCCGCGAGGACCGCGTCGAGCAGCGGCGCGGGCGCGCACGCCCAGCCGATCTTCCAGCCGGTCACGTTGAAAGTCTTTGCCGCACTGGACACCACGATGGTGCGCTCGCGCATGCCCGGCAGCGTGGAGATGCTGATGTGCTCGGTGCCGTCGTAGACGAGGTGCTCGTAGACCTCGTCGGTCAACACCACCAGATCGTGTTCGATGGCCAGTTCCGCGATCGCGGTGAGGTCGGCGCGGTCGAGCACGGACCCGGTGGGGTTGTGCGGTGAATTCACCACCAGCATGCGGGTTTTCGGGGTGATCGCGGCGCGCAGGCTGTCCAGGTCGAGCACGAAACGGTCGCCGTCGGGGACCAGGCGGGCGGTGCGTCGGCGCGCACCGGCCAGCGCGACGGCGGCGGAATACGAGTCGTAGTACGGCTCGATCAGCACCACTTCCCGATCGGCCTCGACCAGGCCGAGTACGGCCGCGCTGATCGCCTCGGTGGCGCCGACGGTCACCAGAATCTCGGTGGCCGGGTCGTAGGCGGTGCCGTAGCGGCGGGCGCGGTCGTCGGCGACGGCCTGCCGCAGCACCGGCATCCCGCGACCGGGCGGGTACTGGTTGAGCCCGTCGGCGATGGCGGCCTGGGCGACCTCGAGCATGCGGGCCGGGCCGTCGGTGTCGGGGAAGCCCTGGCCGAGATTGACCGCGTGGTGGCGGACGGCGAGTTCGGTCATCTCGGCGAAGATGGTCGATCCGAACGGGCGCAGACGGGCGACAGTGGGCGACTCGAGCGACATACCCGCAGCGTATCCCACCGATCGACAGCGTTGCCGAACGATAGCGAACACGCATGTTTCACAAACGTTTTCCCATGTTGACCTGCACTATTGTGCGTTGACCCAACCTCAGCTAGCCTCGCCGTGTTCTACCTCACACACCACACTGACGTGGTATATCGAAAGGGGCGCTCGATGGCCTCACCTCTGCTCGATTTCATCTCGCAACCGGCTGCGTCGGAGGTAGCCGGTTCGGCCCTGCGGTTCATCCATGATCATCTCGTCGGCAGCCCGATCGTCGACTGGTTCACGGGTTCGGCGACGCCGGACAACAACATGGGTTCCTCGACCGGCGATTTCAATCTCGGATCGTCGACCGGCAACCACAATTTCGGGTCCACCTACCCGTAAACACGCGGCATCCGCGAATCGGACCACGGTTACGACTGTGGTCCGATTCGCTGTCTCAGGGGCGGGCGCCGGAGAGTTTGCGCGGGTTGGCGAAATCGTAGACGGCCCTGATCATGTCGTCTTCGACGGTGAAGCCGAGGATTCGCACGGGGCGTCCGAACGGGGAGTTCGGGTCCAGGGAGATCAGGCCCGATCGGCCGTTCACCGCGACCAGGGCGAATTCCAGGCCGGGGGTCAGGTCGTGTTCGCGCCAGCGGGCGATCAACAGGTCGGCGACGGGCTGCTGTCCCTCGACGGCGACGCCGGTCTCGGTGCCCGAATCGACGGTGAAGCTCGCGCGGGGGTGTACGGTCGCGACGACGGCGGCGGGATCATCGGCAGCCAGTGCCGCGAGAAGGCGCCCCAGGGTTCGATCGTGCTCATCGCCTGCGACGGGTTCGGCAACCTCGGCCGACCGCGCCTGTGCCACGAATTCGCTTGCGGCGTCGGCGGATACACCGAGAATCTCGGCGATGCGGTCGAACGCCATACCCAGCATGTCGTGCAGCACCAGCGCCACGCGCTGCGGCGGGGTGAGGGCATCGAGGCCCACCATCGCCGCCAATCGACTGCCGTCAGCGCCGACCAACGCATCCAGCTCGCGCGGCCTACCCGCCACCGAGACGATCGGTTCAGGAAGCCACTGCCCCGCATAGGTTTCCCGGCGGGTGGCCGCATTGCGCAGGTGATCGAGGCAGATCCCGCTGACCTCGCCCACCAGCCACACGGACAGCTCGTCGATCTCCGACTGGTGCACGCCCGCCAGGTGCAGCCAGCTCTCCTGCACCGCTTCCTCGGCGTCGCCGACGCTTCCGGTGAGCCGGTAGGCGACCGAAAGCAGGTGTGTTCGATGCGATGCGAACAAGTCGGCGAGTAAGGGGGAGACCATCGGGGCGAATCCTACGGACGAGGTGGTCACACCCCGCATCATGGGTCCGCGATGTCGCGCTCATCGCCGGCCGACGCGGTGATCGGCCTGACGGATCCGCGGTTTCGTCCGGGCTGGGCGGTACGACGGCGGCGGTGCTCGGCGCCGCGAAAACCCATCGTGGGATGGGGTGGCGAGGTGTCAGGATGGCCTGATGTACGAGCACACGCTCACCGACGGCACCCTCTGGCTCACCCGCCCGACCGGCGCCGATATCGACCGCATCGTCGAGTGCTGTCAGGACCCGGATGTGCAGCGCTGGACCACGATTCCCGTCCCGTATCAGCGCGGCGACGCCGAGGATTTCCTCGATCGTGTGGTGGCGCCCAGCTGGGCCGACAACACGCCGGTCTGGGCGATTCGCACCGTCGAGGGCGGGCAGGTCGACGGGATGATCGCCCTGCACGCGCGCGGACCCGGCACCTGCGAGATCGGCTTCTGGCTCACCCCCGACCACCGTGGGCGCGGGCTGATGTCGCGCGCGATCGCCCTGGTCTGCGAGTTCGGTTTCGCCCCCGACGGATTGGCACTCGAGCGGATCACCTGGCGCGCGATCGTCGGCAACCACCCCTCGGCCGGTGCCGTCCGCCGCAACGGTTTCCACTACGAGGGCCTCGGCCGCTCGGCGGGAATCCAACGGGGCGAGCGGGTCGACGAATGGTTCGCCGCCCGCCTGCGCACCGACCCCGCCGAGCCGACCACCTGGCCGAGCTGATCAGTTGATCACCAGGCACCGGTGGCTTTTCCACTCGGGCGATGTTTGCGTGGTTGCCTGGTGATCAACTGTCCAGTCGGGTGGCGCGGCGGGCGGTGCCTCGGTGGGCGGGGATGGTGGTGGGGTCCTCGGGCCAGGCGTGTTTGGGGTATCGGCCGCGGAGGTCGGCGCGGACCTGGGGCCAGCCGTTGCGCCAGAAGGACGGGAGGTCGGCGGTGACGGCGACGGGGCGTTGGGCCGGGGAGAGCAGGTGCAGCAGGATCGGGGCGCGGCCGTCGGCGAGGGTGGGCGGGTCGGTCCAGCCGAAGATCTCCTGGACCTTGACCGCGAGAACGGGCTGGTCGGCGGAGTAGTCGACGCGCACGCGGCTGCCGGAGGGGACTTCGAGGCGTTCCGGGGCCAGCTCGTCGAAGCGGGCGGCGGTTGGCCACGGGAGTAGGCGGCGCAGGGCGGTGCCCGCGTCGATGCGGGCGAGGTCGGATCGGCGGCGGGCGGTGGAAAGCTCTGGACCGAGCCAGGTGTCGAGGTTGTCGAGGAGGGTCTCGTCGTCGACGGCGGGCCAGGGTTCGCCGAGGGTCCGGTGCAGGAAGTCGAGTCGTTGACGCAAGGTGCGGGCATCGTCGGTCCAGCGCAGCAGATCCAAGCCTTCGGTCCGAAGTCCCTGCCGCACAGCCTGTTCCACCAGTGCCGGATCGGGATCGCGAAGTCCCTTCTCCGACAGGATGATCGCGCCCAACCGCTCCACCCGCCGAGCCACCACCTCCCCGCCGTCCCAGCGCACCTCCTCGCCCACGAACACCAGCCCCGGCGCGGCTTCCCGCGCGAGCTCCTCATCAGCGATGGCCGCCAACCGAATCCGCCCCTCGGCCCGCCCCGGCTCCCGATCGGCGACCGCCACCGCCAACCACTCCGCCGCCGCCAGCCCCGACCCCGGCGGCAACGTCACGGCTGTCCCACCCGCCATCAGATACGTCGACGACCCACTCGCCCGCCGCCGCGCCAACCGCTCCGGCTGCGCCAACGCGATCAACAAGGCCGCGGCACCCCACTCATCAACACCCGATACGCCGATCTGTCCACCCGTGTCACCCGACCTGTTTCCGTCGCCCGCTGAGCCGCGACGTCCACGTTCCAGCGACGCGCCATCGCCTGCACCGACACCCGACTGACTTCGACGTCCACGTTCCAGCGACGCGCCATCGCCTATGTCGGCACCCGACCGACTTCGACGGTCGTCGCGGCGGTCAACTCCCCGGATCGGACGATCATCGACACCAGCCTTCTCCGGGTGATCGCGGCCGACCTCCTCCGAGCTCGCAGTGTCGGCCGAGCGGTCGAGGCGGGAGGTCGAGGCGGCGAGGAGGCGGGTCAGGCGCTGTACTTCGCGGGTCCAGCGGGGTGGGCGTTCGGTGCGGAGAGTGCGCAGGGCGGCGGTCGCGTCGATGCCGGGGGCGAGGGTGTCGTCGTCCATCAGGGCCACCATTTCGGCGGCGGCTTTCGGGCCGAGGCGGGCGGCGCCGTCGAGGAGGGCGCGTGCCAGGCGGGGGTGCAGGCCGAGGGCGGCCATGGCTTTGCCGCGCGGGGTGATGTGGTCGGTGGCGTCGAGGGCGCCGAGGGTGCGCAGGACCGCGCGGGCCGCGGCGAGGCCGCCCGCGGGCGGGGCGTCCCACCAGGCGAGGCCGGTGCCGTCGGGGGTGCCCCAGCACGCCAATTCCAGTGCGAGGCCGGTCAGTTCGGCGGTGCGGATCTCCGGCTCGGGGTAGGCGGGCAGGGTTTGGTGCTCGTATTCGGGCCAGCAGCGCCACACTCGACCGGGCGCTTCTCGCCCCGCACGGCCCGCGCGCTGATCGGCGACAGCGGCCGAAACACGCACTGTCGCAAGGCCGGACAGGCCGCGGCGGTGATCGACGCGCGAGACTCGGGACAGTCCCGAATCCACGACCGCGCGCACACCGGGAACGGTCAGACTGGATTCGGCCACCGCCGTGGACAAGACGACCCGGCGCCGCACCCCCGGCCGAAGCGCCCCGTCCTGTGCCGCGCTCGCCAATCTCCCGTGCAGCGGAATCACATCGACGTCATCGAGGTCGCGCAGCAGTCCCGCCGTCCGATTGATCTCGCCGACCCCGGGCAGAAAGACCAGCACATCCCCCTCGGTGGCGACCAGCGCACCACGAACAGCCCGCGCGACCTGCGCTTCGACCCGCTCCCGAGGAAGCGCGGGCACGTAATCGACCTCGACCGGAAACGTCCGCCCACGCACTTCCAACACCGGGGCCGACCCCGGCACGGGCGCCGAGTCACCGTTACGCGACACCACCGGATGCTCCCCCACCACACGACCGTCCGCCACGACCCGATCACCGGCCGCCACCAGCTCGTCCGCAGCCACCGGCTCGTCCACAACCACCGGATCACCCCCCGACACCGGCTCGTCCCCCGCGACCCGATCGCCAGCCGCCACCAGCTCGTCCGCAGCCACCGGCTCGTCCACAACCACCGGATCACCCCCCGACACCGGACCGTCCCCCGCGACCCGATCGCCAGCCGCCACCAGCTCGCCAGCTGCTACCGAATCGTCTGCTGCTGTGCGCTCCCCTGATCCGAGCAAAACCGCGAGGCGCCCCGACGCGACGGTCGCCGAGGTGGCGAGCACCCGCAGGTCAGGTCGCAATCCGGACCGCGCGTCCAGTAGCAATGCCAGCAGCAGATCAGCGTCCAGGTGTCGCTCGTGGCATTCGTCGAGTACCACCGTGCTCACCCCGGCCAGTTCGGGATCGCTCTGCAACCGCCGCACCAGCAGGCCCGAGGTCACCACCTCGATCCGTGTCCGCGGGCCGACCTTGCGATCCCCGCGCACGGAGTACCCGACGCTCTCCCCGACCTTCTCCCCCAGCAACCCGGCCATCCGAGCGGCCGCCGCCCGAGCCGCCAACCGCCGCGGCTCCGCCACCACGACCCGCCCCGAAAACCCCGCCGCCAGCGCCAACGGCACCAACGTCGTCTTCCCGGTCCCCGGCGGCGCGACGAGCACCGCGACACCACGCTCAGCCAACACCGCCACGATCCGGTCCAGCTCGGACCGCACAGGAAGTTCAGGAAGTTCGGGAAGTCTCATCACCAACCAGTCTGCCGCAGTCGAACCTGCGCGAAAATCGCGCCCAGCACGTGGATACCCGCCCACCCCTCGCGTAGTGCTGGGTCTCTTCTCGCCCGGCCCACTCCAACCTGGACAGTTGATCACCACGCTCTGGTGGCGTCAGTTTCGCCCGATAGCGCCATGAGAGCGTGGTGATCAATCGACCAAAAAGCGGGCCCCGGGTGTCGGGGCCCGCTTGGCGGGGTGGGGTCAGGCGCGGCGCTGGGCTACGGCTTCGGCGAGGCGGTCGAGTTGGGTGGCGGTGGTGGTCCAGTCGAGGCACGCGTCGGTGATGGACTGGCCGTAGGTGAGGTCGTCGGACTTGCCGAGGGTGAGGTCCTGGCGGCCCGCGACCAGGAACGACTCGAGCATGACGCCGACCACGCCCTGTTCGCCGGCGGCGATGCGGTCGGCGATGTCGGTGACCACGTCGACCTGCTTGTTGTGGTCCTTGTTGCTGTTGCCGTGGCTGGCATCGATGACCAGGCGCTGGGCGAGCGAGGACTTCTCGAGGCGCAGCTTGGCTTCGGCGCAGGAGGCGGCGTCGAAGTTGGTGCCGTTGCTGCCGCCGCGCAGGATCACGTGGCAGTCGGGGTTGCCGGTGGTGCGGATCAGGGCGGCGCGACCGTCGAGGTCGGTGCCGGGGAAGACGTGGCTGGCGGCGGCGGCGCGCACACCGTCGACCGCGACCTGCACGTCACCGTCGGTGCCGTTCTTGATGCCGACCGGCATGGACAGCGCGCTCGACAGCTGGCGGTGCACCTGGCTGGCGGCGGTGCGGGCACCGATCGCGCCGTAGGAGACCATGTCGGCGATGTACTGCGGGGTGATCGGGTCGAGGAACTCGCACGCGACCGGCAGACCGAGGGCGGTGATGTCGACGAGGACCTTGCGGCCGATGCCGAGGCCGGTGTTCACGTCGAACGAGCCGTCCAGGTGCGGGTCGTTGATCAGACCCTTCCAGCCCAGCGTGGTGCGCGGCTTCTCGAAGTACACGCGCATCACCACGTGCAGGCGATCGCTGAGTTCCTCGGCCTTGGCGGCCAGCTTGCGCGCGTAGTCCAGCGCGGCGACCGGGTCGTGCACCGAGCACGGGCCGACGATCACCATGAGGCGGTCGTCGTCGCCGTTGAGCACGTCGACGGTGGCCTTGCGGCCGGTTCGCACGGTGTCGGCGAGGGCGTCGGTGAGGGGGTGAACCAGGCGGACCTCGGCGGGCGAGCGCAACGGGCTCACACTCAGCGTGCGCTGGTCGTCGAGGTCGGAGTGCCGCGAGTCAACATCGGCTGCGGTGGTCATGAATGTGGGTCCTTTTCGGTTGAAGGCCGACCCACGGATATCGCTACCGTCGAGCCGGTCGTTAATCCGGCTCGAGGTGGAGGAAGTCAGCGCGCAGGGTCGCAGACCGGCCCACCCAGGGCCGGATAGCTAAACCAGAAATATGCGCGCTGCATGCCGTGGACTGTACCACCGGTGAAACGTCACACGGTCAGCCATGGTTGCCCGGAGTGTGGACCGTCACATCCGAGGCCACCCCGCCGACGGGTTCGCGGCGGGGTGTCGGCGCCGGTCTCGCTCAGCCCCACTGGCCGGGAACGTAGTCGCCGGCGGGGGTGTGGGCGATGGCGTTGAGGCGGTTCCAGGCGTTGATCATCGCGATGGCGGCGATGAGGGCGGCGATCTGGTCGTCGTCGTAGTGCTTGCGGACCTGGGCGAAGGTCTCGTCGCTGACCTGGCCGCCGTCGGCGCTGCGGGTCGCTTCCTCGGTGAGGGCCAACGCCGCGCGTTCGGGCTCGGTGAAGACGTTGGTCTCGCGCCAGGCGGCGACCAGGTTGATCCGCACCGAGGTCTCGCCCGCGTGGGCCGCGTCCTTGGTGTGCATGTCGACGCAGTAGCTGCAACCGTTGATCTGCGAGGCCCGGATCTTCACCAGTTCGTGAGTGGACTTGGGCAGCGGGGACCCGTCGATCACCTTGGCCGCCGTCGCCATCCGCTTGGTGAAGCTGGCGGTGATGGCGTTGCCGTAGAGGTCGAATCGCGCCTGCATGATGTCTCCTTCGTTGTGGGTACACAGTGATGACGAAGGAGCCGCGCGCGGTGTGACATCGGCGCTCGTGACGCCGGTCACCCCGCTCAGATCAGGCCGCAGAGTTTCTCGGAGAGCTCCCACAGTTCGGCCGCGACCGCGCGATCGCGGGCGGCGCCGGAACTGCTCGCGCGGGCGGGCTTGCCGCGCAGGCCGAGGAAACCGTCGGGACCGTAATACGCGCCGGGTTCGACGGCGGCGGTGGCGGCGAACAGGGTGGGCAGCGCGCCCTCCTCGGCGCTCTGGGCGAACACGCGATTGCCCAGCCACATGACCGCGTCCTGGATGGACTCGGTGTGCGACATGAGTTCGGTGGCGGCGTAGCCGGGGTGCGCGGCCACCGAGATCACCGCCGAACCCTCACCGGCCAGGCGCCGCTGGAGTTCGTGGGCGAAGCTCAGATTGGCGAGTTTGGACTGGCCGTAGGCGAGCCAGCGGTCGTAGCGACGCTGCTCCCAGTTGGGGTCGGCGAGGTCGAGCCTGCCGATGCGGTGGGCGACGCTCGCCACCGTCACCACCCGGTCGGTGACGCGGTCGAGCAGCAGGTTGGTGAGCGCGAAATGGCCGAGATGGTTGGTGCCGAACTGCATTTCGAAACCGTCGGCGGTGCGGCGCAGGGGTAGCGCCATCACGCCCGCGTTGTTGATCAGCACGTCGACGCGCTCGATCGAGTCGGTGAAGGCGCGCACCGAGTTCAGGTCGGCCAGGTCGAGTGCCCGGACTTCGGCGCCGGGCAGCCCGTCGGCCACCCGCTCGGCCTTGGCGGTGTCGCGACAGGCCAGGATCACGCGCGCGCCCGCCCGCGACAGCGCACGGGCGGTCACCGCGCCGAGCCCACTGTTGGCACCGGTGACGATGATCGTGCGGCCGGTCTGGTCGGGCAGGTCAGCGGTGGTCCACGTACTCACCGGCCGCAGTCTAATGGCGTGCGGACAATACGCGAATCGACAAGGGGCGGTGGGGCGTTCGACCTGGCGCGGACATCCCTTTCGCACGCGTGGCTCGGCCGCGTCGAGTCGGCATCAGGACTGGGCGAGGATCTCCTCGTCGGTCATGGCCGCCACTTCCAGGTACATCGCGGCGACGACATCGAGCCTGCCGGTCGCGCCGGATTCGTTCTCCCTGAATAGCATTCGGGACGCGAGGCCCTCGATGGTGCGGGCGGTGAACAGGTCGGCGACGACGGTGTCGGGGGCATCGAGCCATTCGCGGATGCGGGCGACGGCGGTGGTCGCGAGGACCGAATCGCCACCGAGAGCGAAGAAGTCGTCGGTGACGCCGATTCGTTCGGTGGCGAGCACCTCGCCGACGACCGAGGCCAGTGCGCGTTCGAGGTCGGTGCGCGGTTCGACGAATTCGACTGCGGTCTCGTCCTTTTCGAGGACAGCGCGGATGGCCTTGCGGTCGGGCTTGGCGTTCGAGGTGAGCGGGAGTTCGGGCAGGATCTCGAGGCGGGTGGGGACCATGTAGGTCGGGACCAGCTCGGCGGTCGCGGCCAGGACGGCGTCGACGTGCAGGGTGGCGTCGGGGGTCGGCACCACCAGGGCGACCAGCTTGGGCGCGACCGTGCCGACCACCGCGGCGACGGCGTGGCGGACGCCGGGGACGGCGCGCAGGGCGCTCTCCACCTCGCCGAGTTCGACGCGGTAGCCCCGGATCTTGACCTGATGGTCGGCGCGGCCGAGGAATTCCAGGCCGCCGTCGGGCAGGTAGCGGGCCAGGTCGCCGGTGCGGTACCAGCGCAGGCCCTCGTGGGTGACGAAGCGGTCGGCGGTGCGTTCGGGGTCCTTGCGGTAGCCGGCGGCCACGCCGTCCCCACCGATCCACAGTTCGCCGCTGACCCAGTCGGGGCAGTCGTTGCCCGCCGGGCCGACCACGCGGCAGCGCACATTGCGCAGGGGGGTGCCATAGGGGACGGCGGTCCACTCGGCGGGGACCCGCGCGTCGACGACCTCGCAGAGGGTGGAGTGGATGGCGGTTTCGGTGGCGCCGCCGAGGCCAGCGAAGCGGCTGTTCGGGGCGATGGCGGCGAGGCGGCCCGGAAGCGCGGTGTCGACCCAGTCGCCGCCGAGGATCACCGTGCGCAGCGTGGGCAGCGGGGTGTGCTGGGCTGCGGTGAGGAGCATATCGAGCAGGCTCGGGACGCAGTTCAGGAGCGAAATGCCGTGGTGGGTAATGAGTTCCACCCAGGCGGCGGGTTCGGCGCGCCGGACGTCGTCGACGGCGACCACCGCGCCGCCTGCCGCGAGCAAGCCGAAGATGTCGTAGACCGAGAGGTCGAACTCGAGGGCCGACAGGGCCAGCGCGCGGTCGGCCGGGCCGAGGGCGAAGCGTTCGTTGAGGTCGTCGATGGTGTTCATGGCGGCGCGGTGCGGGACCTCGACACCCTTGGGCTTGCCGGTGGAACCGGAGGTGAACAGCACGTAGGCGATGTTCTCGGGATCGCCGAAGATCGGGCGTGCCAACGGGTTCGGGAAGGTGCGGGCTTCGGCGAGGTCGATCGCGCGGACGTGCGGGATCTCGGCACCGCCGACGGTGAGGACGGCGACCGCGTCGGCGATGCTGAGGATTTCGGCGCGGCGGGCGGCGGGTTGATCGAAGCCGATGGGCACGTAGACCGCGCCCGCCGCGAGGACGCCGAGGACCGCGACGATCTGATCGGGGCCCTTCGGAAGTTGCACGGCGACCGAATCACCCGGTGCCACACCGGCTTCGCGGAGAGCACCCGCGACCGCGAGGGCGTCGGCGGCGAGTTCGCCGTAGGTGAGTTCACCGGTGGTGTCCCAAAGCACCGCCGGCGCAGACGGATTCGTCGCGGCGTTCGCGAAGAACCCGGTGTGCAGCAGTGTGGTGCTGGTCGGGCCCGAGGTGGCATTCACGCGGGCCCGAGTGGCCGCCTGCTCCACCGGGATTCGCACGCCCGCCTCGGCCTGCCACCCCGCGCCGCCGGTCGACCCGTCGGAGCTGTGGCCGCCCAGGCGTTCGATCGCCTCGATGTAGCGGGTGAACATGGCGTCGACCATGCCCGGAGGGAAGGCGGATTCGCGGATGTCCCAGTTGAGGAGCAGGCCGCCGCGGACCTCGGTGATCTGGGCGTCGAGCAGGACCTGGGGGCCCTGGGAGATGATCCAGACCGGGTCGCCGAAGGTGTCGGTGACGATGTCGGGGAACAGTTCGCCCAGGTTGAGGGCACTGGTGTAGACGATGGGGGCCAGCACCGGTTCGCCGCGATGACGGCCGAGGTCGCGCAGGATCTCCAGGCCGGAGTAGGCGGAGTGGGCGCCCGCCTCGTGCAGGCGCTGCTGAAGGGCGCGGGCGCGGTCGGCGACGGTGGCGGGCTCGGTGACGTCGACCTCGAGCAGGACCGAGGAGGTGAAGTCGCCGACCACACCGTCGACCTGCGGGTGCACGGGTTCGCGGTGGAACAGCGGCAGATTCAACAGGAACCGACGCTGCGCCGACCACCCGCCGATGGTCTCGGCGAACACCGACGCCAACGCCATCGCCGGGGTGATCCCGCGCGCATGAGCGGCATCGAAGACCTGCGCCTTGGCCTGCGGGGAGAGCCAGCGGTGCAGGCGGATCGTGCGGGTGGGATCCGAATTGTGCGGGGCCTGCGGGAGCTCCGGGGCGCCGGGGAGTTCGTTCAGTCGGTGCTGCCACCAGGCCCGATCGCGGGCCCACTCGTCGGCGATCGCGGTGCGAGACGGGGTCGGGTCGGCCACGTTGGCTCGTTCGGCCGGATTGCCTTGGCTGGCCGCGTTGCCCAGGTCGGCCGCGTTGGCTCGTTCGGCCGGATTCCCTTGACCGGCCACGTTGCCCAGGTCGGCCACGTTGGCTCGGTCAGCCGGATTGCCTTGACCGGCCGCATTGCCCCGGTCTGCCGCACTTCCTCGGTCGGCCGGACCGGCGTCGCCGGACGAGCCGGTTTTCGGGAGGTCGGTCAGGTACTGGCGGAAGGTGTAGTCCTGGGGGTGGAGTTGGGCGCCGTGGTAGAGGCGGGCGAGGTCGGTGATGAGGATGCGGTAGCTCATCGCGTCGGCGGCGAGCATGTCGACGTCGAGGTGCAGGCGGGAGCGGCCGTCGGCGAGGCGGGTGAGCGCGATGTCGATCACCTGGCCGTCCTCGACCGCCATGCGCTGGTGGGTGCGCGCGGTCCGCAGCTCTTCGAGTCGCTGTTCGACTTCCGCCGCGGACGCCTCGCGCAGGTCGGTGACGCTGAAGACCGGGCGACCCGGCCGGTCGAGGGTCTGCTGGGTGCCGTCGGGCAGGAACCGCGTGCGCAGCATGGGATGACGGCGCACCAGCTGCTCGACCGCCCGCTCGAGCCGCTCCGGATACACCTCGTCCCCGTCGAACTCGACATACAGGTGCGCCGCCACCCCACCCAACTCCTGCGCATCGGACCGCCCGATCCAGTACGCGTGCTGCATGGGGGCAAGCGCGAACGGCGTGCCATCGTCGGGAACGATCTCGGCAGCGGCGGCGGCGGTCGGGGCGGCGGCGGTCGGGGCGGCGGCGGTCGGGGCGGCGGCGGAAGTGCCGGTCGAAGTGGCGCTGGGGGTGGCAGTGGGGGGCTGGTTCGTGGGGAGGGATTCGGGGTTGGATCCGTTGAGGAGGGCGTGCCAGGCGTTGACGGTGGGGTGGGCGGCCAGGAGGGCGAAGTTGACGGCGATGCCGCGTTTGCGCCAGGCGCCGGCGAGTTTCATGGTGCGGATGGAGTCGAGGCCGAGTTGGATGAGGTCGTCGGCGTCGGCGATGGTGTCGGGGGCGAGGTCGAGGTGGCGGGCGATCGCGGCGCGGATCTCGGCGCGGTCGATCCCGCCGGTGGGTGCTGTCTCCATCTGCCGATCACTCCTTGCTCGCCGCCCATCCCGGACGGATTCGGTACTGCCCGGCGGCAGCCTACTCCATTGAGATAGGGTTGCCTAACCTACCCAGGTTACCCGTGGCCGGGGCAGATCGAGGCCCCCGGGCCGAAAACCCGCGGCACCAGCCGCTGATAAGCACAGTGAGGTAGTCGTGACGTCGACAGCAACAGGTCATCGCGAGGGCTACGTCCCGTTCCCGGAGGACGCGGCCCGCGCATACCGCGCCGCCGGTTACTGGGCCGGACGCACCCTCGGCGAACTCCTGCGCGACACGGCGAGCACCCACCCGCACCGGCCGGCCGTGCTCGACGACACCGGCGCCACGACCTACACCGAACTCGACGCCGCCGCCGACCGGATGGCGCACGGCCTGCTCGCCCTCGGCATCGAGCCCGGCGACCGCGTGATCGTGCAGCTGCCCAACATCCCCGAGTTCGCGACCACCCTGTTCGGCCTGCTGCGCGCCGGCATCATCCCGGTGCTCACCCTGCCCGCCCACCGCCGCGCCGAGATCGAGCACCTGGCCACTCTCGCCGGCGCGGTCGCCTACCTGATCCCCGACCGCCTCGGCGACTTCGACTACCGCGAACTCGCCACCACCGTCTCCGCCGCCGTCCCGAGCCTGCGCCACGTACTCGTCGCAGGCGATCCCGGGACATTCGCCGCATCCGACACCGCTCCGCACTCCGCCGACGCCACCCCGAACCCGCACCCGCACTCGCACTCGCACTCGCACTCGCACTCGCACTCGACGGACGACAGCACCGCCGACATCAGCGACCATGGCTCAGCGGTCTTTCTAGCCCTGGATTCGATTGCCCGCGAAGGCGATTCACTCCCGGACATCGACCCCGCCGACATCGCCGTGATGCTCGTCTCCGGCGGCACCACCGGCCTGCCGAAACTCATCGCCCGCACCCACGACGACTACGCCTACAACGCCACCGCGAGCGCCGAGGTCTGCGGGCTCACCGCCGATGACGTCTATCTCGCGACCCTGCCCGCCGCCCACAACTTCCCCCTGGCCTGTCCGGGCATCCTCGGCACCGTGGCCACCGGCGGGGCGATCGCGTTCGCGTTGGATCCGAGTCCGGAGGCCGCGTTCGCCGCGATCGAGAAGCACGGTGTCACGGTGACGGCCGTGGTTCCGCCGCTGGCCCAATTGTGGAGTGCGGCAGTGGATTGGGAGGACGCGGAGCTGGGTTCGCTGCGTCTGTTGCAGGTGGGCGGGGCGCGGTTGGCCGAGGTGAACGCGCGAGAGGTGGAGCCCGCGTTGGCGTGCCGATTGCAGCAGGTGTTCGGGATGGCGGAGGGGCTGTTGAACTTCACGCGCCTCGACGACACCGACGAGCTGGTGTGCACCACCCAGGGTCGGCCCCTGTCCCCCGCCGACGAACTGCGCATCGTCGACGCCGAGGGCAACGATGTGGCACCGGGTGAGGAGGGCGAACTGCTCACCCGCGGCCCGTACACCCTGCGCGGGTATTACCGTGCGCCCGAACACAATGCGCGCGCCTTCACCGCCGACGGTTTCTACCGCAGCGGCGACCTGGTCCGCCAGCTGCCCAGCGGCCACCTGGTCGTGAGCGGCCGGATCAAGGACGTGATCAACCGCGGCGGCGAGAACATCTCCTGCGACGAACTCGAGGAGCACCTGCTCGCCCACCCGGCCGTGCGCCACGCGGCGGCGGTCGGTCTGCCGGATGCCTCGCTCGGCGAAAAGGCTTGCGTCGTCCTGGTTGTCACCGGCGAGCTGCCGACCCTGGCCGAGATCAAGACCTACCTCACCGAACGCGGCCTGGCCACCTACAAGCTGCCCGATGTCATCCGCCGGGCGGATTCGCTCCCGATCACCGCCGTGGGCAAGATCGACAAGAAGGCGCTACGCGCGGGCCTCGCCTGACCAAGCACAAGGTGGCAGGATCGTGCGATCTCCCGCGATTCGCACCCGAAAATGCCCTCAACGGCTGACGATCGCACGAAAATGCCACCTCGATCCCCTTCGAGGTGGCATTTTCGTAGCGGCTCAGGCTTCGACCACGTAAGGCGCGACGCTGCCGAGCTTTTCGCAGGTCTCCTCGAACTCGCGCTCGGGGCGTGACTGTCCGACGATCCCGGCCCCGGCGCGCAGCCACGCGCCCTCGCCGGTCTGGTAGATCGCCCGCAGCACCAGCGTCGCCTCGAGCGCGCCGGTCGGCGAAACACACACCACCGCACCGGAGTACAGCCCGCGCGGGTCGTGGTCGTTGCGGAACACCGAGTCGACGCCCGCGCGCTTGGGGATGCCGGAGGCGGTCACCGAGGGGAACAGCACCTCGAGCGCGTCCCAGGCCGTGCGGTCCGGCGCCAGGGTGCCGCGCACGGTGGAGGCCAGGTGCTGCACGCTGCCGCGCTCGCGCACGGCCATGAAGTCCGAGACCGCCGAGGTCCCGGGCACGGCCACCGCGGCGATCTCGGCGAAGGAGGTCTGCACCGAGATGGCGTGCTCGACAATCTCTTTCGGGTCGGCGAGCAGGTCAGCGCGGGCGGCGTCATCGGCTTCGACGCCGAGGCCGAAGGCGCGGGTGCCCGCGAGCGGTTCGGTGGTCACGACGCGGTCGTCGTCGACCGAGGCCACCAGTTCGGGGCTGAAGCCGGCCGCTTCCAGGCCGCCCAGGCGCAGCAGGAACGAGCGCGCCGGGGTGTTGTTGGCGCGGCCGAGGCGGTAGGTGGCGGGCACGTCGACCGCGAACGGCAGCGAGACCTTCCGCGACAGGATCACCTTCTGGTAAGCGCCGGAACGGATCTCGGCGACGGCACCGGCCACGCGGGCGGCGTAGTCGGTGGGATCGATGCGCACGTCCACCGGCGTCGACACCGGCAGCGGGACACCCTGCGAGGCCGCGATCAGGTCGTGGATGTCGCACGCCTCGCTCGGGGTGGCACCACTGATCCGCACGCCGGAGGCGTCGATGCGCACCTCGATGCGCGGGATCATCAAGTGCGCCAACGGGGTCCGCTGGTTCAGGTACTTGGTCGCGGCCAGCGAGTACGCGCAGAACTCGAACCCGATCCAGCCGTAGGCCTTACGACCGCCCAGCGCCAGCTCGGCCAGTGCCGCGTCGATGACCCGGGCGGGGCTGCCGGTCCACGCGCGCGCGGTGGTGCGCCCGCTCCAGTCGATGCGCAGTTCGCCCGCGTCGAGTTCCACGCTGCCGAGCGGGTCGGCCGCGAACACCCATTCGCCGGGCTGCTCGTACATCACGTACTCGCCGAATCTCTCGGCGGCGGCCAGAGAGGCCATCGCTGCCGCAGGGTCGGTCACATACTCCACCCGTACGGGCTGTTCCGTCGACGACAACGATCCTCCAAGGTAAAGCAGACCTAACTTTCCGTGGTTAGGTTAGCATTACCTCCCCGATTGATCACCCCGGCCGTCGGATTCCTTCGCCACCGCCGCCCGCTCCACGCTGAGCAAGCTGGCCTCGTCGTGTTCGCGCCGATACGCCGCCCACCCGCCGCGCACCCCGAACAACCGCTTGCGCCACACCAACCACACCACCGCCGCCAGATTGATCAGCAGCACCACCACCTTGGTGATCGTGACCCGCTCGACCAGCTCGTAGATCTCGAGCGGCAGGAACACACTCGTCGCGATCACCGACAGGTACTCGCCCCAGCGCTTGGACAGCCACAGCCCCACCGCCTCGACGAAGTGCAGCGCCGCGTACCAGAACAGGAAGATCGCGATGAGCAGCAGCGAGGTCGACGACAGCGAGAACAGATCGTCGGCCCAGTTCACCACGTGGGAGTGATCCAGATTCCAGCCGACCTGGTTCGCGAACGGTTCCAGCAGCGGCATATCGCGCAGGAAACTCTCGCGCAGACTCCCCTGGGTGGACCGGAATCGCATAACCAGGATCGCGCCCGCCAGCATGAGCAGACCGTGCAGACCGCGGTCGAGGGCGAGCAGTTTCAGGATCCACCGGTCGCGCAGCAGCTGTCCGCGCGGCACTTCCGGCGCCTCGTCGGCGGGCCCTGACCCGATCGGCGAGCCCGGCACGAAGGTCCCGCAGCGCAGGCACCGCCACGCCGTACCGGCGACCGTGTCCACGTGCAGCCGCTCGCGCAGTTTCGGCTCGTCGGGGGCATAGGTGTAGTGACCGTGCAGGCTACAGGTGCGCAGAGCCCAGTCCATCCGGCGAGCTTAAGCGCGGCCCCACGCCGCACCCGAACAACGCGCGGTAACACCGAGTTCGATGCGCCGAACCGAAACTGCGGCTTGAATGGAGAGATGATCGACAACGGTGGGCGGCGCGGCCCGCAGGCGGACTCGGTGGTTGCCCTGGTCGACGCGGCCTCCGGCGTCGAACGCGCAGTGATCGGCGAGTGGATCGCCCAGGGTGGACTCAACGCCGAGATCGACTCGACGGCGCCGGTGACCCAACTCGACCTCGACGCCAAGGCCATCACCAAACGCCTGGTGGGCCGCCACGACGACCCGCTGGTCGTGCCGGTGCGGGTGCTGTGGCTGCCGCCCGAACGCGACGGCGTGCGCCGGGTGACCTTCGCCGACATGGCGATGCTCACCAACCCGCGCAAGCCCAACCGGCTCGTGCAGCGCCGGTTGCTGCGCACCGAACCCGACCGGCACCGGGTGCTCGTCGGCGCGCCCGCGCGGCTCAGCGCGCTGCGCACCAACAACCCGGAGGCGGCGGCGCTGCTGCGCGCGGGCTCGGCCGACCCGTTCGCCCGCGCGGTGGTGCGCGCGGCGGTGGTGGCCCTGGAACGCGCCGAACGCACCGTGATCGGCGACCGCTACAAGGTGCCCCAGCTGGTGGCCGAGGAAATCCTCGACACCCCCGAATTCCTGCGCAAGCTCGACTACATCGCCGAGGAGACCGGCGTCGAACCCGACCAGGTGTATCGCAGCGCCGAGAAGGCCCTGCGCGAGCTGGTGGCGGCGCAGAGCAGGCTGGTCTCGGACCTGTTCACCCAGGCCATGCGGCCGGTGCACGCCTCCACCTGGAAGGTCGACACCGACCTGCGCGGCCTGGACGCCCTGCGCTCGCTCAACCGCAAGCACCCGCTGGTGTTCCTGCCCTCGCACCGCTCCTATGTCGATGCCTTCGTCCTCGGAGACGTACTGGCGCGCAACGACTTTCCGCCCAATCACGTAATCGGCGGAGCGAACCTGAACTTCTGGCCGATGGGGCCGATCGCGCGGCGCACGGGCACCGTGTTCATCCGGCGCAGCTTCGGCGACGACGAGGTGTACAAGGCGGTGGTCGAGGAGTATTTCGCGTATCTGCTGGCCAAGCGCTTCAACATGGAGTGGTACTTCGAGGGTGGGCGCACCAGAACCGGCAAGCTGCGACCGCCGCGCTACGGGTTGTTGAATTACCTTGCGGCGGCGGTGCGTTCGCGTCGGGTCGACGATGTGATGCTGGTGCCGGTCTCGATCACCTACGAGCGACTCAACGAGCTGGGCGCGATGGCCAGCGAGCAGGCCGGCGGGAAGAAGAAGCCGGAGGGTATCGGCTGGCTGGCCAGATATGTTCGTCTGCAACAGCATTCGGCCGGACGGGTGTATGTGCGGTTCGGCGAACCGATTTCGGCCCGGGAACGACTCGGCGTGCACGGCGACCCGCTCGATCAGCGACCGGTGACCATCCCGCTGCGCGACACCGAGACGGGGTCGACGAGTGTGCCCGACGAGACGGCACTCGCCGACGCCGAACACAAAGCGGTGCAGCGCTTGGCCTTCGACGTCGCGGTCGGCATCAACGAGGTCACCCCGATCACCGTGAACGCGCTGGTCACCCTGGCCCTGCTCGGCGTGCACGAGCGGGCGCTGACCCTCGGACAGGTCCGCACCGTGCTCGACCCGGTGCTGGCCTACATCGCCCAGCGCAAACTGCCCGCCGGTGAGCTGTCAAAACTGCGCGACGAGCAGGGCCTGCGCGTGGTGCTCGAGCAGCTCGCGCTCGCGGGCGTGGTCACGGTGTACAGCGGCGGGCTGGAACCGGTTTACGCGATCGAACCCGGCACCCACCTCGAGGCCGCGTTCTACCGCAACAGCGCGGTGCACTGGTTCGTCAACCGCGCCATCCTGGAACTGGCGGCCCTGACCGCCGTGGAACAGCCCGGCGACGACCCGCTGCGCTCGGCGTGGAAGGCGGCGTTCGCGCTGCGCGACCTGCTCAAATTCGAGTTCTTCTTCCCGGAACGGCAGGAGTTCGCCGAGCAGATCATCGAGGAGGTGCGCATCATCGTCCCCGAATGGGACGAGCACACCCCCGACGAGCGCCTCGATCGCCAATTCCTCGGCGCGGTCACCGATTCCGGGTTCGTGATGGCGCACCGCGTGCTGCGCTCGTTCTTCGACGCGCAGCTGGTGGTGGCCGAGCGGCTGGTCGCGCGGCCCACCGACGCGGTGATCGACCGCAAGGAGTTCATCGACGAGTGCGTGGCGGTGGGTAAGCAGATGCTGTTGCAGCAGCGGTTGCACAGCCCGGAATCGGTCTCGACCGAGTTGTTCACCAGCGCCTGGAAATTGGCCGACAACCACGGCCTCGTCGCGCCCGCGGCCGAGGGCGCGGCGGCCGAATTGATCGAGAAGCGGCAGGCTTTCGCCGATCAGCTGCGTGATCTCGGCGAACGCATCGGGCGCGCGGCCTCGCTCGACCCGTCGAACCGGAATTCGATCTGATGGGCACCCTCGCCGACGCCACCGCCGCCATCCGCTCGGGACCGCAGGGGCCGCAGGTCGTCGCCGTGTTCGACTTCGGCGGCACCGTGGTCGACGGGCTGCCCCGGCAGGGCGCGGCGCGCAAGATCCTGCGGCCGGGGGACGTGCGGGTGGCCACGCTGCTCGGCGGGATCCAGCGCGGCGGCAGCGACGGGGATTACGGGCGGTTCCTCCAGGCCGTCGAGCGGACGTGGGCGGGGGTGCCGGAGACCGAGCTGGCCGGGCTGGGTCGACGGGCGTTCAGCAAGGAGGTGTACGGGCGGCTGTTCCCCGAGGCGTGGCAGCTGGTGCGCGCGCACCAATTGGCCGGGCACACAGTGGTTCTCGTCAGTGAGCTGACGTGGTATCAGGTGCAGCCCGCGGCCGAGCGGCTCGGGATCGAGGCCGTGCTGTGCACCGAACTCGCGGTCGAGGACGGGATTCTGACCGGGCACCCGCGGGGCGTTCCGCTCTGGCGCGCCGGAAAGGCCGCCGCCGTCGTCGAATTCGCGGCCGGTCGTGAGATCGGGTACGTCTACGCCGACAGCGTCACCGATCTGCCGCTGCTGGCGCTGGGCGAGCGCTCGACCGTCATCGACCCCGATCCGACCCTGGCCGAGATCGCCGCCGACAACGGTTGGCACACACTGACTTTCCGCCTGCGTCGCGCGCCGCGCCCGCTCGACTACCTGCGCACCATCGCCGGTTTCGTCGGACTCGTCGGTGGCGCGCTGGTCGGGGTGCTGCGCAAGTCCTACACCCGCGACCGGCAGGCCATGGCCGACGCGCTCATGCACGACGCCACCACCGCCACGCTGCGCGCCATCGACGTGCGCTTGCGCGTGGTGGGCGCCGAGAACGCCCGTGCGCCGAGGCCCGCGGTGTTCCTGTTCAACCACCAGAGCCAGTTCGACGTGATCATCGTGCCCAAGGTCCTCGACGGCGCGGTGACCGGAATCGGCAAGAAGGAACTCGCCAATCACCCGCTGTTCGGGCCGCTGATGCGGTTCGTCGGCGTCACCTTCATCGACCGCTCCGATACCGAACGCGCGAAAGCCGCGCTGGCGCCGGTGGTCTCGACCCTGCGCGAAGGGCTGTCGATCGCGGTGGCGCCGGAGGGCACGCGCTCGTTCACCCCCGGCGTCGCGCCGTTCAAGAAGGGCGCGTTCCACATCGCCATCCAGGCGGGCGTGCCGGTGATCCCGGTGGTGCTGCGCAATGCGGGCGAAATCGCCTGGCGGGATTCGGCTATCGCGCGATCGGGCGTGGTGGACGTGGCGATTCTGCCGCCGATCGACGTGTCCGGCTGGGACCCCGCGAACATGGACGCCGAGGTCGAGGGGGTGCGCGCGCTGTTCGAGGAGACGTTGCTGCACTGGCCCTCGGATATTCCCTGAGCGCAGGGCTTGACCTCAACTATTGTTTGGGTTCGATGATGGTCTCACCACCGAGTGAGGGAGACCATCATGACCACCACCACCGCTTCCACCCCGTACACCGTTCCCGCGCTGCGTCGTCCCGTCGCCGTGCTGGGCGCCGTCGCCGCCGCCGTCGTCGTGAACCTGATCGTCTGGGCCATCGGCGCCGCCGCGGGCGGCTCGTTCATCGCGATCGAGAAGGGCGAGGCCATGGACGTCGCGCCCGGCGGGGTGGTCATCATGTCGGCCGTGCCGTTGCTGATCGGCCTGACCGTGGCCGTGCTGGTGTCCTACCTGTGGACCGGCGTGCTGCGCACCGCCGCCGTGATCGGCTCGCTGCTGTCGCTGGCGACCATCGGCCTGACCGTGGCCACCGACTTCGACGCGGCCTCCACCGTCGCGCTGTCGGTGATGCACGTGACGCTGGTGCCGATCATCGTGATCGCCCTGGAAGGGGTCCGCCGCGGCATCGCGGCCGAATGAGCCCCACACACAGCGAAGGCCCCGCCGAAGCATCGGCGGGGCCTTCGCGCGAGTGTCAGACCGAGCGGCCGAACAGCAGCTTCCACGGCATGAGCGCCGACTCGAGCTGCACCTTCAGGCTCATCTTCGACGCGCCGACCGTGCGCTCCTCGAAGCGGATCGGCACCTCGGCGATCGTGTAGCCCTTCTTGATCGCGCGGTAGTTCATCTCGACCTGGAACGAGTACCCGTTGCTGCGGATCGAGGCCACCTCGATCGCGCGCAGGGTGTCGGCCTTCCACGCCTTGAAACCGGCGGTCGCGTCCTTCACGCCGAGGCGCAGGATCAGGTTCACGTAGAAGTTGGCCCAGGCCGAGAGGGCCTTGCGGTACCACTTCCACTCCTCGGCGGTGGAACCACCGGGAACATAGCGCGACCCGAGCGCGACACCGACATCGTCGGAGCTCAGCTTCTCGAGCATCGCCGGGATCACCTCGGCGGGATGCGACAGGTCGGCATCCATCTGGATCACCACGTCGGCGCCCTGCGCGAGCGCCTCGGTGATCCCCGCGATGTAGGCGCGACCGAGGCCGTCCTTCTCGGTGCGGTGCAGCACGTTCACCACATTCGGCAGTTCCGCCGCCAACTTGTCGGCCACATCGCCCGTGCCGTCGGGTGAATTGTCGTCCACCACCAGCACATGCAGATCAGGCACCTGCAGCGCCGTCAGCCGCTCGACCGCCACCGGCAGATTTTCCCGCTCGTTGTAGGTCGGCACAACAACGGTAACCCTCAAGGGTCGCCCTCCCTGCTCACCTGGAAAGCTCGGGCCCAGGTTACGGGCACGCAAGCTACGTCATCGATTCGTTATGACGGTACTCGATACCCCTGACGCTTTCCTGAGCGGCCGGGGGCGCTCACCACAGTTGGCTGCCGTGCACCAGCGCGTCGACCACCAGCGCGGCCCCGATCACGACGAAGAGCACGCGCACCACCGGCGGCCCGTAGCGGGTGATACCCCGCACGAGCAGGCGATACACCCGACGCGTGCGCGGAGTCCGGCGCAGGGCCAGTGCCAGCACGAGCAGCGGCAGGACCAGCGCGATCGCGCAGTAGGCGGCGATCAGCAGCGGCCAACCCACCGGCAGCGGCCGTTGCGAGGCGAGGATGGCGAGCGCGGCCAGATACGGCACCGAGGTGGGCACCTTCGCCAGACCCAGAGTGAAACCGATCACTCCCATGAGCCAGGGGTGTTGACGGACCGGTTCCACCCAGCGACCACCGACCGTCGAGGAGGTCCCGACCGGCAGCGCGGCGACCGCGATCAACACCAGCCCGATCGCCAGTTCGCCCCAGTACCGCAGGGCGGGCGTGAGCTCGAAATCGAACAGGCGAACCAGGAAATCCAGGCCGAGCACCGTGCACACGCCGAAGGCCAGCGACACCGCGAAGACCCCGGCCAGGAAGCTGAGCACGCCCGACAGCGGCGAACGGCGGGTCAGCCTGGCATCGGCGACCACGGCCGTGGTGATCGCCACCAGCAGCACGTCGAGTGCGTCGAGCAGGGCGAGCCCGAGCATCGTGAGGATCGCGGCAGCCATATCGGAGATGAGGCTACTCGTCCGACGGTGCCGGACCGGCGAAGGCGACGGCGTCCATCTGGTGCGGAGTCGCCCGTAAACGGCGCCGGATGGTTACGCTTTCGGGACCGGCTTCGGCCGGGAACCGCGATCGTGAAGGGGTAGGCATCGTGGCAGAAATGTCTTTCGACCCGTCAGCGCTCGACGCGTATCAGCGTGCGGCGGCCCGGGTTTCCGAACTTCTCGGCACCGCCGCCGAGCACACCACCGTCGCCGCAGGTGTCGACCTGTCCGGGCTCGGAGTATTGGGGCGCGAGTTCGCCGTCGCGTGGACGCGGGCAGCGAGCGAGCACGCGTCGACTTTGAACACGGCGGGCAACCTGGTCACCGCCTATCAGGACATTCTGGCCCGGTTCGGGGCCGAGGTGACCGGGATCGACACCGGGGTGGCGCGGCAGCTGCGCGCGGTCGAGGGCGAGGTGGCGTGATGCGAACCAAGTCGCTGGTCACCGACACGACCATCAGCACCACTACCCAGGCCGAGGCAGAGGCGAAGATCGCGCCGGTGATCGCGCTGCTCGAGGTGCCGCTGCTGGAACTGCGGAAATCGTTGGGCAGCAATACCTCCGCCGACCCCGATGCCGCGGTGGTCTCGGCGTTGAGCACGGCCACCGCCGCCACCACCGCGACCGAGGACCCGCACCGGCTCGGGCTCTACGCGCTCGAGTCGACCGAGACCGCGGCGCCCGCGACCCCGGCGCTGCGGCGCACCGCGACCGAAGTGTCGGCGGCGGCGGATCGGGGCTCGACGCTGAGTGCTGTTCTCGGCAAGGCGTATTCGACCCAGGCCACCGCCGCGGCGAAGGTCGAGGCGATCATCGCCGACTTCCGGGCCAAGGCGAAGGCGGCCGCGCCGGCGGTGAACGAGAACAACCTCGACGCGGTCGTCGCGCTGGCCGAGGAGGCCATCTCCGAGGCGGTCTCGGTGGTCGGCAAAGCCAGCACCGAGATGGATCAGCACACCCGCGACACCAGCGGGCTCACCAGTGATCTCGGCGGGACCAACGGGGTGACGGTGCCGGTCGGGGCGACCGAGGTGGCGCCGGGGGTCTATGTGCTCGGGACCGGCGGGAGCGAGACCTCCTCGTGGAAGGACGACGACGAGGACCTCGACCCGGCGACGGCCGCGCAGATCGCGCTACAGGAGGCGCTGATCGACGGTGGCGTATCGCTGGGGACGGCGGCGATCGATGCCGGGGTGACGTTCGGGACGCACCTGATCGACAAGATCGCCGAGGTGGCGATGCACGGGATCGACAAGGGCGCGGAGCTGGCGACCACCGGGATCGATACGCTCGCGGCGAATGTCACGGGGACCGAGGGCACGTCGACCGCTCCCGCTACCAGCACTCCTTCGACCACGGCGCCCGCGACCAATGGTGGTGGGACCGGGGCGAATTCGGGGATGCCGTTCGCCGGGACCAACCCCGGCGGCGGGGGCACGAACGGTGGTGCTTCGGTGAAACCGGAGACCCCGGCACCGGCGGCTCCCGTGCCGTCGAACCAGACACCGAAAGTCGAACAGCCCCAACAGACTCCGAGTACACCGGCACCCGCGCAGCAGCCGATGCAGGGCGGCGTCGTACCACCAGCCGCGCGGCCCCAGCAGGACCAGGAGACCGAAAAGCCCTCCACCGCACCCAAACACGGCCAACCGGGAGTCGTCCCGGCGCCCGCCTAGGGACCGCGCATGGACAACCCGTTCGGTGCCTACTTCTCGTCGCCGGACGCCGCGCCGTCCGGCCGACACCGCCCGCAGAGCAAACGGCGGCGCAGGCGGCGGCGCGAAGCCGAACCACAGACCATCGGCACCAACCCCGAGATCTGGCCGCCGCCGGACCCCGAGCCGTTCGACGACGCGCCCGTCCGGCCCACCCACGTGGAGCCGGTCTACCGCGACCGCGCCGATGACGACGGGTTCACCGGCGACTGGAACGACTGGACCGGCACCGAGATGCCCGCCGAGCCCCGCCGCGACGACGACATCGACTGGAACGACTGGGCCACCGCCACGGCCACCGAGCAGAGCGGCGACCACGTGGAGATGCCGGTGCTACCGCGCCTCAAGGACTTCGGCGGCGGCGGCAAGATCGCGCGCCGCCCGCGCAAGAACTACGACGACGAACGCTACGACGACGGCACCGGCCGCGCGAAGGCGGCGGCCGCGATCAAGGGCGTGGTCGGCGCGGTCTTCTTCGTCGTCATCCTCGGCCTGGCCGCCACCATCTTCCTCGGCCCCGCCGACCAGGACACCACCACCGGCGCGACCGTATCCAGCACGCGCACAACGACATCCACCGCCGTCGGCCCGCTCCCCGCACACGCGCTGTCGGGCTGCGAATCCTTCCGCACCCCCTCGATCACCATCAGCGCCGAACACGGCGACACCACCAGCCCGCAGAGCGCCATCCTCGGCTTCGAATACAGCTACTACGTCGACCGCGACGCCACCAAGGCCCGCAGCTTCGTCACCGACGACGCCCACGTAGGCGACCACGCCGCCCTCGCCGCCGGCATCGCCACCCTGCCCCCCGACGTCAAATACTGCGTCCACATCACCAAAGCCGACACCGCCGACCCCACCCTCTGGAACGTCACCATCCACCAGCGCTGGCCCGGCGACGACACCACCGAGAAAATCGACCAGCTCATGCGCACCACCGAGATCTCCCCCGGCCGCCACCGCATCACCAGCATCGACCACCGCATCTGAGCGGACGAACGCATCTGAGCGGAACGCAAAAAGGTCCCCCGCACCAGGATCGGTGTGGGGGACTTTTCTTGCGACCCTGACGGGACTCGAACCCGCGACAACTCCCATGTTGCCCACGCACTTCACGTCACACTTCAAATGTGAGGTGAGTATGCCCGAAACGTACTTGCGACCCTGACGGGACTCGAACCCGCGACCTCCGCCGTGACAGGGCGGCGCGCTAACCAACTGCGCTACAGGGCCTTGATTGCTTTCAGTTTCGAGACTGTACCCGAGGTGGGCGCGGAAGGCACATCGTGGGCGGCGAATCAATTATTGACTTTGACGTCAACTTCAAACATGCTGTGATGACGCACACATGTGGGCTACCACTGGAATGGATTCGCGCATGACCGCAGAACTCGCCACAGCCGCACTCGACGCCGCGCTCGCGCAGGTCAGAGCATGTCAGCAGGCCGCGTGGCCGCACCAGGTGCCGCGCACGCCGCAGTATCCGATCGAGTCGATGGCGCTGGTCGACTATCTCCGCCACTGGGCGAGCGAGCGGCCTGAGACGGTCGCCATCGGTTTCTACGGGCGCGACATCAGCTACGCCGAATACGACGAACTGTCCGACCGGTTCGCCGGGTGGCTGCTCGCCGAGGGAGTCGTGGCGGGCGACCGGGTGGGGGTGTTCCTGAGCAACTGTCCGCAGTTCCTGATCGCCATGCTCGGGATCCTGAAGGTGGGCGCGGTGCACGTACCGATCAATCCGCTGTTCCGGGCGCACGAGTTGCGGCACGAACTCGTCGACGCGGGGGTGAGCGTGCTGCTCGCCCAGGACGACCTCGCGGCGCTGGTCGAGGAGGTGCGCGGGCAGACGCCGGTGCGGTCGGTCGCGGTCACCGGGCTGGGCGACATGCTGACCGAGGAGCCCCCGGTGCCGGTGCCGTTCGGCACCTCGGGTGACACCGACTGGCAGCGAATCCTCGAAAGCCCGCGCGCCCCAGCGCAACCCATCGATCCCGACGCACTGGCCGCCCTGAACTACACCGGCGGCACCACCGGAATGCCCAAGGGCTGCGAGCACACCCAACGCCACATGGTCTACACCGCCGCCACCGCCACCCTCGGCAACGGCTACCAGGTCGGCGAACCGATGGTGGCCCTGAACTTCCTGCCGGTGTTCTGGATCGCCGGGGAGGACTTCGGAATCCTGTTGCCCCTGGTCAACGGCGGCACGGTGGTGTTGATGAACCGCTGGGAGGCGGGCACGGCGCTCGCACTGCTCGGCCGCTACCGGGTCACCACCGTGGTCGCGATGGTCGACAACTACCTGGAACTGCTGAACCACCCCGCCTTCGACCCGAAAGACCTGACAGCGCTGGAGAATTCGACCGGGGTCTCCTTCGTCGTCAAACTCAGCCCCGACATCCGCGAACAGTGGCGCGCGGCAACCGGACTCGTCCTGCGCGAGACCAGCTACGGCATGACCGAGACGCACACGGCCGACACCTTCACCCTCGGCTTCCAGCACGGGGACTACGACCTACACCAGGACCCGGTGTACTGCGGCCTGCCGGTGCCCGGCACCGACATCCTCATCGTCGACGAGGCGGGCGCGCCGGTGCCGATGGGCCAGGAGGGCCAGATCATCGTGCGCAGCCCGTCGATCCTCACCGGGTACCACGGCAATCCCGAGGCCGGCGCCGCGACCGTGCGCGAGGGCTGGTTGCAGACCGGCGACCTCGGCAAGTTCGACCAGCACGGCGCCCTGCAATACCTGGCACGAAACAAGGAGATGATCAAGGTCAACGGGATGAGCGTGTTCCCTGCCGAGGTCGAATCGCTGCTGATGCTGCACCCGAGGGTGCGCGCGGCGGGCGTGGTCCCCAAACCCGACGCGCGCCGCGGCCAGGTACCGCTGGCCTTCGTCCAACTGACCCCCGGCGACGCGTTCGCACCCGCCGAGCTGCGGGCGTGGGCGGCGGCGAACATGGCCACCTACAAGGTCCCCGAGATCACCGTTGTCGACGCCCTGCCGATGACCGCCACCGGCAAGATCCGCAAGGGCGAACTGTTCACCATGACCGAGCGCATCGTCGCGGCGGAATCCGAGGCCACACTGTGAAACTGCTGATCGCCAACCGCGGCGAGATCGCCCTGCGCGTGCTCCGCACCGCCGCCGAACTCGGCATCGACACCGTGGCGGTTTACGCCACCGACGACGCCGACAACCCGAACGTGCACGCCGCCGACGAGGCCATCGCCCTGACCGGCGCCGGCCCGGCCGCCTACCTCGACCACGTCGCGATCCTGGCCGCCGCCAAGGAATCCGGCGCCGACCTGATCCATCCCGGGTACGGATTCCTCAGCGAGAACGCCGAATTCGCGCGGGCGTGCGCGGCGAACGGGGTGCGGTTCGTCGGGCCCGATCCGAGCGTGCTCGACCTGTTCGGGGACAAGTCCTCGGCCCGGCGCACCGCCGTCGCCGCCGGGGTGCCGGTGCTGCCCGCGACCGAGGGGGCGAGCACCGTCGAGCAGGTGGCGGCGTTCTTCGCCGCGCAACCGGGCCCGATCATGATCAAGGCGCTGGCCGGTGGCGGCGGGCGCGGGATGCGGGTGGTGCGTGCGGCCGAGCAGTTGGCCGATTCCTACCGGCAGTGCGCCGCGGAGGCCCAGCTCGGCTTCGGGGATCCGGCGGTGTTCGCGGAGAAGCTGCTCGAGCACGCACGGCACATCGAGGTGCAGGTCGTGGCCGCGGGGACGCGGGCGATGGCGCTCGGGGATCGCGATTGCAGTGTGCAGCGCCGACATCAGAAGCTGCTCGAAATTGCACCGGCGCAGGGCCTTTCGGAGTCGCTGCGACGGGACCTGCACGGGTGCGCGGCACGGCTGTGCGCGGAGGTCGGGTACAGCGGGCTGGCGACTGTCGAATTCCTGGTCGCCGGTGCGGAATTCGTGTTCCTCGAGGTGAATCCGCGGATCCAGGTGGAGCACACCGTCACCGAGGAGGTCACCGGGACCGATCTCGTGGCCGTGCAACTCGCGATCGCGAGCGGGAAGTCGTTCGACGAGCTCGCGCTACCGCCCGGAATCTGTTCGGACGGAACGGACACCGACGGCACCCTCGCCGCCGCCGACGGCATCGCGATCCAGGCCCGCGTGAACATGGAGACCATGGCGGCCGACGGCTCCGCCGTGCCGACCGCGGGCACCCTCACCACCTTCGCCCCGCCCACCGGCCCCGGCATCCGCGTCGACACCTTCGGCAGGCCCGGACTGACCCCGAGCCCGCGCTACGACTCCCTGCTCGCCAAGGTGATCGTCCGTACGCGGGGCGATTTCCCCACTGCCGCACGGAAAGCCGCGACCGCGCTGGGCGAGTTCGGGATCGAGGGCATCGGTACCAATATCGCGTTCCTGCGAGAGGTGCTGGCCGACACCGACTTCCGATCGGGCGTCGTGACCACCGGCTACCTGGGCGAGAAGCTCCCCTCGCTGGTCGCCCGCGTTCCCGCGCCGACCAGCACCGCCGCCGCCGTCGAGCTGTATCCGGGCCAGGAGGCCGTGCGGGCGCAGCTGGCGGGCACGGTGGTCGACGTGGTCGAGGAGGGCGTCGACGTGGCGGCGGGCGGACAGCTCGTCGTGCTCGAGGCGATGAAGATGCAGCACGTGGTCGCCCTCGCGACGGCCGCGCGGACGGTGCGCGTCCTGGTGCGACCGGGGCAGGTGGTGGCGCCCGGCGACCCGCTGGTGATCGTCTCCCCCACCGGCGCCGAGAACGACGACCACGGCCTGATCGACCTGGACCCGGATCGAATCCGCGCCGACGTCGAGGAGATCCGTGATCGCCATCGCGTGACCCGCGACGAAGCCCGCCCCGACGCGATCGCCAAGCGGCACAGGCTCGGTCGACGCACCGCGCGGGAGAACATCGCCGATCTGGTCGACCCGGGCAGCTTCGTCGAATACGGCGCCCTCGCACTGGCCGCCCAGCGCAGCAGGCACTCCGAAGAACACCTGATCGCCAACACGCCCGCCGACGGTCTGATCACCGGCCTGGCCACCATCGGCGCCGACCGGTTCGACAAGGCCGACGCGGTGGTCGTCTCCTACGACTACACCGTCCTGGCAGGCACCCAGGGCAAGAACAACCACGCCAAGACCGACCGCGCCTTCGAACTGGCCGCCCGCAAACAGATCCCGGTCGTGCTGTTCGCCGAGGGCGGCGGCGGTCGACCCGGCGATACCGACTGGCACGGCATGGGTTTGGACGTGCCCACCTTCCGCGCGCTCGGGGCCCTGCGCGGGCAGGTGCCGCTGGTGACGATCGTGTCGGGCCGCTGCTTCGCCGGCAACGCGGCGCTGGCGGGGGTGTGCGACGTGATCATCGCGACCCCCGACGCGAATATCGGCATGGGCGGACCGGCCATGATCGAGGGCGGCGGGCTCGGCACCTTCCGGCCCGAGGACATCGGACCGATCGACGTCCAGCGCCGCAACGGCGTGGTCGACCTGGTGGCCCGCGACGAAGCGCACGCGGTGGAACTGGCCAAGCAGTACCTCGGCTATTTCCGGGGCGCCCTGCCCGACTACGAGGCGCCCGACGCCCGGCTGGCCCGACACGTCATCCCGGAGAATCGCTTGCGGGCCTATGACATTCACCGCGCGATCGAGGCGATCGTCGATGTCGGGTCGGTGCTGGAACTGCGACCGGACTACGGCGTCGGCATCGTCACCGCGCTGGTCCGGGTCGAGGGCCGCCCCTTCGGCCTGGTGGCCAACAGCAGCCACCATCTCGGCGGCGCCATCGACGCCGACGCGGCCGACAAGATGGGCGAATTCCTCACGCTGTGTGACTCTTTCGGCCTGCCGGTCGTATCACTGTGCGATACACCGGGTTTCATGGTCGGGCCCGAGGCCGAGAAGGACGCGACCGTGCGCCGGTTCGGCAAGCTGTTCGTGCTCGGCGCCGCCCTGCGTGTCCCCTTCGGCACCGTCATCCTGCGCAAGGGCTACGGTCTCGGCGCGATGGCCATGGCGGCCGGGCACTTTCGCGCGCCCAGCTTCACCGTCGCGTGGCCGACCGGCGAGATCGGGCCGATGGGGTTGGAGGGCGCGGTGCGCCTCGGCTTCCGCAAGGAGCTCGCCGCGGTGGACGATCCGGTGGCCAGGGAGCAGCTGTTCGACCAGCTGCTCGCCGCCGCCTATCAGCAGGGCAAAGCACTGACCGCCGCCACCGGATTCGAGCTCGACGACGTGATCGACCCAGCGCAGACCCGCGCCTGGATTCGCACCCTCAGCCCGTAATCCCCCTTGATTCATTTTCGCTATCCGTGTGATTGACATTACATCGAGGGTCCCGCACACTAAGCAAGCGCTCATTCACTTGAAGTTGACGTCAACTACAGTTCGTTCAGCTTTGCGGATCCACCGAGGAGTTCCCGATGCAAGAATCCGGCCGACTGCCAGGCAGCGACGCCACGCTGGCCCCACCGAACACCCAGACCACCGCGCAGAAGCGGGCCCACCGCAAACTGCTCGCCGCGGGCCTGGTCGGCAGCTCCATCGAGTGGTACGACTTCTTCCTCTACGGCACCGCCGCCGCACTGGTGTTCCCGCACGTGTTCTTCCCCGACGCCTCGGCGCTGATGGGCACGCTGCTCTCGTTCAGCACCTTCTGGGCCGGCTTCGTCGCCCGGCCGATCGGCGGCGTGCTCGCCGGACACTTCGGTGACCGCTACGGCCGCAAACCGGTGGTCGTGGTCTGCCTGCTCGCCATGGGCGTGGCGACCTTCCTGATCGGCTGCCTGCCCAGCACCGGCTCGATCGGCATCCTCGCGCCCATCCTGCTGGTGACCCTGCGCTTCGTCCAGGGCATCGCCTGCGGTGGCCAGTGGGGCGGAATCGTGCTGCTACTCACCGAATCCGCGGGCCCGAAGAAGCGCGGCTTCGCCGGCACCTTCGGACAGATGGGCGTGCCGCTGGGCCTGATCCTGGGCAACCTCGTCTTCCTGGCCGCCACCGCGGCACTGTCGACCGACGCGTTCCTCAGCTGGGGCTGGCGGGTGCCGTTCCTGGCCAGCGCGCTGCTGTTCCCGGTCGTGCTCTACATCCACACCCGCGTCGAGGACTCCCCCGAATTCCGCGAACTCCAGGCCGAGACCGCCAAGAAGAAGGCGCCCGCCGTCGCCCAGGCCCCGCTGGCCGAGGCGATCAAGGGCCACTGGCGCACCATCCTGCTCGGCTGCGGTCTGCTGGCCGCCACCAACTCGCTGTTCTACGTGAGCATCGCCGGCCTGCTCAGCTACGGCACCGCCGAACTCGGCATGAACCGCAACGCGCTGCTGGCCATTTCGCTGATCTCCTCCGCGCTGCTCACCGGCGTCATCCTGTGGGCAGGCTCGCTGTCGGACCGGATCGGGCGCAGGCCGCTGATCCTGCTCGGCGGCGCGGGCATGGCGCTGTGGGCGTTCCCGTTCTTCGGGCTGGTCAACACCGCCAGCATCGCGGCCGTGTTCCTCGCGGTGGCGGTGGGCTCGCTGCTCCAAGCCCTCACCTACGGGCCGCTGGCCGCGTTCATGGGTGAGCTGTTCGCCCCGCGCGTGCGCTACTCCGGCGCCTCGCTGGCCTACCAGCTCGCCGCCATCACCATCAGCGGCGGCACCCCGTTCATCATGACCGCCATCATCGCCAATACCGGTTCCACCACCGGTGTTTCGGTGTTCCTGATGGCCATGGGCCTGATCACCGTGTTCAGCGCGTGGAAGCTGCGCGAGACCAACCCGCCCGCCGTCCGCAACGACCCCGACGCCATCCCCGGCGCCTACCTCTACCAGTCCTGACCCTTGCCCTCGCCGCGGCGCGCGATCGCGCGCCGCGGCAGTGCCTTTCGATCACCGGGAGCAGCCATGTTCGACCTCACCGACCGCGCCAAGAAGTACCAGGAGGACCTCCTCGACTTCATGGACGTCCACGTCTATCCGGCCGAAGCCGTCTACGACGAGCAGATGCGCGCCTCCGGTGACCCGCATTTTCAGCCGCCCATCCTCGAGGAACTCAAGGTCGAGGCCAAGCGGCGCGGACTGTGGAACCTGTTCCACCCGCACCCCGGACGTGGGCCCGGCCTGACCAACCTCGAGTACGCGCCGCTCGCCGAGATCATGGGCCGCAGCCACCTCGCCCCCGAAGCGTGCAACTGCAACGCCCCCGACACCGGCAACATGGAAGTGCTCGAGCTGTTCGGGACCGAGGAGCACCGGGAGAAATACCTCAAACCCCTGCTCGACGGGACGATGGCCTCGGCCTTCGCGATGACCGAACCGCGAGTGGCCAGCTCCGACGCCACCAATATCGAACTGTCGATGGTGCGCGACGGCGACGAATACGTCCTCAACGGCCGAAAGTGGTTCGCCACCAACGCCTTGCACAAGAACTGCCGGGTGCTGATCGTGATGGGCAAGACCGATCCCGACGCCGCGCCACACCGCCAACAGTCGATGCTGGTGGTGCCCATCGACGCGCCCGGCATCACGCTGCTGCGCGGGCTGCCGGTATTCGGGTACCAGGAACGCGAAGGCCACGCCGAGATCGACTTCGCCGACGTGCGCGTGCCCGTCACCGACGTACTCAAAGGCGAGGGCGAGGGATTCGCGATCAGCCAGGCCCGGCTCGGACCGGGCCGCATCCACCACTGCATGCGCAGCATCGGCATGGCCGAACGGGCACTCGAAATGCTGTGCACGCGGGCGCTGTCGCGGGTCACCTTCGGCAAACCGGTGGCGGAGAACTCCAATATCGGCGACTGGATCGCCGAGGCGCGCATCGAGATCGAGATGATCCGACTGCTCACCCTCAAGGCCGCCTACCTGATGGACACCGTCGGCAACAAGGAGGCGCGCACCGAGATCGCCGCGATCAAGGTGGCCGCGCCCAACATCGCGCTGAAGATCATCGACCGGGCCATCCAGGTACACGGCGCCGCGGGAGTCACCGACGACTACCCGCTCGCCTTCGCCTGGGCCCACCTGCGCACCCTGCGCCTGGCCGACGGACCCGACGAAGTGCACAAGCGGGCCATCGCCCGCCAGGAACTTCGCAAATACCAGAGCCGTATATAACTACAACCATGGAACACACCGACAGCGAGGGCGCGCTGCCCTCCATGGCACGCACCTCGCTGTTGCGCGAACTCCCCACCACCGCGCGCGGACTGCGCACCCGCGACGCGCTGATCGCGGCCGGTCGCACAGTGTTCGAACGGCTCGGCTACCTCGACACCCGGCTCATCGACATCACCCAGGAAGCCAACTGCTCCTCCGGCACCTTCTACACCTATTTCGCCAGCAAAGAGGAAATCCTCGCGGCGATCCTGGAACGCGCCCAAGAGGACATGATGCACCCGGGCACCCCGCACGTGGCCGACACCGACGACCCCGCCACGATCATCGAAGCCGCCAACCTCGCCTACTTCCAGGCCTACGCGCGCAACGCGAAACTCATGGCGCTGCTCGAACAGGTCGCCCAGATCGACCCCGAATTCGGCAGACTGCGCCGCGACCGCGCCGACGCGTTCGTCCGACGCAACGCCCGCGGCATCGCCGACCTGCAACGACGCGGCCTGGCCGACCCCGAACTCGACCCGGTGCTGACCTCGCGGGCGCTGTCGAACATGGTGAGCCGGATGGCGTTCAGCTACTTCGTCACCGGTGACCGGGAACTACCGATGGAACAGGTGGTGGCCACCCTGACGCGACTGTGGACCAACGCCCTGCGGATGGAAACGAAAAACCCCCGCACCAGGATCTGATGCAGGGGCTGTGCTGTGGCCAGAGCCGGGATCGAACCGGCGACCTACCGCTTTTCAGGCGG
The DNA here is from genome assembly GCF_042658545.1 of Nocardia lasii. Taxonomy (NCBI): domain Bacteria; kingdom Bacillati; phylum Actinomycetota; class Actinomycetes; order Mycobacteriales; family Nocardiaceae; genus Nocardia; species Nocardia lasii. The sequence continues at coordinate 516,863 of NZ_JBHSQN010000001.1, forward strand.
TCGCTCGTACCAACTGAGCTACCTGGCCGGAAGTACCGGATTGCTCTGGTACTACTTGCGACCCTGACGGGACTCGAACCCGCGACCTCCGCCGTGACAGGGCGGCGCGCTAACCAACTGCGCCACAGGGCCTTGCTTTTCGTGCAGTACTGCTAGACACAGTCCGAAGACTGTACCCCCTACGGGATTCGAACCCGCGCTACCGCCTTGAAAGGGCGGCGTCCTAGGCCGCTAGACGAAGGGGGCTCGTTCCGAATCTCTCCGGGGCGGCTTCAACGTTTCCGTTGGGAGCTCGCATAGCTTATGACAGGTGCGCCGAGAGTTCCAAATCGCCTGGTCAGGCGCCCAAACCGAGGTCGTCCAGGCGTGCCGAAGCGCGCCAACCCTCCGTGCGGAAGCTCTGGATCCACAGCGGGGTGGCCATCGCCTCCACGATAACCTCGAGCACCTCGGCGAAACGGGCGCGCATATCGGCGGCCGAACCGGTGGCGATGGGGTCGACCAGATAGCGCTGTCCGGCCAGGGCCGCGGACAGGGTGCGGGTGAAACGGTCGGGGTCGGCGTCGGCGCGCAGCTGGCCGTCGGTGATCGCGCGCACCGCGAGCACCCGGGTGGCGCGGCCGACGATGCGACCGCCACTGTTGCCCGCGTCGCGGTGGAAGTCGGGTTCGATCACCAGGCGATACTCGGCCTGGACGATGGTGTCGTGCTCGAGCCGCAGCGCGATCTCGTCGACCATGCCGTGCAGCACGTCGAGCGGGCCCAGGTCGGCGCGCGCGAGCCAGCGCTCGGCGCAGACCCGGTAGCGCTCGACCGCGGTCTCGAGCACCGCGCGCGCCAGATCCTCCTTCGAGTCGAAGTGGAAGTACATCGCCCCCTTGGTGGCCCGCGAGCCTTCCAGAATGCGGTTGAGCGATGCCGCGGCATATCCGCTCTTACCGAACTCGACGGCCGCGGACTTGATAATCGCCGCGCGTGTCCGGCGCGCCCGCTCTTGCTGCCGTGCCATGCTCGAAACGCCTCCGAACCTTCTCGTGACCGCCGGCCAATTACCGACCGTTGGTACGAATTGTGGTTTTAATTCAAACTTTCGGTATGAAAAACTCGCAGTGCCACACGCGGGGGCTCCGCGACCGGTGAGAACCGCCTCCTCCTGCGGTAACGACAACCCCTGCACCGGCCGCTCACGCACCCATCGCGAGCCACCGGGCACTACCCATCGTCGACGAATTACGAAACCCGCCCACCCCGCTCCGACGCCACGGAAAACGCGGCACCGGTGATTGTTTCGAAATTCACCAGGCGATCACCGTACCCGTATTCACGAGCCGACACGCAGCGAACGGGGCACCTATCCGAACATCCGGTCCGGTTATCCCGATCACTACCGAAGCTATGAATTTCGCACTCGCACAGCACAGTTGACGACCCCGCGGATAACCGCGAAGTCGGCCCCACGGTCGCCGGACCGAGGGCCCCGGTGGAGGACTCCATCGCTACTGCACCCCTGCTTGTCGAAAGATGTTGCGATACAACAGCATTCGAGTCATATACGCAAGCGGTAGAGCGCCGGGGACCCGGTGGTCGGACCCACTATTCGGTCTCCGGGCACACCGTCGGCTAGACTCCGCTGCGCGCCCCTTTAGCTCAGTTGGTAGAGCTGGTGACTTTTAATCACTAGGTCGTAGGTTCGAGTCCTACAGGGGGCACCACCACCACCCACCGTGACCAGCGTCACGTGGCGACGCGCCCAGCGCAGACTCCGCCGAAACAGCCTGTTTCCCGGTCGATTCCCCTAGCCTGAGCGCGACCCGGAGCGACCGGGCACCTTTACGTAAGCGGAGTGAGATGACTTCCTTCGACGATCTGCTCGCCCAGGTCCCGATCGCCCAGATCGCCGACAAGCTCGGCGTCGACCAGGCCACCGCCACGACCGCCGTGCAGGCCGCACTGCCCACCCTGCTCGGCGGACTGCGGGTCAACGCCACCCAACCGCAGGGCGAGGCGTCCCTGCTCGGCGCGCTCGGCGACCACGGCGGGCTCGTCGGCGCCGCGGGCGCGGTGGACCTGACTCAGGTCGATGTCACCGACGGCGAGAAGATCGTCGACAAGGTCTTCGGTGACGAGAAGAACACCGTCATCAGCGCGCTCGGCGCGACCGGCGGCACCGGCGGCAACGACCTGATCGCCCAGCTGCTACCGATCCTGGCCCCGATCCTGCTCGCCTACCTGGCCAAGCAGCTCACCGGCGGCACCGTCGCCGCGCCCGCGCCCGCCCCGGCTCCCGCGCCCGCCCCGGCCTCGGGCGGGGTCCTCGGCGACCTGCTGGGCGGCCTGCTCGGCGGCAGCGGCAACAGCGGCGGCATCGGCGGCGCGATCGGCGACGCGCTGGCCAAGAACGCGGGCGGCGCGCTGGGCAGTGTGCTCGGCGGCCTGCTCGGCGGGAAGCGCTGAGCGTCACCCCGCGTCCTCGCTAACGTCACGCGGCCCGCAGCGATAGTCCCTATGCTGCGGGCCGAACGCCTAGACTCGTCAGCACGACCACGAGCCTCACCGCGAGTTGTGGCATTGCTCAACATCGACGGAAAAGCGCTCTGTTGCGTTTCGCATCACACCTACGGTGCCGTAAGGTATGGCCGCATCGCGACGTTCGACCGCAAGCACGACAGCGAAGGGTTTTTACATGGCAAGGGATCTGACTCAACTCGAACTGCTCACGGAGTTGGAGCCGGTTGCCGAGGAAAACGTCAACCGGCACCTGTCACTGGCCAAGGAATGGCATCCGCACGACTACGTCCCGTGGGACGAGGGCCGCAACTTCGCCGCCATGGGCGGCATCGACTGGGATCCTGAGCAGTCCAAGCTCAACGAGGTCGCCAAGGCGGCCATGATCACCAACCTGCTCACCGAGGACAATCTGCCGTCCTACCACCGTGAGATCGCCGAGAACTTCTCCCAGGACGGCGCCTGGGGCACCTGGGTCGGTCGCTGGACCGCCGAGGAGAACCGCCACGGCATCGTGATGCGCGACTACCTCGTGGTCACCCGCGGCGTGGATCCGGTCGCCCTCGAAGAGGCGCGCATGATCCACATGACCAACGGCTTCGCCTCCCCCACCGAGGTCGACGCCGGCTTCCTGCACTCGGTCGCCTACGTGACCTTCCAGGAACTGGCCACCCGGGTGAGCCACCGCAACACCGGCAAGGTGTGCGACGACCCGATCGCCGACCGCATGCTCCAGCGCGTCGCGGCCGACGAGAACCTGCACATGATCTTCTACCGCAACCTGTGCGGCGCGGCACTGGACCTGAGCCCCGACCAGGCGATCGAAGCCATCTCGCTGATCGTCGAGAACTTCCAGATGCCGGGCGCGGGCATGCCCAACTTCCGCCGCAACGGCGTCCTGATGGCCAAGCACGGCATCTACGACCTGCGCCAGCACCTCGAAGAGGTCGTGCAGCCGGTGCTCAAGAAGTGGAACGTCTTCGAGCGCACCGACTTCACCGCCCGCGGCGAGGCCACCCGCGAACGGCTGGCCGGCTTCCTCGACAAGCTCGGCGAGGACGTGCTCAAGTTCGAGGAGCAGCGCGACCGCATGCTCGCCCGCGAGGCCAAGAAGCGCGAACTGGCCAGCGTCTAGACCACACGACGAAGCCGCCCACCGAGACTCCGGTGGGCGGCTTCGCTGTGTGTCCTACTTGATCGGCAGGCCGTCGGTGCTGCCGACGTCGGTGATCTGCCAGTCCTTCCCGGCGTCGACGGTGATCTGGTAGGTCACCGTGTTGCGCAGGCCGTCGGGATTCTGGGCGTTGGTGGTGCTCACGTCGACGAAGGCCGCGACCTTGTAGACCGAGCCGTCCTGCGAGAGCACCTTCGCCGTGATCGGCGCGGCGGTGGAGGTCCACTTCAGCGGGATGATGATCTGCTCGAGCTTGGCGCCGGTGGCGTCGAACTTGCTCGCCAGTTCCGGCGAGGTACCGGCCTTGAGCTTGGCGACCCAGGCGTTGACGTCGGTGTAGTTCAGCGACGCCGAGCCGACCGAGTAGTCCAGGGCGATCTGCTCGGCCTTGGCGTTGTCGGCGGCCTGGTCGCGCATCTCGGAGACCTCCGACCGCGCCGAGACCAGCAGCGCGCCGAGCACGATCGCCACGATCGCCAGCACCGCGATCACGGCACCGCCGATCAGCGACGAGACACGAACGGCGACGGTGCCCTTACCGGACTCCGCGGGGGTTTTCGTGAGGTCGGGGGCGCCTTCGGTGCTTTCGGCCATGGGGGGTCTTCTCCGATTACGTGGGAACAGCGCACCGCCGAGGCGACGATGCGGGCAGGCTAAGGCTACTGACCGCACGGCACTGCTACGGACACGACGTAGCAGGTAAACGGTATCGACCCGGTCGCGGTCACCGCGGTGACCCGCGGCGCAGCCGTTCGGACGCGAGATCGATCACATCGGACCGGATGCGACAATCACCGATGTGACTACCACGATGCCCACGGCGCCCTCGGCGCTGCGGATCGGGCCCTACCCGGTCGATCCGCCGGTGGTGCTCGCGCCGATGGCGGGCATCACCAACCGCGCCTTCCGGCGCCTGTGCCGCGAGTTCGGCAGCGCCACCTCGATCTATGTGTGCGAGATGATCACCGCCCGCGCGGTCGTCGAGCGCAACGAGAAGACGCTGCACATGATGTCGTTCGACGCCGACGAGCACCCGCGCTCGATGCAGCTCTACGGCGTCGACCCCAAGACCCTCGGCGAGGCCGTGCGGATCATCGTCGGCGAGGGCTGGGCCGACCACATCGACCTCAACCTCGGCTGCCCGGTGCGCAAGGTGACCAAGCTCGGCGGCGGCTCCGCGCTGCCCTACAAGCGCAGGCTGTTCGCCAATATCGTGCGCGAGATGGTCTCGGCGGCCGAACCCGCGGGCGTTCCGGTGACCTTCAAGTTCCGCATCGGCATCGACGACGAGCACCACACCTACCTCGACACCGGCCGCATCGCCGAAGCCGAGGGCGCCGCCGCCGTGGCGCTGCACGCGCGCACCGCGGCCCAGCTGTACTCCGGCGCGGCCGACTGGTCGGCCATCGCCCGGCTCAAGGAGGCCGTGACCAGCATCCCGGTGCTCGGCAACGGCGACATCTTCACCGCCGACGACGCGCTGCGCATGATGCGCGAGACCGGCTGCGACGGCGTGGTCGTCGGACGCGGCTGCCTGGGACGGCCGTGGCTGTTCGCCGAACTCAGCGCGGCCCTGCGCGGCGAACCGATCCCCGAGGGGCCGACACTCGGCCGCGTCGGCGAGATCCTGGTGCGCCACGCCACCCTGCTCACCGAACACGACGGTGAGGACAAGGCGATGCGCGACATCCGCAAGCACATGGCCTGGTACCTGATGGGCTTCCCGGTCGGCTCGCAGCTGCGGCGCAGTTTCGCCACGGTCTCGCGGCTGGACCAGATCGCCGAACTGGTCGCCCAGCTCGACCCGAACGTGCCGTTCCCCACCGACGCGCTCGGCCCGCGCGGCCGTCAGGGCTCGCCGCAGACCAAGGTCGTGCTGCCGGAAGGGTGGCTCGACGACCCCGAGGACGACACCGTTCCGACGGCGGCCGATGTGATGCACAGCGGCGGCTGATTCGCGTTGGGGTGGCCAGCCGTGGCGGAATCGTTATCATTGCGGGATCGCTCGACTCCGGTTCGATCGGAGCCGGGCGATGACGCGCACGCTGCGCCAGATAGAGAAGTGAGGTTCGTTGGTGGGTGACGATCGGCGCGGGCGTACGCCCCGACCCGGAAATCGCGCCCCCTGGGAGCGGTACGCGACGGGTGAACCCACCGAACAACCCGAAACCGGCTCGCGTCGTTCCCGGCACGCGGACACCTCCGCCGACCCCTCGGCCGCCCCGCTGACGGTCGCCGATCTGGTGAACCGGGTCGACAGCGAACGCACCCGCCGCGGCCGTCGCGCCGCCACCGAGGGCGCCGAACCCAGCTCGCGCGCCGGTCGCCGCGCTCGCGAACAGGCGCCGCGCCCGACCGCGCGGCCCGAGGTCTCCCCGCGCACCGACGGCTCGCCCGTGGTCGACGACATCGCTGGAACCGCGCCGCATCGCGCCGAATCCCCCGCCGATCGGACCGTCACCACGGCACTGCCCACCCAGGCCAGGCAGAACCCGGCCGAGCCCGCGCAGAAGCCCGCCGCGCCGAAGAAGGAATCGGCGCGTCCGGCCGTGCCCGCCCGCCGCGTAGCCGACGCGCACGACCCGGCCACCGACATCCTGCCCACCGTCACGGGCGTCCCCGCGCCCGAGCGGGCACGCCCGACCAAGACCGCGACCCCCGCGCGCGCGACCACCGCGCCGCGCTCGTCGAACCGGCGCAGCAAGCAGGCCCGCATGGCGGGGCGGGTCGCGGCGACCTTCGTCGCGGTGCTCTCCCTGGTGATCACCGGCGGCGGCTGGAGCTACCTGCAGGCCACCAACAACAGCTTCACCCAGGTCGACGCGCTCGGCGGCGGCTCCACCGACGACATCCTCGACGGTGACATGCAGCTCGGTGACGAGAACTACCTGATCGTCGGCACCGACACCCGCGCGGGCGTGAACGCGAACATGGGCGCGGGCAACGCCATCGACACCGAGGGCGCCCGCGCCGACACCGCGATGCTGGTGCACGTCCCCAAGAACCGCTCGCGGGTGGTGGTCGTGTCCTTCCCGCGCGACCTCGACGTGACCCGCCCGCTGTGCTCGGGCTGGGACAACGAGAAGGCCACCTACACCGACCAGAAGTTCCCGCCCTTCATCGGCGACAAGCTCAACGCCGTCTACGCCCTCGGCGGCCCCAAGTGCCTGGTCGACGTGATCCGCAAGATGTCGGGTCTGACCATCGGCCACTTCATCGGCATCGACTTCGCCGGGTTCGAGGCCATGGTCAACGAGATCGGCGGCGTCGAGGTGTGCTCGACCAAGCCGATCATCGACGGCGTGCTCGGCCCGGTCCTCGAGACCTCGGGCAAGCAGCGGGTCGACGGCGAGACCGCGCTCAACTACGTGCGCGCCCGCCACGTCGTCGGCGAGGAACGCAGCGACTACGACCGGATCAACCGCCAGCAGCGTTTCCTCGCGTCGCTGCTGCGCGGTGCGCTGTCGAGCAAGGTGCTGTTCGATCCGGGCAAGCTCAACGGATTCATCCAGGCGTTCACCGCGCACACCTTCGTCGACAAGGTGACCCCGCAGGACCTGCTGCTGCTCGGCCGTTCGCTGCAGAAGATGGACGCGGGCGCGGTGACGTTCCTGACCATCCCGACCGCGGGCACCACCACCTACGGCAACGAGATCCCGCGCGAGTCCGATATCAAGGCCATCTTCCGCGCGGTCATCGACGACCAGCCGCTGCCCGGCGAGACCAAGGCCCCCGAGATCGAGAGTTCCGCGCCGAGCCCGGCGCCGGTCGCGCCCAAGCAGTACGCGGTCGCGCCGAGCACCACCTCGCTGCTGCTGTCCAACGGTTCGGGCTCGGCGGGCGCGGCGCGCACCGTCGCCTCCAAGCTCGGCTACCAGGGCTTCGGGATCTACAGCGTCGGCAACTACTCCGGCGGCACCTCGCCGACCTCCAAGATCCGCTTCGCCGAGGGCATGGAAGCCGAGGCCGCGACCGTGGCCAGCACCATCCCCGGCGCGGTGCTCGAGCAGGCCAACGAGCTCGGCAGCATCATCGAAGTGGTGGTCGGGGCCGATTTCGCGGGCATGGTGCGCACCGCGACGCCGGTCGGCGAGGAACTGCCGAACGTGCCGATGGGCGAGCCGCACAGCGCCGCGCCGGTCGCGCTGCCCTCCGACCTCGAGCACATGAACGCCGCCGACGACACCTGCAAGTGAGCACCGCTGCTGACCTGCCATGACACTGCCACGCGCCATTAACCCACTGTTGGGTGACAGGTATTCCGGTACCCACTAGGGTCTGCAATCATGCGTGTCATCTACAACGAGCAAATGGCCGATCTCGCCAATCTCCTCGGCGAGATGGCCGGTCTCGCCGGCCAAGCCATGGAGCGGGCCACCCAGTCGCTGCTGCAGGCCGATCTGGCACTGGCCGAGCAGGTCATCGGCGAGCAGGATCGGATCTCGGTGATGATCGCCGAGGCCGAGGAGCGAGCCTTCGCGCTGCTGGCCCTGCAGGCCCCCGTCGCCGGCGACCTGCGCCAGGTCGTCAGCGCGATCCAGATCGTCGGCGACGTGAACCGGATGGGCGCGCTGGCCCTGCACGTGGCCAAGGTGACGCGCCGCCGTCACCCCGCCCACGCGCTGCCCGAGTCGGTCAACGGCTACTTCGCCGAGATGGGCCGCATCGCGGTGAGCATGGGCGCGGCCGCCAAGGAGGTGCTCGAGACCCGCGATCCCGAACGCGCCGCCCAGCTCAACCAGGACGACGAGGCGATGGACGACCTGCACCGTCACCTGTTCACCCTGCTGATGGACCGCGACTGGCAGTACGGCGTCGCGCCGGCCGTCGACGTGACCCTGCTGGGCCGCTACTACGAGCGCTTCGCCGACCACGCCGTGGAGATCGGCCGCCGCGTGATCTTCCTCGTCACCGGCGTCCTGCCCACCGACGAGGATCTCGAAACCAGCTGAGCAGCATCCACCGAACTCCCCGCGCTCGCACCTGAGCGCGGGGAGTTCTGCGTTCGGAAGCCGTTGTCCCCCAACGAAAAAGGCCCGTGCGCCATGCACGGGCCTTTCGCGGTCTACTACCTATCCGAAGCGGCCGGAGATGTAATCCTCGGTGGCGCGCTGGGTGGGGTTGGAGAAGATCTTCTCGGTGTCGTCGATCTCGATCAGCCGGCCGGGCTTGCCCTGCGCCTCGAGGTTGAAGAAACCGGTCTGGTCACTCACACGAGCGGCCTGCTGCATGTTGTGGGTGACGATGACGATCGTGAACTCCTTCTTGAGCTCGGTGATCAGGTCCTCGATCGCCAGCGTGGAGATCGGGTCAAGGGCCGAACACGGCTCGTCCATCAGCAGCACGTCGGGCGAGACCGCGATCGCGCGGGCGATGCACAGACGCTGCTGCTGACCACCGGACAGACCGCCGCCGGGCTTGTCGAGGCGGTCCTTGACCTCGTTCCAGAGGTTGGCGCCCTTGAGCGAGCGCTCGGCGACCTCGTCGAGTTCCTTCTTGTTGCGCACGCCCTGCAGCTTGAGCCCGGCCACCACGTTGTCCTTGATCGACATGGTGGGGAACGGGTTCGGCCGCTGGAACACCATGCCGATGGTGCGCCGCACGCCCACCGGGTCGATGGCCGAGCCGTAGATGTCCTCGCCGTCGAGCAGCACGGCACCTTCGACCCGGGCGTTCGGGGTCACCTCGTGCATGCGGTTGAGCGAGCGCAGCACCGTGGACTTGCCGCAGCCGGAAGGACCGATGAAGGCGGTGACGCTACGGGGCAGCACGGTCAGTTCCACATTCGACACGGCGTGGAAGCTGCCGTAGTAGATGTTGAGATCTTTGACGTCGATCCGCTTGGCCATGGGAGTTCTTCCGTTCGCTTCTATCGGTTCCGGGTGAGCAGCTTGTTGACGCCGGCGGCAGCCAGGTACAGCACCGCGATCATCAGGATCAGCGTGAGCGCCGCACCCCAGACACGTTCGCGGCCCGCGGCCTCCGGGTTGGCCAGCTCCTGGTAGATCAGCAGCGGCAGCGACGCCATGTTGCCGTCGAAGATGTTCTGGTTGATCGACTTCGAGTAACCGACCAGCACCAGCACCGGCGCCGTCTCGCCCATCACGCGGGCCAGTGCCAGCAGGATGCCGCTGATCATGCCGGGCGCGGCGGTGGGGATGACGATGCGCAGGATGGTCTTCCACTTCGGCACGCCGAGCGCGTAGGAGGCCTCACGCAGCTCGTCGGGCACCAGCTTGAGCATTTCCTCGGTGCTGCGCACCACCACCGGCAGCATCAGCAGCACCAGGGCCAGCGACACCGCGAAGGAGCTCTGCGGCATGCCGAGGGTGGCGATCCACAGCGCGAAGATGAACAGCGCGGCCACGATCGAGGGCACACCGGCGAGGATGTCGACCATGAAGGTGGTGACCTTCGCCAGTCGTCCGCGCCCGTATTCGACCAGGTAGACCGCGGCCATGATGCCCAGCGGCACCGCGATGATCGAGGCCACCGCGGCCTGCACGATGGTGCCGTAGATGGCGTGGTAGACGCCGCCGCCGGTCTGCTCGGGCAGGATGCCCTTCTGCGAGTTGAACCACCAGTCCGACGAGATGATCGCGGTGAAACCCTTGCTGACCACCAGACCCAGCACCCACACCAGCGGGACGAGGGCGATGAGGAAGCACAGGGTGACCACGACGGTGGCCAGGTTGTTCTTGATCCGCCTCGCCGCACTGACATTGCGGAAGGTGGGTGCCTTGACAGGCTTGTCCAGGGTCGTCGAGGTGGTCATCAGCCGTTCACCTTTCCACCGGAGGCCAGGCGGGCCAGCGCGTTGACGACGAAGGTCAGCGCGAACAGAACGAAGCCCGCGGCGATGTAGGCGCCGGTCGGCAGGGGCGAGCTGAACTCCGAGGCCGCCGAGGCGATCTTGGAGGCGAAGGTGTAGCCGCCGTCGAACAGCGACCAGGTGCCGGCGTTGGTGGCCGTGCGCAGCACGACCAGCACCGCGATGGTCTCACCGAGCGCGCGGCCGAGGCCGAGCATGGAACCGGCGATCACACCGCTGCGGCCGTAGGGCAGCACGGTCATCCGCACGACTTCCCACTTGGTGGCGCCGAGGGCCTGGGCGGCCTCGATGTGGGCGCGCGGGGTGAGCGCGAACACCTCGCGGGCCACCGAGGTGATGATCGGCAGGATCATCACCGCGAGCACGACGCCCGCGGTGAAGATGGTGCCGCCGCCGGCGATCGAGACGTTGCCGTCGGAGAACAGGAAGAACCAGCCCAGGTTCTTGTTCAGGAATTCCTGCACCGGCGCGATCTGCGGCGCCAGCACCAGGAATCCCCAGAGGCCGAACACGATCGAGGGCACCGCGGCGAGCAGGTCGATCAGCATCGTGAACGGCTTGCCCAGCCGCGACGGGGCGTAGTGCGTCAGGAACAGCGCGATGCCGACGCCGATCGGCACCGCGACGATCAGCGCGAACACCGAGCTCAAGACCGTGACCATGAACAGGTCACGGATGCCGAAGCGCAGGTCGTTGGCATCACCGGTCGAGAACTCGGTGCTGGTGAAGAAGTTGACGTTGTCGGCCATGAGCGAGGGGACCGCGCGGATGAGCAGGAACAGCGCGATCAACGCGATGGCCGCGACGATCGTCGCGCCCGCCGCAGTCGCCAGCCAGCGGAAGATCGTCTCGGCGTTCAGGCGGCCGGGACGACCCCCGTCGGGGGCCTTGTCGAATTTCGGTTCGGTCGGCATATTCGCAGTATCTCCGGCCGCCCGTGGGCCCGTCGAATTCGACGAGCCCACCGCGGTCACCTCGGGGTGCATGGTCATGGCCAGGGTGCGATCAGGAGATGGCGTTGATCGCGGTGGTCAGCTTGGTCTTGAACGCGTCGGGCAGCGGCACGTAGCCTGCCTCGGTCAGACCCTCCTGGCCGTTGGTGACGGCCGAGGTCAGGAAGGCCTTGACGGCCTTGCTGGTGTCGGCGTCGGCGTACTTGGAGCACACGACCTCGTAGGTGGCCATGACGATCGGGTACGAACCGGCGACGGTCGGCTTGTAGAACGAGCTGGTGTCGAGGATGAGGTCGTTGCCCTCGCCCTTGACCTTCACGCCGTCGATGGCCTTGGCGGCGGAATCGGCCGAGAGCTTGACCGGGTCCTTGCTCGCGGAGGTGATGATCTGCGAGATGGACAGGTTCTGCGCCTTGGCGAAGGACCACTCGTTGTAGGTGACCGAGTTCTTGGTGCTCTTGATGGCGGCCGAGGTGCCCTCGTTGCCCTTGGCACCCTCACCGACGCCACCGTTGAAGGTCTTGCCGCCGCCCTTGCCCCACGCGCCGTCGGAGGCGGCGTCGAGGTAGAGCTGGAAGTTGTCGGTGGTGCCCGACTCGTCGGAGCGGAAGATCACGGCGATCTTCTCCGAGGGGAGCGTGGCGTTGGGGTTGAGCGCCTTGATCTCGGGGGCATCCCAGGTGGCGACGGAGCCGTTGAACACCTTGGCGGCGGTCGGGCCGTCGAGCACCAGGTCGGTGACGCCGTCGACGTTGTAGGTGATGGCGATCGGGCCGAAGACGGTCGGCAGGTTCCACGCGGGGGCGCCACAACGCTCGGCGGCCTTGGCGGGCTCTTCCTTCTTGGAGCTCAGCGCCGAGTCGGAGCCACCGAAGTCGGTCTGGCCGCCGATGAACTCGTTCACGCCCGCGCCGGAGCCGCTGGAGGTGTAGTTCAGGGTGAAGCCGTCGCAGTTGGCCTCGTAGGCCGCGACGAAACGCTCCATGGCGTTCTTCTGCGAGGACGCGCCGGATGCCTTGAGCGCCTTCTTGCCTCCGCAGTCCACGCTGGTGTTGGCGGCGGTGCCACCGGCAGTGGTGTTCTCGTCACTGCCACAGGCCGCCAGGGTCATGGCGCCCACGGCGAAGACGCCGACCAGGGCACTGGTGCGCTTGAAGTTCACTGTTCCTCCGACAAAGCTGGGGTGTCTCGCTCGGTCCCTCACCGGCCCGAGCGAGGCGATGTGGTGCGATCCGGGATTGCGCGCACCAGGCGACGACTCTGCCGCCCAGAAGTAACGTAAGGTCGCCCGGTTGACAGTTGGCCCGATGTGGGTTAACGGAGAATGAACAGACCCTCGCGATCCGGACAGCGAAGCTGACGTTTGCCCCAGTTTTACTCGCCGGTACCCGATCGACCCCGCGATATTCAGCCGGGCAACGGAATTCACCCGACCGGTGTGAGCTCGCTCGCAGTCAGGGCAGCGCGTACGCGACGTCGATGTGCGCGGGGGTGAAACCCAGCTTCGTGTAGGTGTTCACCGCGGCGGCGTTGTCGGCCTCGGTGTAGAGCAGGGCCTCGGTGGAGCCGGTGGCGCGCAGGTGGCGCAGACCGAACAGGGTGAGCAGTCGGCCCAGCCCACGGCCCTGGGCGGCCGGGTCGACGCCGACCACGTACACCTCGCCCGCCGGGGCGGCGTCGGGGTGCTGCTTGGTCCAGTGGAAGCCGAGCAGGCGGTCGAGGTCGTCGGTGTCGAACGCCTGGAACAGGCCGTTGCCGTCGAACCAGGACTCGGCGATCCTGGCTTCGATATCGCGCTCGGTCCAGCCGCCCTGTTCGGGGTGCCAGGAGAACGCGGCGTTGTTCACGCGCAGCAGTTCGGCGTGATCGGTGGGGCCCGCGTAGGTGCGGATCATCAGGCCGTCGGGAAAATCGAGTTCCGGTAGCTCCGGGTTAGCCAGTGAGCGCCGCATCTGCCACAGCTCGCGCGCCGTGCGCAGTCCGAGACCCGCCGCCAGCGCCTTGGCGGCGGGCAGATCGCCGTGCGCCCAGACCCGCGCGCCCGGCCCACCCTCGGCGAGCGCGGCGCGAACCAGATCGGTGCCGATGCCGACACCGCGCACCGAGGGATCGACGGCGACCTCCGCCATCGCGGAGTGTTCGTCATGTGCCGCAACAAGATTCGCGTACCCGACGAGCTCGCCCGCCCGCTCGGCCAGCAAATGTCCGGTTGCCCCGTCGGCCTCGGCCAACGACAGCACCGCCTGCTCGGAAACCGGGGCGACGCCGTCCTCGGCCTTGGCCCGCGCCAGCAGCTCGCGCACGCGCGCCACCATCGCGGGCTCGACCCGATCGGTCCAGCTCAGGGTTGCTGCGTCCGACATCGCGCTACTGGGCGGTGCCGTTGAGCGGGGCGAAGGAGTCGTCGCCGTCGACATCCTCGTCGACGAAGGTCACCACCTCGCCCTTGGCCGCGGGCGTGCGCGCCGGGCGCACCGCCTTGTAACCGACATTGCGCACGGTGCCGATCAGCGACTCGTACTCGGTGCCGAGCTTGGCGCGCAGGCGTCGCACGTGCACGTCGACGGTGCGGGTGCCACCGAAGAAGTCGTAGCCCCAGACCTCCTGCAGCAGCTGCGCGCGGGTGAACACCCGGCCCGCGTGCTGCGCGAGGTACTTGAGCAGCTCGAACTCCTTGTAGGTGAGGTCGAGGGGACGACCGCGCAGCCGCGCGGTGTAGGTGCCCTCGTCGATCACCAGCTCACCCAGGGTGATCTTGCCGGTGTTCTCCGGACTCGCGACCCCGCCGTTGCGCCCGACCAGCAGGCGCAGCCGGGCATCGAGCTCGGCAGGCCCGGTACCGGGCAGCAGGATGTCGTCCAGGCCCCAATCGGCGTTGACCGCCACCAGGCCGCCCTCGGTCAGGACCGCCACCACCGGCACCGACGACCCGGTGCTGCCGAGTAGTCGGCACAGGCCGCGCGCGGCGGCCAGATCGGTTCTGGCGTCGACCAGTGCCACATCGGCACTACTCGCCTCCAGCAGGGACGACACCTCGGTCGGCGCGGGCCGGACGTTGTGCGCGAGCAGCGTCAACGACGGTAGGACCGCATCGGGGTTGGGGTCGGAGGTCAGTAGGAGCAGCTCCATGGGGCTCTCCTCCTATCTCGTTGCTCCGCGGACGACAGCAGCCGCGTAGCTACGTCGCCGAAACACAGGTTAAGTCGTGTGCAACATTAGCGCCTCTACAGCCACGACCTCGCAACACGGAGTCCATTTTGTGTCTTTGGTCGCGTGCCATCGCGCTCGCGCACCGTCTTCGGGGTGCGACGATGGAGCCTTCGCGGCCCCGGCCGCTAGTCTCAGCCCTATGCGGAAGCTGATTGTCGGGCTGTTGTGCCTGGCCGGATTGGCGGTGGTCATCGATTTCGGCGCCGCCGCCTACTCGGAGTACCACGTCTCCCGGCAGTTGCGGGCCGGCGCCGACCTGTCGGCCGACCCGGAAGTCACCTTCCACGGTTTCCCCTTCGCCGCGCAGGCGATGAGCGGGCGCTACGACGAGGTGACCATCCGCGCGCGCGGCGTTCGACCCGACATCCCCGGCGAGATCGGCATCGAGGCCACCCTGCAGGGCCTGCACGCGCCGGTCGGTCAGCTGCTCGACGGCGCGGCCCGCAATGTGCAGGTCGACCGGGTCGACGCCAGGATGCGCATCGAACCCACCGAGCTCGGCAAGCTCTTCGGCATCCCCGACCTGCAGGTCCACACCCGTCCCGCGGACAAGTCCGACGGCACCGGCGGTTCCGGCGGCTCCGGCATGACCACCGCGGGCGCGCTGGTGCTCACCGGCACCCTGGCCACCGCCCCGAACGGGCGCGTCCTCGGCGCGGGCGTCGTCCCCACCGGCAGCAGCACCCGGGTGCCCGTGCAGGTGCAGGCCGACCTGCTGCTCGACGGCGACAAGGTCCGCATCCAGGCCACCGGCTTCTACCGGGACAAGGACGACGGCCCCGGCGACGCGACCACCGACCCCCGCACCGAGATCCCCGAGGCCGATCGCGCCGCGGTGCTCGCGCGCTTCAGTCGTACGATCGATACCAAGGAGTTGCCGTTCGGTGTCGCGCCGAGCGAGGTGTCGGCACTCGGCGGCCAGATCGTCGTCGAGGGTGTCGGCCGCAACGTCACCATCGACCTGGACCGATTGCAACAGCCATGATCGAGCTCGTCATTCTCGCCGTCGTCATCGCGGCCGCCGTCGCCCTCGGCCTGTTCCTCTCGCGCAGGCAGGGCCAGGTCCGCCCGGCCACGCTCGACCCGGAGACCGCGCAGCGCACCCGCCTGCTCGACGCGGCCGGCGTCACCGGTTCCACGCCCGCGGTGCTGCACTTCTCGGCCGACTGGTGCGGCCCGTGCGACGCGGTCCGCCGCGTGGTCGCCGGGGTCACCGCCGAATTGTCCGATTCCCCGAATGCCCCGCGCGACATCGAGATCGACATCGACGCCGACCCCGCGCTGGCCCGCGAACTCAACGTCCTGTCGCTGCCGACCACCTTCGTCTTCGACGCCGAGGGCAAGGAACGCTTCCGCATCTCCGGCGTCCCCAAGTCCGGGGATCTGCGCACCGCGTTGGAATCGCTGCGAGTGTAAACACGGGGGCCCGAGACATTCTCCGGTGCGACCGGGTAAACTCTGTCTCGTGCAAACCGACCACGAGCTGATGCTCACCCGACGCCGCACAGTTGACCTGTGTCGCCTCGGTGGTTGTTGCTGCCTGTGCCGCTGATCGGTCGGCTTCTCTCCCGAGATTCCTGACGCCGACCTGTGCCCACCGTCCGAGCGATCCTCTAGATCCCACGGTGACCTGGCAGTTTCCCCTGACTCTTCTCAGCGCAGGAGTTCGCACAATGACCACTTCCCCTTCCGGATCCGCACCGCGCGTCGATGTGCGCGGGCCGCGGTTCGTCGCCTGGATCACCACCGGTGTCCTGGTTCTGGTGCTGATCACCGCCGCCTTCTCCCCCGGCCTCGCCGCGATCCTGATCGGCCTGCAGGCCGTCGTCTTCGCGATCGGCGCCCTCGGCGGCCCCGCCAAGCACCCTTACGGCCGGATCTACGCCGCGCTCGTCGCGCCGCGCAACGGTCCGACCACCGAAACCGAGCCCGTGCCGCCGCTGCGTTTCGCGCAACTGCTCGGCTTCGGGTTCGCGGCGGTATCCCTGCTGGGCTTCGCGCTCGGCTCCTCGATCGTCGGCGCGGTGTTCGCCGGCTTCGCCCTGTTCGCGGCGTTTCTCAACGCGGCGTTCGGGGTTTGCCTCGGCTGCCAGATCTATCCTCTGGTTGCCCGCCTTCGCCGGCCTCCGGCTCCGGCACCGAACTGACCCTCCTGCACGTCATCTCTGAAAGGAACAACATGGCTCGCTCCGATGTCCTGGTCTCCGTTGACTGGGCCGAAGAGAACCTCAACGCCCCCGGCGTCGTCTTCGTCGAGGTCGACGAGGACACCTCCGCCTACGAGGGTGGCCACATCGAAGGCGCCGTTCGCCTCGACTGGAAGACCGACCTGCAGGATCAGGTTCGTCGCGACTTCGTGAACCAGGAGCAGTTCTCCGATCTGCTCTCGGCGCGCGGCATCGGCAACGACGACACCGTGGTGCTCTACGGCGGCAACAACAACTGGTTCGCCGCCTACGCGTACTGGTACTTCAAGCTCTACGGCCACAACGACGTCAAGCTGCTCGACGGTGGCCGCAAGAAGTGGGAGCTCGACGGTCGTCCGCTCTCGCGTGACGCCGTCTCGCGTCCGGCCACCCAGTACAAGGCGTCCGCGCCCGACCTGAGCATCCGCGCCTTCCGCGACGAGGTCATCGCCGCCATCGGCACCAAGAACCTGGTCGACGTGCGCAGCCCCGACGAGTTCTCGGGCAAGATCCTCGCGCCCGCGCACCTGCCGCAGGAGCAGAGCCAGCGTCCCGGCCACATCCCCAGCGCGATCAACGTGCCGTGGTCCAAGGCCGCGAACGAGGACGGCACCTTCCGCAGCGACGCCGAGCTGGCCGAGCTGTACAAGGACGCGGGCCTGGACGGCGAGAAGGAGACCATCGCCTACTGCCGCATCGGCGAGCGTTCCTCGCACACCTGGTTCGTGCTGCAGGAGCTGCTCGGCCACCAGAACGTCAAGAACTACGACGGCAGCTGGACCGAGTACGGTTCGCTCGTCGGTGCCCCTATCGAGTTGGGAGAGTAAGACATATGTGTGCAGCACCTACCCAGGGTCAGGCCATTCCGGCAGGCGTCGACGTGGAGAAGGAAACGGTCATCACCGGCCGTGTCCTGAGCACCGACGGCCAGCCCGTCGGCGGCGCGTTCGTGCGTCTGCTCGACGGCAACGGTGACTTCACCGCCGAGGTCGTGGCCTCCGGCACCGGTGATTTCCGCTTCTTCGCCGCGCCGGGTTCGTGGACCCTGCGCGCGCTGAGCTCGTCGGGCAACGGCTCGGCCGAGATCAGCCCCGAGGGCGCGGGCATCCACTCGGTCGACGTCGCGGTCGCCAAGTAAGAAGCTCACAACGGCCCTGGTAGTTCCTGTGCGGGAACTACCAGGGCCGTTTTCGTATCTGTTGCGCGGAGTCGCTAGACTTCCGGTGTGGTCCTCTTCTTCGAGATACTCCTGGTGGCCGTGTCGATCCTCATCGGCTGGTTCGGCCTTTACGTCTTCTACCGGCTCTTCACCGAGTCATGAGCGGGCTCGCGAGCGAAGGTACCGACCCGGCCGAGCGAGCGAGTGACGAGCAAGGCGCTCCGGCCGAGCGTCGCAGTGGTGACGAGGCGGTCAATGTCGCCGCTGAACGGGCGAAGGAGACCGGCGCCCGCAACATTCCGGTCCTGCCGGGTCTCCCCCTGCCCGAAGACACAGCCAATCTGCGTCTGGGCCCCGATCTGAACCACGCCATGCTGGCGCTGCTGCCGCTGGTCGGTGTGTGGCGCGGCGAGGGCGAGGGCAATCACCCCACCGAGGGCGATTACCACTTCGGTCAGCAGATCATCGTGTCCCACGACGGCGGCGACTACCTGATCTGGCAATCCCAGACCTGGAAACTCGACACCGAGGGCAACTACACCGGCCCCGACCTGCGCGAGAGCGGTTACTGGCGGGTCGGCGGCGAGGGCACCGACGAACTGATCGAGCTCCTGCTCACCCACAGCAACGGCGTCATCGAGCTGTACTACGGCAAGGCCCGCAACCAGTCCTCCTGGGAACTGGCCACCGACGTCTCCATCCGCAGCACCTCCGGCGTGGTGGTCGGCGGCGCCAAACGCCTCTACGGCATCGTCGAAAACGGCGACCTGGCCTACGTGGAAGAACGAGTAGACCCCGACGGCGCCCTGGTCCCCCGCCTCTCCGCCCGCCTGACCCGCTACATCGGCTGAGCCACCCCCAACCCGCCGAGGTCCGCCCACTACCGCAGTGGGCGGACCTTTCGCGTTCCCCCCGGCACGCCGCTAGCGAACAGCCTCACGCATCCGTTGGCCCCAGGCGCGCGTTCGCGGGAACAGGCGCAGCAGCCACGACAGCGCCACGGCGACAAGCAGCAGATGCGCCCACGCTTCCAGCAGCACCCGTGGTGCGACAGCGAGCACGCACACGAGCGCCACGAGCACGAGCACCGCGAACAGCCCCCACCGCCCCTGATCCCAGACCTCGAACGCCCCCAGTACGGCCCCGCCACCGACAACGACCACCACCAGAAACAGCGGAAGACCCCACCGCCCGTCCCACAAGTCCACCCAGCCCGTCACACACACCTCCGCTATCTCCCGCCGACGCTACCTCCCGCGACTACGCCCGCCGAAACAGGAGCGACCCCCGAGCCATACCGTCGCGTTCGGTGAACGCGGTGGTCCCGGTCGGATCGTCCGGGGGCTCGGGGGTCGGGTACCTGCTTGGGATTCGCTCTCAGCACCGCTGGGGGATTCCCGCAGTGGAGCTGCTAGCGAGCAGCCACCTCACGCATCCGTTGAACATACATTCTTCAGACCACCTCCTCTCTTGTGTACTGAAGAATCTAGCCCTGCCAGATGTGGTCGGCAACGGAATTAATTGCGACCCTGACCTGCGCGTATGCGATTCAGCTAGCATCGGCCCATGACAGCCGTGACTATTCGCGACGTTCCAGAAGATGTCCTCGTCGCGGTGAAGAAACATGCGACTCAGGCTGGCCAGTCCTTGCCGGCCTACCT
This sequence comes from Nocardia lasii, assembly GCF_042658545.1. NCBI lineage: Bacteria > Bacillati > Actinomycetota > Actinomycetes > Mycobacteriales > Nocardiaceae > Nocardia > Nocardia lasii. Next base: position 536,543 of record NZ_JBHSQN010000001.1, read on the forward strand.
GCTGGACCTGCTCAGGCGCGATGCCGCTGACGTGTGCACCGACCGATCCCCTGATGTTCCCGGTGAGACCCGCGGCGAACGCGCGATCCGCCGTGCCCGTGGCAGGATTACGACCCCCGAGACTCGCGGCCTGTCCACCGACCAACTCATGAACCCGGCCGGTTACTCACGCCTGGAGTAGACCGGAAACCAGCCGGCGGCGGATTCCACCCGCTCGGGGGCATCGATTCTCAACACTGTTTCTTCGATTCTAGGTTCCGGCGGCGTCGATGGTGACGATCGTGTCGGCGTGGTGGTCCGGTGGGAGTTGGTGGGTGACTACGACGACGGTGCGGTCGGGGGTGACGAGGCCGCTGTTGGTGTCGAGGAGGTCGCGGAGGAGTTGGTCGCCTTCGGTGGCGGAGAGGTGTTCGGTGGGTTCGTCGAGGAGGAGGGTGTGGGCGGGGGAGATGAGGGCTCGGGCCAGGAGGAGGCGGCGGCGTTGGCCGCCGGAGACTGCGGCCGCGCCTGCGGCGAGGGGGGTGTGGATGCCGTTGGGGAGGGAGTCCAGCCAGTCGGTGAGACCTACTGCGCGCAGGGCACTTTCGGCTTCTTCGGCGGTGAGGTCGCCGCGGGCCACGCGGAGGTTTTCCAGGATCGACGTACCGAACAGGTGGGCGTCTTCCGCGAAGAACGTGACGCCGTCGCGGGGGGTGTCGAACAACCCGGCCCACTGCATCAGCAAGGTCGTCTTACCGGCTCCGCTGGGTCCCACCACGACCACCCGTCGTCCCTCCGGTAGTTCCGGCTCGCCGTTGCCGGGGTACTTCCCGCCGAGATCGGCGGGGGTGGTGGCGGTCTTCAGGCTTTGGAGGCGGTGGAGGGCCGCGCGGGAGGTGGTGAGGGTGGTGGCGGCGGCGGGCAGAGCGGCTACCGCTTCGAAGGCGGAGAGAGGGACCAGGACGAGGATGGTGAGGGCCATGGGGGTCATGCCGCCGGGGAGGCCGCCGGTCGGACCGTAGGCGGCGACGCCGACGAGCAGGGCGCCGAACGCGCTGACGCCGATGGACAGCGGGGTCGCCGCGGCCGCCCACGCGCTACGCGAGGCCGCCGAATCCTCCGCCGCCACCGCGCGCTGGGATGCCTTGTCCGCCACCGTGATCGCCGCGTCGAGTCGACCGGCGACGCGCAGTTCGGCGGCGTGATCCAACACCGTCACCGCCTCGGCCGTGAACTCGGCCCGATCCACCCGACCAGCCCGCTCGGCCTCTCGCGCGGCCACCGCCGACAACCACGGCGCGAGGATCCCCGAAACCCCCAGCGCCACAGCGAGAATCACCGCGGCCGTCGGCGAGATGATCGCGATCATCCCCACCGCCGCCAGCGACAACACGATCGCCACCGCCACGGGCACCAGCACGCGAACGACCACGGCCCCGAGATCATCGATATCGGTGCCGATCCGAACGAGCACGTCCCCCCGCCGCAACGCACGACCAGGCGCCGTGTCCGGACCGGTCCGACCATCCCCGGGCGTCACCTCCGGGCTACCGACCACCGAGTTGTCCCCAACCGTGACGGCGGCGGGCACGTCACCCTCGGGTACAGCACGCTTCCGCACCGAGTTCCCCGGGGACGTGCCGACATTGCGCTCCCGCCACCACCAGACGTCGGACTGGGCGAGGGTGCGGTAGACCGTGGTGCGGGCGTTGGTCATCGCGCGCAGGGCTACATCGTGGGTGGCGAGTCGTTCGAGGTAGCGGCACAGTCCGCGCGAGATGCCCAGTGCCCGCACCGCGACGACGGCGACGCTCAGATCCAGCACGGGCGGCATCTGCCACGCGCGGGCGATCAACCAGGCGGCCAGCGCGGCCAGCCCGAGCCCGCTGCCGAGTGCGGCGACACCCCAGGCGATGGCGATCAGGACGCGTCCGGGTGAGAGTTCCAGCAGTCGCCACATCTCGCGCAGGTCCCGCACCACACCTCGAAGACCCGAACCGCTGGGGTTCTGCCCGCGTGGATCGTGACCGGCTGCCCGACCGCTGTCCGCCCGACGCGCGTCACCATCGCTCGACCGATCCGATCCCGACCCCTCGTCACGCACCACGCCCACTCGATCGTGCCCGTCCACGACGCTCACGAGACCACCTCCGGCTCGGTTCGATCGGCACGTTCCTCAACCCCCGCGACCACCTGCACCACCACATCCGCCACCGCCAGAATCGTCGGCCGATGGGCGACAACCACCACCGTCGCCCCACGATCGGCCAACACCCGCAGCGTGGTGAGCACGCGTTGCTCGCTCTCGGGGTCGAGGTGGGCGGTGGGTTCGTCGAGCAGCAGGACCTGGCGGTGGGCGGCGAGGACGCGGGTGAGGGCGAGGCGTTGGCGTTGGCCGAGGGAAAGGCCGGTGCCGTGCTGTCCGACGGTGGTGTCCCATCCGTCGGGAAGTTCCGCGAGTACCTGGTCGAATCCTGTTGCGACACTCATGAATTCGAGCTCGTCGGCGGACACCGCACTGAGCAACTCCACGTTCTCGCGCAATGTCCCGGGAACCAGCACCGGCCGCTGCGGCAGCCACGCGACCCGACTCCACCAGCTGTCCGGGTCGAGCTCGCGCACATCGACTCCGTCGACGAGAACCTGCCCCGCGTCAGGTTCGATCAACCCCAGAATCGCCTGCACCGCAGTCGATTTCCCACACCCGTTCGGTCCGGTCAACACCGTCACCGACCCCGGCGCCAACTCCGCCGTGAGCCGATCCGGCGCCGTCCCCGTTCGGGCGGCAACACTCAAGCCGCGCACCATGATTCGCGAGGACTCCCCGCCGCGCCGAACGGACTCGGGCACTCGAACATCTCCGCCGCGCCCGCCCGGTACCGCATCATCGGCGCGCGCGACCGCCCCAGCCCCACGACGATCCCCGTCGACCGAGGATCCACGCACACCCGCCGCCCCCTTCCCGGCACCGATATCCACGCCCTCGCCGACAGGCGCCGACCCGTCCCGCCCATCACGCTCCGGCTCCAACACCGCGAATGCCCGCTGCGCCGCCACCATCCCGTCCTGCGCCGCATGGAACTTCTCCCCCACCACCCGCAGCGGCCAGTACACCTCCGGCGCCAGAATCAACGCGACGAGCCCGTTGTAGAGCAGCATCTCCCCGAACACCAACCGCAACCCGATGGCCACCGCGATGATCGCCACACTCAACGTGGCGAGCCCTTCGAGCACCATCGAGGACAGGAACGCGATCCGCAGCGCCCGCATGGTGCGCTGACGTAGCGAATCCCCGAGCGCCCGCACCTGTTTCACCATCGATGGCCCGTCGGCCCCCTCGCGTCCGAGCGCGCGCAAGGTGGGCATGCCGGCGAAGAGATCGAGGATCTGGTCCGACAGGCGGGTGGTCGCGGCGAGTGTCGCCTCGGCACGCCCCTGGGTGAGCAACCCGATGAGCACCATGAAGATCGGGATCAACGGCACCGTGATCACCGCGATCAGCGCCGAGGTCGGATCGTGCAGGGCGATGACCACCAGCACGACCGGGGGCACCAGGCAGGCCAGCAGCAGCGCGGGCAGGTACCCGGTGAACCACCCGCGCAACCCGCTGAGCCCGTTGCCGACGACCACCGCGAGCTCGGTGCGTCGCGCGTCGAGCTCGCGTGGCGGCAGTTGCGCGCCCGCCCGCAGCACCGCGGTCTCGAGTTCGGCGACCACCGCGCTGCCCGCCCGATGCGCCAACCGCGCCTGCCACCAGCTCGCCAGCCCCCGCACCGCGACGGCGATGCCGAGCGCGACCAGTTCGGCCGTCCACGCGCCGAGTTCGCGCTTGTTCGGATCGGTGATGACCCCGGCGAGCACCCGTCCGATCATGATCGCCATCACCACGATGGTCCCCGTGATCACCAACGCCAAGGCGATGGCGACCACGAGGTGCGGCCGGGCCGTGCGCGCGTACCGCCACAGTCGCGGATCGATCGGTCCGCGCCTGACCCGTGCCTGACCCACCTCGTCGCCCGCGACCGGGGCGGCGGCGTTCGGCGTCAGTCCCGCTTCATCCTGCGATACATCTTGCGACACAGCGCGTCCGACCTTTCGCGAGCACTTCCGACGAGACGAGGCCGACCTTGTGGCTCAGCCTTTACCGCTCAGCGGCAAACCCACCGGCGGCGGAATCTGTTCGACCCGAATCCGCTGCCGGAAGACCCAGTAGGTCCACCCCTGATACATCAGCACGACCGGCGTCGCGATCACCGCCGCCCAGCTCATCACCTTCAACGTATACGGCGAGGACGACGCGTTGTAGATGGTGAGGTCGTAGAGCGGGTCGATGGTCGAGGGCAGCACGTTCGGGAACATCGAACCGACGATCAGCACGGTCAGCGACATCACCGTGACGGTCGTGCCGACGAAGGCCCACCCGTCGCGTCCGGCCAGATTCGACAGTGCGGCGAGCGCGAGTCCGAGCACCGCTGTCGCGAGCAGAATCCAGGTCCACTCCGCGCCGTAGGCGAGTTGGGTCCACAGTCCGAATCCACCCACCACCGCGACGGTGGGGATCACCAGCGACCGGGCGGTCCGCAGCGCGTCGACGCGCAGGTCACCGGCGGTCTTGAGCACCAGGAACACCGCGCCGTGCAGGGCGAACAGCACGGCGGTGGCGAGTCCGCCGAGCAGCGCGTACGGGCTGAGCAGGTCCCCGACCGAACCCACCAGTTGTTTCTCGGCGTTCAACGGCACCCCGCGCACCATGTTCGCGAACACCCACCCCCACACCAGCGCCGGAATCCACGACCCGATCCCGATGCCGATATCGCACCAGACCCGCCAGGTCGGGTCGTTGATCTTGCCCCGGTACTCGATCGCGCACACCCGCAGGATCAACGCGACGAGCAGCAGCAACAGGGCCAGGTAGAACCCGGAGAACATGCTCGCGTACCACTCGGGAAAGGCCGCGAACAGCGCGCCGGCGGCGGTGATCAGCCACACCTCGTTGCCGTCCCACACCGGCCCGATGGTGTTGAGCACGGCGCGCCTGCGCGTATCGGACCGCCGCCCGAGAATCGGCATCAACATGCCGACGCCGAAGTCGAATCCCTCCAGCACGAAGTAGCCGGTGAACAGGACGCCGATGAGCAGGAACCAGAACTCTTGCAGACCCATCGTCGGCTCCTAGTACGCGAAGGAAAGTTGGTCGTTGTCCGGGGTTTCGGCGGGTTTGTGCTCGTCGGGTCCGGCGATCACGTAGCGCCGCATGAGGTAGCACCACACCACCGCCAGCGCGCCGTAGAGCACCGTGAACACCGCCAGCGAGAACAGCACCGTCGTCGCCGAGTGCTCCGAGACGGCCTGCTGGACCGTCATGCGAATGTTCGGGTCGCCGGTGGGATTGGGCACCACCGCCCAGGGCTGGCGCCCCATCTCGGTGAACACCCATCCCGAACTGTTCGCCAGGAACGGCGTGGGGATCGCGAGCAGGCTCAGCCAGGAGAACCAGCGTTGATCGGGCACCCGACCGCCGCGCGTCACCCAGAAGCCGGCCAGCAGCAACAGCACCGATCCGCCCGCGAGTCCGATCATGGCGCGGAAGGACCAGTAGGTGACGAAGAGGTTGGGCCGGTAGTCACCGATCCCGTAGTGCTCGTTGTACGACTTCTGAAGGTCGACAACACCTTCCAGCGTCACCCCGGTGAACTTCCCCTCGGCGAGGAAGGGCAGCACGTAGGGCACTTCGAGCACGTGGATCACGCTGTCGCAGTTGTTGTGGGTGCCGACGGTGAGGATGGAGAAGTCGGGGTCGGTCGCGGTGTGGCACAACGATTCCGCCGAGGCCATCTTCATCGGCTGCTGTTCGAACATCAGCTTGCCCTGGATGTCGCCCGTGAAGATCAGGGCCGCACCGGATATCGCGACGACCACCAGCGAGGCGCGACCCACCGGACGCCACATCGTCCGCGCCGCTTCGACTTTCGCCGGATCGCCACTGCGCGCGCTGCGCACCATCCACCAGCCCGCGATGCCCGCCACGAAGGTCGCCGCGGTGAGGAAGGCGCCCGCGACCACGTGGGGGAAGGCGGCCAGGGTGGTGTTGTTGGTCAGCAGCGCCCAAATGCTTTCCAGCTCAGCCCGTTCGGTCTCAGGGTTGTAGCGGGCGCCGACCGGATGCTGCATGAACGAGTTGGCGGCGACGATGAAGTACGCCGAGGCGTTCACTCCGATCGCGACGATCCAGATCGTGGCCAGGTGCACCAGGCGCGGTAGTCGCGTCCACCCGAAGATCCACAGGCCGATGAACGTCGACTCCATGAAGAACGCGATCAGCGCCTCCAAAGCCAGTGGGGCGCCGAAGACATCGCCGATGAAGCGGGAGTACTCGCTCCAGTTCATGCCGAACTGGAATTCCTGCACGATGCCCGTGGCGACGCCGAGGGCGAAGTTGATCAGGAACAGCTTGCCGAAGAATTTGGTGAGCCGGTACCAGCGTTCGTCGCCGGTGACCACCCAGGCGGTCTGCATCATCGCGATGAGTGGTGCGAGCCCGATGGTCAGTGGAACGAACAGGAAGTGGTAGACGGTCGTGATCCCGAACTGCCACCGCGAGACGTCAAGGGTGTCCATCCGACCTCCACCGATCTACTACGACAACTTGTAGTAGATGCTACGCGGAGCACGCCCCCGAGCAAGGGTGACAACCGCCACGGGCGGTGTTACCGCAGAGGCACGCCCACCCGTGCCCCCGCGCGGTCACCAGTCGCCGATGGTCCCCGGCCGGTCGATGCCGAGGTCGACCATGTCGATGATCTCCTGAGCATTGTCGGGTGCGGACAGGCGAATACCGTCGAGCTGATTCACCCGGGCGGCCAAGGTCACACTCGACAGCAGCCAGATGCTGTCACAGTCGAAAAGGTCTGCGGTGAACAGTGTTCGATATTTACACTCCCACCCCGCCTTCTCGGCCACGTTGTAGAGCGCGCGCTGCGTAACCCCCGGCAGCACACCACTTTTCGCCGGCGGAGTGATGAGTTCCTTTCCGCGCGCGATCACCACGGTCGAACGCGGACCCTCGAGCACCTTGTGTTCGGTGCTGTGAAATATCACATCGTCGGCACCCATCCGACGCGCGAATCGCAGCGCCGCCATATTGGTCGCGTACGACAGCGTCTTCGCGCCGAGCAACTGCCACGGCGCCGACTGCGCGAGATCCACCGAGATGCCGCGCGCCAGCGACATCACCTTCACACCCTCCGCCCGCACGGTCGCGACCCGCGCCGGCACCGGCGAGACCAGCACGTACGCGGTCGGTTGCGGCTCCTGCGGCGCCAGTTCCGAACGGGGCGCGTCGAATTCGGAGTCGCGGCCGCGGGTGTAGATCAACCGCAGCATCGCCTCCTCGTCGGAGCCCCATTCCTTCACCGCCAGCTCCACCGCCGAGCGCCAGCGCGACAGCCCCGGCTCCGGTAGTTCCAACGCCTGCGCCGAACGACGCAGCCGCGCCAGATGAAATTCCAGCGCCGTCGCGACACCGTCGCGGACCAAAATAGTTTCGAATACTCCATCGCCGCGCAATGCGCCGATGTCGTCGGCATACAGCGACGGAACGTTCGCGTCGGCGACCGTCCCGTCGAGTGTCACAAGAACCCGTTCTCCCATGCGCCGAGCGTAGGCGTTATCGGTCCGTTATGCCTACGGCTGCACCGAATCGGACACGCGACTCGCGCGACGGCGCGGCCCAGGTGCGGCGCGCATCGACGGACGCGCCTACAGTGGGTGTCGTGTCACAGGTCGTCGCTCCCAGTCCTGTTCTCCATACTCCGGGTGCCGTCGCGGGTGTTCCCGATACTCCCGACGCCGCGGTCGCCTGGCATTACGGTGATCCGTTCGGTGAACAGAAAGCTGCCGTAGAGCGGGTCGCGGTCGTGGATCGCTCCCATCGATTCGTCGCGACCATCACCGGCGCCGAACGCCTGAGCTGGCTGCACACCATCACCAGCCAGCACGTCGCCACGCTGCCCGACGGGCGCAGCGCCGAAAGCCTCGACCTCGATCTCAACGGTCGGATCCTGCACCACTTCGTGCTCACCGACCTCGACGGCACCGTCTGGCTCGACACCGAAGCCGACCGTGGCGCCGAACTGCTGGCGTTTCTCCAGAAGATGGTCTTCTGGGCCGACGCCAAACCCGAGGCCGCGCCCGAACACGCCGTGCTGAGCCTGCTCGGCCCCCGGGTGGATACCCTCCTCGACACCCTCGGCCTGACCGAACTGCCCGAGACCTACGCCGCCCACGGACTGCCCGGCGGCGGCTTCCTGCGCGCGATGCCCGACGGCTCCTTCGACCTCGTGATCCCCCGCGCCGGCCTGTCGGACTGGTGGAGCAAGCTCACGAACGCCGGGGCCGCACCGGCGGGCATGTGGGCCTACGAGGCGCTGCGGGTGGCGGCCCTGCGCCCCCGCATCGGCATCGACACCGACGAACGCACCATCCCGCACGAGGCCCGCTGGATCGGCGGCACCGAGGAATACGGCGCCGTCCACCTGAACAAGGGCTGCTATCGCGGGCAGGAGACGGTCGCCCGCGTCCACAACCTCGGCAAGCCGCCCCGCAATCTCGTCCTGCTGCACCTGGACGGCTCGGCCGACGAACGCCCCGTCACCGGCGACGACGTGACGGCGGGCGGCCGCACGGTCGGCCGCCTCGGCACCGTCGTCGACCACTACGAACTCGGCCCGATCGCACTGGCCCTGGTCAAACGCTCGGTCCCCGCGAACACCGAACTGGTGGTCGGCACCATGGCCGCCGCCATCGACCCCGACTCGGTCCCGGCCGATGACACCGTCCAGGCGGGTCGCGCCGCAGTCGACCGGTTGCGTGGCCGGTGATCGGACGTACCGGGCAGGCCGACGCGGTGAGCCCGTCGGGATCGTGGCTCGGCGGCCGCACGTCCCCAGAGGGCCACTCAGCGGCGAGCCGCACGTCCCCGGTGGGCCGATCGGCGGCCGGCCGCACATCCCCGTCGAGCCACTCGGCGACCAGCCGCACGTCCCCGTCGGGCCGATCGGCCGCCAGCCGCACGTCCCCGGCGAGTCCGCGATGAACCCCCCGATCCAGCGCGTCGGCGACACCGGCCGCGTCGAGGCCGTGTGCGTCGTACACGCCGAGATCGAGGTGCGCACCCGCGTCGGCCGCACCGCCATCGACAAGCGCCCGGTCGACGGTCGAATCCCCGTAGCCGCCCTCGGCCTGGCCGGCGACCACGTCTGCGACACCACCAACCACGGCGGCCTCGACCAGGCCGTCTACGCCTACGCCGAGGAAGACGCCCGCCGCTGGGCCGAGGAACTCGACCGCGACCTCCCCGCGGGCTGGTTCGGCGAGAATCTGCGCCTGACCGGCCTGCCGGTGAGCGACGCGGTGCTCGGCGCGCACTGGGCCATCGGCGACACGCTGCTCGAAGTGAGCGCGCCCCGCGTCCCGTGCTCGACCTTCCAGCAGTGGTCCGGCGAGCCGCGCTGGGTCAAGCGCTTCGCCCTTCGCTCCGATACCGGCGCCTACTTCCGCGTGCTCACCGAGGGCACGATCGGCGCGGGCGACGAGGTCCGTGTCGTCTACGTCCCCGCACACGGCATCACCGTGCGCGACCTGTTCACCGGCGCCGACCCGGCCCTGCTCGAACGCCTGCGCACCGAGGAGCCGACCATCTCGGCCGACGTACGGAGGCAGATCGACCGCCACGCCCGAACCCCCACCACCGTCGAATTCGGGGTCGGCGCGTGACCGGCCCGATGCCGACCTCCGGCGCTCGACCGTCGTCCGCCGCCCGAACCCGTTCGAGGAGGACAGCGTGAGCGTCGAACTGGTCGAAGTGGTCCGTTCCGGTTTCCGGGAGTGCGTGCACCGCGGTTCGGTGGTCGTGCTCGACCCCTTCGGCACCCCCACCGTCGAACTCGGCGAGGTCCACGTCCCGATCTTCCCGCGCTCCACCAACAAGCCGATGCAGGCGCTGACCCTGCTGCGCAACGGTTTCGACCCGGTCGACGACGACGAACTCGCCATCGCCACCGCCTCGCACTTCGGCGAGCCCGACCACGTCGCGCTGGTCCGGCGCCTGCTCGACCGCTACGGCTTCACCCCGGCGGACCTGGCCTGCCCGCCGGACCTGCCGTTCGAGGAACACGCCCGCGCCGCCGCGCTCACCGGTTCGGGCCGGAGTCCGCTGTACATGAACTGTTCGGGCAAACACGCGGCGATGCTGGCGACCTGCGCGATCAACGACTGGCCCACCACCGGGTATCTCGATCTCGACCACCCACTCCAGCAAGCGGTCCTGGCCACCGTCGCCGACGTCACCGGCGAACCGGAAACCGATCTGGGCATCGACGGCTGCGGCCTGCCGATCGTGCCCGTGTCGCTGGTCAATCTCGCGCGCGCCTTCGCCGGGTTCACCACGGCCGAGCCCGGCACCGCGCCGCGCCGGATCGCCGATGCCGTTCGAGCGAATCCGCGAGTGATTTCGGGCACGAGCGGCCCGGATCTTCTGGCCATGTCGGCGACCCCCGGACTGTTCTGCAAGATCGGCGCGGACGGTGTCCACGCGGGCGCGCTGCCCGATGGACGGGCCTTCGCGTACAAGATCGAAGACGGTCACGATCGGGCCCGGATGCCGCTGACGCTGGCGATATTGCGCGAACTCGGCGTCGAGTGGACCGATGAGCACACCGCGCTGGCGGCCACCGCGGTGCTCGGCGGCGACGCCAGAGTCGGCGTCGTTCGGGCGATTCCGGGGGTCTTCTGAGACCGGGCGGTCTGGGCGAAGAAGGGGCAAACCGAGGCGCTTCGACAGGTCTTCACCCACTCCTGGGAGCGCGACGGTCTGACACACGCTAAAGTGTCTGTCAGGAAGAGTATTAATTCGAACGGGGCCGCCAACAAACCCCAGGCCGCCCCGCAGTGACGCGAGGGGGTCAGCCATGGGCCGTGGCCGGGCTAAGGCAAAGCAGACCAAAGTCGCACGTGAGCTCAAGTACAGCTCCGCGCCGACCGACTTCGCGAGCCTTCAGCGCGAGCTGTCGGATAGCGATGCTTCGCCCTACTCCCAACCCAGGAGTAGTGCAGTGCTGTCCGATGAGCACGATGCGGACGAGTCGTCGTCTCGGTGGAACGACGAGGACGACGGCTACGACAGCTGGCGCCGCTGACCCAGTGGCGGCAAGCTCGCAGTAGCAGCGAATACCTGAATACACGTCCGAGCGTCCTGTGCACACACAGGACGCTCGTCGTGTTGGTCGCCTCGTGAGCCCCGACCGCCCCGAGCCGACCCAGAGGGCGAACCCTCTCCCGATGGGGTAACCGTCGGCCGGGCCGGGCAAACCCCCACAGACACGTGAGCCGGGTCGCAGACAGCTGCGACCCGGCTCCGTGCGTGGAAAGAGATCAGAACCTGGGGTGATCGCCCAGCAGCACCGCGCGCTCGGCGTCGACGTCGGCGGCCTTCTTGACCTGACCCAGTGTCCAGCAGTCGATGTGGCGGGCGGTGAGCACCGCCAGCGCGCGATCGGCGTCCTCGGGCGCCACGATGGCGACCATGCCGACGCCCATGTTGAACGTCTTCTCCATCTCGACGCGCTCCACGCGACCGCGCTGGGCGATCAGCTTGAACACCGGCGCCGGGTTCCAGGTGCCGCGGTCCAGCTCGGCCACCAGGCCGGCGGGCAGCACGCGCGCCAGGTTGGCCGCCAGGCCGCCGCCGGTGACGTGCGAGAAGGTGCGCACATCGGTTTCGGCGATCAGGGCCAGGCAGTCCTTGGCGTAGATGCGGGTCGGCTCGAGCAGTTCCTCGCCGAGGGTGCGGCCGAATTCCTCGACGTAGCCGGTGAGCGACATGCGGTCGATGTCGAGCAGCACCTTGCGCGCGAGGCTGTAGCCGTTGGAGTGCAGGCCCGAGGAGCCCATGGCGATCACGACGTCGCCGGGACGCACCCGGTCGGGTCCGAGGACCGCGTCGGCCTCGACCACGCCGACGCCGGTGGCCGACAGGTCGTAGTCGTCGGGGTCCATCAGGCCGGGGTGTTCGGCGGTCTCGCCGCCGAGCAGCGCGCAACCGGCCTTGATGCAGCCTTCGGCGATGCCGGAGACGATCTCGGCGACCTTCTCCGGGATGACCTTGCCGATGGCGATGTAGTCCTGCAGGAACAGCGGCTCGGCGCCACAGACCACCAGGTCGTCGACGACCATGGCGACCAGGTCGAGCCCGACGGTGTCGTGCTTGTCCAGTGCCTGGGCGATGGCGATCTTGGTGCCGACGCCGTCGGTGGAGGCGGCGAGCAGCGGTTCCCGGTATCCGCCCTTGAGCGCGAACAGCCCGGCGAAGCCGCCGATGCCGCCCTGCACCTCGGGTCGGCTGGCCTTCCTGGCCAATGGTCCGAACAATTCGACGGCGCGGTCACCGGCTTCGATGCTCACGCCCGCCGCAGCGTAGGAAGCGCCTGCACCAGCGTTTTGTTCAGTCATTGTGGGGGAAAGCTCCAAACCGAATCGGCGGATAGATGCCTAGTAACTCTAACAGCGCGCCGGAATGCCCTGATGACACCCGGACTCCACCCTCGACGCGTGCGTCGAGGGTGGAGTCGGTGTCAGGACCGAGACCGCGAAACCGGGTGTCGGGCCTGGTTGTTCACCTCGCCGGTGCGGTGGCGAGGGTGGCGGTGCGGCGGCGACGCTGTTCGACCGGGTCGGGCACCGGGACGGCGGCGACCAGACGGCGGGTGTACTCGTGCTGCGGGTTGCGCAGGATCTGTTCGTTGTCGCCTTCCTCGACGCAGGCGCCCTGGCGCAGGACCATGATCCGGTCCGCGAGTTGGTCGACCACGGCGAGGTCGTGGCTGATGAACAGGCACGCCCACCCGCATTCGCCCTGGAGTTCGGCGAACAGTTCGAGCACGGCCGCCTGGACCGACACGTCGAGGGCGCTGGTCGGTTCGTCGGCGACGAGCAGGTCCGGGTCAAGGACCAGTGCCCGCGCGAGGCTGGCCCGCTGCCGCTGTCCGCCCGACAGTTCGTGCGGGTAGCGGTTCTCGGTGCCCGCGGGCAGATGGACGTCGTCGAGCAGGTGTCGCACGCGCGCGCGGATGCTCGCCTTGTCGCCGACGCCGTGTACCACGAGCGGTTCGGCCACGCACTCGCCGACGGTCAGGCGCGGGTTCAGCGAGCCCGCGGGGTCCTGGAACACGAACCCGAACCGCCGCCGGATCGGGCGCAGCTTGCGCTGGGACAGGTCCGCGATGTCCTGCCCGCGGATCAGCACGTGCCCGGCCGAGGGCCGTTGCAGCGCGGCCACGCACCGCCCGATGGTCGACTTGCCCGACCCCGACTCGCCGACCAGGCCGAGGGTCTCCCCCGGCCGGATCTGGAAACTCACCCCGTCGACCGCACGGAACGCGGGCCGCCCGAACGGTCCGGGGAACGTGACGACGAGGTCCCGCACGTCCAACACCGGTTCGGCGGTCCGGTCGATCGTCGGCCGTGTGGTGGTCGACGCCCCGAGGTGCGGCACCGCGTCGAGCAGGGCCCGGGTGTAGTCGGCCTTCGGGCTGGCGAACAGCTCGTGCACCGGCGCCTGCTCGACCACCTCGCCCGCCCGCATCACCACGACGCGGTCGGCCAGGTCGGCCACCACCCCCATGTTGTGGGTGATCAGCACGATCGCGCTGCCGAGCCGGTCGCGCAGATCCCGCAGCAGTTCCAGGATCTCGGCCTGCACGGTCACGTCGAGCGCGGTGGTCGGCTCGTCGGCGATGATCACCTTCGGCTCGCACGAGATGGCGATCGCGATCATCACGCGCTGCTTCTGCCCGCCGGAGAGCTGATGCGGGTAGTAGTCGACCCGCTGTTCCGGATCGGGCAGTCCCACGGAGCGCAGCAGCTCGATGGCCTTGGCCTTGGCCGCTTTTCGGCTCATGTCGCTGTGCGCGCGCAGGGCTTCGCAGATCTGGAACCCGACGGTGAACAGCGGGTCCAGTGCCCGCGCCGGCTCCTGGAACACCATCGACACCTCGCCGCCGCGCAGGGCGGTGAGCTGTCGTTCGGTCATCGAGGTGACCGGCCGGTCGCCGATGGTGACCAGCCCGCGCACCGACGCCGAGTGCGGCAGCAGGCCGATCGCGGTGCGCGAGCTCACCGACTTGCCCGAGCCGGACTCGCCGACGATGGCGAGCACCTCGCCGGGGAACACCTCGTAGGAGACGTCGCGGACGGCGTGCACCGGTCCGCTGTCGGTCGAGAAGGTGACCGACAGGCCCGACACGGCCAGCGCGGCGGTCTTGTCACTCATCGACGGTCTCCTTCGAGGTGGCCGCGCGCCGCGTGCGCAGCAGCGGGTTGAGGGTTTCGTCGAGGCTCTCGCCGACCAGCGTCATCCCGAGCACGACCAGCACGATCGCGATGCCGGGGAAGATCGAGGTCCACCAGATGCCGTTGGAGACATCGTTGAGCGCCTTGTTGAGGTCGTAACCCCATTCGGCGGCCTGGGTCGGCTCGATGCCGAACCCGAGGAAGCCGAGCGCCGCCAGGGTGAGGATGGCGTCGGCGGCGTTGATGGTGACGATCACCGGCAGCGAGCCGGTCACGTTGGACAGGATGTGGCGGAACATGATCCGCGTGGTCGAGGCACCGGTGACCCGGGCGGCGTCCACGTACGGTTCGGTCTTGACCGCCACGGTGGCATTGCGCACCACCCGGAAGTACTGCGGCACATAGACAACCGTGATCGCGATGGCCGCCGACAGCATTCCGCCGAGACTGCTCGACGTGCCGCCGGCGACGACGATCGAGACCACGATGGCCAGCAGCAACGAGGGAAACGCGTAGATGGCGTCCATGATCAGCACCAGGGTCCGGTCGACCCAGCGCCCCAGGTACCCCGACAGCAACCCCAGCGGCACCCCGACCAGCAGCGACAGGGTCACCGAGATCGCGATCACCAGCAGCGCGGTGCGCGCGCCGAACAGCACCCGCGAGAACACGTCCTCGCTGCGCACCGAGGTGCCGAACCAGTGTTCGGCCGATGGTCCCTGCTGCGGCACGAAAGCCACACCGTCAGCGGAGTTCTGGGCCAGACCGTAGGGCGCGAGCAGCGGCGCGAAGGCCGCCACCAGCACGAATCCCGCGACCAACACCAGCCCGGTGATGAGCGTGACCCGTTGCAGCCCACCGGTTTTCGAGAGCAGATCGGCGCCGGGTAGGCGCCGCTTCACGGCGGTGGTCATCAGAACCTCACCCTCGGGTCGATCAGCGCGACGATGGCGTCGACGACGAAGCTCATCACCGCGACGACCACCGCGATGAACGCCACGATGCCCTGCACCGCGATGAAGTCCCGCGCGCGCAGGTACTCGGCGAGCTGATAGCCCAAGCCCTTCCATTCGAACGTGGTCTCGGTGAGCACCGCGCCGCCGAGCATCATGGCGATGCACATGCCCATCACCGTGATGATCGGGATGAGCGCGTTGCGCACCGCGTGCCTGCCGGTGACCACCCGCGCGGACAACCCGCGCGCCCGTGCCGCCTCGACGAAATCGCTGCGCAGGGTCTGGATGAGGTTCACCCGCACCAGTCGCAGGAAGATGCCGCCGGTGAGCAATCCGAGCGCCACTGCGGGCAGTACCGCGTGTTGGAGCACGTCGAGCACATAGGACGGCTCGCCGTAGAGGATCGCGTCGACGATCAGGATGTTGGTCTTCGGCGAGACGTGGTGCAGCGCCAGTTCGACGTGCGTACTGGCCCGACCGCCGACCGGGAACCAGCCCAGCCACACCGAGAAGATCAACTTGAGCAGCATGCCGACGAAGAACACCGGCGCCGCGTAGGCGAGCACCGCGGAGAACCGCAGGAACGCGTCCGAGGGCGAATCCCGATGTGTCGCGGCGTATCTGCCCAGCGGAACACCGACCGCGAACGCGACGAGCAGACCCCAGAACACCAGCTCGAACGTGGCGGCGCCGTAGGTGATGACCACCTGGCTGATCGCCTCGTTGTCCTGTGTGCGCCCGAAGTCACCGCGGGCGAACCCGGACAGATACTCCCAATATTGCGTCAGGATCGGCCGATTGAGCCCGGCCGCCTCCTTGCGTTCCTCGATCTGGGCCTGGGTCAGCCGACCACCCATGGCCGCGCTGATCGGGTCACCGATCACCCGCATCAGAAAGAACACCACCGTCACCAGCAACCACGCGGTCGGCAGAATCAGCAGCAGCCGAATCAGCAGGTACCGCAGCAAAGCCACCTGGCGGGAACCCCCGCCGCGCATCCACCCGAAACGCCGCGCCCGGACCGGTGATCCGGGCGCGGCGGCAACGTCACTCACTTGCTCAGAACCGTGAACCGGAACTTGAAGGAGCCGTCGAGGGTCTCATCGACACCGGAGACGCCCGGCGTCGACACCGCGACCTGCTTGCCCGAGAGCAGCGGCAGGGTCGGCAGGAAGTTCTGCGCCAGATCCGTCTGGACCTTCTTCAGGATCTCGACGCGCTTGGCCGGGTCTGCTTCGGTGGCCTCGGCGGTGAGCTGCGCGCTGATGCCGGGGTTCTCGAAGTGCGACTGCAGGAAGTTGTTCGGCGCGAAGAACGGCGTCAGGTAGTTGTCGGCGTCCGGGAAGTCCGGGAACCAGCCGAGCTGGTACAGCGGGTAGCCGTCGGTGGCCCGCTCCTTCTGGTAGGTGACCCATTCGGTGGACTGCAGGTTCACCTTGAACAGACCCGAGGCCTCGAGCTGGGACTTCACCGCGGCGTACTCCTCCGAGGAGCTCGAGCCGTAGTGGTCGGGGTTGTACTGCAGGTTCAGCGTCACCGGGGTGGCGACGCCGGCGTCGGCCAGGAACTTCGCGGCCGCCGCCTTGTCGGGCTTGGCGCCGTAGATGTCCTTGAGCGGCTCGGCCGCACCGGCCATTCCGGCGGGCACGAAGCCGTAGGCGGGCTGGAAGGTGCCCTTGTACACACCGGTCGCCAGGGCCTCACGGTCCACCGAGGACGCGATCGCCTTGCGCACGGCCAGCTTCTGCTCGGGGGTCTCGCCGGGCATGGTGTTGAGGTTGAACACGATGTAGCGCAGTTCGCCGCCGGGGCCGTCGGTGACCTTCACCTTGGAGTCGGCGCGCAGCGAGTCGATGTCGGTGGGCGTGAACGAGCGGTAGCCGACGTCGATGGCGCCCTTCTGCAGGTCCAGCTTCAGGTTGTCGGAGGTGGCGTAGTACTTGGTCGAGACCTTGGTGTTCTTCGGGGTGCCGAGGATGCCCTGGTAGTCGCCGTTGGCCTGGTATTCGACCAGCTTGTTCTTGTCGTAGCTCGCGATCGTGTACGGGCCGGAGTAGCCCTTGGCGGCGACGACTTCCTCGTCGGTGGCGACCCGGTCGGCCGGGAACACCTTCTCGTCGACGATCGGACCGGCCTGGGTGGGCAGCACCGCCGGGAAGGTCTGGTCGTTGGCGACCTTGAGCGTGAACGCGACGGTGAGGTCGTCGACCAGATCGGTCTTGTCGAGATTGCCGAGCAGCGAGGCGGGACCGTTGGCGTCGTTGATCGAGACCATGCGATCGAAGGAGAACTTTACGCTCTTGGCGGTCAGCGGGTTGCCGTTGGCGAATTTCAGGCCCGGCTTGATCGTGCAGGTGTAGACCGTCGGCGCGGTGAATGCACACTTCTCGGCCGCGTCCGGTGCGGGTGTGGTGTCGCCCGGCGCGAAATTCAGCAGGTAGGAATAGATCTGGTTCTCCACCAGCAGCGACCCGTTGTCGTAGGCCGCGGCCGGGTCGAGCGAGAAGATCTTGTCGGTGGTGCCGACTACCAGGCCCGCTCCCGAACCGCCCTCATCGGTGCGACCGGAGCCGCAACCCGCCAACGCGGCCGCGACGGCCGCCGAAATACCCACTGCGGCAATTTGTTTCGCACGCGTGTTCTGTGTCTTCTTTGCCATCAGGTCCCATTCTCGAACGCCGTACATCATCCGGATCACGGATGCGATAACGAGGGACCGTACAGGTGAACCATTACCGGCCAGTTTCAAACGAGCCGAAATATTTCAGGCAGGTAATGAACTATATTTACGAAAGTGGTGAACAAATATTACTAAATAGCAAAACGTACCCCGCGCGCGAAAAGGGCCGCCCAGGGTTTATCCTGGACGGCCCTTTCGGTAATTCCTCGCGCTACGGGCGGCTCAACGCGTCGACGTTGACGTTCTCGCCCAGCAGCTTCGCCTCGGCCTTGCCCGAGAGCATCCCCTCGAGGACGTTCTTGCCGATGGCGGCCTCGGTCGGCAGCTCGATCGGGTAGTCGCCGGTGAAGCACGCCGTGCACAGTCGCGAGGCGGGCTGCTCGGTGGCCGCGATCATGCCCTCGGTGGAGACGTAACCGAGGGTGTCGGCGCCGATCGAGCGACGCACGTTCTCGACCATGTCGGCGTAGCTGTCGTCGGCGCCGGTGCCGTTGGCGATCAACTCCGCGCGCGAGGCGAAGTCGATGCCGTAGAAGCAGGGCCACTTCACCGGCGGCGAGGCGATGCGCACGTGGATCTCGAGCGCCCCGGCCTCACGCAGCATGCGGATCAGCGCGCGCTGGGTGTTGCCGCGCACGATCGAGTCGTCGACGACGATGAGCCGCTTGCCGCGGATCACTTCCTTCAACGGGTTGAGCTTGAGCCGGATGCCGAGCTGACGGATCGTCTGGCTGGGCTGGATGAAGGTGCGGCCCACATAGGCGTTCTTCATCAGACCCTGGCCGTAGGGAATCCCGGAGCCCTGGGCGTAGCCGACCGCGGCCGGCGTGCCCGACTCGGGCACCGGGATCACCAGGTCGGCCTCGACCGGATGCTCCTTGGCCAGCTTGCGGCCGATCTCCACGCGGGTGGAGTGCACCGAACGCCCGGCGATCGTGGTGTCGGGGCGCGCCAGGTACACGTACTCGAACACGCACCCCTTGGGTTCGGGGTTGGCGAAGCGCATGGAGCGCACGCCGTCGGAGTCGATGGCCAGCAGTTCGCCGGGCTCGATCTCGCGGACGAACGAGGCGCCGACGATATCGAGCGCGGCGGTCTCGGAGGCGACCACCCACCCGCGATCGAGGCGACCCAGCACCAGCGGGCGCACGCCGTGCGGGTCACGCGCGGCGTAGAGGGTGTGCTCGTCCATGAAGGTGAGGCAGAACGCGCCGCGCAGTTGCGGCAGCAACTCCATCGCCGCGGCTTCGATGCTCGAGTCGGCCGAGGCGTGCGCGAGCAGCGCGGTGACGATGTCGGAGTCGGAGGTGGCGCCGGTCATCTGCGGGCGACCGTCGATCACCCCGGCGCCGATCAGGCCGAGTTCGCGTGCGCGACCGGCCAATTCGGCGGTGTTGACCAGGTTGCCGTTGTGGCCCAGCGCCAGGCCGGAACCCACGGAGGTGGTGCGGAAGATCGGCTGCGCGTTCTCCCAGGTGACACCACCGGTCGTGGAGTAGCGACAGTGGCCGACGGCGATATGGCCGGGCATGGCGGCCAGGGTCTGCTCGTCGAAGACCTGGGAGACCAGGCCGAGATCCTTGAAGACCAGGATCTGCGAACCGTCGGAAACGGCGATACCGGCCGCTTCCTGGCCACGGTGTTGCAGCGCGTACAGGCCGTAGTAGGTGAGCTTGGCCACGTCCTCGTCGGGAGCCCAGACGCCGAAGACGCCACACTCCTCGCGAGGTTCGTGTTCGATCTCGTCGGGGGTAGTGGACGTTGGCACGATCGTCGGATCGATGTCGGTCACCGTTTGCTCCCTGTTCGGGCGGGCTGGGGGCACCAGTCAGTCTACGGGTCCTGGGCAACTCGGAGAACGTCCGCTCGCATACCGGTGGCGAACACCGGCTCGATGGCGGCCGAATCATGGCCTTCTGCTGTTACCGTGCCGGTTGTGACCACGGACGACAGTGCGAACGAACAGGCCGGTCGGACCGCTTCGGAGGGTTCCAACGCCGAATCGGAGCCGGGGAATTCCGCTCGACCTGGCACCGGCAGAGCGAGATCGGCCACACGTGAGATGCAGCGGGGCGAATTCCTGCGCATGATCCTGCGCCCGACCGTCGTGCTCACCATTCTCACCGCCCTGCTCGGGGTCATGTACCTGGACTATGTGGCCGATCCCGAGGGCAACCTGCACGGGTTCCCGATCGCGGTGGTGAACCTCGACGTGGGCGACGTCACCGGCACGGGCACCCCGGTCGACTTCGGCAAGCAGGTCACCGACGCGCTGGTCGAGGGCATTCCGAAGGACAAGGTGGACCTGCGGGTCATCGGGATCACCGAGTCCGAGCGGCAGCTGCGCAACGGCGACATCTACGGCGCGATCATCATCCCCGGCGACTTCAGCAAACGGCTGGGCATTCTGGGCGCCGGTTCGGTGGTGGCCGGTCAGATGGAACGTCCGGTGATCACCCTGCAGACCAACCCGCGCCTTGGCGCGTTCGGCACCCAGATCACCCAGCAGATCGGTCAGCAGGCACTCACCGAGGTCGACAAGCAGGTCGGCATCCAGCTCACCGATCAGGTGAAGGCGACGCTGGCGCAGACTCCGCCCGGCGCCCCCGCCCCCGAGGTCTCCGGGGCGGCCATGCTGACCCTGCAGCAGCCCATCGACATCGTCTCCTCGGAGTTCCGTCCGCTGCCCAAGGGCACCGGGCAGGGTCTCACCGCGTTCTTCTACGCGCTGTTACTGCTGCTCGCGGGCATGATCGGCGCGATGATCGTGCACACCATGACCGACGCGCACCTGGGTTTCGTGCCCAACGAGTTCGGTCCGATCTACATCCACCACGAGCCGCTGAAGATCACCCGCGTGGGCACCCTGCTGGTCAAATGGGTGATCATGGTGGTGGTGTCGCTCGTTGTCGCGCTGGTCTACATCCTGGTCGCGGCCGCGCTGAACATGCCGATCGGCAATCCCCTGAGCCTGTACCTGTTCTCGGTGCTGTGCCTGATCGCCTGCGGCTGGACCGGCCTGACCATGCTCGCCGTCTTCGGCACCCCCGGCCTGCTGATCAACATGATCCTGTTCGTCGTGCTCGGCCTGCCCTCCTCCGGCGGCACCGTCCCCATCGAAGCCACCCCCAAGTACCTCACCTGGCTCGCCGAATTCGAACCGATGCACCAGGTCTACCTGGGCGTCCGCTCGATCCTCTACTTCGACTCCAACTTCGACGCGGGCCTGGGCCGAGGCACCTTCATGGCCCTGATCGGCATAGTCTTCGCCGTCATCCTCGGCCTGTCCGTCACCCGCTACTACGACAACAAGGGCCTACACCGCAGAAACCTGCACTGACCGGATCAGGGGCGCGGCAGCGGCACGATCGGTAGCCACGCCGCGACCTCGATCGCGCGTGAGCCCGAGGCGGAGAGTTTTCCCGAGTCGACGGCCGTCTCGAAGTCGAGCAGGCCGGTGGCCAGGAGCAGCCAGGTGCGGGGGTCGGTTTCGACGACGTTCGGGGGATTTCCGCGCGTATGCCGTGGGCCCTCGATGCACTGCACCGCCACGAACGGGGGGACGCGGACCTCGACCGAATGGCCCGGGGCGCTGCTCGCGAGGGCGCGGGCCGTGCCGCGGACGGCGGCGGCGATCTCGGGGCGAGCGGGGGTCGTGGCGTCGGAGTCGGTGAGCCATTCCGCCACGCGCAATACCGCCGCTCGTACCTGTGCGGGGTCCACCGCGTTTCGACCAGCCATGGCCGTCAGGCTACCGACCGCTCCCGACACGTCCCGCCACCCAGCGGGCGGCGGTGGGGGCAAGGGCGGCGCCGACGTTGAGGGCGAGGTGGAGTAGAGCGGGGGCGGTGGCGCTGTCGGAGCGGCGGCGGAGTTCGGAGAAGGCGAGGCCGGCCAGGGTGGTGGCGAGCAGGGTGGGTGGGAGCGGGTCGCCCGCGGCTTTCGCCGGGTGGATGTGCCAGAGGCCGAAGTCGAGGGCGCTCAGGGCGGGGGCGGCGGGTACTTCGGTGAGCAGCGGGTCGAGGGTACCGCGGAAGATCGCCTCCTCGGCCAGGACGGTGCCAACGGGGATGTGCAGGGCGATCCATTCGAGGGTCGAGGTCTCCGGCGCGCGGACGGCGATTTCCAGCGGGAGTCGACGCAGCGAGGGAATCGACAGGGCGACAACGTAACCGGCGAGCACCACCGAAGCGCTCGCGAATCCCCAGCGGAATCCACTGGGCGACAACCAGTTCGGACTACCTCGGAACACCTTCGTGTAGCCCGCCGCGAAGGTGATGTTCGCGGCGGTCCGCCCACGCAGCGGAAGGTCGAGCGCGGGCAGCACCCGGTTGTTCCACAGCAGCGGAAGTACCAGCGCCACAAGCCGTCTCACTTGACCTCCCGCTCGTAGATCTCCGCCGATTCCACCGCCGCGCGAATACTCTCGACCGTCTCGGGATCGACCCCCGGCGGCGCCGCCACCGCCAACCACCCGTCCAACACCAGACTCCCGTACCGGTGCCCGTGCCCGTCCACCACACCCTGCGCGTTCGTCAGATCGGCCGTGACCTGCCAGAACGTCACGAACGGCGCCCACCGCATCTGCGTCGACACATCCGAACCGCGCGGCTCGCTCAACCAGTCTGGCCGGGTGAAGATCAGGTCCGCCGACCACCACACGATCGGGTCCGATGGGTGTTGCAGGTAGGCGATGCGCGGTTCCCGCCACGGCTCGGTACCGACGAAATCCGTTGCGTCATCGGCGAATCGAACGACGAGCCCGTCGGCGTACACCGGTGCCACCTCCGGCGAACCGGGATCGCGCCGGTCGACGAACTGCCGCCACAACCGATTCGAGTTCGGCGGCCCCACCCACAGCGCGCCGTCGACCTTCTCGCGCAGATCGGCCAGCCCGTCGAACGCCTCCTCCGAGCCCTGCGACCCCAGACTCTCCCCGTAGACGAACAGCTTCGGCCGGTGCCCCGCGGGCTGGGCCGACCACCGCTGGTACACCGCGTCGAACAGCTCCCGACTCGCCGCGGCCGCCTTCTCCCGGTCCGACAGGAACGACAGCACGCTGGGCAGATAGGAGAACTGCGTGGCCACGATCGCGGTGTCGCCGCCGTAGAGGTACTCCACGGCCCCCGCCGCCATCCCGTTCACCCACCCGGTCCCGGTGGTGGTGACCACCACCATGACCTCGCGGTCGAATGCCTTGGTGCGCTCCAACTCCGCCACCGCCAACTGCGCCGCGGTCTGGTCGCGACTCATCGACTCCAACCCCACATAGGCCCGAATCGGTTCGCGCGCGGGCTTTCCCGTCACCGCCGTGATGGCGGTCGAGCTCGGCCCGTTGGCCACGAACCAGCGCCCCTCGTACCCCAGCGTGTCCCACGCCGCCAGCGAGCCGGGACTGCCCGACCGCTCCGGCGCGACCGGCTGCACCGCGTACGAGGTGGTCCGGTCGTTGCGCACACTGAACGCCGAGTTCGCGACGGCGAAGAACGCCCGCGAGGCGACGCCGTTGAAGATCGTCACCGTGAACACCACCAGCACCAGCAACCCGGCCGCGGGCGCGACCTCGCGCGGCACCTTCACCCACCGGTTGAGCTGGCGGGCCAGCACCAACACCAGCACTCGCAGCGTCCGATAGGCCGCCACCACCGCCACCCCGACGGCCACGCTGAGCAGCCCGGTGCGCAGGTAGGCGGGGGTGGTGGTGCCCGCCATGCCCATCAGCGAGGTGATCTCGCGTTGCCAGCGCGCCGATTGCACCAGCATCAGCGCCGCGACCAGCGCGCACACCACCAGCACGGTCGCCTTGATCGCGTAGCGCACCCGATCCGACGGACCCGGAATGGGGATCCGCGCGCGCACCCACCGCCGGAACACCCACTCGAGCACACACCCGAGCCCGTACCCGATCGCGGCGTTGATCCCGCTGATCAGCCCCTGGAACAGCCAGTCGCGCGGCATCAGCGACGGCGTCACCGACAGCCCGAAGAACAGCGTGGCCAGCACCAGGCCGGGGTAGTTCAGGTCGACGACCCGCTCCACCCGCCGCACGATCACGGCGCCGCGCGCACGCAGCGTCGCGGAGGTGCTGGCGCGCTTGGACACCGCCCCAGTATGGCCGTCGGCACCGACAATCACCGGATTTGTGACCAGGGACCCGCTCACAACTAGGACTCACAAACTACGTAGCCCGCTCGAGTAGTTGTACGCGCGATCGCGAAGCCGCAGATCAGCACACTGGAAACCATGAGCGCAAACGCAACCAAGCCGAAGAACACCTCGGCCTACATGGCCCAGGCCGCGATCGCCTTCGCGGTCAGTCTGTTCGGGACCGGCGCCGGTATCGCCTACCTGCCGTTGGACGGCTGGCAGCGCGCGTTCCTGGCGATGTCGGGCCTGTTCCTGGTGACCAGTTGCTTCACCCTGGCCAAGGTCGTGCGCGACCAGCAGGAGACCCAGTCGGTGATCAGTCGCCTCGACGAGGCGCGCATCGAACAGCTGATCGCCGAACACAATCCGTTCAAACCGGTGTCGTGAGCGAACCGGGGCAGCCCCGATCGAGGGGTTCGGCGCTGCCCCGGTTCCTCACTTCAGCTGCCGTTCGGTGGCCGCGGATTCCTCGAGGTACGCCTTGATCCGGGTCGCCAATTCCGGTGTGTAGTCAGGTGGTTGGGCCACCGCGGCCCACGCGTCGGGCACCAGGTTGCCGTAGTTGTGCCCGTGCCCGTCCGAAACCGTCTGCGCGCGTGGCAGATCCGCCGCGACCTGCCAGAACGTGACGATCGGGTACCACGACATCGCCGGTGACACATCGGGTCCGCGTGGTTCACGCAACCAGTCGGGCCTGCCGAACAGCAGGTCCGGCGACCACCACACCACCGGGTCCGAGGCGTGCTGCAGGTAGACGATGCGCGGATCGTTCCAGGTCGGGGTCGGCTTGCCGAGTTGGTCGGCCGCCGCGGCGAAGCGCACCGAGAACCCGTCGGCGTAGATCGGGACGATCTCGGGGGTGCCGGGATCGCGCCGGGTCACGAACTCACCCCACAGCCGGTTGGAGTTGGGCGGGCCCACCCACAGCACCCCGTCGGTGCGGTTGCGGATGTCGGCCAGCCCGGAGAACGCGCCCTCCGACCCCTGCGAGCCGAGGCTCTCGCCGTAGACCAGCAGCTTGGGCCGGTTGTCCTCGGGCAGCGTGGACCAGCGGTCGTAGACCTTGTCGAACAGCATCCGGCCCATGTTCATCGACTTGTCCCGGTCGGACAGGAACGACAGCGCGCTGGGCAGATAGGAGTACTGGGTCGCCACCAGCGCGGTGTCGCCGTTGAACATCAGCTCGATGGATTCGGCGCTGGTCGAGTCGACCCAGCCGGTGCCGGTCGTGCTGATCACCACCAGCACTTCGCGTTCCCACGCCTTGGTGCGGTCGAGTTCGGCCACGGCCACATCGGTTTGCGGGCCGATGCCGTCGGCCGATTCCAGCCCCGCGTAGACCCGGATCGGTTCGCGCGCGGGCTTGCCGGTGACCTCGCTGATGGCGAGGGCGGTGGGCGCGTTCGCGACGAACCAGCGCCCTTCCGATCCCAGCGTGTCCCATTTCGCGAGCGAGTCGAGGCTGCCGGACCGTTCGGGCAGGGTCGGTTGCACCGCGTTCGGCGAGGTGTGGCTGTTGCGCGCGCTGAACGCCGAATTAGCCACGGCGAAAAAGCCTTTCGCCAGCACGCCGTTGAACAGCATGACCGCCAGGACCAGCACCACGATCACGCCGAGCGGTTTGGCCAGCGCCGTCGGAATCCGCACCCACTGGTTGAGTGCGCGGGTCACCGCCCGCACCACCCGCACCACCAGCCGCGAGATCCAGATCAGCAGGCCCACCACCAGCGCGCCGAGCAGCACCGTGCGCGTGTATCCGCCGTCGGAGACCGGTTCCATGCCCATCAGATCGGTGATCTGGCGCTGCCACTTCGAGGACTGCAGGCTCATCAGCACCGCGAAGACCAGGCACACCACCACGATCGCGCCCCGCAGCGCCACCAGCGTCCAACTCGGCCGCTTGGCCCACGCGGATTTCACCTGGTCGGGCCAGGTGATCTTGGGCAGTACCCACTTGCGCCAGGCCCAGGCCAGCAGGCAGCCGAGGCCGTAGCCGATGGTCGCGTTGATGCCGCTGACCAGGCCCTGGAAGAACCAGTCGCGCGGCAGCAGCGAGGGCGTCAGCGACAGCCCGAAGAACATCGTGGCGACGATCAGACCGGTGTAGTTGGGATGAAAAAACCTCTCCACCAGGTGAACAACCCTGACGAAGAGGTTCTCATGCGTGTCGTCGCGGTGCGCGCCGCTGTCGTGCGCGCCGTGAGCGCGCACTTCCGGCTGAGCAGCCGAGCTCGTTTCCTCTGTAGTCAAGCTCGACTCCTCATCGGTCAACTCACGCGGAATGTGCTCCGAACAGCTTAGGCAGGGTGCCCTCGAACGCCTCGCGCAATTCGGCGAGTGTCACCGAGAACTGTCCCTGCACCTCGACCGAGTCCGAACCCTGGTCGACCACGCCGATGCGCACCCACGGCAGCTGCCGCGCGTCGCACATCTTGGTGAAGCGGGTCTCCTCCGAGCGCGGCACCGCGACGAGCACGCGCCCGGCCGACTCGGAGAACAGCTGCACGAACGGGTCGCTGCCCTCGGGAAGCACGATGCGGCAACCGGTTTCGCCTGCCAGCGCGGCTTCGACGACGGTCTGGGCCAGCCCGCCCTCGGACAGGTCGTGCGCGGCGGAGATCATGCCGTCGCGCGACCCCGAGGTGAGCACCTCCGAGAGCAGCTGCTCGCGGGCGAAGTCGACCTTGGGCGGCACGCCACCGAGGTGATCGTGGGTGACCTGCGACCAGATCGAGCCGTCGAGCTCGTCGCGGGTGTCGCCGAGCAGGATCAGCGACTCGCCCGGCTCGAGGCCGAGGCCCGTGGGGATGCGGCGGTGCACGTCGTCGATCACGCCGAGCACGGCGACCACCGGCGTCGGCAGGATCGCGTCCTTGCCGGTCTGGTTGTAGAAGCTCACGTTGCCGCCGGTGACCGGAATGCCAAGGGCCGCACAGCCATCCGCGAGACCGCGCACGGCCTGCTGGAACTGCCACATCACGCCCGGATCCTCGGGCGAACCGAAGTTGAGGCAGTTGGACACGGCCTTGGGGGTGGCGCCGGTGGTGGCGACATTGCGGAAGGCCTCGGCCAGCGCCAGCTGCGCGCCGGTGTAGGGGTCGAGCTTGGTGTAGCGGCCCGAGGCGTCGGTGGCCAGGGCGATACCGCGACCGGTGACCTCGTCGACGCGGACCACGCCGGCGTCGGCGTGCTCGGCCAGCACGGTGTTGCCGCGCACGTAGCGGTCGTACTGCTCGGTGATCCACTTGCGGCTGCACAGCGCCGGGCTGGCGATCATCGTGAGCAGGGTCTCGCGCAGTTCGTCGCCGGTCTTCGGGCGGGTCAGCGCGGCGGTGGTGTCGGCGATCAGCGCGTCCTGCCAGTCCGGGCGCTGCACGGGGCGCTCGTAGACCGGGCCGTCGTGGGCGACGGTGCGCGGCGGCACGTCCACCACGGTCTCGCCGTGCCAGGTGATGACGAGGTGGTCGCCGTCGGTGACCTCACCGATGACGGTGGCCAGCACGTCGTGCTTCTTGCACACGGCCATGAACGCGTCCACGTTCTCGGGGGTGACGACCGCGCACATGCGCTCCTGCGACTCGCTCGACAGGATCTCGGCGGGGGTCATGTGCTTGGCGCGCAGCGGGACCTTGGTCAGGTCGATGTGCATGCCGCCGTCACCGGCCGCGGCGAGTTCGGATGTGGCACAGGACAGTCCGGCGCCGCCGAGGTCCTGGATGCCGACGACGAGACCGGCCGCGTACAGGTCGAGACAGCACTCGATGAGCACCTTCTCGGTGAACGGGTCGCCCACCTGCACGGCGGGCAGCTTCTTGCGCCCGGAGCCCGACTCGTCACCGGAGAAGGAGTCCGAGGCCAGCACGGACACGCCGCCGATGCCGTCGAGGCCGGTGCGCGCGCCGAACAGGATGATCTTGTTGCCCGCGCCGGAGGCGAAGGCCAGGTGCAGGTCTTCCACGCGCATCGCGCCCGCGCACAGCGCGTTCACCAGCGGGTTGCCCTGGTAGGAGGCGTCGAACACGGTCTCGCCGCCGACATTGGGCAGGCCCAGCGAGTTGCCGTAGCCGCCGACGCCGCGCACCACACCGTCGACCACGCGACGGGTATCGGGGGCATCAGCGGCGCCGAAACGCAGCTGGTCCATGACCGCGATCGGGCGCGCGCCCATCGCCATGATGTCGCGCACGATGCCGCCGACGCCGGTGGCCGCACCCTGGTAGGGCTCGACGTAGGACGGGTGGTTGTGCGATTCGACCTTGAAGGTGACGGCCCAGCCGTCGCCGATGTCGACCACACCGGCGTTCTCGCCGATGCCGGCCAGCATGGAGGCCTTCATCTCGTCGGTGGTGGTTTCACCGAAGTAGCGAAGGTGCACCTTGGAGGACTTGTAGGAGCAGTGCTCGCTCCACATCACCGAGTACATCGCCAGCTCGGCGTCGGTGGGCCGGCGGCCCAGAATCTCCTTGATGCGGGCGTACTCGTCGTCTTTGAGACCGAGTTCCTTGTACGGCTGCGGAGCATCCGGGGTGGCTGCGGCGGTGGCGACGGTGTCGACCTGCAGTGTCACGGGAGACCAGGGTCCTTTCGGCCGGGGGAACTTAATCGCAGAGTCTAATGGTTGCGACCACGACCTCCGACCCCCGGAGTGCCCTCGACCGGGGGCGGTGCGGATCCCCCGGTATTTCACACTGGCCGTTCGACCGAATGAGCACCCGTTATTCTGACGCCGTGAACGAAAGTCCGGGGGTTACCGAGCAGGTCGAGCCTGCTCCCGCACAGACCGAGCCGGACCGCGAGCGGCGTCGACTGACCGTCGCCATCGGATTGTTCGTGATCTCGGCCGCTGTCGCGCTGCTCGCGCACTGGTGGCACGGGTTCATCGACCTGCAGGTCTACCGCAACGGCGCCCGCGTCTGGCTCGACGGCGGTGACCTGTACGGGCCGATGCCGCCCGTCTACGGCCTCGGCCTGCCCTTCACCTACCCGCCGCTGGCCGCGATGTTCTTCGTCCCGCTGGCCCTGATGCCGCTGGTGGTGGCCGAGGTCGTGGTGCTGGCGACCTCGCTGGCCAGTCTCGGCATCGTGCTGTGGTTGGTGCTGATCCGGGTGCGCCCCGAGTTCGACCGCATCACCGTGCTCACCGTGGTGATCGCCGGCCTCGGCCTGGCCCAGTTCCTCGAACCGGTGCGCCAGACCTTCAACTTCGGCCAGATCAACCTGGTGCTGATGGCCGCGGTCGCGATCGACATCCTCGCGCGCAAGCCGCTGCTGCCGCGCGGGATGCTGATCGGGATCACGGTGTCGATCAAGCTGATCCCGGCCGGGTACCTGCTGTACTTCCTGCTGCGCCGCGACTGGAAGGCCGCGGCCACCATGGTCGCCTCGGCGGCGGGCGCGGTGGGGGTCGGCTTCCTGCTGTTCCCGCGTGACTCGGTCGAATACTGGTTCCACACCGTGTCCGACACCGGCCGCATCGGCACCCCGTACTTCGCGGGCAACCAGTCGATCAAGGGCACGCTGTTCCGGCTCGGCATGGACGAATCGCTGGCGACCGGGCTGTGGATCGGCCTGTCGGTGCTCACGGTCGCGCTGGCGGCGGTGTGGATGTACCGCCTGATCAACGCGGGCAACGAGGTGGCCGCGCTGCTGGTGAACGCCGCCGCGGTGCTGCTGGTCTCGCCGGTGTCGTGGTCGCACCACTGGGTCTGGGTGGCGCCCGCGCTGGTCGTGGCCGTGGCACTGGCCGACCGCCGCCGCTCGCCCGCGTTCACCGCCCTCGTCGCCGGGTTCACGCTGATGTTCATCATCGGCCCGCAGTGGCTGCTCCCCCACTCCGACGGCCAGGAACTCGACTGGACGTGGTGGCAGCAGATCATCGGCTCGAGCTACGTGTGGTCCACCTTCGCGGTGATCACCTACGCGGCGATCACCTACCGTCCGACCCGCAAGTCCGCCGACGCGAAGGGTCTCGTCGCGCACTGAGCGGGCCGGGCGCGACCGCAGCCGGCCCCGGCCGAAGTGGCGACGCCAACCGATGCACGGACCTGAGCGCTCGCGCATGACCGGGCGGTGCGACCTCGACCGAACCGTCGGCGGCCGCCCGGTGCACGGACCGTGCGGACGACTCCGTCGAGGTCTTCCGGGGTCAGGAAGGCCGCCGGCACCGAGGCGTAGGCGGCGTCCATCGGTGCGCGACACGTGGCGTCCGACGATCGTGACGCCCCGATCGTCAGTCGTCGGACTCCGGGGTCAGGAAGGCCGCCAGCGCCGAGGCGTAGGCGGGGACGTCGGCCGCGCCCATCAGTTCGCGACACGAGTGCATCGCCAGCTGGGGCGCCCCGACATCCACGGTCGAGATCCCGGTGCGGGCCGCCGTCATCGGTCCGATGGTCGACCCGCACGGCAGATCCGCCCGATGCACGTAGCGCTGTAGCGGCACCCCGGCCTGCGCGCACGCCAGCGCGAACGCTCCCGCCCCGGCCGCGTCGGTGGCGTAGCGCAGGTTCTGGTTCACCTTGAGCACCGGCCCACCGCCGACCTCGATGCGGTGCGCGGGCTCGTGCCGCTCCGGATAGTTCGGGTGCGTCGCGTGGGCCATATCGCCCGAGGCGACCACCGAACCGGCAAGCGCCGCAAGGTAATCCGCGCGCCCACCACCGCGGGCCAGCACGATCCGCTCGAGCACGGCGGGCAGCAGATCCGACTGCGCCCCGCGATCGGACTGGCTGCCGACCTCCTCGTGGTCGAACATCACCAGCACCGCCGTCGCCGCACCCGGCTCGTCGGCGGCGGCCAGAAACGCCTGGAGCCCGGCGTAGCAGGTGCCCTGATTGTCGAGTCGTGGCGCGCTCACCAGATCGCGGTCGCGCCCCACCAGCGTGCTCGGGGCGAGGTCGTGGGTCATGAGCTCCCAGCCGAGCACCGCGCCCCCGTCGACCCCGGCCCGGTCGGCCACGAAGTCGAGGAACGACACCGGCGCCTCACCGATCCCCCAGATCGCGTTCACGTGCCGCTGTGGGTCCAACGTCACCCCGCGCCGCTCCTCGGACAGGTGGATCGCCAACTGCGGCACCCGCAGGATCGGTTCGTCGATGCGCACCAGCACATCGCGCATCCGCGCGCCCTCGCGCACGCTCAACCGCCCGGACAGGCCGAGTTCCCGGTCGAGCCACGAGTTCAACCAGGCCCCGCCGTAGGGTTCGAGCCCGACCAGCTGCCAGCCGGCCATCGCCAGGTCGGGGTGCTGTTTCACCCGCAGATTGGGGCTGTCGGTATGCGCGCCGACCACCCGGAACGGGTCGGTGGGGGCGGCGTCGTAGTCGGCCCAGGCGATCAGCGAACCGCCGCGCACCACATAGTGTTTGCCTCCGGCGTCAGCCCAGGCCGAGGACTCGGTCAGGGGCGTGAACCCGTTGCCGTCGAGCTCGGCCGCCACCGTCGCGCACACGTGGAACGGTGAGGGCGAGGCATCGATGAAGGCGCACAATCCGCTGGCCGTGGCCGCTGTCAGAGAAACCGGCATCCTGCGATCCTAGGCACGATGCCGCGCGGGGGCATCCCCGTCGGCTAGTCGTCGAGGTCGGCGATCACCGCGAGCGCGGCCACCAGCTCGCCGTAGCGGCGTACGCCAAGGCGCGTGCGCAGTTGATCTTCGGCGAGTTTCTCCTGCGCGCGGATCTTGGTGGTGAGCTTGGCGCCGAGGCTGCTCAGCCCGATCAGGATCCGGCGACGATCGTCGGTCGCGGCGACCCGGAAGATCAGCCCGCGCTCGGCGAGCGCGTCCGCGTGCCGGGTGGCCGAGGACGGCGCCAGCCGCGCGTGGGCGGCCAGTTCCGACATGGTCATCCCGTCCTCGGTCGACAGTTGCGACAGGATCGCCCAGTGGTCGGCCGTGAGATTATGTTCCGACAGTGCCGATTCGAGTCGACACACCCAGGTGCGCTCCGCGGAACGTAACGCACCGTGCAGCGTGGAACAGCCACTTATGATGGACACCGATTGCATTCCAACCTGCCGAGACTTTCATTCGAACAGTCCTGTTCGCACTAGGCGATAGAGTACAGAATGCCGATGTTCGGTCAGAGCCGGGATGAAACGATCGACATTCTCTCGATCGTGCCCACGCAGGGCCCCGGTGGCATCATCGCACCGTCGTGTACCGCCGCGATTTCCCTGGCGGTAGACGAAATCAATAGCGGCACAGGAATTCTCGGCCGCGAAATTCGACTCACCACCATCGACGGCGGGCGCGAACCACACGAAGTGGCGGCCGAGATCTCGGCCTTGGTCGCCACCGGAATGGTCGGCGCGATCACCGGTTGGCACACCTCGGCCGTGCGCCGGGCGGTCGCCGAGGCCGTGGATTCGCGAGTGCCCTACCTCTACGCCACCGACCACGAGGGCCTGGGCGACGAACGTCCCGGCGTCCTGCTGGTCGGCGAACATCCCGACCACCAAACGGTTCCGGCGGCGGCCTGGATGACGCGCGAGTTGGGTATCCGCCGCTGGGCCATCATCGGCAACGACTACATCTGGCCCCGCCGCACCGCGCACGCCCTGCGCCGCTCCCTGTCCGACCCCTACGACATCATCGTCGAGCAGTACGTCCCCCTCGGCACCACCGATTTCGAGGACTTCCTCGACAACCCCGCCCTGCTGCTCGCCGACGCGGTCCTGATCCTGATGGTCGGCGCCGACACCGCCCGCTTCAACCGCCAGTTCGCCGCCACGGGCCTACCGGCCGTCATGCCCCGCCTGAGCCCCGCCGTAGACGAGAACGTCCTGCTGAGCGCGGGCCCCGCCGCCAACACCAACCTCTACGTGGCCTCGAGCTTCTTCCTCGACGACACCCCCGAAGGCCGAGCCCGCCACACCCGCTACCGCCACCACCAGGGCAGATTCGCCCCAGCCCTGACCACCTTCAGCAACTCCACCTACGAGGCGATCCACCTACTGAACACCCTGGCCACCACCGTAGGCACCCTCGACGTCCCCACCATCACCGCCGAACTCGCCGACGGCCTGCCCCTGGACGGACCGACCACCCGACGCGGCTTCCGCGGCAATCAGGCGGTGGGCCCGGCCCAGCTGGCCATGGCAGACGGCGTCGACTTCGACATCCTGTGCCGCCTGCCGGACCGCTGAGATCAGGCCTTGATCAGGCTGTCGAGCACCGAGTAGAAGATGCCGAGGCCGTCGTCGCTGGGGCCGGTGAGGGCCTCGGTGGCGTGTTCGGGGTGGGGCATCAGGCCGACGACGCGGCCGTTGGCCGAGGAGATGCCCGCGATGCCGCGCTGGGAGCCGTTGGGGTTGTCGCCGGAGTAGCGGAAGACCACGCGGCCCTCGCCCTCCAGCTCGTCGAGCACCTGCGTGGAGGCCTGGAAACGACCCTCGCCCGACTTCAGCGGCACCAGGATCTGGGCGCCGGGCTCGTAGCGGGAGGTCCACGCGGAGTCGGTGGACTCGACCGTGAGCCATTCGTCGCGGCAGATGAAGTGCAGGCCCTCGTTGCGGGTGAGCGCGCCCGGCAGCAGCCCGGCCTCGCACAGCACCTGGAAGCCGTTGCAGATGCCCAGCACGGGCATGCCCTGCCCGGCGGCCCGCACGACCTCGCCCATCACCGGCGCGAAGCGGGCGATGGCGCCGCAGCGCAGGTAGTCGCCGTAGGAGAACCCACCCGGCACGACGACCGCGTCGACACCCTTGAGATCGGCATCGGCATGCCACAGGCTCACGGCCTCGGCGCCGGCCAACCGGACCGCCCTGGCGGCATCGACATCGTCGAGCGTGCCGGGGAAAGTGATAACGCCGATCCGAGCGCTCATGAGACCCGAACGACCTTCCAGTCCTCGATCACCGTGTTCGCCAACAGCGCCTCGGCGATCTGCTCGAGCTCGGCATCGGACACGCTGTCGTCAACCTCCAACTCGAATCGCTTGCCCTGCCGCACATCCGAGATCCCGGCGAAACCCAGTCGCGGGAGCGCGCCGACGACGGCCTGCCCCTGGGGGTCCAGAATCTCGGCCTTCGGCATGACCTCGACCACGACTCGTGCCACGCGTTGCTCCTCATGTGGTGTGGGGGTTACTGCCGAAATCCTAGTTGACCCGGCCGTCATGCCCGCGTTCCGGGGTCACGGACGTGCCCTGCGTGGTCACGCTCCGCTACCTCCTCCGGGCCCGCCGGACGCGGCGCTAGCATCGGGTATGCGCATCGCCCACTTCGGCCATTCCTGCATCCTCGTGGAACTGCACGGCGTGACGGTGCTGTTCGATCCCGGCACCTTCGCGCACGGCTTCGAGGGCATCACCGGCCTCGACGCGATCGCGGTGACCCACCAGCACCCCGACCACATCGACCCGAACCGCATCGGCGCGCTCATCGAGAACAACCCCGGCGCCCGCCTGCTGTCGGACCCGCAGACCGCCCAGCAGCGCAGCGAGGGCTGGGAGCCGGTCTCGGCGGGTCAGGTCCTCGACATCGGCGACCTACAGATCACCGGTGGCGGCGGCAGGCACGCGGTGATCCACCCGGAGATCCCGGTGATCGACAACACCGTCTTCCAACTCGGCACCGCCAACGACCCCGCCCAGCTGGTCCACCCCGGCGACTCGCTGTGGGTGCCGCCGGTCCCGGTGGGCGTGTTGGCCATCCCGGCGGTGGCGCCGTGGATGCGGATCTGGGACACCGTCGACTACCTGCGCGCGGTCAACCCGCGCACCGCCGTGCCGATCCACTTCGGCATCGTCGAGCCGTCGGCGCAGGGCATCTACTTCGGTCGCCTGAGCGAAATGGCCCCGGCCGGAACGGAATTCCGTGTCATCGAACCCGAGGACCAGGGCCAGTTCTAGCTCGCGGCGTGGTGGCGGCTCATGGCGTGGGGATGACCGAGCCGAAGCTGCCCGATCCGCTGCTGCCGGTGCCGCTGCCGGACTCGCTGCTGCCGCCACCGCCGGAGGTGCAGCCGTCGACGACCAGTTTTTGCGGGGTGGGTAGCCGGTCCGCGGTGACCGGACCGGTCTTGACCCGGTAGTAGAGGGTCAGTTTGTTGTCCACGGGCGCAGGCGCGTCCGTCACCGCACGCAGATCGACGGCCCGCGTGGTCACCTCCCCGGCGGGCTGGGCATTGCGGTTGTAACCCACGGCGGGTGGGTTGAAAACCGGAACACCCTCGGCCACCCCCGAGGTCAGCGGCGGCGGGTCACCGACCCAGCGGGCGATCGGCCACGGAACTCCGCCCACCGCCCGCCACGGCGGCGGCATGTCCGCGACGGCTCCGGTGGCGTTCACCATCGCCGGGTCGTTCTCCTCCTCGAACCACCAATCAGGTTGGTAGTTGCGCGAATTGGTGTGGTTGGTCAGCGTGATGGTGAAGGAGCAGTTGGTGTGCGCCTCGCCTTGGATACTGATCCCACCGGTCTGCGCGGCGGCGGAACCGATGCCGGTCACCGTTGCGGCCACCACTATCCCGCTCGCGAACACGACACCGGCGCCCGCGCGAATCCATTCGTTGCTCATGAGCCACCTTCCGACGCGGCCACCACGACTTTCGCGCATGCCACCCCGCGCCGCGTCGATGAACCTATCCGCGTCGGCAAATCCCCGGCAAGCATCGACGATGCCAGCGCCGAATCGACGCACGACCGTGACCAGGCAATATTCCTCATCGGACGGTGCTCACGCCCGGTAGCTGGTCAGGAACAACGCCTCGGCCAGCGCCATGTGCTCGATCTCGCTGGGGTCCACGCTCTCGTTCGGCGCGTGGATCAGACACTGGGGTTCCTCCACGCCGATCAGCATGATCTCGGCCTTCGGGTAGGTGTCGTGGAAGACATTGCACAGCGGAATCGACCCGCCCTGCCCCTCGGTGGTGACCGCGCGCCCGTAGGCGGTCTCCATGGCCTTCGACAGCGCGTCGCGGGCGGACCCGTGTTCGGCGGCGACGAACGGCTCGCCGAGCGCCTCGAGTTCGATGTCGAGCTGCGCGTTCCACGGCAGATGCGCCCGCAGATGCTTTTCCAGCAGCTCATAGGCCGGTTTCGGTTGGGTGCCCGGCGGGATGCGCAGGTTGAGCCGGGCGCGGGCGCTGGGCTGGATCGCCGCCGAGGACCCCACCACGGCGGGCACGTCCATGCCGAGCACGGTCAGCGCGGGCCGCGACCACAGCATCTCCGAGACGGTGCCGCTGCCGAGCAGGTCCACCCCGTCGAGCACGCCCGCGTCGGCGCGGAAGTCCTTCGGCGGGTACTGCGCGCCGGTCCACTGCTGATTGTCGGTGAGACCGTCGATGGTGGTGTTGCCCTTGGCATCTCGCAGCGAGGACAGCAGGTGGATGATCGCGGCGAGCGCGTCGGGCGCGGGACCGCCGAACATGCCCGAATGTCGTGGTCCGTCCAGGGTTTTCACGGTGATCACCACGTTCACCAGTCCGCGCAGGGTCTGGGTGAAGGTCGGCACGCCGACGGCGAAGTTGCCGCAGTCGGCCACCAGGATCGCGTCCGCGGCCAGCAGGTCGGGATTGGCGACGACGAACTTCTCCAACCCGCCCGTGCCCTGCTCCTCCGACCCCTCCGAGACCACCTTGACCCCCACCGGGAAGTCCGGTCCGATCGCGCGCAGGGCGGTCAGGTGGGTGACGATATTGCCCTTGCAGTCGGCCGCGCCGCGCCCGTACCAGCGGCCGTCCTTGTCGGTCAGGGTCCACACCGGCGTCTTCCACGCGGCGTCGTCGAGGGGCGGTTGCACGTCGTAGTGGCAGTACAGCAGCACCGTCGGCGCTCCCGGCGGCGCGGGCTTGGACCCGATCACCGCCTTGCTCCCGTCGGGCGTCTCGTGCAGGCCGACCTCGAGCCCGACCGCGGTGAACGCGTCGGCCACCCAGTGCGCCGCCTCCGCGCACCCCGAGGGCGGGAACTCGCGCGGATTCGCCACGGACTTGAACGAAACCAGTTGGGTCAGATCCTTTTTCGCCTGTCCCATCAGATCGGAGACCTTGCCGCGCAGGGCGGTGACATCAGTGGTCATCGAGCACGCCTCAATTCGTAGTGTCGTCGAGCTTCAGGGTGTCGAGATGGTCGAGATAGGCCGACAACCGATCCGGGCAGTAGATCTGAATGGTCAGCGCCACCGCCTGCGCACTCTGATTCGGCGCGATCACCGGCCGCTGTCCCGGTCCAGCGGCGCCGTTGGTGATGGCGGCCTGATACCTGGCCTTGATCAGCGGATCGTCGGGGTTCTGGCAGGCCGAACCACCGTCCTCGCCGAGCGCGTTGGCGATCACGCTCGCGTCCGGCGCGGGCAGTCCCGCCTCGACGAGGCTGTCGTGCAGCTGTCGGGCCTTGGCGTCGACCTGGTCGCTGCGGCGGATCTCGGTGAAGGTGAACAGTCCGATCAGCATGAAGATGACCAGCAGCCCGGCGGCCGTGGCGTAGATCCAGTACCGCTTGTGGTCGGGGGCGTCTCCGGTGCTCATGCCTGTTCCTCCTTCGGCACGACGAATTTCCAACTGTCCCTGCGATTTCGATAGAACAGATAGGGAATCAGCAATCCGACCACGCCCATTCCGCCGCCGACGATCAACACGTAGACGGCCGGGCTGCCACTACCGAATTGCGAGGGCGGCACGAACCCGATGGCGAAGGCCGCGATCGAGGACAGCGCCCCGAGCCCGCACAGCGCGTACAGGGCAGGGGCCCGATATCCGCGCGGATGGTTCGGTTTGTCCTTGCGCAGTTTCGCCGCCGCCGCGAACATCAGCACATACATGATCAGATACACCTGGGTGGTGATCACCGACAGAATCCAATACGCGCTCGACACATTGGGAATGAGCGCGTAGAGCAGCGCGATGAAGGTGGTGAAAATGCCCTGGGCCACCAGCATGTTCTGCTGCACACCGTGTTTGTTGAGCTTGGTCAGAATCGGCGGCAGGTAACCCTCGCTGCGCCCGATCAGCAACAAACCCTTCGACGGTCCAGCCAGCCAGGTGAGCATGCCGCCCAAAGCCGCTGCCACCAAGGCGAATCCGATGATCGGGGTCAGGAATCCGACGCTGAAATGGTGGAAGAACGCGTCGAAAGCCTGCATCACGCCGGCGGTGAGACTCAAACTCGCCGCCGGGACCACCCAGCTGATCGCGAGCGCGGGCAGAATGAAGATCACCAGGACCAGTCCGACCGCGAGGAACATCGCCTTCGGATATTCCTTGCCCGGATTTCGCAACGAGGAGACGTGCACCGCGTTCATCTCCATGCCCGCGTAGGACAGGAAGTTGTTCACGATCAGCACCAGGCTGGCCAGGCCGGCCCAGGCGGGCAGCAGGTGGTCGGCGTCCATCGGCGCGGCCGAGTGGTTGCCCTGGCCGAGGAAGACCAGGCCGAGGATCACCAGCACGGCGCCGGGGATGAGGGTGCCGATCACCAGGCTCCAACTCGACAACCCGGCCACGGTCTTGGTGCCCTGCGAGGACACATAGACCCCGGCCCAGTAGATCGTGATGATCACGATCGCCACATACACGCCGTTGGAGGCCAGCGAGGGATGAATGATATAGGCGAAAGTGCTTGCCACATAAGCCAACAGGCTCGGATAGTAGAAAATGGTCATGGCGAATTGGCACCACACCGCGAGAAATCCCAGCGGTTTGCTCAGGCCGTCACTGACCCATTTGTACACGCCGCCTTCCCAGCCCGAGGCGAGTTCCGCGGCGACCAGCGAGGTCGGCATCAGGAACAGAATCGCGGGAATGATGTAGAGGAATACGCAGGCCAATCCGTACACGGCCATCGCCGGTGCTGATCGAAGACTGGCCACCGAGCTCGTGGTCATCAGCGCCAAGGTGATCCAGGACATATATTTCGTCGTCGTCGCGGCTTTCGTCGCGGAGCCCGTCATCAGCGCTGCCTCCTGCTGTGTCTACACAACTAGCGGAAACCACTCGATCAACTGCTCGAGAATAGTAGCCGCGTCGACACTGCCCCGGACGCGCGAAACTCCGGCCGATCGGGCACCGATGCCGGGCTTCGGCCGCCGCCGCGCGGTGATCGCCGATACG